>JAXHOC010000040.1:0-129388 GCA_034519725.1 Agrobacterium sp.
AAGTTACTTATTGCTAAAGGCGGTGGCGAGAATATCGACACCCTTTTTGATGTGCAGGCGTGAAAGGAACAGAATGCGTAACGCCTGCCATGCGCCAGGCCGATTTTCCGCTTGAAATGTCCTCGCTGGCAGGGGATCGAATTCCTCGGCAAAAACACCATTCGGTATGATCAGATTTCGCGCCTGAAAATTCAGCGCCCCAACCGCTGCCACCTTTATCGACGTTCAAAAGATGGCGGAAGCGGCTTCGTTCAGCATCTTGCGATAACAGAGCATCAGGGCGACTTTTCCACGATCGCTGCCCAAGGCTCCAGTGATCCAGCATGCCGGCCGGGCAATGCAGTAAGGCACGCCAGCGGCGCGGGCGAGCTTGGTAAAGCAGAAAAGGTTCATACCCCGTGAATATGGCATGAAGGATGCATCTTTCAGCACGTCTTTCCAGCACCCGCCGGCCCTTAAAGCAGAACAGGTTCCAGCTCGCTTAAGCGGCGGCAGGAGATGCCAGCGGATATTCTCGAAATGCGGTATGCTGCGACCGATTTCTTGACCTGCGCCTCGATGGCGGCGTCGCCATAGCTGACGATATTCACACCCAGACCCAGTCCGGCCTCGTGCGGCGGCAAGGCGTAGCGCAACGCCTGCAACCCGCCATGTTTGGGATCAATCGAAGCGATGACGTGGATGATCTTCATATCTCGTAGTTCCCCAGGTAGCGCGCCTCGTCCGTCATGCTACGACCTTGGCGAACGCGACAGATGCGGGCCGGACAGGGCCGCAAGAAGTCGTTGCCATAGATTCCACGTTATGTTCGGCCGTGCGCGTAACAGGGCGTTGGCGCTCTGCCGCAGTTCGGCATTGTCGGCGAGCAGACGCACCGCAGTCGCGATAGCCTTGGGATCGCAGTGGATAACGATGGAACCGACACCGCATCGAACGACGCTGCCGGTATTTTCGGTGGTTACACGGCAGCTCGTCAGTTCATAGACGGTAGTTGCGGAAACCTTCGCAGAGCGACGGGCAGCAGAGCGACATCCGGCTCACCGAAATTCCTCGGCGATCTGCGAGCGCGGTACGATCCCGCAGCTCGACCACGGTGAAATCTGCTGCTTGAGCGCGTCTTCGCCCAAGCGAACGGCCTCGCCATGCGGTGCGGAAACGGGCGGCACCTTCCATCAATCGGGCGGCTCCACGACATAGGGCGAGCCCTTGCGCAGCCCGACCTCGCCCACGGTCAGAACCTGATCGCCCTGCGGTGCCGGTCTGTCGACAGCGCCGCCGCATTGACCCCATAGGGAATGGACACACCGGTCTTCCGGCTCGCCACAGGCGGACGAATGCCTGGTGGACGAACGACGGGCAGACGATGACAAGGCGCCACTCGGCTTTTTCCCCGATCGGCGAAGAGACGCGCATGCGGGTTCTCCGCACGGACCCGCCCGCGGGAAACCGCTTCATTTCCGGCTCAAAAGCGCTTCGACGACATCGCGCGGCGCGATCATCTGCTCGATGGCGGTCCACAGCTTCCTGCTGCTTTTGTTGCCTGCATCTGTTCGAGTGCGTCGCCGCTGAAGGCATAAAGCCTCGGCGGCACCATGTTCGCGCTGGCGACCATTTCGGAAAAATCGACCCGGCCCAGATCGTACGCAGGTTTCCTCGACAACATCCTTCGTGCGCATGGCCGCAGCACGGAGCGAAGCAAACTGAAAACACCGTCAACAGCGCTGACGCAACGCTCAGCAGCCGGCCGGCCAACCCGTTGACAGCGGCGGACAGGCGGGCGCGTCGGCAGCGAGTTGATGATCCGGGGCCACGCCGTCGCGCATATATCCAGGTACCGTGCGGCCAGCGGAGGCGAATATTCTCGGCACTACGTATGCGGGCGCTGCTGGCTGGACGACGACTTTGTCTTTCATGGCGCTACCTGAGCAGGTAGGGCTGGAAGGCTCGGCAGTCTGCAAATCTGGCAATCAGCGCCGCCCATGCATCCGCCGCCTTCTCTCGGAATATTCGGCACAAAGCAGCCGCCTCGCCGCATCCCCCATCGCTTTCAGGCCCTGGAATGTCACAGAGGTTTCGATGATAAGCGGCGAGCTTGTCGGTCTCGCCAATTTCGACGTTGCCGCCGCATCCCCTGGCTTTGAGAACGCGCGGCACCTCCCCATCGGTATCGCCGACGAAGATCGCTGGCCGCCCCGCCGTTGTACCGCCATAAAATTTGCTGGGAATGGATGTAAATGCTCCAGTTCCGCAGCAGCGAGACCAGGTGCACATCAGCAACGCTCAGGCTTTCGGCAGCACTTCAACTGGTTGCGGCTTGAAGATGACGTTCTGAAGACCGAGATCGTCAACGGCGGCCTTGACGGCCGCATGCTGGTGTCCGCCGCCAACGAGCAGGAAGCGGATATCCGGCCGGTGCTCGAGGCGTTTCGCGGCTGCCAGCATCGTCCCGAATTCATGCGCCCGCCCGAAGTTTCCCGAATAACCGACGACGAATTTATCCTGCAGTCCCCACGCCTTGCGCAGGCTGTTGTCCCTGGGTGAGACGGGATAGATTTCCTCGCCATCCGACCAGTGATGCAGGACGCTGATGCGATCCTTTGTCAGCCTCTGCGTGAAAATAACGGGGCCGACTGGCTGGTCGGGCAAACCACCATTCCGCGACCGCAGCGTATCTGCTGCGCGCGAGCGTCAGCCATGCCGCAAGCCATCGTGCCCGTTTCCTGAAAAACCCGAGCTCTATCGCGGTCTCCGGAAAAAGATCCATGATCCAGTTCACCATGCAGGCGCCCTTGAGGCGGATCGCGATGCTGCTCGTCACGGAGAGGAGCGGAGGATCGGTGCAGACAACCACCGTATCCGTCGCCCCGACATTGCGCAGAAGCCAGACGAATGCCAGCACCTGAAAAAGAAGGTAATCAATGCTCCGGCGCACAAGGCTGTGCCGTCCGAAGCGGCCGCTTGCGAGCCGTTTGATCTCGACACCCCGAACGGTCTCGGTTGCCGGTAACACGCTGCCGGGATGATTGTGTATTTCGCGACTTGCAACGACCGTGACGTTCATGCCGCGCTGCGCCAGCGAAAATGCGATCGACGATATCATCCGGCTTGTCGCCGACTGGTCGGGGAAACCGTATCTGTTCAGGAAGATCATCCTCACGCTTTTTTCTCCCGCCATGCGCCCCGTCTGAAGTGAGCACTATGACGTGAACAGGCGTAAGCTGGTCGTAAGGACTAGAGGGCGCTCACGATACGAAAAAGCAATACGCCCAAGTTAGTGACATTATCCTTTTGGTAGCTGAAACCCAGTTGATGCCCTTATGGATTAGTAAATCCTTGAAATGCCCCGCCAGGACTGGCGAAATTCCTGTTCGCAGTGAGCTTGACTTCACTCGCAAAAAGGAATGACGTCAGAACAAATATAAAGGCGACAGATATGTTGGATGCTGAGAAGATTATCGTAGTGCAGTTCAAGAACAGCCGTGGCCGTATTGTGCCCGGCGAAATGCGGCAGGCGTCAAATGCTGCATCAGCCGAAAAAATGGCGGGCGCCATGGCCGCGCGCCACATCGGCGTTGCCGCTTATGCCGTCACGGTGGATGAGGAAAGTGCGCGGGCTGGCGAACCCTATTGCTGGTTATGTCGCACGGGCAGATTTTATCCGTTGATGAGAAGATCAAACCCGCGCCGCCAACAGCGCCGAAGAGCGATATGACCAGACACACGATAAACGTGTTGGAAGCCTACCGGCACCTTTCAGAGTGGCCGGCGACGAACAGGGACAGCGCGCATTCCATCGCACTCAAGGCATGTGGTGCGGCGTTGCGCGGCGAGATCGAAGCGGAGACCGCCCGCAGTTTGTTTGTCGCCCTCGATGAAAAACAATCGACCGATGATTCCGCTGGCACCGGAAGACTAGCGCCGATCGCCAGCCTCGCACCTTCTTCGCGACAGGACCCGCGTGCGGCGGCTGAAGATAGTCGGTGACGGTAGCAACCGGGACGACGCGCCCCCAGGTTGAGCCGAAATCCGTTGCCGCATCGTTCGCCGCTAGTGTGAGCGGGACGCGGGTACCATTTTCTCGACGATGGCCGCAAACCGGATTGCCGACGCGATGGCCACGCTCTGGACAGACAAGACCAAAGTGCTGCCTCAAAGTTGAGGAGGATCATACCGCTTTAGGAGCCTGCAACATGCCGGGTTCTCTTTACCAGCGCGGCACACGTCTCTCATAGGTGGGGTCAAACAGCTTCATATACGCCGTGTCGTCCCGTTCTTTCATCGCGGTCTGTTCATAGAGTGCCGCAAGTGCGGCGAGTTTCCGCCGATCGAGCGTGACGCCCAGTCCCGGGCCTTTGGGGACATCGAGGCGACCGCCACGGAACGTGAATGGAGTGCCCTCGATCACGTCGACGCCGGTCCACGGGTAATGCGTGTCGCAGTCGAAACTCAGGTTCGGTGTGGCGGCGGCCACATGGGTCATTGCCGCAAGGGTAATGCCGAGATGCGAGTTGGAATGCATGGAAACTCCAAGCCCGAGTGTCTCGCAGATTTTTCCGAGATGGGTCGAAGCGCGCAGTCCTCCCCAATAATGGTGATCGGATAGCACGATCTGCACCGCGTTCTTGCGGAAGGCGGCGGCGATTTGATCGAATTCCAGGACGATCATGTTCGTGGCGAGCGGGATCGACGTCGCGGCTGCGACCTGCGCCATCTGGTCCATGCCGATCACCGGGTCCTCGAGATATTCGAGAATGTTTTCAAGCTTGCGGGCGATGTAGATGGCCGTGTCCACAGTCCAGCCACCGTTGGGGTCAATCCGCAGTGGATGATCGGGAAAGGCCTCGCGGAGCTTCAGCATCGTCTCGATCTCGAGATCGGGATGCAGGACGCCGCCCTTCAGCTTCAGCGACTGGAAACCGTATGTGTCGACCATCCTGCGGGCTTCGCCAACCATCTGATCAGGCGTGAGAACTTCTCCCCATTCATCCGGGGCCTCGCCGATATGGGCGGCGAATTTGAAAAACAGGTAGGCGCTGAAGGGCACGCTGGTACGAACGGCGCCGCCGAGCAGGTCCGAGACCGGTCGCCCAAGCAGCTTGCCCTGAATGTCGAGGCAGGGCACTTCAAAGGCCGAGGTCACCACGTCCGTCAGCCTGTGGTCCGCCACCGCCGATTTGGCATTGATGCCGCCGCCTTCGGGCAGTGCGGTGATGACGCGGGTTTTCAGCTCGTGAAGATGAAACGGGTCAAGCCCGATCAGGGCAGGGGCCGCTCGCCGCAACCCGTTCAGCGCCTTGATGCTTCCGTAACTTTCCCCGAGGCCCACCGTGCCGTCGTCACATATGACCTCGATGACGGTGCGCAGCGCATGGGGCTGATGTACGCCTTTGCAATTGAGCAGCGGCTTGTCGGGAATGGCGACCGGCGTGAGGTGAATTTCGGCTATGCGCATCAAAATGCTCCTTGGCGCCACCAGCTGCGCGCGGCCTTCAGCGCATCTTGCAGGGGTGGCAGTTCGGGATGCCAATGGCGTTCCCATTCCAGACTGAGGGGGACCTGCCGTTCATCGGACTGTAAAAGCGAAAGCAGGTCTGCGATGGGAAAATCGCCTTGGCCGGGCAATACGTAGCGCCGTTGACCGTTGCTGTCTGTCGTACTGTCTTTGACGTGCAGATGGACGATGTTTTTCGCGGCGTGGTGCCAGAGGGTTTTGAGATCGGTGCCCTTGGCCCATGTATGGTGGGTGTCCCACAAGATTTTTGCTGCCGGCGCGCATTCGATGAAGGCGAGAAGCTGGTTTAAATCCGCCAGCGCATCGTGGGTCTCGATCATCAGGTCGACATTCAGCCTGCGTGATTGTCGCAGCGCCTGCCAGTCGTCCAACAGGCCCGATGCCTGTGTCATCTCGGCCGGTCCCACCTGTTTGCCACCGTCGAAGATGCGCAGATAGACAATTCCAGCAGCTTCCGCCCAGTCAATGAAGGGCAAGACGGCGGAAAGGTCTGTGCTGCCGAACAGACGCATGGATGTGTTGAGGGCAGCAACCCTAAGACCGCGTTCGGTTAGAAAGGCTGCAAATTTGGCAGGGGTGCCAAACTCGGCTGCGAGTGCCTGAATCAGGTCGACAGTACCGGAGAGTGCGCGCAATTCGACATTTGTGATGCCATGCCGCTGTGCCAGATCGGCCGTTTCGCGCAGACTGAGTTCGGAGCAGCCGAGTGTCGAAAAACAATAGTTGAAAGCGCTCATGCCATCCGCTCCATATCCAGCCTATGGACCGGGTAAAGTGGCGCAAGTCCCGTGACGAAACGTTCGATCTCCGTGATGGCGAGATCGGAAAGTGCCCGCAATTCATTTCCCAACGCTCCGGCAATATGCGGCGTGAGCACGACATTGGGCAAATCGTAGAACGGGCTATCCGTCGGCAAGGGTTCCGGTTCCGGCGTATCGATCAGGATACGCAGCCGCCCGGACAGCGCTTCGGCCAGCAAGGCGTCGTGATCGACCAGCCAGCCGCGTGCCGTGTTGATGAAGATTGCATGATCGGCCATCAGCGCCAGTTCGCGGGCGCCGATCATATGGCGGGTTTCCGGCAGGATCGGCGCGTGCAGGGAGACCACATCGGACCAGGCGAGAAGCCCGTCGAGCTCCATTTTCGTCGCGCCAAGTGCGGCTGCCTCTTCAGCTGAAAGGTAGGGGTCATAAACGGCGATCTCGAATTGTCCGCGCGCCAGCATCTCCATGACCAGCCGGCCAATGCGTGAGGCGCCGACAATGCCGACCTTGCGCGAATAATTGCCGAGATAGGGCAGGCTCATGCCACGCCTGCTGCCGAAACCGCCGGTGCCGCGCTCGGCCCTGTGTTCGTCGCGCAGACGAAACACATCCTTGCCGCACATGATGATTGCCGCATAGGTAAATTCTGCGACCGGAACGGCCATGGCGGATGCCGCCGTGGTGATGAGAATATCGGAGGTTTCCCAGAATTCGGCAGGTGCAACGGTGCGTACCGATGATGCGGCATAGGCAACCATGCTAAGCCTTGGAGCACGGGCAAGGCGCTCGCGCGTCAGGGACGGCGTGCCCCAGGCAGCCAGCAGAATATCCGCCTCAGCCAGTGCTTTTGCACCCGCTGCCGTGTCGAAATCCGTATAGGGGAAACCCGGAATGATGTCGGTAACGGCATTCAACCGTGCGCATTCGCGCGAACCGAAGAAACCTTCGGGAAGCTCGCGGCGCATGGCGATCAACAGCCGTGGTTTGGCGTGAGATTGTCTCATGGGCGCACCGGGCTTGAAACAGGGCGGACCTCGATGCGGGCAACCTCGATTTTGATTGGCCGGGAACCGGGCCGCAGGATCACATCGAGAAAAAGTTCGGGAGCGGCTTCACCTGCCTTGAGTTTCAGGGGCGGGGTTCTGAGCGCCCCGCTCCATTGGCTCGCCGGGAAAGGAAAAAATGTGCCGTCCTCAGCGCGGAAAGGCGCAAGGGCTGCTGCCTCCTGTCCTTCGGCTGCGACATCTTTCAGACGGAGCGATATTCCGAGCACGTCCTCATGCGCCGGCACCTCCACATCGCAGATGGCTTCAATCCAGAAGCCCGTGCCCGGATGGACAAGCTGACCGCCGAGACGGTGGTTTTGCTCACCGGTTTCGGTGACAGTCAGGGTCGAAAAATCCGATGTCAGATTGCCGCTCGGGTTGTTCACCGGGTCGAAACGATCGTCTCTCGCCAGGATGCGGGCCGGTGCACGGGGCACGATCGTTTCCAGATAGGTCGCAAGCAATTTTCCGACGGCAAAGGCACCTGTTACCGCAAAATGGGTGCCGTCGTCGGAATAGCCTTGATAGGGCTCGCCGAATTCGCTTTCGGGATCGACCCAGGCCGCGTTCCAGTCGAAGACATGGCAATTGGCGTGGTTTGCGGCAAATTCGATACTCTGCCGGTTGATCCAGTGCGCCTTTGCCCGCTCCGCACCGCCGGCCGGCCATTTCCCAATGCCACGGGCGAGGATCGGGAGCAGGATGACCGTCTTGCCCGCGTCGAGCAAAGCCGAAACGATCCGCGCCCGCGTATCCGCAATCGTCTGGCGTGTTTCCACCATCATGTCGTTGGTGCCGGCATCGACGATGATCAGATCGAAATCCGATTGCAGCAGTCGCGGCAGCCGTCGTTCAATCTCGATTGCCTTCTGACCGGAAACCCCGAAATTGAGGCCGGAAAAGAACCTGGTGACACCCGGCCGATTGCTCGGCTCCCAGCCGGGCGGCACGGATGCATCATGGTGGACCGGGCAGCAAAGCCTGCCATGCGACAATACTTCGGCCCAGCTCATCCAACCGCGTGCCGATGTGGCAAGCGCGGTTGTGTCGCCAATATGGTTCTGCTGGACGAGCGAAGTGCCGAGAACGGCAATCCGGCTCGCCCTGGGTAACGATACGGACATGGTTTTACCGGGATATCAGGAGAACAGGACGCCGCCATTGATGTCATAGCAGGCGCCGGTGATATAGGCGGCGTCGTCAGACGCAAGGAAAGCCACAAGACCGGCAACGTCTTCGCTCGATCCCTCCCGCTTCAGCGATGTGGCGCCTGCCACCCTTTCACGCACCTCCGGTTTGGTGAAGGTGTCGTGGAAGGTGGTCGAAATCATGCCGGGGCAGACGGCATTCACGCGAACATTGGGGCCGACTTCCTTGGCAAGGCCACGGGTAAAGGTCATCACGGCACCCTTGGAGGTGGCATAGGCGAGCGCACCCGGGCCACCGCCGTCCCGGCCCGCCTGCGACGAGAAGGTGACGATCGCTCCGTTTTTTGCCATTTTCGGCAGCGCGGCCTTGGCTATCAGGAAGAGCGACGTCAGGTTGACGTCGAGCACCTGATGCCAGAAGGCTTCATCCATATCCGCGATGGTCTTGCGAGCGATAAGGCCACCGGCAACATGGACGAGGCCATGGATCTCGCCGAATTTGTCCGCAGCGGCGGAAATCGCAGCCTCGACTTCGCTTGCATTTGTCAGATCCGCCTTGATTGCCAGAGCCGAACGGCCGAGCTTTTCGATTTCGGCAACGGCGGTGGCCGCACCTTCAGCCGCACCATGATAGGTGAGGACGACATTGGCGCCTTCCTGCGCAAAACGAAGGGCGCATGCCCGGCCTATATCCCGGCCGGCACCGGCGACAACAACGGTCCTGTTGGTAAAACGCTGCATTTGAACAACCTCGTATGGTTAGAATTGCTTGGGAAGGGAGAGCTTGAAACGCTCGTCGTCGACATCGCTGAAATAGATGTCGGTCGAAAAACCCTGATCGTCGATGAAGCTGAAGATGCGTTTTGGCTCCTTCAGGCTGTAAGGCACGAGAAGGGTGACCAGCCGATGACGGGTGGCCGCTGGAACCGTGGCGCAGACGTGATGGTGGATATCGAGACCCTCGAACTCGCTCGGATCGATGCCCGGAAACCCTTCGATGGCCGCAATCTGGGGTGTGCCGGCGGACGAGAAGACAAACTGGCCGTAAAAGCCCGCCCTTTGGCCATTGTAGCGAAAGCTCGACCTGCCGGTCTGCGGTGCCCCTGCCGTGTGGCAAAGCCATTGCAGTTCCTGGGGTTCGGAGCACTCCACCTCGTCGACCATCACGAAATAGCTGTCGTTGACAAAGTGAATTTCGCGCTGCGCTTTCAGAACCAGCGGGTTTGCGACGTGATAGGCAGCTGTCGCATCACCGACGATACGGACATGTCCCGGCTTTTCCTCGACCGAAACGATGCGACCGGCGGCGCGGCGGGCAAGCGCCTTGTCCTTTTCCGCATATTGGCCTTTGCCGCCGATCAGGACGGCGTTTTTCGACCGTGTCTGACGGCGCCAGTTCAGATGCATCTGCGAGTTGAACGCCACGTAGTAACCCGACTGGATCGCCAGATCCTCGCCGTAGGCATAGAGGACAAAGGCATTCTGGTCGCCATGGCTGTGGCTTAGCGAGCCGTAAGGGCTGGATTTGAAAACGAATTGCAGATGCCGTTCCGGGTCTTCCATGTGTTTCTGGATGGTCGCCCAACCGATATCGTCGAAAACGGCGAGTGCTGGCAGGTCGGCAGGCGAGACGGCCTCCACCTGCTGATAATCGTGACGATAGACGAGATCGTCGAAGTTCAGGTCCCACCAGCCGTAATTGTAGAAGGCCATTTCGGTGCCGGTCGCATCGGCCTTGATGTGATCGAAATACCATTGGTAATGGCCGTTGCCGGTAACGCCCGCGAATTGTCTGACATTGTAGCCCAGCTTCAGGCCGGGAAGATCGCCAAGCGTGGAGTCGTCGCCAAAGTTGGCGCGGCGGGTTCCCGGCGCCTTGGTGTAAAGCGGGAAGCGCCCGGTGTTCTGGAAAAAGGGCCGCTGATAAAGGTCGTAACCGATATAGGAGCGGATCAGATTGGCGGCCTCGATGAGATAGGCCATGCCGGTCATCCAGTAATGCGGCCCTTCCGCCCAGCCGCCGTCGGTTCCAGCCCAGGGAGAATAGAGGGTTGCAAGGAATTCAACGGTATAATCCAGCCATTCGCCCGCCTCGTCGCTTTCGCCCTGAAGCGCGATACAGGCCGGTGTCAGGACTGCCGAAAGCGAACGGACCGCGTGGCTGTCATAGGGAAACACGTGGATGCGGGCATGTGCAATGACGTGGTCTGCGACCTCCCGCGTCCGTTCGAGAAGAACCGAGCGCACGGTCTTTCGCTCGTCTTCGCTCAGATGGTCGTATAGCCAGTCATAACCCCAGGCGAGCGCCACGACGACACGGAAACCCGCCTCGTCATTATAGGCCCTTGACGTTGCGCCTTTCGGATCCCAGCCGGCGACTGCCAGCAGCCACTTGCGGGATGCATCGAGCAGATCGTCGCGTCCAAGCACGCGGCCGGCAATGGCCAGGTGCCTGATCGCATAGATCACTTCCTGGCAGTCGATATACATCTGCCGCCAGAGTGCGGCGACGCGCATATTGTTGGGATAAGGCTGTGGTTCCGGCATGACCGGCCGCTCCAGCCAGGGTTTGACCGATTTTTCGTAGAATTCGGACCAGCCGCAATGGTTGGGGTCCTTGGCAACGGTTTCCGAAAAGGAGCGCAATTGTTCCGGATTGAGCCAGAGCCGCGGATGGCTTGTGTGGGCTGCGGCATGACGGGCCTGTCGGCCGGGCAACGGCGTTTTCGGCAGCGAAGCGCTAATCTCGAAGCTGCGCACGGTACTCCAGTTGGAAGCAGGCGATGCGGACTTCTGTTCCCAGAGCGCATAACACCAGTGATAACGGCCGTCCGGAAGGGCTTCGTCCGGCGTGAAGAAATTCCACGCGAGATCTTCGAAAACCAGCATGTTTTTATCGGCGAAACCGGGATCGGACGAAATTCGCAACACGTAGCGCGCGCCGTCGTCAATGTCGGGCAGCCATGAAAAGCGCGGAGGGTTTTCCGTCTGTAACGATTCTTCGCTCGGCTCGTAGCCAATGGTCAATGAACCGGGCCGAGGTTCATCGAGAAGAGATTGTCTTGAAATGGCCGGGGCAGAGGGACTCATCGCGCTCTAACTCCTGTGAAAAGCAAAGGGAAAGGATGGCGGCGACAAAGCCGCCATCACGGTCGAAGGTTTTATTGCGCCGCTTTGTACTGACGGTCGTAGGCCGACTGCATGATCTTGATGACCTCGTCGTAACCGAGCGCGGTCAGGCGTTTCTTGTAGGCATCCCAGCCGGCATCGACGTCCTGTGCGCCCAATATCCAGGTCTGCTGCATCTCGGTCATGTAGGTGAGGATGCTCGGCCAGTAGCGGTCGAATGTCGCCTTTTCCTCTGCGTTGAGGGAAACGCCCATGAACTCATCCTTGAGGCAGTTGCACTTGTCGTACATATCGATGCCTTCAAGCGCGATCTTGTTGGTCCACTGGCGTTCGTATTCGTAGTCCATCCAGTAGCCGCGCGGGATCGCTGCACCGACTGCCCATAATTGGGCATTCACCGGATCCTTGTTGTCGAGGATTTCCTTCTTGAACTGCGGCTTGCCGTCGATCATCTCGTAGGTCAGCCCCTCGACGCCGAAATTCGACAGGATGCGGCCCTGCTGCGAGAACCAGAAGTCGAAATATTTGATGGTTTCGACCGGATGTTCGTTGGTCGCCGAAATCGCCCAGCCGACGGGCTGGACACGCAAGCGGCGGGAATCCTCGAACCGTTGGCCCGAGACCGTCTTCGGTGGCAGCATAGGCTTCAGCGCAAAGCCCGCGATCTTCGGCGATAGCGCATCATTATAGGTCGAGGTACTGGCAAACCAGTCATGCGTCATGCCGCCGAGATTGTTGCCCAAGAGATATTCGCGCGAGCGGGCGCCGCGGGTGAAAATCTCCTTGTCGATCAGGCCTTCCTTGTACCATTTGGCCACGTTGGAAATGCCGGTCTTGTAATTTTCCTCCGCCCAGGGATGACGAAGCTGGCCGTCATAAACGGCAAAGTCGCCATAACGCTCGGATCCGGACACGCGCGCATCCCAAAGATTGATAAGGCGGACGGCGTCGATTTCCTCACGGGCGAAGTAGGGAACTTCATCTTTCAGACCGTTGCCGTTCGGGTCCTTGTCACGGAAGGCTTTCAGAACTTCGTAGACCTCTTCCGGTGTTTCCGGTCGCTTCAGGCCAAGCTTGTCGAGCCAGTCCTGGCGGATGAACCAGCCGCGCGAGAACTTGCCATCAGGGACGTAAGGGATGAAATAGAGCTTGCCGTCCGGTCCGGAGATGGCGTTACGAATCTCCTTGTGGCTGTCGAAGAATGCCTTGAGGTTGGGGGCGTTCTCCTCGATAAGATCATCGAGTGGAATGAACGCGCCTTCCAGCCCGTAGCGAATGAAGTCTTCCTTCAGCCCGCCGGTGGCATCGCCGCCGACGATGTCGGGAAGGTTGCCCGAGGCGATCAGCAGGTTGAACGCGTCGCGGCTACTGGTGGTCGCCAGCGATGCGACGTTGCGGACATGGATGTTGGTGATCTCGGCGGCCTTTTGCTCCACCGGCCATTTTTCCGAATAGACGTATTTGTCACGGAAGTGGAAATGGATCGTAAGCTCCAGCGGATCCTTGGAAATTTTCCCTGAATCCTGCGCCGATGCCGGCAAGGCCAGGGTAGCGGCTGTCATCAACGCCAGTAGGGGCGTGCCTTTTCGTAGTGCTCTCACAGGTTCTCCTCCCTTGTGCTGCTACTCTTTCACTCCGCCCAGCAGAATTCCTTTGGTGAAATACTTCTGCGCGTAGGGGTAAATGATGAGGACGGGAATGATGGAAGCGATCATGATCGCTGACGTTACCGTCTCGAACGAATAGTGGGCGGTGAGCAGGCTCGATGCGAATTCGTCATTCGAGTTCAGATCGACGATCACGCGCTTCAGATAGACCTGAAGCGGGATCTTTTCCTCGCCGCGCAGCAGAACCATCGCCCAGAAGTAACCGTTCCACCGCGAAACGATGCAGAACAGCGCAACGGTGACGATCGCGGGTTTGGAAAGCGGAATGAACACCTTCCACAGCAGCTGCAACTCGCTTGCGCCATCCATCTTGGCGGCCTCTTCGAAGGATTTAGGCACCGCTTCGAAGAAGTTGCGCAGCAGAATGACGTTGAAGGCGTTTGCCGCAAATCCAAGGATGATGCCGAAGCGGCTGTCGAGAAGTCCAAGATCGCGCATGTTCAGAAAGAAGGGGATCATCCCGGCGTTGAACCACAGCGTGAAAGCGATGGCGATGTTGAAGAAAGTGCGGCCGCGCAGGCGTTTGCGCGAAAGGGCATATGCGCCGGGGATCATGATCAGCAGGCTCATCAGCGTGCCGCCGAAGGTGTAGATGAACGTGTTGCCATAGGCGACCCAGAACATCCTGTCGGACAATACCCTGTCGTAAGCGGCAAGTGTCACATCGATCGGCCAGAGCGTGACGCGGCCAGCCGTGACGGCCGCACCCGAAGACAGCGAGACCGACAGCACGTAGATGAAGGGATAAAGCGTCGACAGAACGAACAGACCCAGAAGAATGGCATTTGCCCAGCCAAAGATCCTGTCGCCGCGGGAATACAGATTGAAGTTTGCCATCTTTCAGCTCCTCACCAAAGCGATGTCGACGAGACTTTTCGGCTGATGCGATTTGCCGAATAGACGAGGACGAAAGCGATAACCGCGTTGAACAGTCCGGCGGCCGTCGCCAGATCGTATTGGGTGCCCTGCAGGCCGGTGCGGTAGATGAAGGTGGAAACGACATCTGCCGTTTCATAGGTGGATGGGCGATAGAGCAGGATGATATATTCGAACCCGACCTCGACCAGATTGCCGATGCGGATGATCAGCATGATCACGATCGTGGGAAGAATGCAGGGCAGGGTGATCCGCCAGATCATCTGCCAGCGCGAGGCGCCGTCCACACGGGCGGATTCGTAAAGGGTCGGGCTCACACCGGCGATGGCGGCGAGATAGACGATCGATTCAAACCCAGCTTCCTTCCACACGGACGAGCCAATGAAGACCGGTCGGAACCATTCCGGCTGGGTCAGGAAGTAGAGCGGCTCAAATCCCAGCCCTTTCAGCATGAGATTGACGATGCCTATCGACGGCGACAGGAAGTTGATGACGATGCCGGCGACGATCACCACCGAAATGAAATGCGGCAGGTAAACGATCGTCTGCGCCCAGCTTCGGGCAACGGTGTTTTGAACCTCGTTGAACATCAACGCCAGGATGATCGGTACCGGAAACGCGAAGATCAGGCCGAGAGCGCTGATTTTTATGGTGTTCCAGAAGGCGCGGATGAACATGTCGTTATGAAAGAGTTCCGCGAAGTTCTCAAAGCCAACCCACGGGCTCTTTGCGATGCCGCGAAAAATCGAGAAATCCTGAAACGCGATGACCAACCCGTACATGGGCTTGTAGAGAAAAACCGCAAACCAGATGATCATCGGTGCCAGTAGCAGGTAGAGCTGCCAGTCGCGGCGCACATCTTCCTGAAGATCGTGAAGGCGTTCCTGAAAATTCCTTTTCATGGTCGCGCCCCGCCTGGGGTTTTCAGCGATCTGCCGGTTGCCGCATCAAAGACATGGATGCGGGTGGTATCGATGCCAAGCCGGGTGACGCCGTTGAGGGTGTGATCGCCGTAGAGTGTTTCCGCCTTGGCGATAAATGGCTGGCCATCGGCTTTGCCGTGCAGCAGCGCCTCCGCACCCAGGGGCTCCACGAGGTCGATGCTGCAATCCAGTGTTTCGCGACCGTCTTCGGTCACCACCGACATGATTTCGGGTCGCAGACCGAGTTTGACCGGCTGCCCATCCGTCGCATTTTTCGCAAATGCTTCGGGAATGCTGAAGCGCTGCCGGGAACCACCCGTGAGCGTGACCTTGACGGCACCATTCTGCTTTTCAATGGTCCCGTCCAGAAGGTTCATGGGCGGTGAGCCGATGAAGCTTGCGACGAACGTGTTGGCCGGTTCGAGGAAAACCTCCATCGGCGAGCCGACCTGTTCGATATTGCCGCCATTCATGATGACGATGCGGTCGGCCAGCGTCATTGCCTCGACCTGATCGTGCGTCACGTAGATGCTGGTGGCCTGCATGCGCTTGTGCAGCAGTTTTATCTCGGCCCGCATGTGGGTGCGCAGCTTGGCGTCGAGGTTCGAGAGCGGCTCGTCGAACAGGAAGATTTTCGGCCGGCGCACGATGGCACGACCCATGGCGACGCGTTGACGCTGGCCGCCGGAAAGATCCGCCGGTTTGCGGGCGAGATATTCGGTGAGCCCGAGGATCTGGGCAGCTTCCGCGACGGCCCTGTCGATGACCGCTCGTTTTTCGCCCCTGACGCGCAGGCCGAAGGCGATGTTATCGGCGACGCTCAGATGCGGGTAAAGCGCGTAGTTCTGGAACACCATGGCGACATCGCGGTCTTTCGGCGCGATCTTGTTGACCACCCGGCCGTCCATTGAAACGGTGCCGTCCGAAATGTCTTCGAGGCCGGCCAGCATGCGCAGCGTGGTGGATTTGCCGCATCCCGAAGGCCCAACGAGGACAACGAATTCCTGCGGCTGAATGGAAAGATTGATACCGTGGACGACTTCAAGAGCACCATAGCGCTTGACGACGTCGTTGATTTGAACTGCGGACATGAAAGGCCCCTCCTCAAAAGCCTTGAATGTTCAGTCAGGCGTCTTCGGCCCCCGTGACGCGCGCTTCCTCGTGACGCGCGTGTTGACCTGCTCGATGAAGGTCCAGATCTTCGGGTTCTTGGAGAGTTCTGCGATTTTGGTTTCGAGTGATCCGAGGTGGCGCTGGACGGCTTCGCGTGCCGCTTCGACATCGCCCGACTCGATGGAGTTCACGATCGCTTCGTGTTCTTCGATTACTTTTTCGGTGCGACGGACCGCAAAAACACGCTTCAGGTGGCGCATTCGGTCCATTTCGCCTTTCGCCTGATTGACGACGCTCCAGGCGCCGGGAAGGCGGGCGGCCGAAAAGATGGTGCGGTGGAATTCCTCGTCGAGCAGGAAGAAGTCGGTGAATTCCTCATCCGCAGCAGCGGTGCGCTGCTGGGAAAGGCAGGTTTTCAGCCGCGCGATGTCTTCCAGCGAATGCCGCTTGGTCGCCTCGATGACGGCGCCTTCTTCCAGTTTGAACCGGATAAAACAGGCCTCCATGTAACGCTGGACGTCGATCGGCGAGATATAGGTGCCACCTTGCGGCACCACAGTCACGAAACCCTCCTCGGAAAGGCGAATGATGGCCTCGCGGACCGGCGTCTTGCTGACATGCAGCAGTGCCGCGATTTCCTTTTCCGACAGAGCCCGCCCGGGAAGCAGCTTCACCTCGACAATCAGCTTGCGAAGCAAGGCATGGATCCTGTTGGTCATGTTTCCGTCAGCCGGCAGGTCTTGCGGTGTGACAAGCTCGGACAGCGGTAGCGATGGGAATTCGAGAGTAACAGACATATCAAATTCCAAACTGAGATATTAGAATTGAAATTGACATATCTCTTGATTTTCCACGAGTCAACCCCGCAGCGGCGCGAGTTTGCCATGCGCTTCTGAGGGCGAAATAAAATCTCATTATATGAAAAAATAAATCTCAACCGGTCGTAATATGAGATTGAGATTGACGATTTGCTCCAAAATCTGGCACGCATATAAAATCAGCAATGCTCATCTGCCATCCACGTCGAGATGTCTTTTCCGGGAACTTCGCCGTTCCCCGATAGCCTTCGGCTGCCTTGAGGAGAACGAATTTGGGGAAGTTTTCACCTTTTGACCAAACCTTGTGGTTTGCGACCGCAGCGCCTGCACCGCAGACCGCCAGTCTTGAAGGCCGCGTTGAGGTGGACGTCTGCGTTGTCGGCGCGGGTTACACCGGGCTGACGACCGCGCTGGAACTGGCGCGCAAGGGCGTCAAGGTTGCCCTGGTCGAAGCACAGGAGGCGGGGTTTGGCGGTTCGGGCCGCAATGCCGGCCACTGCACCCCGACCTTCAGCTATTACAGCCTGCTATCGCTCGGGAAAATTCTTGGCGAGCCCTGGGCAGAGCGCCTCATTCACCGCCAGACACGGGCCAATGATCGCGTCGTCGAGATGATCTCGACCTATGGGATAGACTGCGAATGGGTCCAGAACGGTTATATCATGGGCGCATTGCGCCCCGGCGCCATGTCCGCGTTGCAGATGAAGTCGGATGCATATGCCACCGCTGGCGCGCGCTGCCGGGTGATCGGCCGGTCCGAGGTCGAGGCGATGACCGGCAGCCCGCGTTTTTACGGCGCTTGGTTTCACGAAGAGGGCGGTCATTTGAACCCGCTTTCCTACGCACGTGGGCTTGCGCGCGCGGTTACCCAGGAGGGCGGGCAGGTATTTACCGCTTCCCCGGTTGAAGATGTCCAGCCAGAGGCGGGGAAATGGTCCGTGCGAACGCCGGGTGGCTCCGTGCTCGCTGAAAAGGTGATCTTCGCCACCGGCGCTTACACCGTCGGCGGCTGGAAAAACCTCGATAAAAGCTTCCGCATCAAGAAAGTGTTTCTCGCTGCGACGCAGCCGCTCGATCCGGAAACGCGCGCCAAAGTCCTGCCCCGCAACACGACCATGCATGATGGGCGCGGCGATATCTATGTCTACAAATACAACCGTGAAGGTCGCATTGTCGCGTCGATGTTCCCGATGGGCCAGCGTGGCGCCGATCCCGACTATACCCGTCAGGTGCTGACGGACCGGCTGAAATTTCTGCATCCGCAGATTACCGAGGAAATCCGTTGGGAGTATTTCTGGTTCGGCGAGCTGGACATGCAGATGCGCACTGTCCCGAGGCTTTATGATCTGGCGCCCGGCATCGTTGCCTGCACGGGGCTTTCCGGTCGCGGGGTGCCGACCGGCTCCATGCTGGGCGGCGTCCTGTCGGAATGGGCGCTCGGCGTGCCGGACAAGGATCTCTCCTTGAAAATCGAGCCGCTGCACAAGGCGCCCTTGCTGATGTCCTTCGCGCCCGGTTTGCGTCTTCGTTATTTCCGCATGCAGGAAAACCGTGCCACCCGCAAGGAGGGCGCTGCCCTCCTTCCCCATGCCTGAGAAAGGAAAACCCATATGACTGACAGGAAAACCGTCCTGATTTCCGGAGGCAATCGCGGTATCGGCGCTGCCACGGGCCGGGCCTTCATGGAGGCCGGGTGGAATGTCTCGCTTGGAATGCGCACGCCGGTCCTGCCGGAATGGGCAGACCCAGAGCTCGTCCACGTGCAGGCCTATGACGCGCTGACCCCGCAATCGCCTGCCGATTGGGCGGCTGCCGTTCTTTCGCGGTTCGGGCGCATCGACGCTGTGATTGCCAATGCCGGCGTCATGGCGCGCAAGACTGTGGTGGAGGCGACGGACGAAGAATTTGCCGCGTTGATGGACGTCAATGTCAATGGCCCACGGCGCCTGGTGCAGGCTTGCTGGGAGCCGCTGGTCGCTTCCGGCGCCGGCCGGGTGGCGATTGTCGCCTCGCTATCGGGTAAAAGGGTCAAATCGGCGGCATCAGGGGCCTATTCGGTCTCGAAATTCGCAGCCCTTGGCCTGTCGCATGCAATCCGTCATGCCGGTTTCGACAAGGGTGTGCGGGCGACCGCCATATGTCCGGGTTTTGTCGCGACCGATATGGGATTGCCGCTCGCAGGCGCGACGCGGTCGGATACGTTGACCCAACCTGAGGATATTGCCAGCTCGATCCTGCATGTCGTCAGTTTGCCGAACCGCGCGAGCGTTTCGGAATTCTGGGTCAATTGCCTGCTGGATGACAGCTACTGATCGACGATCGCCGAGATTTCCTCCTTCAGCAGCATCGCGTATTGCTCCAAAGTGCCGGGTTCCAGCTTGGCACTTAACAGCGTGAAGCCGAGGGATGCGTTTGGCGTTGTTCCGTCAGAAAAAATCGGCACCGAGACGCCGGCAATGCCGGGAATAAGCTCGCCGACATCGATTGCATAACCGCGTTCGCGTGTCTCAGCGATCAGCCGGCGCACTTTGTCGGCGGTGAGATCGCGATAGGCGGCATAACGCTCGATATTGGCGCGGATGATGAATTCCTGCTCGTCCTCTTCGAGGAAGGCGAGCATGGCAATGGAACCCGGACCGACACCCAGCGGCACCGAACCGCCGATGGACCCGGTCAGCGTCGGCACCACGCATTCGCCGTCGCGCCTGTCGAGGCAAACGGAATCGTGGTTCAGCCGTGCCATCAGGTGGATGGTATCGCCGGTGCGGCGTCGAATGCGGGTGAGCGCCACTTCGCAACGGCTGATGATGCCGGGTCCGCGGGCGGCGCGCGCGCCGTAAATCGCCATGCGCGCGCCCAGCCGGTAACAGCGCTTCTTGTCGTCACGGGCCAGCAGCTTGTGGCCGACCAGCGTGTTGAGGATGCGGTGGCAGGTGGCCGTGTTGAGGCCGGATCTGGCCGTCAGTTCCTTGAGCGTGACACCCTGCACGCCGCCGTCTGCGACAAGATCGAGCAAAACGACCGCGCGATCCAGAAGCTGTGCGCCGCCCGAGGAGGATTGGGTGGATTTAGTCATTATATCTCACATTATGAAAATAAATTCTCAATTACTTGTATAATGAGAAAACTGCGTATTCAATGACCAAAATTGAGCAGATTAAATAAGTGAATATTTTGTAGGCATCTTGAGTTTGAAAACGACCTGCGGGTTTTGCGAAGGCTAAACCCGCTTGAACAAACAGGGGAACAAAATGAAGAAAAAAGTAGCAAACATTCTCGCAACCACCGCTCTTGCCGCCATGGGCGTGCTCGCCGCCAGTGCCGCACTTGCCGGTACGCTTGATGACGTCAAGGCGCGCGACAAGCTGATCGTCGGCGTCAAGAACGATTATCCGCCTTACGGATATCTCAACGACAAGGGTGAGGTCATCGGCTTCGAAGTCGAGCTGGCCAAATATGTCGCCAAGGAACTTCTGGGGTCTTCGGACAAGATCGAATTTGTGCCTGTTGTTGCCGCCAATCGTATCGAGTTCCTGACGGCCGGCCGTATCGATGCGATTTTCGCAACGCTTGGCGTCACGCCGGATCGCGACAAGGTCATCGATTTCACCACCGCTTACGTGTCCTCGCCAGGTCCGGCCGTGATGATGGCCAAGGAAGCGACAACCACCAAGTGGGAAGAGCTGAAGGGCAAGCCGGTCTGCGGCATTCAGGGATCCTATTACAACAAGAAGATGACCGAGGAATTCGGCATCCAGCTCGTTGCCTTCAAGACCCAGCCGGAGGCGATGCGCGCCCTACGCGACAATCGTTGCGTGGGTTTTGTCTTCGACCAGATGACGCTGGACCTCAAGGTTCAGGAAGCGGACTGGAAGGGCTACAAGGTCGCCGTCCCCACCTATGAGTATCTGCCGATGGCAGGTGGTATCCGTGAAGGCGACAAGGCGTTCCAGGAGGCCGTGGACAAGGCCATCACCAAGGCGGAAGCCGAAGGCAAGATGATCGCCTGGGAAACCGAGTTCAACATTCCACACGCCGATTACATTGCCGAGCGCGCCAAGGCGGCCAAAGCAAAACTGAACTGATACGGTCTGGAGCAGCTATTGTTCGGTCTTGATTATTCCTGGCTTACGGATCCGGCCTATCAGCAATGGCTGCTCACCGGGGTCCTCAACACACTCAAGCTTGCGGCACTGTCATCCAGTGCCGCGATCATCATCGGCCTTCTCGGTGCACTTGCGCTGACTTTGCGGATTTTCTGGCTGGATGCCATCATCGAGCTGTTCGTGGAGGTGTTCCGCAACACGCCGCCATTGTTGCAGATGCTCTTTGCCTATTTCACCCTGTCGACGCTTGGGCTGAAGATAACCGACCCTTCCACCGGTCTGCAGATGCCGCTTCTGAGCGCATTTGCCTGCGCCTCGATTTCGCTCAGCCTGTTCGGCGGAGCGCTGGCCATCGAGGCTTTCAGGTCCGGCATCGAAACCATGCCGCGCTCGATCATAGAGGCGGCCCGCTCGCTCGGTTACAGCAGGTGGTCGCGTTTCTGGAAAGTCGAGGCGCCGATTGCGCTGCGCATCAGCCTGCCGGCAATTACCAACATTCTGACCAACCTGTTCAAAACCACCTCTCAGGCCTCGGTCATTACGGTGCCGGAACTGATGTATTATGCCGGCCAGATCTACAACGACACGTTTCGCACGCTCGAGGTCATGATCCTCGTGCTGGTCATCTATGTGGGTCTCGTCTCCATCCTGACATTTGCTATGTCCAGGCTCGAAGCATGGATGGCTTTCCCCGGTTATGGAAAGGGACGCTGACCATGGTCTCCACCATGACTTACGAAAACAAGAAACGCGCCGTCCTTCTTTTCATCGCGCTCGCCGTGGCAATCTGGATTGCCATCGATGCGGTCGCCGGCGGGGCGCAGCACTGGAACCGCGTCGCCGTGCGTCTGCCGCTGCTTCTGACTGGCTCCGGCTCCGGCTGGCCGATCACCGGCGGCTTCATTCTCAACATCCTGCTGTCGATTGCCTCGATGGCGGTGGCGACGGCCCTTGGGACAGTGATGGGTCTTGCGACACTCGCCAAATCCCCCTTCATTCGCCTGCCGGCCTTTTTCGTCATGAATTTCCTGCGTAACTCGCCTTGGCTCGTCCTGCTTTTTGCGATGCTCTATATTCTTCCTTTCGAGGTGAAGGTATTCGGCCTCGTCATTCCTTTCCCGCCATTCGTAAAGGCGGTCATCGGGCTGGCGTTACCGACTGCGGCAAACTTCTCCGAAGTCATTCGCGGGGCGGTGCAGTCGATCCATAGCGGCCAATGGGAGGCGTCCCGTTCGCTCGGTTACACCCAGCTGCAGATCTATCGTCATGTCATCCTTCCCCAGGCCCTGCGCCGGATGATCCCCGGCTGGATGAACCTCTATGCCCTGCTGATGATTGCCACCGCGCTTGCCACGGTTACGGGTATCCAGGACGTGCTGACGATCCTCAACACCTCGCTGGCGATGGAGAGCGAACGGGCGCTCGTCTATTTTTATCTCACCGTCCTCTTCCTGTTTTTTGCCTATTGCTACCCGATCGCGATCTTCGCGCGGCGACTGGAGCATGCGGTTAAAGGAGACAATCTATGAACCGCTCCAACGCCTTGATCGAGATCGACGGCATCCGCAAATCCTTCGGCACGTTTGAAGTCCTCAAAGGAATCTCCCTCAGCGTCGAAAAAGGCGAGGCCGTCTGCATTATCGGCCCGTCCGGTTCCGGAAAATCGACCATTCTGCGCTGTATCAACGGCCTCATTCCGGTCAATGAAGGTTTTATCCGGGTGGGAAAACATAAAGTTCACGAGATGCGCAGCGAAAAGGCAATGCGGCCGCTGCGCCATCAGGTGGCGATGGTGTTCCAGCAGTATAATCTCTTCCCGCATCGCACCGCCCTCGAAAACATCATGATGGCGCCGATCCAGGTGCTCGGCCATGACAAGGCGGAGGTGGCGGATCGCGCCCGCAAGCTTCTTGCCAAGGTGCGCCTGTCGGAAAAGGCCGACAGCTATCCGGGCCAGCTTTCCGGTGGTCAGCAGCAGCGCGTGGCGATTGCCCGCGCGCTTGCCATGCAGCCCGAAGTCATTCTCTTCGATGAAGTAACGGCCGCCCTCGACCCGGAAACGGTCAAGGAGGTGCTGCTGACGATCCGCGAATTGGTTGAGGAGGGGCTGACATGCGTTCTCGTCACCCACGAAATGAAATTCGCGCGTGAGGTTTCGCAGCGCGTCTGCTTCACCGACCGGGGGTTGATCGTTGAAAGCGCCGCACCCGCCGAGCTGTTCGACCATCCAAAAGATCCACGCACCCGCGAATTTCTTGGCCAGGTTCTCTGACTGTCCAAAACTCCCGAAAGGCGGGCCCAACGGCTCGGTATGCAATGCGTAAGTTTGACGATATCTACGCCGCCGACTTCAAGGAAGCTCCCTATTGGTGGGAAGAGGCCGAGCCGGAGACGAACCTCGATCCCGTTCCCGACTACGCCGACGTCGTGGTGGTCGGCTCGGGTTATGCGGGTCTCAGTGCGGCGACCCACCTTGCGCGGGCCGGGCGCTCGGTCGTCGTGCTGGATGGCGACCGGCTCGGTTCCGGCTGTTCGACGCGGTCCGGCGGCATGGTGTCCAGCGGCCAGAAGCTCGTGGTCGGAGGTGCGATCAAGGGCATCGACCCGCAATTGATCAACCGGCTCATCGGCGAAAGTAACGAAAGCTTCGAATATCTGAAAATGCTGATCGATACGGAGAAGCTCGATGCCGGTCTGAAGCTGACCGGACGCTTCTTTGGCGCCCACACCGCAAAAGATTACGTGACGCTGAAACGCCACGGTGCTCTGCTTGCCGAAAAGACGGGAGTAAAGGTCAGTTTCCTCGATCGCAGTGAGCAGCGGGCGGCCATCGGCTCGGATTATTATCACGGCGGCATGCTGATCGACGACTATGGCGGCTTGCATCCGGGACTTTACCACAAGGCGTTGCGCGAGCGGGCCAAGGCTGCCGGTGTCCTGCTGCGTTCGCATGCCCGCGCCGGCATCGTTGAGGAAGGGCCAAACCGCGGCAAGATTGTGCCAACGGCACGTGGGACGATTCGCGCCAAGGATGTCATCGTCGCGACCAATGGCTACACGGCGGCTGATGCCACGCCCGAACTGGCGCGCCGGATCGTGCCGGTAAAAAGCTATCAGATCGCCACCGAGCCGCTGCCGGCCGAGCTGATGGCCGAGCTTATCCCGCAGGGCCGGATGATATCGGACACCCGCCGGGATCTCATCTTCAGCCGGCCGTCGACGGACGGGACGCGGCTGCTGTTCGGTTCGCGTCCCGGTGTGTTCGAGATGTCGGAAAGGCAGGCCGCAAAGCACATCTACGCCAGGATGCTGGCTGTTTGGCCGCAGCTAACCGGCGTCAAGATTACCCATTCCTGGGTCGGCAGTGTCGCCATGACGGTCGACAAGCTCGCGCATATCGGTGAGCGTGATGGTGCGAATTTTGCTGTTGGATGCAACGGCAACGGTGTCGCGCTGATGACCTATCTCGGTTACCAGACCGCCCGAAAGATACTCGGTGAACAAAACGCCAAATCCGCGTTCGACCGGCAAAAATTCACCGCCGTCCCCTTCTATTCCGGCAAGCCATGGTTCCTGCCGGCCTTTACCGGGTGGTATCGCCTGCGCGATTTCCTCGACCGGCCGGGGCGTTGAGATGGACGATCGCCAATATCGAAGGTTTTTTCGCACACCCGGAGCGGACCGAGCAACCGAACGTCCTTTCTCAACAGGCGCTAGAACATGTCCAGAATAATACCTGATGCCGTCCTTCCATCGAAGACCCTGCCTGCGCAGGTGGATGTCGTGGTTATCGGCGGCGGCATCATCGGCGTATCGACGGCCTTGTCGTTGGTTGAGCGTGGCATCAGCGTTGCCATCTGTGAAAAGGGGCTGATCGCCGGTGAACAGTCGTCACGGAACTGGGGCTGGGTGCGCCAGATGGGGCGCGATCCGGCCGAATTGCCGCTTTCCATGGAAAGCTTGAGGCTCTGGCGGGGCATGAACGAGCGGGTGGGCGCCGAGACCGGGTTGCGCCAGAGCGGCATTGCCTATCTGTGCGAAACGGATGCCGACGTCGCCTTTTACGAGGATTGGCTCAAACATGCCGCCGCAGTCGGGCTCGACTCGCGCATTGTGCGCGGCGAGGCGATGCATGCCCTGGTGCCGGGCATGGGCCGGCAATTCAAGGCGGTGATGCACACACCGAGCGATTGCAAGGCCGAACCGTTCCTCGCGGTTCCCGCCATGGCGCGGGGTGCCGCCGCAAAGGGCGCCCATATCCTCACCGGCTGTGCCGTTCGGTCAATCGAACGCTCCGGCGGCAAGGTGAGCAGCGTGGTGACGGAACATGGGGAAATCCGCTGCTCTTCCGTAGTGCTGGCCGGTGGTGCCTGGTCAAGGCTTTTTGCCGGCAATATGGGAATCGATATCCCGATCCTTAAAATTCTCGGCAGCGTCGCGCGTCTGTCGGGTGTCGATGGCATGACCGATATGCCTGTTGGCGGCAACGACTTCGCCTTCCGTCGCCGTCATGATGGCGGCTTTACGGTCGCGCAGCGCAATGCCGATATCGCGCCAATCACCCCTGACAGTTTCCGTCTGTTGGTCGATTACATGCCGTCGCTCGTCAAAAACTGGCAGGCGTTGCGCTTGCGGGCCGGCGGACAGTTCCTGCGCGAAATGGCAATGCCACGCCAATGGAAAAGCGACGCAGTGACGCCGTTCGAGCAGATCCGCATTCTCGATCCCGTTCCATCATCAAAGCTCATTTCCCAAGGCATCGACAAATTGTCGAAGTCCTTCCCGGCATTTCAGAATGCCCGGATCACCGCCACCTGGGGCGGCCTGATGGACGTCACCCCGGATGCCGTCCCGGTGATCTCCCCGGCGAGTGCCATTCCCGGTCTTTATCTGGCCGTCGGTTTTTCCGGCCACGGCTTCGGCATCGGCCCCGGCGCCGGGGCGTTGATGGCTGATCTGGTGACAGGTTCAAAGCCATGCGTCGATCCAACCCCGTTCCGTCTGGAGCGCTTCGGGCGACTGCAACGCTCGTTGGAGAGTTTCCGGTAAAGTTGTTTAAAATAAACTGGTTACGTAATTTTCGTAATCCAGTTTCTATGAAGCGCGCTAGAGGCAGGCTAATATTTGCCGCGCTCGTCAGCCCGCAGACATGTCAAGGCACGGGAAACTTGCCGGTTTCCCGCCTCATCATCCAGGCTGACCGGTAGGCTTAGGACCAGATCAGGCCCATTCCTCATTCCACACCTGAACCATGTGGCCGGGCGTGACTTCGCGATATTCGCGGTTGGGTGGCGTGAAGGTTTTTGGCCGGATAGGGCTGCGCAACTCTGCATCAGCGAGCTTGCGCCGCATATGCCGGCGTGATGGATCAGGTAGCGGCACGGCCGACAGCAGACGCCGGGTATAGGGATGTTGCGGATTGGAAAAAACGGCTTCGCGCGGGCCAGTCTCGACGATCTCGCCGAGATACATGACCGCGATGCGATGGCTCATACGCTCGACGACCGCCATGTCGTGGGAAATGAACAGCAGGCCGAGCTTCAGCCGTTCCTGAAGGTCCAGCAGCAGGTTTACCACCTGCGCCTTGACTGAAACGTCCAGTGCCGAAACCGCCTCATCGGCAATGATGAGTTCGGGCTGGAGCGCCAGCGCCCTTGCGATGCAAATGCGCTGACGCTGCCCGCCGGAAAACTCATGCGGATACCGGCTTGCCATCGACGCCACCAGACCGACTTCGCCAAGCAGATCACGCGCGAGCTTCCGGGCATTGCGCGGCGTTTCCAATCCGTGGATCAGAAGCGGCTCTGCGATGGCGTTTTCAACCGTCAGGCGGGGATTGAGGCTGGCGAAGGGATCCTGAAAAATCATCTGGACCTGACGGGACAGGTCCGATCTGGTGAGGGATCCGACATCCGTGCCGTGGATATGGATGGAACCGGAATGCGGCCGGTTAAGCCCGGCCAGCAAGCGGCCGGTGGTCGATTTTCCACAGCCCGATTCACCAACCAGTGCAAGCGTTTCACCCCGCGACAGCGAGAAGCTGACATTCTCGACCGCATGCACGCGCGAGTGCACCATCCGGGTGAAGGCAGATCGCATCTCGAACCGCGCCGACAGGTTCCTGACCTCCAGCAGCTTGCCACTTGCGGTATCGATGGTATCGGACCGCGTTTTCTGTGGCAGTGCCTGTCCGGTTTCCATGTCGATGATCGGGAAGGGGCTCGGGCCGCCTTCGCCGGCAGAACCGAGTTGCGGGACAGCGGAAAGCAAGGCGCGCGTGTATGGCTTTTGGGGGCTGGCAAATACTTCCGATGTCGTGCCGGTCTCGATCTGGTCGCCACGATACATCACCAGCGTGCGGTCGGCGATTTCGGCCACGACACCCATGTCATGAGTGATGAAAAGCACGGCGGTGCCCTCCTCTTCCTGCAGGGTTTTGATGAGGTCGAGGATCTGCGCCTGAATGGTGACATCGAGCGCCGTGGTCGGTTCGTCGGCAATCAGCAGGACGGGGCGACAGGCAAGTGCGATCGCAATCATCACCCGCTGGCGCATGCCTCCGGAAAACTGGTGCGGGTAGTCGTCGATACGTTTGGTAGCTGAGGGAATCCGTACTTTCTCCATCAGCTTCAGCGTTTCTTTGCGTGCCGCACTTTTCGAAATACCGCGATGGGCAATCAGCGCTTCCGCGATCTGCTCTCCGACGGTCAGTACCGGATTGAGGCTGGTCATCGGTTCCTGAAAGATCATCGCCACCCGGTTGCCACGGACTTCACGCATGCGGGCGGGCGAAGCGCCGATCAGTTCCTCGCCGTTGAGCTTGATCGACCCTTCGGTACGGCTCGTCTTTTCCGGAAGGAGCTGCATCACTGATAGTGCCGTAACACTCTTGCCGGAACCGCTTTCGCCCACAATCGCAAGTGTTTCACCCGCGCGGATGTCAAGGTTCAGGTCGCGGACCACCGGGCTGAACGTGCCGTCGCGCAGGAATGAGACCTGGAGATTGCGGATGGAGAGGACAGGATGAGGCGTGGTTTCAGTCATTGTCACTGTTTCCTGTTTCATACGCCGCTCTTGCCGCCGCCCGAAAGGACGGCTCCTGCCGCCGAACGCGGATCGAGCCAGTCGCGCAGCAGATCGCAGACGCCGTTGAGCACGAGGATCATCACAACCAGTGCCAGACAGGGCCAGACAATCAGCATAGGCTGATGAGCGATTGCCGCTCGGCCGGTTCCGATCATCAGCCCGAGCGAGGGTGAGGGTGGAACGACACCGAGACCGAGGAAGGACAGGCCGGATTCGAGCACAACTGCCGCCGCCGTGACGAAGCTGGCCTGAACCAGAAGCGGCCCCATGATGTTCGGCAAAATGGTTTTCAGCATGATGCGGACGTTGCTGGCACCCATGGCCTGCACCGCCTCGACATAATCCTGCGAGCGAACGGTGAGCACGCTGGCATAAGCGATGCGGGTGAAGCCGGGAACGAACACTGCGGCAAGCACGGGGATCAGTGTCATCGGACCTGGCCCATAGAGGGTTACGGCAAGCATGGCGAGAAGAAGCGGCGGAAAACAGAGCACAACGTCCATGGCTCTGAGCGTCAGGATTTCCGCAAAGCCACGCATATAACCGCCGATAATGCCGAGGGCCGTGCCAATGACGCCCGAGAGGATGGAGGTCGAAAGGGCGATAAACAGCGAGATACGAATGCCGAAGATCAGGCGGGAGAGAATGTCGCGGCCCATTTCATCCTGGCCGAGCGGGAAGGCCGCAGATGGGCTGGCGAAACGCTGACCCATGATCATCTTCAGGGGATCTGACAGGGGCAGGATTGGAGCAAGCAGGCATATCAGTGCGATGAGCGCGAGCAGCAGCGGCCAGATGAGACGAAGCGAGCGCGTCATTTGCGAATCCTCGGATCGGTGATGCCGTAGACAATATCGACGATCAGGTTGAGCGTGATGAACAGGGCCGAGATGACAAGGATGACCGCAGTGACCGTGGGGTAGTCACGCGAATTGACGGCGCTGACCAGCATGCCGGACAGGCCCGGCCAGTTGAAGACGTATTCCACCAGCACCGTGCCGCCGAACAGGCCGCCAAGATTGAGCGCGAAGACCGTAATGACCGGCATCAACGCATTGCGCAGCACATGGCGGGCAATGATGCGCCGCTGCGGCAGACCCTTGGCGCGGGCGGTCCGGACATAATCCAGCGGCAGAACATCCAGCACCGAGGCACGCGAGATGCGCACGACGATCGCCGCAAGACCGAGAGCGATGGCGAAGGCGGGCATCGCCAGCAGGATCAGATGTTTGCCGGGGTCGTCGGTAAGATTGACGTATCCACCCGCCGGCACCAGCTTCCATATTTGGGCAAAGACCAGAATGATCAATGTGCCGGCCACGAAAACGGGAATGCCCTGCGCGAAACCGGCAAGAAAATTCGAGATGCGATCAAAACTGCCGCCCTGCCGCAAGGCTGCGGCAACGCCGACCGGAACGCCGATGATCAGGCTGAAGATCGCAGCGGCTGCGATCAGCTCCAGGGTGCGCGGCAGCCGTTTGGCGATTTCTGGCGCGACCGGTGAACCATCGATCATCGAGTTGCCGAGATCGAAGCGCATGAGGCCCGACATCCGATCGACATATTGCGTCAATATCGGCCGGTTGAGGCCAAGGTCACTGCGCAACTGTGCAATCGAAGCCGCATCGGGCGTCGAACCTTCTCCTGAAAGCAGCAGTTCAGCCGGATCGCCTGGCACCATATAGATGGAAAGAAAGACGAGGCTGGTGACGACCCAGAGCAGCGCCAGGGAAATGGCAATTCGCTGCAGGAACCAGAACATGAAGACAGCCCTCCGGCAGTCCGCCATGCGATGTCAGCCTGAAAATACTTGCCTTTCAGGCCTCTTCCGCATGGAAGATCAAGAAACGGGTGCCCGGACGGGGAGTGGCCGGCCGGGCGACTTCCAGATGTTACGACAGCGAAAGCTCGTCGAAAAGGCGACCGGAGAAGGGAGAAATCTGGTCCGGAAGCATATGGAAATTATTGACGCGTTTCAGATGGGCAAAGCCGGTGGCACGATAGGAAAGACCGCAGAAGGGCGTGTATTCGATGACGAGCTTGTCGACCTCGGCATAGATCGCCTTGCGCTTTTCCAGGTCGAATTCCGCACGGCCCTTGGCGAGCAGATCGGTCAGGCCCGGAACCTCGAAATTGCGTGAGCGGAAGAAGGTGGGCGACAGAGTCGGGTCGATGAGGGCGCTTGTCGCGTCCGGATCGAAAGTGTCGAGGCCCAGACCCTGAATGGCGAAATCGCCCTGGCCACGGTTACCCATGGTGACGCGGGTGGACCAGTCGGGCATCGTCAATGTCACGTTGATGCCGACCTCGGCCAGATGGCCCTGAACGATGACGGCGGTATCGCGGTGCATGCCGTATTGCGCGGTCGAGAGCAAGTTGACGGTCACGCCTTCGGCCCCGGCCTCCTTGATCAGCGCCTTGGCACGGTCGGGGTCGTAGCTCTGCCCCTTGGCGAGTTCGGCGTTGTAGAACGGGGTCGTGGACGAGCGCGGGACGCCTTCGAGCACGGCGCCGCGACCAAAGAACACGCCGTTGACGATCTCTTCTCTGCGAATGGCGAGCGAAACGGCGCGCCGCAGGCGGTGGTCCTTGAATGCACCTGATCCGTTGAACGACAGGAACATGAAAGCACCCGTGGCAGCCGTCTCAAGTGCGACATTGCCGTCCTTGTCGAGCTGGTCCATTGCGCTCCACGGAACGTAGTCGATCACATCGACATCGCCGGCGGTGATCGCCGCGACACGCAGGTTTTCGTCGGCATAGGCGGTGACGCGAACCTTCTTGAAATGCGGCAGGCCGTCCTTGAAGTAATGCGGGGAGGCTTCGAAATCGAGGCCGACGCCCTTTTCGGCATTGGCCAGCGTGAAAGGGCCTGCGCCGATGCCATGGTCCTGCTTGTCGGTCGAACCCTTGGCGATCATCTGCAGGAAGGGGTTGGCGAACAGCGCCGGCAGCGCCGCGTTCGGTGTTTTTGTCAGGAGCTTGAAGGTGCGGTCGTCGACCTTCTCGACCTTCTCGACTTCGAGCATCGCATCGCGGGTATAGGCGCCGGAGCCCTCTGCCTTGATCTTCTCGATATTCCATTCGATATCGGCCGAGGTGACAGGCTGGCCGTCGGAAAATTTGACATCCTTCAGCTTGATGACCCAGGCGCGGTCGCCTTCTCGCTCGAAGCTCTCGGCCAGTTCGCCCACCAGTTTTCCTTCCGGCGTATAGGCCATGAGGAAACGGTTGATCAGCGAAGAAACGAGCTGGCCCGCATAGCCGACATTCACCCAGGGCTTCAAGTGAGCGGGATAGGTGGAGAGGCCGATGCGCAATGTATCGGAAGACGCCTGTGCGAAGGCTCCGGGCGCACCGATGGCAAAGGCTGCACCGGAAGCGGCGGTTAGTTTCAGAAGGGTACGGCGATCGAGTATCATGGTTAGTTCCCCATTATGTGTTGATACATGCTTGCCAGCCGGCGTGGACGATTTCTGCGCGCCACCTTATCGGGACCAGTGTCGGTCTCGGTGAGCGTGATCTGGCCCCGTCGATATCGAAAACAATAAAGAGAGGCTTTTCCGGGTGTCAAGAGAAATTCCATTAATTAATTCATTGAGACGAAATTGTATCAAATAGTGGAATAAATCTGCATATTTCGCCGCGATCGGTCTCTGAATGAGATTTAATCTAATTATAGGAATACATAAAATATTCTGATCGCAATAATGGAATTGAGATTGACAAGCTGATGAAGCCGATCATAGGGTTTGAACAACAGGCCCGGATTGCCCGGCAGCCGTTTCTCCGGGACCGAAGGCTTGGCTTTCGCGGTGGGCGACGCACGCAATCAAGGCCGTGTCGCACGGCCTCCAGACGAGGCGTTGCCCTATGACATCCAGAAGAAGGAGCGAGCCATGGCATGGCGGATTGGCGTGGATTCCGGTGGTACTTTTACCGACGTTTGTCTGTTCGAGGATGAAACGGGCGAGGTGGTGATCTGGAAGGTTTCATCGACGCCTGATGACCCCTCTCGCGGCATTACGCAGGGTGTCGCCGATGGCATCGAGCGTGTCGGCATCGAGGCTCAAGACGTTTCCTATGTCGGTCACGGTACGACGGTTGCCACAAACGCGCTCATTCAGGGCCGTGGCGCAAAGACAGGACTGCTGACAACAGGCGGTTTCCGCGATCTCCTGGAAATCGGCCGCCAGAAACGCCCTGATCTCTACGATCTTCAGGCAGACAAGCCTGAACTTCTGGTCGAGCGCCACCTGCGCTTCGGTGTTGAAGAGCGTGTGCTGGCTAATGGCACCGTTGAAACGCCGCTGGACGAGACGGCATTGCGCGCAGCGGTGCGGGCGCTGAAGGCCGATGGCGTCAAGGCGGTCGCCGTCAATTTCCTCTATTCCTTCATGCATGCCGAGCATGAGAAGATCGCCGCCCGCATTCTGGAAGAAGAGTTTCAGGAAGCCTTCCATTCGCTATCGCATCGTATCGCGCCGGAATTCCGTGAGTTCGAGCGTTTGTCGACCACGGTCGTCAATGCCTATCTCGGCCCGGTCATGCAGGGGTATGTGAAAGCGTTGTCCGGCAAGCTCACCGATCTCGGCATCACGGTTGCGCCGCAGCTTACCCAGTCGAATGGCGGGGTTATCGGCTTTGACGCTGCTGCCGAAATGCCGGTGCGTACGGTCCTGTCCGGACCCTCGACTGGTGTTGTCGCCGCCCAGGCGGTGGGGCGCATGACCGGCATCGACAACCTCATCACATTTGACATGGGCGGCACCAGCTCCGACGTTGCACTGCTTGCCGATGGCCAGTGCCGCGTTGTCAACGAGTCCGTGGTCCATGGTTATCCGATCAAGGCTCCGATGCTCGATATCCACACGGTCGGTGCCGGTGGCGGCTCGATCGCCTATATCGACTCGGGCAATCATCTGAAGGTCGGTCCGCGTTCTGCGGGCGCCAATCCGGGTCCAGCCTGCTATGGCCTTGGCAATGACGAGCCGACGGTAACGGACGCCAATGTCGTGCTTCAGACACAGAACCCGGAATATCTGCTCAATGGCCGCATGAAGATCGACCGTTCGTTGTCGGTAAAGGCTGTCGAGCGGCTTGCAGAAAAGCTCGGAATGGGCGTTCTGGAAACCGCAAACGGCATTCTCGACATCGTGACCGCCAATATGGCCAAGGCCATTCGTGTGATCTCCGTTCAGCGTGGCCATGATCCGCGCGACTATGCACTGGTCGCCTTCGGCGGAGCGGGTCCGGTGCATGCCGTACGTCTGGCCCGCGAACTGGGCATGAAGCGCATTGTCGTGCCAAAGACGCCGGGCGTCTTGTGCGCTCTCGGTCTTCTGATGACCGATCTGCGCACGGACTTTTCGGCGACCGTCCTGCATCGCCTCGACCAGGTGGCGTCGGCAACGATCTCCACGCTGTATGATGGCCTTGCCGCGCAAGCCAATGCCTGGTTCGAGCGTGAGAAAATCACACCATCCGCCCGCGTCGTCACCCGCACTGTCGATTGCCGTTATGCCGGCCAGAACTACGAGATAGCAGTCGCGATGCCCGAAGGCCCGATCACCTCGGAAACCTTCCGCCTCGTCAAGGAGCGGTTCGAGCAGGCCCACCGCCAGCTCTATGGCTTCATCGCCGAAGGTGAGCCGGTGCAGCTTGTTACCTATCGTCTGGTCGCAAGCGGCCTCGTGGAGAAGGCAGCGTTCAAGGCCCGCGAAATCGAGGGTGAGGATTCCTCTGCTGCGATCTCCGGCAAGCGTGACGTCTGGATGGCTGAGGCCGGCGGCTTCACCGCTGCGACGCTTTATGACCGCGATCTGCTGAAACCCGGTAACGTCCTCGCCGGTCCTGCCATTATCGACCAGATGGACTCGACCACGGTTCTGCCGCCCGGATATGTCGCCACGGTCGACGCCTATCTCAACCTCATCGTGGAGAAAAAATGATGACAAACGCAGCCATCGCACAGAACACCGCTGCTGCACTCAACCCGATAACCGTCGAAGTCATCGGCAGCGCGTTTGCCTCCACCGTGGAGGAAATGGGGGAGGCGCTGGTTCGTGCCAGCTATTCCACCAATATCAAGGAACGCCGCGATTGTTCGACGGCACTGTTCGACGCCAGGGGGGCGATGCTCTGCCAGGCCGAACATATCCCGATGCATCTCGGCTCGTTCATCGGTTTCATTCCCTATATTCTGGAGCATGTGGGCGCCGACAGTCTTGCTCCCGGCGACGTGTTTATCGGCAACGATGCCTATGAGGGCGGCGGCACCCATCTGCCTGACATCGTTCTGGCGGAGCCGATTTTCCAGGATGGCAAGTTGATCGCCTGGGCGATCAATACAGCGCACCATTCCGATTTCGCAGATCGCGGTCATGCCCATATCTATCAGGAAGGGTTGCGCATTCCCCCCGTTCGCCTTTACCGCAAAGGCATTCTTCAGGAAGACATCCAGAAGCTGTTTCTCCTGAACTGCCAGGTGCCGCATGAGCGAATGTCGGACCTGCGCGCCCAGATGGCTGCGAACCGCCTTGGCGTGACGCGCCTCAAGGAACTCTGCGACAAATATTCCACCGGAACGGTTCTCGCCGCCGGCCGCGAACTGATGGACTATGCCGAACGCAAGATGCGCGCCGGCATCGCCTCTATTCCGGATGGCACTTACAGCTTTTCGGATATGTTCGATGCGGAATCGCTGCGGGAAGAGCTGGAGTTTTCGGTGACAATCACCGTTAGGGGTGACGAGATGCATCTCGACTTCGTCAGCCCGCCGCAGGTTCGTGCCGGTCTGAATGTGGTCTATACAGCACTCCTCTCCACTGTCTATTATGCGGTGAAGACCGTTGTTGATCCAACCGTCTTGCCGAACGCCGGTCTCGCCCGGCCGATCCATGTGACGGCGAAAAAGGGCACGTTGCTCAACTGCGCGCACCCGGCCGCAGTCGATGGCCGCATCGCTGCCTGCCAGCGCGTTGTCGATCTCATTCATGGCGCCCTCGCGCAGGTGGTTCCGCATCGTGTCACGGCTGCCTGCAATGGCTCTGTCGCGGTTGCAAGCTTCTCCGGGACACGCGCGGACGGCAGCCTCTGGGTCTATCTCGAGACGATCGGCGGCGGCTTCGGGGCTCGGCATAACAAGGATGGTCTGGACGGCGTGCATGTCCACATGACCAACACATCCAACCTGCCGCTGGAATCGCTTGAAACCGAATATCCGCTAACGCTGGTTGCCTATGAACTGGTCGACGGTTCCGGTGGTGGCGGACAGTTCAGGGGTGGCATGGGGCTGCGCCGCGTCTATCGCGCAGAAGCCGATTGCCGCGTTTCCATCGGCGGCTCTCGCTTCGTTTCGCGCCCCTGGGGTCTCGACGGCGGCCTTGCCGGTGGCCTTGGCGCCTTTACCATTCTCGGTGCGCCCGAGCGGCTGGTAAATGGTGCAGGCGACATCTTCAAGGGTGACGTTCTCGAGATCATAACCCCCGGTGCCGGCGGTTATGGCGAGCCGTCCAGGCGCGATCCGGCGTCCATTGCCGCCGACATCCGCGACGGGCGCATTTCGTCCGAAGCGGCCGAGTCCGTGTACGGGCTCTGATTTCCCAAGCTGGCCCGGTTTTCCTGCAAAGGGAGCCGGGCCTTTTTTGGGCGGCGGAGTTTGCCGTTCCCATTTTCAATCCGCTTGACTACCTATGCCATATTGCCTAATTCAGTTCCAATTATCGGATTTTAACGGATGATATATTCACCGAAACCCCAGGGAACAGCATGGCAAAGCAATCGTCCAGCAATGTCGAACGCGGTGCGGAAATTCTTCTGGCGCTAGGCAATGCGGGTGTCGGCGGCATGAGCCTTGCGGAGATCGCAGAGGGGATCGGCGATGCCAAATCTGCGGTGCATCGGGCGCTGACGGGATTGTCTCACTACGGTTTTGTTGAGCAAAGCGGCCGGCGCGGCAATTACCGGCTGGGGAGCGCGATCTATGCGCTGGCGCAACGCGTGCCCGGCATCGGTGATCTGGTCGATCTCTTCCGTCCGGCACTTATTTCCATCACCGCCGGCACAAACATATCGAGCTTCCTCATGGCGCGCGCAGGGTTCGAATCCGTTTGCCTTGATTTCCAGCTGAGTGCAGCACCGGTCCAACCCTTGCTTTCCGGCGTGGGCGGGCGTCTGCCGCTTGGTATCGGCCATGCCGGCGTTTGCATGATGGCGCGGCTGGACAGGGAATCCCGCGAACGCATCCTCGAAATCAATGCCCCGCATTACGAACAATGGCAGATCGAGCCAGATATTATCCGTTCCGAGATCGAGATGTTCCTTGAAAAGGGCTATGTGATCGGTACGCGCAAGGCGGCGGGATACGAGGTCTGGACGCTCTCCTTTGCGCCCGCGCCCGGTGACAATCGTTATGGCGAAACCGGGGTTTCTCTTCTGGCGCTTGCCAACAGCGTTTCGGATGAGGAGGCACAGCGCTGCGTGGCGCTGATGGCTGGAGCGCTGCCCTACAAGTGGTCTGGTCTCAACACATAACGCCGGATCATGTCTTGGATATGGGCGAGGCGCGCGCTGCGTGCCGGTTCCGTCAGCACATCCCGCTTGAAGGTAAAGCGGATGGTGTGCGCCGTGGAGACCGTTGCCCAGCACAGGTTCGAGATCGACAGCCATAGCTCGACAGGGTCCAGCCCGGAGCGAAAGGTGCCAGCCGCGACGCCACGTTCGAGAATGCCGGCCACCATGCGGGAAATATTGCCAGCATACACCGTTTCCGGGTCGGATTCGCGGATGTTCTCGCCACCATGCAGGTTCTCTATGCCGACAAGCGTCAGAAAACCCTGATTTTCCCGGTAGTAGTCAAAGGTGAATTCGGTAAGCCGATCGAGCGCCGCAACGGGATCTGCTGGCATCGCCAGCGCTTCCTCGGCATCGCGCATTGCCCGGTATGCGTCTTCCAGTACATGCCGGAACAGCACTTCCTTGCGGGAAAAATGCCGGTAGACCAGCGCCTTGTTGACGCCGGCCGAATGGGCGATGGCCTCGATGTTTGCGCCTTCCAGGCCATGCGCAACGAATTCGCCTGCTGCAGCCACCAGAATGGCCTTGCGGGTGCGCGAGGTGCGCGCCGCGTGGGATCCCGTCGCCTTTTCCTGCACCTCGGTTGCCTGCGGCCTGTCGTTCATTCGTGTCGTCCTTCCGTTGGCGGTGAATATCATTTTTTGCCTCGCCTTGTCCTCTTTTTGGCCAAGGAAGGAATTTTATCGTGCGGTCGCCAGGACCCCTTTACAGGTACCGTTGCTTCTGCTTTTGTAACGACAACGTTACTGTTACACAAGAGCCAATCATGACCCCGCATATTCGTGTCGCATCCGACGTCGGCGGAACTTTCACCGATAGCATTGCCTATGACGAGACGACGAGAACCATCACGGTCTCCAAGGTGTCGACCACACCGGTCAACCGGGCGCTCGGCACGCTTGAAGGCCTGCGCAAGGCGCTTGGCCTACAGGGTGCAAGCGGTGCGGATGTTGCCTATGTCGGCCATGGAATGACAACGGCGACCAACGCCGTCATCCAGCGCAATGGCGCAAAGACGGCCTTTCTCACCAATCACGGTTTCCGCGATCTGCTTGAAATCGGCCGCCAAAACCGCCCGACGCTGTTCGATCTGACCAGGGTGAAGCCTGAACCGCTGGTGCCGCGCGAGCTGTGTTTTACGGCGCGGGGCCGTATACTGGCGACAGGTGAGGAGCTGCACCCGCTCGACGAGGCCGATGTGCGCGCGGCCGGTGAAGCGATGAAGGCGGCCGGCGTCGAGGCCGTCGCCATCCTTTTCCTGCATTCTTACGCCAATCCCGCCCATGAGTTGCGGGCGCGCGATATTCTGGCCGAAATCCTTACGGACGTGGCAATTTCCGCCTCCATCGAGGTGAATGCCGAATTCCGCGAATATGAGCGCGGCTCGACGGCGGTGCTCAATGCCTATCTTCGTCCGGTCATGGACCGTTACCTGTCTTCGCTCTCCGGCATGTTGCAGGATGAGAAGGAAGGGCTTGGCCTTGGGCCTGACCGTCCGGTCATGGTGATGGACGCCGCCGGCGGGTTGATGAGCCTTGAAGGCGCGCGGCTGAAGCCCGTCCATACCGTTCTGTCCGGCCCCGCCGGCGGGGTGGTGGCCAGCGCCCATGTGGCAAAGCTCGCAGACATTCCTGACATCATCACCATGGATATTGGCGGAACGTCCACGGATATCAGTCTCATCAGGGCCGGACGGCCGGAAATCACCCGTTCGGCCAGTCTCGAAACCGTGCCGATCCGCCTGCCGGTCATCGATATCAACGCCATCGGCGCGGGCGGCGGCTCCATTGCCTGGATTGATGACGGTGGTGCGTTGCGGGCGGGGCCGATGAGCGCCGAGGCTGTGCCAGGCCCGGTCTGCTATCGTCGCGGTGGAACGCTGCCGACCGTTACCGACGCCAATCTCGTCCTCGGGCGGTTCTCGCCGCAATCGCGTCTGGGCGGCTCGATGACGCTTGATCTTGAGGGCGCGCATAAAGCCATCAACGATGTCATTGCCCTACCACTTGGTCTTGATGTCCATGAGGCGGCGGCAGGAATATTGCGCGTAGCCCATGCCAACATTGTCAGGGGCATTCGCGTCGTTTCCGTGGAACGCGGATATGATCCACGCGATTTTGCGCTTGTCCCATTCGGCGGTGCGGGACCGATGCATGGCAGCCCCGTTGCCCGCGAACTCAAGATGCCGCGTGTGATGGTGCCGCCGACGCCCGGCATTCTCTGTGCGCTGGGACAGCTCATTTCAGACCTGCGCCATGATTTCGTCGAAACACACGTCGTCGCCTATGCGGCGACCAATGAAGCTGAAGCGGCTTTGCGCATCAAGCGCCTGACTGACCGCGCCGACGGCCATCTCGATCATGATGGCGTTGCGCCGGACCGGCGCGACATGGAAATACGCATCGACATGCGCTATCAGGGCCAGTCCTTCGAGCTGTCGGTAACGGTAAACCCCGGCGAACCCGGTTGGTGGGCAGCCCTTCCTGGGCGGTTTCACGCGGCGCACCGCGCCCGCTTCGGCCATGCCGACGAAAACGCCGCAATCGAGATCGCCGGCTTCGGCGTCACCGGTATTGGCCGCATCGAAACGCCGGTGCTTCCCGAACTCGACGATGGCGGCCCTGTTCCCGAAGACGATGCCCGGATCGGCGAGCGCCCGGTCTATTATGAACCCGGCGATACCGGCGAGCGCGGCGCCTTCCATACGGCTGTTGTCTACGCCCGTGAAAAGCTCAAGGCTGGCAACATTATTTTCGGCCCCGCCATTATCGAGGAAGTCTCCTCGACCACCGTTCTTTATCCCGCCGACCGTCTCACGGTTCACAAATCAGGTAGTTTGATCGTTGAGGTAGCAGAATGAGCATGTTCGATCCGATCCGTCTTGAAGTTCTGCGAAACGCGCTGGAAGCGACCGCGCAGGAAATGGGCGTCGTGCTGAAATGCACCGCTTTTTCGCCCAATATCAAAGAACGCATGGATGCATCCTGCGCAATCTTCAACGCCGATGCGGAACTGGTCGCGCAGGCCGAGCACGTACCGGTGCATCTTGGTTCCATGCTGAGGGCCGTCGCCCCGACCCTTGCGCAATTGCCGCCGCTCAAGGAAGGCGACGTCGTCATCGTCAACGATCCCTTCGTTGCCGGCGCACATCTGCCCGACATCACCTTGATCGCTCCGGTTTTCGCCGCGGGCGAACTCGTTGCGCATGTGGCGAGCCGCGCGCACCATTCGGATGTCGGCGGCATGGAGCCCGGTTCGATGCCCGGCAGCTCGACAGAGATTTTCCAGGAAGGCCTGATCATCCCGCCGGTTTTGCTTTACGACGCAGGTGTGGAGCAGGCCGGTATCATGCGCATGGTGCTTGCCAATGTGCGCACGCCGGAAGAGAGGCGCGGTGATCTCAATGCCCAGCTGGCGGCTCTCAGGATCGGCGAGACCCGGCTGCAGGAAATGGTGACACGGTTTGGTGTCGATGGGCTGAAGCAGGGCCTGTCGGCCATTCTTGACTATTCCGAGCGGCGCATGCTGAAGCGCCTTGCCGAATTGCCGCCCGGGCGCTACGAGTCCGAAGACTGGCTGGATGACGATGGATCAAGCCCGGAAAAAGTCCTGATCAAGGTGGCCGTCGACGTTGCACCCGATCGGCTGGTATTCGATTTTGCAGGAACGGCGCCGCAGCGGCGTGGTAATGTCAACGCGGTCAAGCCGATGACGCATTCGGCAGTGTTCTACGCCATCAAGATATTAACCGACGCAACACTTCCGCCAAATGCCGGTGTGTTGCGCCCGGTCGAAATTCACATTCCAAAGGGCTGCTTCCTTGATGCCCAGCCGCCCGCCGCCGTCTGTGCCGGCAATACTGAAACCACGCAGCGCGTGGCAGACACTGTGCTGCGCGCCTTTGCGCTTATCGCGCCCGATCGCATCGCCGCCGCCAGTCAGGGGACGATGAACCTGATCGGCATTGGTGGACGCGACCCGCGAAGCGGAAGGCCCTATACCTATATCGAGACGATTGGCGGCGGGCAGGGCGGCCGTCCCTATGGGGCAGGCATGCATGGCGTTCACGCCAATATGTCGAACACGCTCAACACCCCGGTGGAAGCGCTCGAAATCAGCTATCCGCTGCGCATCGAACGCTACGAACTGCGCCAAGAATCTGGTGGCACGGGGCGCCATGCCGGCGGCGAAGGCCTGATCCGCGCCATCACGGCTGTGGATCACGAGGCGCGCGTTTCATTGCAATCCGACCGCCGGGTTACCGGTCCTTACGGTCTGCATGGCGGTCATTCCGGCGCGACGGGACAAAACTCCGTCATCGATGCCGCCGGCATTGCGACACCGCTTGCGGGCAAAGGCTCGGTAACGCTTTCGTCAGGTGAAACGGTCGTCGTGGAAACACCCGGCGGCGGCGGCTGGGGGAGGCTTTCGGTTCAGAGCGAATAAGGACGCTACAGCCGGTGGCGTGCCTCGAGGTTAGCGATCTTCTAGATGTAAACGCTGCTGCTCCCCTTTTTGGCCGGCAATCCACTGCCGCTATCTGGCTGGCACGCGGCCAGTGCCGGTCGCTTCAATTGCTGGAGGGTCGGGATCGGGTACGACCGATAATGTGTGTTTGAGACATTTGAGCGCAAAGCACGATCGGGAGTGGCGCACACCCTCGATCTTGTAGAGCTTCCCACGCAGAAACTGCTCGTAGCCTGCGGTTCCCGCCACCGCCACCTTGATGAGATAATCATATTCACCCGTCGTCAGATAGGCTTCCAGAACCTCCGGAAGCGCTGCCATCGCTTCCCCGAAACGTTCCAGAACCTCGTCGTCGTGGCGCTCCAGCATCACCTCGATGATAACGGTTTCGGTCAGTCCAAGCTTGGCCTGATCGAGAATGGCGGTGTAGCCGCGAATGACCCCTTCGTCTTCCAGCCGCTTGACGCGCTGCCAGCAGGGACTGGGTGACAGCCCCACCTTTTCCGAAAGCTCCGCATTGCTCAACCTGCCGTTCTCCAGCAGGGTGCGCAATATTTTGCGGTCAATTCTGTCCAGCGGTTTCGTCATCCCGGCCTCCCACGATATGTTGCAAAAAATCTGCCGTCGCTACGGCAGCCTGCGAAAGAAATGTTTCCCGAAAAGCCGTTTGGCGGTGGCATTCGAAAGCACCTTCGGCTGATTTTTAAGTACCGTACTGAAAGGTACAGGCAGCAGGGAGGAGCAGGCGTGGCACCCGTAGAACAGCATCATTTTCCAAGGCCGAGAACGTTGATCCATCCCGGCATTTCGTCGCCGGTGCGCATCAATAGCCTGCACTCGCCATCCGCCCGCCATGTGCGGCTCTCCATTGCGGCGGGCCGCAGCCTTTACGATGGAATCGTGCGGCCGCTTTTCGAAAACGGCATCGAGAATGCCTCGCTCACCATTCTCGGCGGCTATTTCGACATATTGTCCTATTGCGTCGCTCCGCCTGACCCGTCCGGCAAGGCTGTCATTGCCTATACGAAGCCTATCGACGCTGGTGCGGCCTGGCTTATCTTCGGCAATGCTACACTCGGACGCAGCATGAAGGGCGAGCCGATCGTCCATTGCCATGCCGCCATGCGCACGGCGGCGGGGTTGGTCAAGGGCGGCCATCTGCTGACTGAATCCTGTATTGTCGGCGAAAGCGGCGTTTCCGCCCTGGTGACCTCACTCGACGGTTTCGTGCTCCAGCAGTCCTTCGACCCTGAAACCAATATTCCCCTTCTTCAACCCAGCAACCGCACGGAGCGCGCCGATGAACACGCATAACACTGTCGAAACCGGCTCCATGGGGCGTGTGGCCTATGCACGCATCGCACCCAATGAAGACCTCGTTCTCGGTGTCGAAAAACTGTGCCTCGCCGAAGGTTTTCGAAATGCATTTGTGCGCGGCGCGCTTGGCAGTCTGGTTGATGCCTGCCTCGGCACCCGCAGCGGCGCGTTTTTGCAGATACGAGGTCCCGCCGTGGAAATCGTCTCCATCGCCGGTGAAGTGCGTGCCCAGCCCGACGGCTCGTTGCGCGCCGCGCTGACCGGTGTCGTCGCAGATACCGAAGGTTCGGTTTATGGCGGTCCCTTCATCGCCGGAGCCAACCCGGTTTGCATGACCTTTGAGGTGACGCTGGAAGAGTGGTTGCCTGCGGAAAAGCCGCAGGCGGCGTGAGTAGAAGTAGGGAGGGCCGTCGAGTTGCGCAGCGCAACTCACGGCGTGCGCCCCTCTCTCTCGGTCAGAAGCACCTCGAACGTGACACAGACCGGGTTCTTGCCGCGCACCAGCCGCCCGCCGCTGATATGTTTGGAGAGATCCACCATCGCAATATCCAGCATCGCCTGCCGGCCTCCCGGCATGGCCGGGCCGATACGGCCGTTGCTGATGAGGATTTCGCTCGCATAGGCGCTGAGGCTTGTTCCGTCTTCATAATCCGCACCGATCAGGCTGCCGATGCCGTTGACCTCGGCCTCTTGCAGACCGAACCGGGTGGCGGCGGCTTCGAGGGCCGTGCAGATATCGGTATTGGGGCGCACCGTGCATAAAACTGCCCGCAGGCCTGAGCCCTTTTGGGTGCGCTGTTGCGCGATGGGTGTGAAGAGGGGGAAATTGGTTTCCTCATCCTGTTGCACATCGAGGATTGCACCGTCCAGCGCCAGCGCCTGAAGCGGTGTTTCCACCGCAAACTCGGTCTCGAAAGGCAGCAGATGTCCCATCGAGACCACGCCGTCGGCACTCTTCCAGGAACCATGGCAGTGCAGAAACGGCGCGCCATCGCGCCGGCCCATATGCAGGCCGGCATCGATGATCGCACCACCGGGCATGGAAAAGGTTTCGCTGTACCATGCGGCATGGGTGTCATCGGGTGCTGCGGCCGGCATGACATAATGCAGCCGTTTCATCGGTACGTTCTTCAGTCTGACGTAACCACCTTCGAAACCCAACGCCGCAAAGGCATCGGCAATCGCTTCGTTGGCGCATATGCCGGGCCGGACCGTCAGCGTCACAGGATAGGCGTGGCAGTCGACGGCGTGAAAACGTTCAGGCGTTATCGGTCCGGGATGGACGATGCGGCGGGGAAGCTCCTGCGTGCCGGTCTCCGTCATACCGCAAGGCCTGCGGTAATGAAGCCCCCATCCACGGCGAGCACCTGTCCGTTGATGTAGCTTGCGTCATCCGACACGAGGAAAGCCACGGCGGAGGCGATCTCGTCCGTCCTGCCATAGCGATGCATGGGAACGCGGCTATGCCATTGGTTGCGAACGTTTTCCGTATGAACCGCCTGGGTGAGGGGGGTATCCACCGGGCCGGGAGCAATCGCATTCACGCGAATGCCGGATTGCCCCAGCTCGTTTGCCATCACCATCGTCAGAAGATTGACGCCGCCTTTCGAAGCGCCATAGGCGCTGCGGCCGCGATTTCCGCACAGGCCGGAAACGGAGCTGATATTCACGATCGAGCCGGCAATCTCGCGGTCCAGCCAGTAGCGTGCGGCAGTGCGCGCCACCGCGAAGCTGCCGACGAGATTGACGTCGACGATACGGCGGAATTCTTCGACGCTGGTGTCGATGGACAGTTTGTCGATGCCGATGCCGGCGCTGTTGACGACGGCGACCAGATCAGCCGCATGATCGGCACCGCCAGCCGTCAAAGTAGCGAAGGCGCTCTCTATCGAGGGCTCGTCTGCAACATTGCAGACTATGCCGCGTGCGGGATCGAGACCGAGTTTTTCGCAGGCCATATCCAGCGCCTCGCGCTTGAGATCCAGCAACCATGGCTGCCAGCCGCGCGCCATCAGGAGTTGCGCGGTGGAAAAGCCGATGCCGGATGCACCGCCGGTGATCGCGACAGCCCCTTTTGTCCCTGTCGTTGCCTGTGTCATGCCTTCTCCTCCCGGTTGAATGTCGCGCCTGTCAGCCTGTCCGCTTTTCTTCGAAAACCGGCATCTGGCCGCGCTTTTCCAGTTCTTCGCGGATCATTTTCTTGGTGATCTTGCCATAGGCGGATTTCGGCATGGCATCCCAGAACACCACGGTTTTCGGCAGCTTGTAGCGCGCCATCTTGCCTTCCAGATAGGCCTTGAGGTCGATGGCGGCGATATCCGCGCCCGCGCGGGCCACGCAGACGGCGACGCCAACCTCGCCCCACACCGGATCCGGCACACCCAGAACCGCAGTCTCGCTGATATCAGGGTGCATGAGGATTTTTTCCTCGATTTCGCGCGGATAGATGTTCGATCCGCCGGAAATATACATGTCGGAGGCGCGCCCGGTGATGTAGAGGAAGCCGTTCTCATCGCGGTGACCAAGGTCGCCGGTGCGGAACCAGCCATTGCGGAAAGCTTTGGCATTGGCCTCGGGATTATCGTAGTAACCGGCGAAAACGGCGGGACCGATCACGCAGATTTCGCCGGTCTCACCGGCGCCAACCTCCTCGCCCGCATCGTTCTGGATCTGCACTTCCATGCCGGTGCGGTCGAAACCGCAGGTGCCGACCCGCGTTTCCGGACCGTCTTCGGCGCTGTGAAAAGAAGGCGGCAGCACGGTGATGTTCCCGGTGACTTCGCCCAGGCCGAAATATTGCACCAGCACCGGCCCGAGCTTTGCAAGCGCCCGTTTCTGGTCGGCGCGATACATCGGCGCGCCGGCATAGATGACGTAGCGCAGCGAGGAATGATCGAAACGATCCACGGAGGCGTCTTCGACCAGCATTTTCAGGATGGTCGGCACGGTGAAGGCATTGGTCACGCGCCATTTTTCGATCAGCGCCCAGACGGCGGGCACATCGAGCTTTTCAGCTGCCGGAAGTACGGTTTTCGCGCCATGCGCCACCTGCACCAGCTGGTGAATGCCCGCGCCGTGCGAAAGCGGGGCAACGACGATGGAGGCGTCGCCCGGTCCGGTGCCGGGCATCAGGTCGCAGAGATGGTTGGTGATGACGAAAGCCATCTGGCCATGGGTCAGCACCGCAGCCTTGGGGCGTCCGGTGGTGCCTGAGGTGAAGAAGAACCAGCACGGGTCATCGCGATCCACCGCCTGGCTTTTGACTTTTTGCCCCATGTGTCGGGCGACGATGGCGTCGTAATCCTCGCCGAACTCAGCCGTGCCGATGGCAATGCTGAAATCGATTGCGGTTGCCGCCTGACAGGCTTTTGCATGATCGGGAAAAGCACTGGCGCAGATCATGCCACGTGCGCCGCTGGCTTTGGCGAGATAAGCAACTTCATCGGATGTTTGACGGTAATTGGTCGGCACCCACACCGCACCCACGCGAAAGCATGCGAACATGGATTCGAACATCTGGTTGTTGTTGGAGGACTGCACGAGAATGCGGTCCCCCTTTTTGACGCCAAATTCACTCTCCAGCGCATGGGCCATGGCATCGACGCGGGCATCCATCTGAGCCCAGGTCCATGTCTTTTCACCCCAGACGAAGCCGATATGGTCCGGGTTGCGGCGTGCCGCCTGGGTCAGGAAATGCGAGAGGTTCATCACCCGCGTGGTGATGGGCGCAACCCCGCCTGCGGGATGCTGCACGGCGCTTTGCATGGTCATTTCACCCGCTCCATGATCGAGACGTAATTGGCAACCGCCGTGCCGCCCATGTTGAACACGCCGGCCAGCGAGGCATTGGGAATTTGCATGTCGCCTGCCTCGCCCATCAATTGCATCGCCGCCATGACATGCATGGAAACGCCGGTCGCTCCAACGGGGTGACCCTTCGATTTCAATCCTCCCGAGGGGTTAATTGGCAGGCGTCCGGTCTTCAACGCCGTTCCTTCCTCAACAACGCGATGTCCTTCACCGGGCTTTGCCAGCCCCATGGCCTCGTATTCGATAAGTTCGGCAATGGTGAAGCAGTCGTGCGTTTCAACGAAAGAGAGGTTGGCAAGAGTTGCGCCGGCAAGCTCCAGCGAGCCGGCCCAGGCGCGGCGTGCGCCCTCGAAGGCCAACGGATCGCGGCGGCTCAACGCCATGATGTCGTTGACATGCTTGCGGCCCCGGAAACCGATGGCGCGGTGGAGTGTGGCTGCCGTTTCCTCATCCGCCAGAATGATCGCGGCAGCGCCATCCGAGATCAGCGAGCAGTCGGTGCGGCGCAGGGGGCCTGCGACATAAGGGTTCTTGTCCGACACCGTATTGCAGAAGTCGAAGCCGAAATCCTTGCGCATATGGGCGTAGGGATTGACCGCGCCATTGGCGTGGTTCTTGGCGGCGATCATCGCCAGCTCTTTCGAGCGATCGCCATAGCGCTGGAAATATGCCTGTGCGATGCGGCCGAACTGACCGGCAAACCCGCCGGAAATATCGGCCTCCTCCGCACGGTAACAGGCGGAGAGCAGGATTTCGCCCACCTCTGCGGTCGGCAGCGCCGTCATTTTTTCGGCGCCGACAACGAGCGCGATGCGGCCGCGCCCGGCTTCGATGAAATCCATGGCGCTGTAGAGGGCGGCCGATCCGGTCGAGCAGGCATTTTCGAAACGCACCGCCGGGGTATAGGCGAGGCGCTCGTCGCCCATCGCGACCAGCGCGCCCTGAAAATCCTGTTTCGAGAAGCCATTGTTCATGACGCCGACGAAAATACCGTCGATATCGCCGACATCGACCCCCGCATGGTCTATGGCCGGCGCCACGACCGAAGCCATCAGTTGCTCGGTATTTTCAAGGGCCGACTTGCCGAAAGGCGAATGTGCCCAGCCGACGATCTGCGCTTTGCTCATTTGCTCGTTCTCCTTGTTTGCCGTTTCGTGTCGCCTTCACCGCGCGTCCGGGCGCGGCTGGCCATCATTTCCGCAATGCGGGTCTCGATGCGGGTCACTTCCTCGCGCAGCAGCGCCGCCAGTTCCGGCTGGCGCTCCGGCCGCATGCGGCTGTCCACAGCGGCAATGCTCAACGCTCCCGCCAGCGCGCCATCGGGCGTGCGTATGGCAACGCCGATACCCCAGGAATTCGAAAGGATCAGGCCGGGGTTAAGCGAATAGCCATTGGTTCTCGTCATTGCGACATCGCGGCGCAGCCCCTCCAGCGTGATGCCGGGATAATTGGCGGCAATCAGCCCGCTATTGGCCGCAATGACATTTTCCACCTCGGCATCGGGCAGCGCCGCGAGCATGGCGAGCGAACCCGCACCGATACCCAGTGGGTGTTCGAAACCGGCCTGAAGCGCATGGGTGCGCACCGGCCAGGTGCCTTCCTCGCGATAGAGGCACAGGGCAAATGTATCGCGACGCACGGACAGGAAGCTGGAATCCTCCGAGCGGCGGGAAATGCGCGTCAGGCCGTCCTGCGCCATCTGCAGAAGGCCAAACCGGCGCGATGACAGGCTGCCCAGCACATAGGTTTCTTCGCCGAGATAATAACGCCGCGTTTCCTCATCCTGCTCCACAAGGCCGGCGCGGATCAGGGCCAGCAGCAGGCGGCGGGCCGTGGGTTTGTTCAGTCCGCTTTCCGTCACGATGACCGAAAGCGCCACGCCGCGTTCCGCGTGCCTGCCGACCATGGAGAGCAGCGCCAGAGCCCGGTCCACCGCGCGCGCGCCCGTCAGATCGTTTTCCACCGGGATCGTTGTCGTGGCCATCTCAGGAAAACGCCCCCACCGCACAGCTCTGCCCGCCATCGACCGGCAGACAGACGCCGGTGATGAACTTCGCCTCATCGGATGCGAGAAAAACGGCGGCGCGGGCGATATCGAAGGCATCGCCCATGCGGCCAACCGGGACAGCCGCATTGCGCGCCGCAACCATCTCCTCGACAGACGCATATTGACTGCTGATCTGCTTGTAGATCAGCGGGGTGTCGATCATGCCGGGAAGAATGCAATTGGCGCGAATGCCCTCGCGCGCATATTGCATGGCCAGCGCCACGGTCGCCTGGTTTACGGCGGCCTTCATGGCGTAATAGGCAAAATAGGGATAGCCGGTCCAGCGGATGGAGGCGAGCGACGAGATATTGACGATGGCCCCGCCGCTCTGCGCCAGCATCACCGGCAACACGGCCTTGGCAGTGCGATAAACCGAGCCGATATTGAGATCGACCGAGGCGCGAAAGCTCTCCTCATCCAGCTCGACCGGCCCGCCCATATGGGTAACGCCGACATTATTGTGCAGAATGTCGATGCCACCAAAGGCCTCGCAGGTACGGGCAACGGTTGCCGATACGGATTGTAGCTCGGTGACATCGGCGGCAATCGCAATCGCCTCCAGACCTTCACCGCGAATGATCTCAGCCGTCTCTTCAGCCGCGTCAGCGGAGATATCGACACAGGCCACGCGCGCGCCTTCGCGGGCAAATTGCACGGCCGCAGCCTTGCCATTGCCAAAACCCGGCCCCGATGATCCTGCGCCAAACACAAGCGCGCGTTTTCCCGTCAGGCGACCTGTCAAAGCAGTCTCCATTGCAATCGTCAGAGATAGTCGGGTTGGCCCCGCTGCGGGCGGGGCCAGTTATTCGACGGACCGGTCAGGTCAGGCTTGCACCAACGGCCTTTTCCAGAATGGCCCAGGCTTCATCGCCGTATTTGCCTTTCCACTCGGAATAGAAACCTGCGTCTTTCAGGGCGGCGCGGAACAGTGTCGCATCCGTGTCGTTGAAGGTCATGCCCTTGGAGATCAGATCTTCCTTGACCGAGGCATTGAGCTTGGCCACATCACCGCGTTCATCCTTGCCGGACTGGTTGAGGTTCTTGGCAACGATGGCGCGCAGGTCATCCGGCAGACGCTCCCAGGCGCGCTTGTTGGCGAGGAACCAGAAACCGTCCCACATGTGGTTGGTGACCGAGCAGAATTTCTGCACTTCGAACAGCTTTGCGGTGGAAATTATCGCCAGCGGATTTTCCTGACCATCGACCACACCTGTCTGCAACGCGGTGTAGACCTCGGCGAAATTGATCGAGGCAGGGGCCGACTTGAAGGCCTTGAACATCGAGGTCCAGAGCGGGCTCACCGGCACGCGGATCTTGAAGCTTTCGAGATCGGCCGGCGTGGCGATGGGCTTGGACGCGCTGGTGATCTGGCGGAAGCCGTTGTCCCAGATGGTATCCATGGCAACCAGGTTCTGCTTGGCAATTTCGCCGCGCACATATTTGCCGAGATCGCCATCCATGGCCGCCCAGACGGAATCGTAGTTCGGGAAGGCGAAACCGATGCCGCTGATCGAGGCATTCGGCACCAGCGTCGACAGGATCAGCGGCGAAAGCGTGAAAAATTCAACGCCTCCCGAGCGCACCTGGCTCAAGACATCCGTGTCCGCACCCAGCTGGTTGCTGGGGAAGATGCTGATATTGACCTGTCCATCGGTTTCCTTGGCGATACGGTCGGCGGCCTCCTTGGCGCGAATGTTCATCGGGTGCGCGATGGGCAGATTGTTGGCATATTTATAATTGTATTGGGCAGCGCGGGCGCGCGACACGAAGGCGGTGGCGAGTACGGCGGAACCGGCGCCGGCGAGTATGGTACGTCTGTTGATGTTCATTGCTTTCTCCTCCCAAAATAAAGCATGTATCGTTGATTGAAGTGGCGGGCGGACCCGCCACGGTCTCAGAGCAAAATGGTCGAAAAGCCCGGAACTGCGGCAATCAGCAGCAGACCGATGACCATGGCCGCAAGATAGGGCCAGATGGCACCCATGGCTTCATCCGGCGAGACGTTGCCGATCTTGCAGGCGATGTAGAAACCGATCCCGATGGGCGGCGCCATCAGGCCGATATTCATGGCAACCACCACGACCATCGAATAATGGATGTCGTTGATGCCAAGTGTACGGGCAATCGGGAACATGATCGGCGCGAGCAGAACGATTGCCGGCAGGCCTTCGAGGACGCAGCCGAGGATCATGAAGATCAGGATCGACACGACCATATAGGTCATCCAGCCGCCCGGCAGATCGGTGATCATCGCGGTCAGCTGGAATGCAAAGCCGCTCTGCGTCAGCCCCCAGGCCATGGCCGATGCACAGCCGAGGATCAGCAGGATCGCCCCGGAAAGGGCTGCCGTCTCGACCAGCATCGAATAGAGCTTCTTGAGGCTGATGCCGCCATAAAGCACCGCGCCGATGATCATGGCGTAGAGCACGGCGATGGTGGACACTTCGGTTGCCGTGGCGACGCCGCCGCCCACCAGGCTGCGGATGAGGAAGGGCAGAACGAGCGCCGGGGCGGCAATCAGGGCTGCCTTGCCCACCAGCGGCCATGGGGTGCGCTTTGCACCTTCCATGTTTTCATGCCGCGCCTTCCAACGGGCGAGGATGGCCAGCACCAGCAGCAGCACCATGGCAATCATGAAACCGGAGGTGAAGAGCCCGGCAATCGACACGCCCGCTGCCGAACCCAGAACGATCAGCACGATGGAGGGCGGAACCGTATCGGCCATGGCGGCGCCGGTGGCCAGAAGCGCAATCATTTCCTTGGGCTTGTGGCCACGGCGCTTCATTTCCGGAAACAGCGCCGGTGCGACGGTTGCCATATCGGACACCTTGGAGCCGGAAATACCGGAGACGAGAAACAGCGACCCCAGCAGCACATAGGACATGCCCGCCCTGATATGGCCGAACATCGAGGACAGAAGCTCGACAATTGCCCTGCCCATTCCGGTGGCATCAAGCACGCAGCCGAGCAGCACGAAGATCGGCACCGACAGCAGAATGATGCCGGACATGCCCTCATCCATGCGCCCGATCATCACAATGGTCGGAACCCAGGTGGTGAAGGTCAGATAGGCGAGCGTTCCAAGGCCGAAGCAGAAAGCAATCGGAACACCCAGCACCAGAAAGACCGTAACGAACAGGCCGAGGAAGATCGCCAGGTTGAAATTGCCGAGAGATTCCAGCATCGGCGATGCCAGGTAGAGAAGGCCGCAGGCGACTGCGACGGTGACAAAGGCCGCGATGATATCGCGGAGCTTTTCCCGCCGGAAAAGGTTGTTGAGCACCAGAAGCAGCATCAGACAGGCGCCGACCGGCAGCGCCGCCGCGCGAAACGACATCGGAATATTCAGCGCCGCTGACGTGACCACCCATTCCTCGATGGCATATTCCACGGCGGGCTTGATGATTGCGGCAAGAAATGTCGCCACCAGCACCAGCGCCAGCGAATTGATGTAGCCCAGAACACGCTGCGGAAACATGTTGAGAAACAGCGTCAGGCGCAGGTGTTCGCTGCGATCGATGGCGATTGCCGCACCCAGCATGGCAAACCACAGGAAGCAGAAGGACGCCGCTTCATCGATCCAGACAATCGGCAGATGCAGGGCATAGCGTGACGCCACGCCGAGCAGAAGCAGGCCGATCATCACCGCCAGCAGCAGGGCCGCCACGGCCTCGATGGGGCGCATGAACCACGAGCCGGTTACCTGTCCGGTGTGCAACAATTCGCCATCGAGTACAAATACGTCGTCATTCGCGTTTGCGGTCATGGTCATCGGGGCCTCCTCTCCCACAGAACAACCTTCGCAAGGAAGATCTCAGCAAAACAGGCTGTCCATGCCGCGACCGCGACATCGGGATAGCTGTTGTTGCCAGACAGGCCAGACCCCTCCAAAAGTCTGGATGTATCGGTCTATTGCCTCCACAATATGGATCGGTACAAAACCATGTATTGGGGATACACAGGATAATTCGTGAAATCAACAGTAAATAGACTGATTTATGCAGCTTATTTCGATATTATTAAGGTCCACATAGTGGATCTTACTTGATAAGGCCTCTATTCTCCGGGGAATGACCAGGCAGCACCGCACCTCCTGCAAAGGCCGGCCAATGCAAATCGTCTCGGCCTGTCGGGGTAGGGCGCCATATAACAGGGACGCCTGCAAAGCGCTGCGGAGAGCCGCCATTTTGCAAAATCGTGTTGCGGCGATGACTGGTCGTGAAACTTTTTCGAGCGCGACGAGTTTGGTGACTGAGCAATCAGCTCGTATTTCTCACTGCATATAATCACCCGCTGCGCGGAGGATTGATCGTCCTTTCGGAGGAGATACCGCATGAATTCCATCATCTATCTAGTCGGACTTGTCGTCGTCGTTCTGTTCATTCTGTCATTGTTGGGGCTACGCTGATGGTTGATCCAATGGGTATCGAAACGGCTCCAAACCGTAGCTATGTCGACTGGCCGGCGATTTTTGCCGGCGCGGTCATTTCCTCGGGCGCCATGGCTGTGCTCACCGCATTTGCCGGTGGCCTTGGCCTCAGTTCAATTTCAGTTGACGATGGCGACGTCAGTACAGTCTGGCTCGTCATAACCGGTCTCTTCGTCATCCTTTCCATGGTCGGCTCCTATATGCTGGGCGGCTATATTTCCGGCCGGATGCGTCGGCCCGCCGGCGCTGCCGACCGGAACGAACTGACCGTGCGCGACGGTGTGAACGGTCTGGTCGTGTGGGGCCTCGGAACTGTTGTTTCCGCGTTCCTCGCCCTTGGCGTCCTGTCGGGTGGAGCGAAAGCTGTCGGCAGTGTCGCGCAAACCGCCGTAGAGGCAACCGGTTCAGCCGTGGGTGGTGCAGTTCAGGGCGCAGGCCAGCTGGCTGGCGGTATCATTTCCGGAGCTGGCAGTGCTGCAGGCGGCATCGCACAGGGTGCCGGTCAGGCTGCCGCGCCCAGCATGGAGCAGATGCTGCCTCAGGGCTTGAAGAGCAATCCGATCGACTATTTCACCGATACGCTTCTGAGAACCGATGCTCCCACCACGCCTGTCGCGGGTGATCAAAGTGCGGGCGACTCTCAGCGGCAGATCAGCGGCATTCTCGGTAATCTGCTGGCAACCGGCGAGATTTCCGATGCGGACAAAACCTGGCTCACCAATCAGATCGCAGCCCGCACAAGCATCAGCCAGACCGATGCGCAGACACGGGTAAACCAGACGGTTGAGCGCGTGCAGGCACTGAGAGCGGAAGCCCAGAAAAAGGTGGATGAAGCTCAGAAGCAGGTGGAGGCTGTGAAGGCTGAGGCGCAGAAGGCGTTGGAAGACGCCAAGGTCAAGGCTGCCGATGCCGCTAAAAAAGCGCGTGTCGCGGGCATTCTGACGGCGTTCCTGCTGGCGGCTTCTGCACTCGTTTCCGCTGCGGCTGCTTATATCGGCGCAGTGCACGGCGGTCGGCACAGAGATGAAGGCCGCATCTGGGGTGGGCTCGCCTACCGCAAGTAACCAGTGCGCGTAAAAAAAAGAGCGAGCCTCTGCGGCAGTAGTGGCTCGCTCAATCCGCTGGATGAAGGCGGTGAAACAGGGTTTCAATGTCCTGTCCAGCGCGACCGACGGCAAAGAAAATCTGCTCTTCCATGAAAAGTCCTGCCGGATCCGAAAGATCAGGCAGGATTTATGCTGAAGGCATCCGGCCTCAAGGCAACGATCAATCCGGCCGTTGCAGCAAAGCGAGAGCCACGGTTGATGCCGCCAGAATGGCAGTCAGGGCGAGCGGAGCCGTCGCACCGTAGGAATCGACGATATAGCCGCCGAAAACCGCGCCGATACTGATAGCCACCTGAAAAGAAACCACCATCAGGCTGCCTGCTGCTTCCAGCGCATCGGGTGCGCCGCGTGATAGATTGGTCGGCAGTACCACTGGCGCCATGCCGAAGGCGAGGCCCCACAATGCGACGAGAGCAAATGCGGCGCCGGTATGAACGCCCCAGACAACGAGGGCGACCGTCGCAATCGCCATCAGGGCGGCGGTGACGGTAAGGGCGAGGCGGATACTGGTGTCGGCCATTCGGCCGCCGACGACATTGCCGACCACGGAGGCGACGCCAAAGCCGAGCAAGGCGAGCGCAATCGGTTTGGTTTCAAGCAGCGTCACCTGTTCGAGGAACGGACGCACATAGACCGAGCCGGCGAAATGCCCGGTCATCAGCAACAGGATTGCGAGCATCCCGATCTGAACACTGCGCCGCCGCGTCAGCTTCAGAACATCGGCGAGACTGTTGCTGGTACTTGCCGGCAGCGACGGCAGGCTGAGGATCTGCAACAGCATGGCAATTGCGGCAAGCCCGGCCGTCAGCGACATGGCGGTGCGCCAGCCCAGCCAGTCGCTGATCAGGGCGCCCATCGAAGGTGCCGCGATGGTGGCGAGCGAAACGCCGAGGGTGACGATGGCCATGCCGCGCCCGGTGGAATTTGTGCCAACCAGCCGCGCCACTACGGCAACCGACAATGCCCAGAAACCGCTGAGCGCGATACCAAGCCCGGCCCGGCCCACCAGCAACAGCCAGAAATCGGCCGCAAATGCTGCGAGAATATTGGAGAAGATCGCCAGCGCGCTCAGACCAACAAGCACGGTCTTGCGGTTTAATTTGCCGATGAGAACATTGCTCAGCAGCGCAGTGACGGCGCCGACGGACGCCGTTGCCGTGACGACCTGTCCGGCTGTCCCCTCGCTGACGCCGAGATCGCGCGCCATCGGCGTCAACAATCCCGCCGGCAGAAACTCGGCCGATACCAGCGCAAAACTGGTGGCCGCCATCGAAAGAACTGCGAACCAGGTCGCAGCCGTCCACGCGGGTTCCTCGGCGGCCTCCAGGGCAATTGTTGGCCCATCAAATTGTGATGTCGTGTCCGTCATCGTGTCTCTCCTTGAGTTGAGAGAATTTTAGACGAATTTTTTCGGATGATATGTATCAAAAAATCCAAATTTCATGCCTATTCCTCCGAAATTTGTGCATTGCACAACGTTCGGAGGTCCTTAAGCGAGTTGCATCCTTGATCCACACCGTCCGCAATCAGCGTGAATCGCGGCACTCATTTTGCGTTCTCAAAGGCGACGGGCCAGCCATGCTCCCCAAAACAGGCTTGCAAAGAACCGCAATGGTTCGTTGAAGTCAGCGCCGGTCAGCAGTGAAATGACCTCTTCCTCCGATTTGGGTGGCTCCGCACCTTGCAAGATCTTTCCCATTTTGGCCTGAACCTCTTCCGCGCCGGCGCCGTGCATACGCCAGCGCGCTGCCCAGGCTGCCATGAGCAGGGGCTGCGACGCATACGCCCGGTAATTGCCCGCGACAATCAAGGGCGCGCCCGGATAAAGCCGCGCTGCAATCTGCGCCAGAATATCCTGCTTGGCGGCGTGACCAGGCAAATGGTGCAGAACACCGATCATGATTGCCGCGTCAAAGGATGGCGCTTTATCCAGATCGGTGACGGCTCCGAGAACCGTCTCCACCCGGTCAGACACTTCGGCCTTGACCAGATGTTCGCGTGCAAGGTCAAGCATCGGTTCCGAAGGATCGACGGCGACAAACGACCATTGCGGCTCCAGCCGTGCGGCCGTTATGATTTCCCCTGCCGTGCCACCGGCCCCAACCACCAGAACCCGCGCCGCCTTTCCTTCGCCGAGAGCCGCCGACAGCATGCAGGCGGAAAGCTCGTGGCAGGCGTCATATCCGGCCAGCGCGATCCGGCTCTGCCGTGCGTATTCCCCGGCGCGTGAGGCGTCGAATTTGGCTGCGGAATCCTGTGTCATGTTGCCTCTTGTTCTTTTGCGCGCACTGGCGTGCTGCGTTCCGGGAGGATACAAGATTTACGATCAGGAAAGGGAAGAAATACATGACTGAAAGTTCGGATGCCGGGCGAAAACATGATCGGCTGACGGCTTTCCTGAAAGCTTTTCATCTTGGCGCTTCCCGGTGCAGCTCGCCTGAAGCCGCGAACCTCCTCATCATCGATGCCGATCGCACAGGCGAACCGACCCATCTGCTTTACCGCGCCAGATCCACGGCGTCGCTGCCGGATGGCGCAGCCCTATGCGCCAGCGCCACCGTGGATTTTGGCGGCAGTGCCAATCCGTTGATCGGCGCGCTGCCCGACGAGTTGTGCTTTTCGCTGGCCAGTGAGCCGAAATTGCGCGGCTTGTGCGAACTGATGGTGGCAGAAGTCGAGGTCGCCCGCTGCGGCGGCGGCACCATCGAGGCGCGGCTCTGCGAGGTCATCGTCGTGCTTGCAATCCGCAAGGCGATAGCGATCGGCACGGTCGATGCCGGACTGTTGGCGGGCCTGGCGCATCCCAGACTGCATCCCAGCCTTGTCGCCATCCATGACAACCCGGCGCGAAACTGGCAGATTGCCGACCTTGCCGCTGTTGCGGGCATGTCGCGCGGACAATTCATTTCCACCTTCACCCAAACCGTTGCCCAGTCGCCCATCGCCTACCTCAATGGCTGGCGCCTGGCGCTCGGACGAGCCGAACTGCGCGCCGGACAGAGCGTCAAATCGGTCGCCGCCAAGGTTGGGTTCGGCAGCGCCGCCGCATTTTCCCGCGCCTATTCCCGCAAGTTCGGCTCACCACCGATCCAGAGCAAAGCCCAGGCATGAGGCAGAGGATATCAATTCTGGCCGCGCCTTTCGGCCCTTGATTGCCGCCGGGGCAGATGGCGAGCAACGGTACACTTGTCGGAACGACGCAATGAGGTGTTGTTGAACAAGTCGCGACGCTCGCAATCCTGATACACCCTGCCATCCATATGCTACCGCCTTGGTTTTGAAATCCTCTGAGACAGCATCTAAAGTCGGTCTGCCTAAAGCCCCACATACCGGGCTCGAGGCCGTATGAGCTTGTCGTCGAGCTTCTGCTCCAGTGCATGCGCGACCCAGCCCACAGTTCGGGCAATCGCGAAGAGGGCGAGGGCTGAGCCGCGGGGGAGATTTAAGCTCCGTCGCAGGCTGACGAGGGCGACATCACAGGTAGGTAATTGTCCGGTGGTCTCAGTCATGACTTGTAACAGCTCGTCCCGCAGTGCTTCAGACGGCAGATGTGGGAGCAAGCCGGTCGCTCGTGGATCTCCTTCCGGATAAAGCGGATGGTGAAAGCCAGGAATTGTCTCACCTCGCCGGAGACGTTGGTCTATCACCCGTTCGGCATCCCCGTTCTGCTCCAGTTCATCGAAAAGCAATTCAACAAGGCTGGTCATGCCACCGTGCATCGGCCCACTGAGGGCCGATAGTCCGGCGCTCAGACATGCGCCGAGGGACGCACCTGTGGACGCGACGACGCGAACGGCAAATGTTGATGCATTGAGTTCATGGTCGGCCTGGAGGACGAGGGCGCGACGGATGAGATCCGCGCCGAGACTGTCCGTCTGCCATGCTTCGGCAAGAAACAGGTGAAGGGGTTGCCTGTCTGGCTGGCGTGAGGTGCACGCTGCAGCGACGGCCCGCAACATGGCAGCGGCGCCAGGCCAAAGACGACGATTGTCGCGCTGCCATGCAGTGAGGCGGCCAGCTTCAACAAAAGGAAGGAGCGCCTGACACCGCTCTGTCAGCGGCAGGTCCCGGGCGTGCTCAAGCACAGGGTGTGGCCAAGGCGAGGGGGCGGCCTTCATGTCAGCGAAAGGATCGTCGTTGCCGCAGTCCCAGAGTAATCGGGCAATATCCTCGAGACATGTATCCTGTGAAAGTGTCAGGGCGTCTCGGCCGCGATAGCGCAACTGGCCTTCGGCGATCTCGGTAATCGAGGATTCCAGCACCGGTAGTCCCCAGTCCAGCGCGGCCGCCGCCACCTGTTTGGGACGCCGCCCAACGGCCTTCCTTTTCTTCAACGCCTCAATGTCATGTGCGCTGTAGAGCCTGCGGCGGGGGTCATCCGCCGAGCCGCTTGTATGGATCAGTCCACGGCTCACATAGGCGTAAAGTGTTGCCCGGCTTATGCCCAGTTCGGAAGCGGCGTGAGCGGCTGTCATGAATTTGTCAGAGTGCTGCATCGGTTCTCATATTGATTATATGAATCAAGATTGACCATATATGTGCGCCGCAGCATCCTCAAGGCCATTCGCGTTAAACTGAGGAGAATGACAGTGTCTGCAATACCCGCTTTCGTCGATCGAATTCCGGCTCCCGGACTTGATGACGTCGTCGCCGCCGAAACCACCCTCAGTCATGTGGATGGGCAGGCTGGTGAATTGATCATTCGCGGACATCATCTGGCCGAACTGGCTGATTGGTCTTTCGAACAGATGCTGGAACTCCTGTGGGCCGGGCAGACACCGGAGGTAATGACTGTCCAGAACATTCGATCGACACTGGGTGTCGCGCGGCAGCGCGCGTTCGACCTCATGCAGCTCCTGCTTCCCGTCCTGCCCAGTCTTTCCCCAGTCGAGGCATTGCGCCTTCTCCTGTCTTCGTTGCCGGACGAGGAAAGCATTTCGCATCACGTCATGGCTGTTGCGGCCGTTCCGGTCTTTGCCGCAGCCATCGTTCGCAGCAGGCAGGGACTCGTCGCGATTGCGCCCGACGCCATGCTCTCTTATTCGGCAGACTTTCTGCGCATGATATCCGGCGCTCAGGCATCGCCAGATAAGGTGCGGGCACTGGACACATATCTGACCACCGTTGCCGATCATGGATTGAACGCTTCCACCTTTACCGCGCGGGTGATTGCCTCGACCGGGGCTGGGCTTTTTTCATCGGTGGTTGGTGCGCTTTGCGCCTTGAAGGGGCCTCTCCATGGCGGAGCGCCAGGTCCAGTGCTCGATATGCTCGACGCGATTGGATCAGAGGCAAATATAGGGCCCTGGCTGCAAGATGCCTTGGCCCGTGGAGAGCGTTTGATGGGCTTCGGCCACCGGATCTACCGTGTGCGAGATCCGCGTGCAGACGTGTTGAAAGGCGCTGTGTCTGATCTCGCGGAGGGCTCCAATCGTATTGCCTTTGCGGGCAAGGTGGAAGAGGAAGCGCTGGCGCTTCTCAAGGAAAAGAAGCCGCTCCGCCCATTGCAGACCAATGTGGAGTTCTACACGGCGCTTGTGCTGGAGGCCGTTGGTTTCCCTCGCGACAGTTTTACCAATGTGTTTGCAGCCGGGCGAATGGCGGGATGGACAGCCCACGTGCTGGAACAGGAGCGCACGGGACGGCTCATCCGGCCGCAATCCCGCTACACAGGCCCCCAACCGGGATGAGATTATCCGCGCGGGTGGGGTTCGGGCAAATGCGACCGCGTTGCTGATCGAGGAAAGGCAATTTGCATTCAGCCTTGCACGGCTGGATGCTCCTCTCGCCAGCCCGACCGGGGGTATACTTACCGTAAGACCGAAGCCAGGAATTCGCGCGTCCGCTCCTGTTTTGGCGATCCGAATATCTCCTCCGGCCGACCCTCTTCACAGATGCGGCCCTTGTCGAAGAAGCAGACCCGGTCCGACACTTCACGGGCAAACCGCATTTCGTGCGTGACAAGCAACATCGTCAGATCGTGCTCATGGGCGAGGTCACCAATGACGGAGAGGACTTCGCCTACCAGTTGCGGGTCGAGTGCCGAGGTCGGTTCATCGAAAAGCAGAACACGCGGGCGCATGGCAAGCGAACGGGCAATGGCGACGCGTTGTTGCTGCCCACCTGAAAGCTGCACAGGATAGTGGTCCTTCTTGTCGGCCAGTCCCACCATCTTGAGCAATTCGATGGCGCGTGCTTCCGCTTCGGCCCGGCTGATGCCCAAGACGCGCACTGGCGCTTCGACGACGTTGCGCAGAACAGTCATGTGCGGAAAGAGATTGAAGCTCTGGAAGACCATGCCGACGTGATTGCGGATCTGGCGAAGATGCTTTTCCGAAGCCTTGAAAAGGCCTTTTCCGCCGTTCTCATGATAGGAGATATCGGCCAGGGTGAGCTTGCCTTCCTGAAACGGTTCCAGCGTCATGAGAATGCGCAGGACCGTTGACTTGCCGGATCCGGATGGGCCGATCAGCGTGACTTTTTCGCCCTTCGCGACACTGAAATTGAAGTGGTCGAGAACAGTCAGAATGCCGAAGCGCTTCGTGACATCGGAAAATTCGATAAGCGGCTGATTGTTGATATTGGTCATCGCAAAGGTATTCCTGCTTTCGGAAGTGCCTTCTGCAAGCGGTTGAGGCCTGCTGAGCAGATTAGTGTGAGCAGTAGGAAGATGAGGCCGACAAGCGTCAGCGGCACCAGATATTCAAAGGTGCGCTCGCCGATCATGTTGGCAAGGCCCATCATCTCGAGAACGGTGACGACGGAAAGCACCGGTGTTTCCTTGATCATGGCGACGAGGTAGTTGCCCATCGCCGGAACGATGCGCGGTATTGCCTGGGGAATGATGATGTCCCGATAGGTCTGCATCTGCGTCAGATTGAGCGCAGTGGCTGCTTCCCATTGGCCATGATGCACCGCTTCGATGCCGCCGCGATAGACCTCGGAGGTATAGGCCGCATATTGCAGGCCGAGTGCCAGAGGCGCCGGTCAGGAAAGCGGGCAGAACGATACCGAAATCGGGAAGCACGTAATAAAGGAAGAACAGCTGCACCAGAAGCGGCGTATCGCGCAGGAATTCCACAATCAGAGCGGTCGGCCAGGAAATCAACCTGACGCGGCTCCTGCGCAGCAGCGCAAAGACCAGCCCAAGCACCAGTGCGATTGCAAATCCGGCTGCAGCAGCCTTCAGGGTCACCGTCAAGCCGATCAGGATAATCGGCAGGATTGACGTCGTGTAGGTAAGCCAGGTGGTCGTGTCCCATTCGTAACCGTACATCATGACAGAACTTCCTTACGAATGGCGGGTGCGCGGGAAGACGTTGCCGCGTCTTACGAAATGTTCGATCACCCGGATGACTGCCATGAGGATCAGTGACATCGCGAAATAGCAGAGGAGCGTAATCGAATAGATACTGGCGCTATCCAGCGTCAGGTTGCGGATCGACTGCGCCGCGAAGGTCAGGTCGGCGATCGATATCAGCGATACGAGCGAGGAGAGTTTCAGCGTTTCGATGGCAAGATTGCCGAAGGCTGGCATCATCTCGACGACCGCCTGCGGCAGCGAAATGCGAAACAGCGTCTGCAGTCGCGTGAAGTTGAGCGCGCGGGCGGCTTCCAGTTGCTGCACCGAGACGGAGGACAATGCCCCCCGCACAATCTCCGCGCCGTAGCCGCCAGCGTGGGCCGCCAGCACCAGAACGCCCGTGGTGATCGGATCGAAGCTCACGCCGACCAGTGGCAAGGCATAATAGAACCAGAAGAGCTGGACCAGCAGCGACGTGCCGCGAAACACTTCGGTGTAGCAGAGCGCGATTGCCGACAGGATTGGACCGCCTTCAACACGCAAGATACCGAAGAAGAAGGCGAGCATCGTTCCGACAACCAGTGCTGCCAGCGTGATCGTCATGGTGACGACGGCGCCTTGCCACATCATCGGCAGGTAGGCTGTCATATCCATCTCAAGTCTTCCCGAGTTGTTGACGAGCGGCGCCCGGCGTGAGCCGAGCGCCATCTGGCGTTATTTGCCGGCGCAGAGATCGACGACCTTCTTTTCGGCTGCCGCCGCAATACTCTGTTCGGACAGACCGTATTTGCTCAGGATTTTCTTGTAGTCGTCCGTCTTGCGAAATTCGATCAGGGCCGCGTCGAAAGCATCGCGCAATTCCTTGTCCTCCGGGCGAAACGCAAAGCCGCCGTAATTGCGGACAGGCGCGCCCTTGACGACCGGGTCCTCGAACGGCTTGACCTGCTCGACATTTGCCTGACCCTTCGCGAGTTCCGAAACGGTCAGTTCCGTGGCGGCATAGGCGTCAGCACGGCTCTGCACGGTGGGGATGGCATCCGCATTGGCCGGAATGAAGACGATCTGCTCTTCCTTGACGCCAACCGCCCGCAGGAAATCGATATTATTCGCGCCGGACACGACGGCCACCTTCAACGATGGATCCTTGGCGATATCGGCATAGGTGGTCAGTTTCTTCGGATTGCCTTTCTTGACCAGCAGGCCTTCGCCATAGGAAGAATTCGGTTCGGTGAACGCGACCTGCTTGCAGCGTTCGGGGGAAATATTCTGTTCTGCGGCGGCGAAATCGAAGCGTCGCGCCTTCAGGCCGGGGATCAACGTGCCGAACGGTGTCACGGTCCAGTTGACCTCTTCGATACCCATGGATTTCAATACGGCATTTGCCACATCCGGCCCTATGCCGGCAGAGGTGCCATCGGGCTGCATGTAGGAATAGGGGACTTCATTGGCCGTTGCAGCGCGGATGTATCCCTGCTTCTTCACTTCCTCGACGGTGAGGGCACTGGCCGACGTTACGCCGATGGTCAGGGCAAGGGCAGACAGCCCCGCAAGTTTGGTAATGTGCATGTTCTTACTCCTCTGGTTGGGGTGCGTGGTCCGTTTTCGGATCTCACGTGGGTTCATTTGACTAGGGTTTCTCCGTTATCGTGGCGATGACGGAAAGGCAGTCGCCGGCCCTGATCAGGCCGGGAACGTGGCGTGCCGCAAGCACGCCATTGATCACCGCACGGTACTCGACGGGTGCAATACCCGTCTTTCCAACTGGATAGACCCGCGCGATCGTCTCACCTTCTGTGACCGCATCTCCCAGATCGCGGACAAAGGCGACGAGCCCGTCGTCCTCTGCAAAGGTGAAACAATCGTTCGAGGGCATGTCCAGCCAGCGGCTTGGCAACGGCTCCGCCGCGCCAGCGAGTATGCCGACATGCCGAAGCAGGTTGAGACTGCCATTTCGGGCGATGCCGATTGATTTTGCACTGGCCGTTCCCGCACCGCCAAGCTCTGTCGTGACGAAGACCTTGCCAAGCGCCTCCGCGGTCGTGTCGAGCATGCCGACGGCGTCGATTTCCAGCATCTTCATCGAATAGGGTGCTGCAAAAGCAGCCACCGCATCAAAGCAACGGGCTTCCTGAGCCTTGTCGGGCAATTCGTGTGCGGCGGCATAGGGCAGGAAGTCGAGCGTCTTGCCGCCTGAATGGAAGTCGAGAACAATATCCGCCAGTGGTATCAGGTGGCGGGTGACGTAGTCGGCGATCTTCTCTGTCACCGATCCGTCGGGGCGGCCGGGAAAGCTGCGATTGAGGTTCCCCCGGTCGATCGGTGAGGTGCGCGTCCCGGCTCGAAAAGCGGGATAGTTCAGCGCCGGTACGATGATGATGCGGCCGCTCACCTCCGCCGGATCAAGCGTGTGGGCCATTTCGAAGAGTGCGGCCGGGCCCTCATATTCGTCGCCATGATTGCCACCGGTCAAGAGTGCGGTCGGCCCTTCGCCATTGGCGATGACGCAGATCGGGATCATCACCGAGCCCCAGGCGCTGTCATCGCGGCTGTAAGGCAGTCGCAGATGGCCATGCTGAACGCCCTTCGCATCGAAATCGACAGAGGGCATGATCGGCGAGGGGCGAAGCGCGGTACTCAACATCGCATCAGCCCTTCACGAAGAGTTGCCGCGGCACATTCGACAGGCATTCGACGCCGGTTTCGGTGATCGCGATGCTTTCGGTGATTTCGAGCCCCATATCTTCCAGCCACAGACCGGTCATGAAATGGAACGTCATGCCGGGCTGGAGTTCCGTGCGGTCGCCCGGTCGCAGGCTCATGGTGCGCTCGCCCCAGTCCGGCGGGTAAGACAGGCCGATGGGATAGCCGGTACGATTGTCCTTGATGATTCCGTATTTTTTGAGCACGGCGAAAAAAGCGTTGGCGATGTCTTCGCAACTATTTCCCGGTCTGGCGGCGGAAAGTCCCGCTTCCATACCTTCGAGCGTCGCCTTTTCCGCGTCCAGAAACGCTTGTGTCGGCTTGCCGAGAAAAACTGTCCGTGACAGCGGGCAATGATAACGCTTGTAGGCGCCGGCGATCTCGAAAAAAGTACCTTCTCCCGACCGCATCGGCTTGTCATCCCAGGTCAGGTGCGGCGCAGACGCGTCCGCTCCGGATGGCAGAAGTGGAACGATCGCAGGATAGTCGCCGCCGAATTCGGCGGTACCGCGAATGCCGGCATCGTAAATCTCGGCAACGAGATCACATTTGCGCATCCCCGGTTCAACCACATCCACGATGCGCTGATGCATCAACTCGACAATTCTGCCGGCCTTTCGCATATAGTCGAGTTCGGTCGGGCTCTTGACCGCACGCTGCCAGTTTACGAGGCCGGCAGCATCGCGGAAACGGGCGTTCGGCAGATGCCTCTCAAGCGATGCGAAGGCGGCGGCCGAAAAATAATAGTTGTCCATTTCGACGCCGACGGTCAGGCCGGACCAACCACGCTCCTCGATGATCTGTGACAACAGATCCATCGGGTGTCTTTCGGTCGACTGCACGTAATGATCGGGATAACCGATAATGCTGTCATGCGCGATATATGCGGTGCGCCGCGCACCGTTGGCGTCCTGCTTGCGGCCATACCAGATCGGTTCGCCATCCGGCGGCACGAGCACGCATTGATGCACGTAGAAGGACCAGCCGTCATAGCCGGTCAGCCAGTGCATGTTGGACGGGTCGGTCACGATCAGAAGATCGATGCCGGCCTTTTCCATGGCATGCCGGGTTTTGGAAAGACGCGCGGCATATTCCTCACGCGTAAAATTCAACGTCACGCTCACGCCGCATCTCCCATTTTGATACTGTTTTCGATGATTTTCCCGCTTTTCGCGTCTCTTGCGCGCGCGACGGCCAGATTGGCGATGGCGGTGTCCTGCACGCCGGTGCCGGTGAGATCGGCGAAGGTTATGTCTTCCCGATGCACGCGGCCCCGACCCTTGCCGGCAATGACGGCCCCAAGTTCGGCAAATTGCTGATCCGGCATGGCATGCCCCGCCGCGATGGCATGGTGCAACTCGCCCAGAATGCGGGTCTGGCTGATCCGGTCCGCGACATAGCGCGCCCGGGCAAAAACCGCAGGATCGATCTCGTTCTTGTGTTCGGCATCCGATCCCATCGCGGTGAGATGCTGGCCGGGTTCCAGCCAGTCTGCAAGGAGGATCGGTTGTTCGGACGGCGTCGTGGTGACGACGATATCGGCACCTTGCACGGCTTCTCGCGGATCGGCCACGGCGGTGACGTCAATGCCGTGTTGCATGGCGAAATCACCCGCAAGTTTCTGCGCCTTTTCGTGGCTGCGTGCCCATATCCGGGCGGATTTTATCGGACGTACCAGCATCAGGGCTTCTAGCTGCAGGCGGGCCTGCATGCCGGCGCCAAGTATCGTGGCGACGCGAGCGTCCTCACGTGACAGGTGCCGTGCAGCGACAGCACCGGCTGCGGCGGTACGAACATCGGTGAGATAACCATTGTCGAGAAGAAGCGCTTCCACCAGTCCTGTTCGTACGCTGAAGACAATCATCAGGCCGTTGAGGCTTGGCAGACCAAGCTTCGGATTGTCGAAGAAGCCGGGGCTGACCTTGATGGCAAAACCGTCGAAGCCCGGCACGTAGGCCGTTTTCACATCCACTTCGCCGCGAAATTCGGGAATGTCGAGGCGCAGGGTCGGCGGCATGGCGACGGCTTCGGTGGCGAGCGCTGCAAAGGCCCGTTCGACACAGTCAATGGCCGACAGATCGAGCGTGACGACGGCGCGGAGGTCTTTCTCCGTCAGGATGGTGATGCGGCTCATGCGGCAGCTCCGTCGATGATTGACCTGTGAATTTTCGGATCGATATTGCCGCCCGAGACAATGATGACGGCAGGGCCGGTGATCTTGACCTTGCCCGACAGGATCGCGGCGAACCCGACGGCGCCGGCACCTTCTGCCGTCACATCTTCCGCGCTTGCCGCATGGCGAATTCCGGCCGCAATCTCGGCCTCTGAAACCAGCACGATGTCGTCGAGGAGCGCACGGCAGAGGGCAAAGGTCACGCGGTTCGCGAGCCCTATTCCGCCCCCCAGCGAGTCCGCCAGTGTTTCCTCCTCGTAAACGGCGACGGGCCTGCCGGCAGCGATCGATGCGTACATGGCCGCGCCCCGCTCCATGGAAATGCCAATGACCCGTGCCTGTGGTTTCAAGGCCTTGACCGCAACGGCGATGCCGCCGGCAAGACCGCCGCCGGACAGGGGCACGAGCACCGTTTCCAGATCATGCATGTCCTCGACAACTTCAACGCCGATCGTTCCCTGACCGGCGACGACGTTCGGATCGTCGAAGGGCGGGATTGCGGTAAGGCCGCGACTTTCCGTCAAGCGCTCAACTTCTTCCTGCGCGTCGTCCTGTGATGTGCCGACGATCCGGATTTCGGCACCGAGGGCACGAATGGCTTCGACCTTGTTCGTCGGCACGAGCGACGACATGCAAACGGTTGCCGCGATGCCAAGTTCGCGCGCGGCATAGGCCACGGCGCGGCCGTGATTGCCCGTCGATGCGGTGACCAGACCACGTCTGCGTGCCTCGTCGTCCAGTGACAGAATAGCGTTCATTGCCCCGCGCAGTTTGAAGGCGCCAATCGGCTGAAGGGTTTCCAGCTTGAGCCCGACGGGGCTGCCAATACGGCCAGACAGGATAGGGGATTGAACAAGCGGGGTGCGCGCGACATGGCCTCGAATACGTGCCGCGGCTTGCTCGATCTCGGCCAGCGAGACCGGGAGCATGATTTCGTCAGCAGATGTGGACAGGTTTGCGCTCTTCATGATTGTCATGTTGAGAGCGAAGTAAAATCATGTCAATTATTATATTGTAATGATTCAATGATTTTCAAGCGGCGGCTCAGCCGATCGAACCGATATCATAGACGGGCGGCAATTGCTCGAAGGCCTGGCGCACTGTCGTCAATGCCTTGATGAGGGTGGGATGATTGAGGCGTCCTCCGAGGCATATGCGGATGCCGCCGCCATGCCCCGGGCCGGCGACGAAAGGCTCTGATGGCGTGACCGCGACGTTCTGGTTGGTCAGGGAGCGGACCAGGCCGTCCTCCGTCCAGTGCGGCGGAACTCTCAGCCAGGCGCAGAAGGAGAGGGGGTGGCTCGACGCGATATGCTCGCCGAGAATTTCGGCTGCAATCTTCTGTCGCGCGCGGGCCTCCATACGCTGGACGTCCAGCAACCGGCGCGCGGTGCCGTTTTCAACCCAGCGTGTGGCAATTTCGGCGGTCAGATATGTTCCGCTCCAGCTCGACACACGCAGGATCGAGGCGGCGCGGATGGAATAAGCCGGAGGTACGACGAGATAGCCAACGCGCAGCCCGGTCAGCACGGTCTTGGTGAAGCTGGTAACGAAAAAGCCAAGATCCGGTAGAATTTCGCTGATCGATGGCAGGTCATCCTCGATCATCGGGCGATACACTTCATCTTCGATGACGAAAACGCCGTATCGCTCCGCGATCGCGGCAATGTCTCGTCTTCGCTGGGGCCCCGCGACATGACCGGTCGGATTGTTGAGGGTCGGTATGAGGACAAGCGCCCGCACCCCGCCGGCTTCACAGGCGGCCTCCAGCGCGTCAGGTAAAATACCCTCGTCATCGGTCGGTAGCCCCTTGAGGCTGAACCCCAGGATATTCGACAGTCCGATGATGCCATGGTCGGTAAGGTTTTCGCACAGGACGACATCGCTTGAACGAACGATGCAGCTCAAGGCGAGGAATATCCCGTGCGCTGCGCCATTGGTAACGAGGATCCGCTCCGCGCCGGCGGTGACGCCCAGCATCTGCAACCATGTGCGCGCTGTCTCGCGGTGGCTGTCCAAGCCCGCGACCGGACGGCAGGGGCGCATGAAGCCTGAATTGTCGCCATCCGCCAATTCGCGAAGGATGGCGCGCGAGGCAGTTTCATGGTCCTCGAGATAGACGCCGCGGATAATGGAAAGATCGAGCACCTCAGTCGGGCTGTGATCAAGCATCATACGGCCAGCACGGTCGGTCACCCGCGCCTTGACGAAGGTGCCGCGACCGATTTCGCCGCTGAGATAGCCCAGCCGCTCCGCCTCCTTGTAGGAGAGGCTGACCGTCTGAACGGAAAGGCCGAGTTCGCGCGCCAGATCGCGATGCGTCGGCATGCGGTCCATCGGTTTCAAAACGCCGGCATCGACGTCGGCAATGATGCGTTCCGTCAGTGCGGAGTGTTTCGTCTCGCCCTTCTGTTTCGTCAGGTTCGGTCGCCATACCACCGGTTTCGTCGCGGGTACCGGATCGAGGCTGAGCGGATTGGCTTGACGACGCATGAAATTGTCTCGTTTTTGGCGAAGCTGATTTCATGACATTATGCACGGTTCTCCAAAAAGATGAAGCGTTATGCAGCGCGTACGACGAATGCACTGTGAATAAGCGCAGTCGTCGTGCCGGTGGCGCGTAAACAGGCAGGGGTGGTGCCGGCCAAACGTGCAGGTGGGGAGCGTATCAGATGCTCTCGCCAGCCTTAACCAGATCATCCATGACGCTGCGAACAGCTCCTTCGGCGATGGCGATGATCTCGTCCACCTCTGCCTTGGTTGTAACGAGTGGGGGCGCAAAGCCAAGAATGTCGCCATGCGGCATGGCGCGCGCAATGAGGCTGCCATTGCGTGCCGCCTTGGAAACACGCGCACCCACCGCAAGACCGGGGGCAAAGCGTGTCTTCTTTTCACGATCCGCCACGAACTCGATTGCGCCCATCAGGCCAACGCCGCGTACCTCCCCGACGATTGGAAGCTGTGCGAACTTCGCCTTCAGCTGCTCCTGGAAATAGGCGCCCACGTCCCGTGCATTGCCCGGCAGGTCTTCGTTCTCGACAATGTCGAGCACTGCGTTTGCAGCTGCGGCCCCGATCGGATGACCGGAATAGGTGTAGCCGTGAGAAAAGGCACCGACGCGATCAGCTCCTTCTTCCATCACCTTGTAAACTTTTTCGCCGATAATCGCACCCGAGAGCGGGAAATATGCCGAGGTCAGCCCTTTGGCGACGGTAATCAGATCCGGCTCTATGCCATAATGCTGCGAGCCAAACATCGAGCCGGTGCGGCCGAAACCGGTGATCACTTCGTCGGCGATCAGGAGGATATCGTATTTCCGGAGGACATTCTGAACTGCCTCCCAATAACCTTCCGGTGGCGGCGTGATTCCGCCGGTTCCGAGCACCGGCTCTGCAATGAAGGCTCCGACTGTGTCGGGATCTTCGCGAAGGATAAGTGCTTCGAGCTCATCGGCACGCCGTCTTGAAAATTCGAGTTCGGTTTCACCTGTTTCGGCGCCCCAGTAGTGATGCGGAGCGCCGGTGTGCAGGATTCCCGAGCGCGGCAGGTCCATGTGGTCGTGATAAAAACTCATGCCGGTCATGGAGCCCGAGACGACGCTGCAGCCGTGATATCCACGCTCGCGCGAGATGATCTTCTTCTTCTTCGGTTTGCCGCGCAGGTTGTTGTAATACCAGACGATCTTGGCCTGGGTCTCGTTGGCGTCCGAGCCCGACATGCCATAAAACACCTTGCTCATCCGGCCCGGCGCCATTCTCACCAGCCGATCGGAAAGGATCGCCAGTTCGTCCGTCGTGTGCGCGGCATATGAATGATAATAGGCAAGGCGATAGGCCTGGCGGGATATGGCCTCGGCCACCTCGGTCCGTCCATAACCGACATTGACGCAATAAAGACCAGCGAAGCCATCGATCAGTTGCTTGCCATGCGCATCCTGAATTCGAATGCCTTTGCCGGTTTCAACGATCGTCGGGTCGCCGAGCTTGCCGCTGGCGAAATCCTTCAGCTGGGTAAACGGGTGCAGAACCGCGTTTCGATCCATTTCCGCGATATGTTTGATGTCGATGGTCATAACGGAGTTTCCTTTCAGGCAGCAAGATTGCCGAAGCAGACATATTTGGGTTCGAGATATTCAAGCAGGCCGTGGCGCGAACCCTCGCGGCCAAGCCCGGATTGCTTCCAGCCGCCGAATGGAATGGGTGCGCCGGTAAATTTGGGGGTGTTGACGGCAACCATGCCGTATTCGAGCCGATCGGTCAGGCGCATCGCACGGCCCAGATCATTGGTGTAGACATAGGCTGCGAGCCCCATCTCTGTCGCATTGGCACGGCGGATCACCTCCTCCTCGTCATCGAACGGCAGTATCGCGGCCACCGGCCCGAAGGTTTCTTCCCGCGCGATCAGCATGTCGTCGGTCACGTCGGCCAGTACGGTTGGCGTGACGAAATTGCCGCCCAGCGGGCTGTCCTGTCCGCCGCATACGAGGCGAGCACCAGCAGAGATAGCCTGCGCAATTTGCTGACGGCATTTCTCGGCCACCGAAGGGCGCGTCATCGGTCCGATGTCGATATCGGGTTCAAGACCGTGGCCAACGGTGAGTTTGGAGGTTGCGTCGGCAAAGCGATCGATAAATCTCTCGTAGAGCGCGCGTTGAACGTAGATCCGGTTTGCCGCGAGGCAGTCCTGTCCTGAGGTGGCGAATTTGGCGCTGAGGCAGCCCTTTACGGCTTGAGACAGATCGGCGTCCGCGAACACGATGAAGGGCGCATGACCACCAAGCTCCAGCGACGCCTTCTTGATGGTTGCCGCCGATTGCGTAAGGAGGACCCGTCCGACTTCCGTCGAGCCGGTGAAGGAAAAAGCACGGACGTCGGTGTGGTCCAGAAGACGACGCGCGAGCGGGGCGGCTTCGCCGGGAAGGACCTGCAAGACGCCGGCCGGCATGCCCGCTTCTTCCGCAAGTTTTGCCAGAGCCAGCGCCGACAGCGGTGTTTCCGGTGCCGGCTTGACGATCATCGTGCAGCCCGCGGCAAGAGCAGCTCCTGCCTTGCGGGTTATCATGGCGACGGGAAAGTTCCACGGGGTAATGGCAACGGTGACGCCGATCGGCTGCATCAGGACGGAGAGGTTGCTGCCCGTTAAATGGCTCGGGATCGTCTCACCATACGACCGTTCGCCTTCGCTCGCGAACCAATCGAGAAAATTGGCTGCATAGGAAATCTCACCCAGCGACTCCGCCAGCGGCTTTCCCTGTTCAGCGGTCGCAATCGTGGCGAGATCGCAGGCATTTTCGCGCATCAATTTGCTCCATGCGCGCAGAATGTCACCCCGTTCGGCCGGCAGCTTTTCCCGCCAGTGCAAAAACGCCCTGTTGGCGAGGCCGATTGCGTCATCGGCGTCATCGAGCGTGCAGGATGTTACCCGCGCGATGCGGTCGCCGGTCGCAGGATCGAAGACGCTCAGCATCTCGTCGCGGGCCACCCATGCCCCGCCAAGAAAGGCACGATGCTCGACCAGTTCGGGTCGATGCAGGTTTTTCAGCGCCGCGCTGGCAATACCTTTCATGAGCAGGCTCCTTTTTTATTTGTCAGGAGCTTAGCCGCGCGGCATGGTTGATCGAGAGCGTTTCTGAGCTTATGAACGCAGGAATAATGCTTACTTAGTAAGATAACGCAGGAATTCTGCATGACCAGTATCGATAGAGCCGACAGGGCGCTGCTTGAGGCCGTCCAGAAGAACAACCGCCTGACCTCGGAAGAACTGGCGCAGATCGTCAATCTCTCGCCCACGGCATGTCAACGGCGCCTGAAACGTCTGCGTGAGGAAGGGGTGATAGAAGCGGATGTTGCCATCATCTCTCCCAAAGCCGTCGGGCGCGGCATCACGATGATCGTTCTCGTATCGCTGGAGCGCGAGCGTGCTGACATTGTCGATCGCTTCAAGGCAGCGATACGGGCAACACGCGAAGTCATGATCGGCTATTATGTCACGGGAGATGCCGACTTCATCTTGGTGATCACGGCAAAAGACATGGAAGACTACGAAGCCTTCACGCGCCGATTTTTCTATGAGAACCACGATATTAAAGGCTTCAAGACCATGGTTGTAATGGACCGCGTAAAAGCTGGCTTCGCTTTTCCGATAGAGAGCTGATTGCCGACGTGGTCGCGTCCGCTACGAGGTCAGGGGTCTTCCCTGACCGTCCATGCAAGCGCGTTGCTGTCGATGTCGCGGTGATGACGAGCGAATTTACCCATCCTCCGATCTAGAACTTTTTGCTGACACCCACTCTTGCACCGGCCGAAGTTTCCCCGTCGCCTTCAATATTAAAAAGCAGGCCGGCGTCAATGGACCAGTTCTCGGCGGTCTCGATCGATACGCCCGTGGTGAGTGAGCCAAATGCACCGTCGCCATCGAGCCCCGAAACACCGATGGTTCCGCCGAATTTCGGCGTCATGATGGAGCCGTTTTCCAGAGAAATCTGGCGCGCGATCTCGGCACCGAGGCTGATACGCAATTGCTCTTCTTTGAAACCATCCAGCTCAATCAGGTCACCGATGTCATTGCCGACCGAATAATCGTCTACCGTCTCGGATAGATAGATCCCTCGGAGCTTGGGTGTGAAGGTCGTGACGTCATCGATATCCCAGCGTCCTGAGATCGAGGTGTCGAAAAGCCAGCGGCTGGTATCGAAGGAGCCATCCCAAAAGGGTGTGTCGATGTCGTTTGCAGAGCCGCCATATAGAAGGCTGCTATCCCAGAAAATGCCTTTGGCGATTTCAAACGAGGCATAGGGGCCAAGCAGCCAGCCATTGCCAGTCAACTCGTTGTCTCCGTTCGTCGGGTCCGTCATCCGGTCGAAATGGAAGGAGAAACCTAGCAGCGCCTTGTCGGACAGCAGATAGTCCACACCGGCTGAAACCATGGCGAAGCTGCCCCATTTGCTTCTCGATTCATCACGGTTGTGGACCAGGAACGAGCCATCAAGCCAGATGTTGAAAAGCGGCATTTCCGTTTTCATCACGCCATCTGCGTTGTTTCGGGCTGCTTCGATCTGCGCAAGGCTGGTGGCGAAGCCAAGAACCATGCCCTCGCCGGAAGGCATTGCACGTGACGTGACCGCACTTGTAGCATTGCCCATCTGTCGCCGCTCAAGAAGGCCCGGAACCTTGATCGTGGAAGCGATCATGTTCTGTCTGGCGCGGACAAATCCATGGACGAGATCGTTTATATCGTCTGCGACCTGCGCAGCGTCGTAGCCGAGATTATAGGTGACGGTCCCCTGGTTGGAGGCGCCCAGTGCACTGGTGAGACGAAAACCAACCCGCACCTTGCCCGAGAAAGCCGGGTTCGGGATGAATTTGAGGTACAACCCCGTCGCCTGCGTGCCGCCAGCCTGAGCGAATTCGCCGTTGACGATACTTGCCCGACCGGCGTTGGCAGGACTGACGAAGGTAAGATCGGCGCCGGTAAAGGGACCGCCCGTCGCACCGGTGGTAAGATTGACATTCGGCGGTGTTGCGCCAGGCGCCACGCTGATCTCCCTGTCGGCGACGTTGATCTCGCGGGCCTTCACTTTCAGAGTGTAGGCTGCAGCAGCCGTCGCACCCCGAGCGTCCCGCACCTGAATGGTGAAGCTGTAATCACCCTCGGTTTCGGTCTCCAGCGGGCCTGTGAGTTCGCCGGTTGAAAGATTGAGGATCATGCCTTGCGGCAATGCGCCGCCGGCAAGGCTGTAGAGGAGCGGATTGGTGCCGCCGGAAGCCGTGATGGACTGGCTGTAAGCTTCTCCAGCCATGGCTTCCGTCAAAGCTCCACCGGCAGGTGAAAGGGTAAGGGCGCCCGCTGGCGGTGTTACTGTTATCGTCACCGTGGCGGATGAGCTGCCCGAAGAGTTGCCTGCCGAATAGGTGAAGCTGTCGGTGCCGGAGTAGCCGCTGGCCGGCGTGTAGGTGATGGTGGTGCCGGTGATGGCCACCGTGCCGTGTGATGCGCCGCTGACAATGGCGATGGTGTCGGCCCTGCCTCCCGATATGCTGAGGGGCACGGGATTGTTGGTGCTATCGGCAGTGACGCTTGCCGTGCTGTCGCTTGCGACTGGTGCGGCGACCAGCACAGCGATCGTGTAGGCAGCCGAAGCGGTGACACCGTTGGCGTCGCGCGCAGTGATATTGAAGCTCGCGTTTCCTTCCGTCGTCGGGTTGCCGGTGATTTCTCCGGTGGCGGAATTCAGGCTGAGGCCAGCGGGTAGCGGGCTGCTGGTCGCATATTGATAGGGTGCACTACCGCCGGATACCGCGATGGTCTGGCCATAGGGCGTGTTTACAAATGCATCCGCGAGCCGCCCGGCGGAGGGAGAGAAGACGAGTGTCGTTGCCGTGACCAGAACCGTGACCGTTGCAGGCGCAGAGGTGCCGCTGACATTCGTTGCCGTATAGGTGAAACTGTCTTGACCGGTATATCCGGCTGTCGGCGTATAGGTGATCGTGGTTCCGGTTGCTGTCGCGTTGCCATTGGATGGAGCCGTGGCGATGGCAATTGTGGCCGGGGCTCCACCCGTCACATTGGGAGCGATGACGTTGCCGGAGGAATCAGGCGCGACACTGACGGAGATCGCATTGGCGACAGGGGCCTGCGGATTGACCGTGAACGAGCGCGTGACCTGGCTTGCGGGAAGATAGCTGCCGTCACCGGGCTGATCCGCATTGATCGTACAGGTGCCTGTGGAAACAAAGGTCAGAAGGCCATTGCTTGTAATCGTGCAGACGTCGGTCGTGCTGGATGTGAAAATCGGCGTCAATCCGGAATCGCTGGTAGCGGTAAGCGTGGGCGCCGTTCCAAATGTCTGCGTGCTCGGCGGATTGAATGTGATCGTCTGCGTCGCTTTCGGCGTGATGCTGTTTGACGGAGCGGAGGCGACGCTCTGTCCCTCGGTCGTTTCGGCCGTCACCTTGAACGTGTAGCTTTGGCCATTGGTGAGACCCGTGACGACGATGGGGCTGCTCTGTCCGGTCACCGGCGCGACATCTGGGGGGATCGCCGTGACCGTGTAACCTGTCAGCGCCACGCCGCCATTGCGCGGTGGCGGCTGGAAGGACACGGAAGCTTGTGTGTCACCGGCGGTTGCGATGACGGCGACCGGTGCATCGGGCGCGGTGGCGGCGACGGTGATGGAATAAGCGCGGCTGCCCGTCTCGCCATTCACATCCGTTGCGGTGACGGTGAAATTATAACTACCCGACAGGATCGGTGCGCCGGAAACGTAGCCTGGGCTCGCCAGTGCAAGGCCCGGCGGCAGTGAGCCAGCGCTCACGGAGAAACTGTGCGGTGATGCACCGCCCGACGCTGTCAGGGTCTGGCCGTAGGCCACGTCGTAAGTCGCACCGGGGAGAGAAGCGGGTGTCAAGGTTATGACCGGTGCTGCGATGGACACGGAGTAAGATTGTTCGCCGGTCGCCCCGCCAGCGTCCGTTACCGTTACGGTAAAACTGAAATTTCCGCTCTGCGTTGGAGTGCCCGTCAACTCACCGTTGCTGGAAAGAGAAAGCCCACCCGGCAGCGTACCGGCTGAGACTGCAAAGCTGTGGGGCGCGCTACCGCCGCTCGCGGTCAGGCTCACCGGGCCATAGACCTGTTGATAGACTGGATTGGCAATCGTGACCGGGGTGATTTTGACCGGGTCGTAGGAAACCGAATTGTCCGAACTCGTCGATGCCTCGTTTATAAGGCCGGCCGGTGTCGCGACGCTTCCGGCGGCGATCGTTGCCGTCACGGTTCCGGCTCGGGTCATGCCCGATACCGCCACCTGATAGGTTGCACCGGAACCAGAAACCGTGGCCGAGGTGGCGCCAGCCGTGCCTGATAGCTGCACGTCGGCACCGGTAAAACCAACAATGGGTTTATCGAAAACGACATCGAACAGGATCGGCGACCGGGAGGTCGGATCCGCTTGCGCTGTCGCCTGATTGATCGTCACAGTCGGTTTGGTTTCCACCGTGTGATCGGAGCCGTTTGCAGACGCGGTGCTGCAGCCGCTCCCGCCGGAATAAGACGCGCTGACAGGATATGTTCCGGATGACAGGCTTGTCGTCCGGAATGTCGCCGAGGATGCCGGGCTCACCGGTCCGGTCGGCGCGAGGCCCAGATTGGCCGATTGGGAACCAAGAGAAATGCTGACGCTGCCCGGAGGTGCCTGGCCGGCATTACAGCCCATGGATGAGACAGTGGCCGTGACTTCCACCTCTTGACCGGGCAGAGACGGGTTCGGCGACGACGTTACCGACAGGACGACAGGCCCGCCCGCTACCGCGCGGACGACGAGCGTGTTGCTGGTGAAACCGAAAGAATGGCCGCCGACCCGGGTGCCACTGAAACTGGCAAAATCCGAAAACTGCCCGGCCATGACATCCATTTCATCGACACGGTAAGCCGCAGTACATGTCAGCTTGTTGGGCCACTCGAGTCCGCTGCCCACGCTGGGACAGGTAACCTCTGCACCCTTGATGGACGTCGTTGTGGGATTGATGCTGGTGAGGGTGTAGGAGCCGGGATCAATGACGTAATCGAAACGGATGGTATCGCCGACACCATTGAACGTCGCCGGCACCGCCGAAACCGTGACGGACTGGGCAAGGGCCTGTGTCACTGGCACAAGAAGAAGCGAAAGAGCGACGGCGCCCGTTTTCGACATCTTACAAAGAGAAGACACCGCACGACCTGCCGCATCTTTCCACGAGCTCAACCTGCCCCGCATCATGCCCCCCCAGCATTAGAATATTCTCATAAACTTTTAGTAGCGATTACTTAAATTGATTGTGTGGAGTCAACCACTGGGTGAAAAATATCGCGGGTTAGGCACGGATTTCGAAACGGGTGTGTCGTATTTGTGCTTGCTTGTGAGGGGAGGGCGAGGGCGCGGTGACGCGTGATCCGGCAGGAGTGAGGGAATGCTTGATCCCTAGTAGCCGAAGGTGAATAGATGGAGCGGTTGCCCTTATACCCACTTGATGCATCTTGGTAGATGATGGCTGGGGTAAATCCAATAGTGCAGGAAATCTCGTACCCCGCAATCGGCCTGCGAATGGCTGCTACGGCGAGAAATTCGCTCGAATCAGAGGTGAAATCTGTGCCTGACGCAGTTGTCTTCGTTGATACTGCGGGCAATGCCAACGTTGTATTTAGGGGCATCGAAATTAGTTCTCACGCGGCAAAGCAAGCAACCACTCGTGGTATATCTATTGAAAGCATCAGAAATACAATAGTCACCGCGAGTCGTTCCAATATATGAAGGTGGAGAGCGCCTTACCCGGTACTATGATGTGACCACCAACACATTCGTCGGTGTCGGAAGCCGTATTACCACCGTGAACCGCCCCCAGTTTACCGGAGACCGTTTGGTTTAAGTTATGCGGCCATGGCTGGCGCGTCCAGCATGGCGTAATATCGTTCTTCGGCCTCGGCAGGTGGAATGTTTCCGATGGGCTCAAGAAGACGCCTGTTGTTGAACCAATCTACCCATTCCAGCGTGGCGAACTCCACGGCCTCGAAGTTGCGCCACGGCCCACGTCGATGGATGACCTCGGCCTTGTAAAGACCGTTGATCGTTTCGGCGAGAGCGTTGTCGTAACTGTCGCCAACGCTTCCGACAGACGGCTCGATGCCTGCCTCCGCCAACCGCTCAGAATAGCGAATGGACACATATTGCGAGCCGCGGTCGGAATGATGGACCAGTCCGCCACGGTGGACGGGCCGCCGATCATGAAGTGCCTGATCGAGGGCATCGAGCACAAAGCCCGCATGGGCAGTCCGGCTTGCCCGCCAACCGACGATGCGGCGAGCGAAGGCGTCGATCACAAAAGCCACGTAGACGAAACCCTGCCAGGTCGCCACATAGGTGAAATCAGAAAGCCAGAGCATGTTCGGCGCGGGCGCGAAGAACTGCCGGTTTACCCTGTCGAGCGGACATGGCGCGGTCTTGTCGCTGATCGTCGTGCGGATCGGTTTGCCGCGAATGATGCCCTGCAGTCCCATTGCCCTCATAAGCCGAGCGACAGTGCAGCGGGCGATGTCGTAACCCTCCCGTAGCAACTGTCGCCAGACCTTGCGCACGCCATAGACCTGGAAGTTCTCGTTGAACACCCGGCGTATCTCGACCTTCATGGCAATGTCGCGTCGGGCGCGGGCCGACAAACGGTCCACGTCCGTGCGCTTGGCGATGACTTCATAATAGGTGGACGGGGCAATCGGCAGCAGTCTGCAGATCGGCTCGACCCCGAGCACCGAGCGGTGTGCATTGATGAAGGAAATCATCGCTTCAGTGGGCGGTCGAGCTCCGCCATCGCAAAATACGCAGAGGCTTTGCGCAAAATCTCGTTGGCCTGACGAAGTTCGCGGTTCTCCCGCTCCAGAGCTTTCATCTTCTCCGCGACGTCACTCGGCAAACCCGCACGCTTGCCGCTGTCCACCTCGGCCTTCTTCACCCATTCATTGAGCGTATGCGCCGAGCAACCGATCTTTGCGGCTATGGAAGACACAGCCGCCCATCGCGAAGGATGCTCCGCTTCATGCTCGACCACCATTCGAACGGCGCGGGCGCGGACTTCAGGAGAAAACTTGTTTGTCGTCTTGCTTGTCATAGACCCTACTTCTCACGAGTTGGGGTCTCCGGCAAACTGGGTACGGTTCACCGTGATACGACCGAAGAACCCGGACAACTATATCGCTAACGTAAAGGGCAGACAGTGAAGATCAGTTATGATGTCAGCGTAGATGCGGCCTACATTAAACTGAAGGGCGATGAGGACGTAGCGCCATTTGGATTCACTTACTGCTGTGATCCAAATGCCGTAGACGGGCAAATAAACTTGGATTTCGATGCGGAAGGTCGGTTGATTGGCATCGAAGTTTTGTCCGCCAGCAAAAAGCTGCCGTCGTATCTTCTCAATGCGACGTAGCTTGGAGCGTACCAATAAGGAAACGCTCCGGGCTAAAAGCTTCGATATGCGTGGATTCAACTAGGCGTACCGCGGGGCCTTGGGGGTGCTTTGGCTTACGCGAGGCGGTCAACGGGCGAACATCATTCACCTCATCAATAATCTGCTTCCGAACATGTGACCAAGCCACCACCGCTGCAACATAAAAAAGCTGGCCCGAACAACCGGACCAGCCCTTTCTGATAGCTCAAACGCGCCCTCTACGACGCCCAATCACATCGCAGGAAGAATAGTCATGTCACGCAAGCCCTTGTCCGCGCCTGTAATCCCGCCGATTTCGGTGGCGGCGCCGGTTTCGAGGTTGACGGTGTAGAGGGTGTTGCCGGCGGCCAGATAGGCGGTGTTCTTGCCGCCTTCCTCGCCGTGGATATCGAATGCGTAGCTTGCCGGCATGTCCTTGAGGCCGAGCTTGCCGATGGCTTTCAGCGTGCCGTCATTCGGCTTTGTCTGCTGAACCAAGGCGCCTATGGTCGCATCGATGTTGTACATCGCCGTCTTTTCCGGCTTGCCGATCGAATTGGTATAGGCGGCGGCAACGATGGCGGGTGTTTCTCCCTTGTGCATGTCGCCGTCTTCAAAGGCGAGCGTTCCATCGACGGTCACGGCACCCGTGTCGGGATGCACGCGGTGATTGGTCGTGCCGGTCATGAAACGCAGACGATCCGCTGCCGGGTTGAAATCGACCACCACGGGCGCTTCCGTCATGGTCAGCATTTTGTCCATCTTGGCCACATCGGTTGCCGCGCCGGTCTCAAGGTTGATGGCGACGATGCGATGGTCAGGCGTCACGCCGATGACGGTCTTGTTGCCCGGCCGAAAATCGATGCCGACGAGCTTGTCGACGCCGGTGACATCCATGGTCTTGGTGACGGCAGGCTTGTCGGTGTCGAACATGACGAGCGTCTTGTCGCCGGTCAGGCCGAGCACGGGGGCTGACCACCTGATGCCGTAGGCCGCAGCTGCGAAAGCGGTGGAGGCGATCAGTGTGAAAACGAATGGTCTTTCATGTGTGTTTCTCCCCGTGCTTGGTGAACCGTTCGGAAGTCGTCCTGCATTTGGGGTTTTCGGCTTGCTTCCACAATTGCACGACACGGGGAAGCAGTTCGTTTGGATGCAGGCAGCTGAAAAATTTCCTGCAGTGATGCATCCAATGGGGCCTCGATGGGTATAGCTGAGGCCGGCCATGCTGGCTATCCGAAGTTGAAAGGTGTTCAAATCGCTGGTGGGCTCCGGGCCTGACGATCTCCACAGAGCGCTCGCTGCCTGCGCCAGAGGCGCATAGGTCGGGTTGCGTGCGATTTTCGATCGCGAGGCAGGGCGGCTGATTGCGGTGGCGGAGCGTATCGTCAAGCGCAGGGAGCTGGCGGAAGAGGTGGTGCAGGAGAGCTTCGTGCGCATCTGGACCCATGCACACCAATATCGGGCAGACCAGGGGTCGGCGCGCGGCTGGATTTACGCGATCGTCCGAAACCGGGCGCTTAATCTTCTGCGAGACAGCAGGCGCGAACTCCCCGTGGAGGATGTGGAAACGCTGCGCGATGGCGCCCAGGCAGATGAAGTGATGGCCGCATGGCAGAAGCTCGACCGGAATTCACGCCTTTATGAATGTCTCGGCGGTCTGGAGGAGACAAAGAGGCAGGGCATCCTGATGGCCTATGTGGCCGGATATTCCCACGGCGAAATCGCCGGACGCTTGCGCATTCCGCTTGGAACGACGAAATCCTGGATCAGGCGCGGCCTTTCGGCGCTTCGGGAGTGCATGGCATGATGTTGGATCGCAAAGATATTCCGGCCATCGCCGATGATTACGTCTTGGGCCTGCTGGAGACATCGGAGGCCGCAGCCGTTGAAGCGGCAATGGAACGGGATGGCGCATTGCGGGCGGCAATCGCGGCCAGCCGCGAGCGTTTTCTGCCGCTGGATACCACCGTCGAGCCGGCAGCCATCAAGGGCGAATTGTGGGATAACATCGAATCCCGCCTGCCGCTCCAGTCGAAATCCGCATCCCTCAAGCCCACCCACACGGCAAACGACAACAACACAAACCGCTGGCGCGCCATTGCCGTCTCCGCCCTTGCCGCAACCGTTGTGCTCGCCGCCGGCCTCACTTTCAGCCTCACGCGAACAACGGAGCCGCTGGTGATCGCAGTTCTCCTCAACGAGACGGGCGAGGTTCAGGCCGTTGTGGAGGATTTTGGCAACGAAAAAGCGACCGTGCGGATGCTGGCCGATTTTGCAGTGCCCGGAGACAAGACGATCCAGCTATGGACATTGCCCTCCAAGGGGGGTAGGAGCGTCTCGCTCGGTCTGATCGATGGCGTGCGTTCAGCGCGTCTCGATGGACCGGCGCTGCCGACCCCCAGAAGCGACCAGCTTTACGAGATCACGCTTGAACAGGCAGGCGGATCACCCACAGGCAGGCCAACCGGGCCAATCCTGGCAAAGGGCTTCGCCCGAATGCCGCGATAGATCGGCCAAAGGCAAAACCGATAAGATTGCGGCGAAATTCCTTCGCCGCAATCTATTCGCCGGTTTCGGAAACAACACCATCGTGCTGTCCCGAAACCGGCCGCAAACCATCAGGCAATCTGCTTATCAAGCGCCAAATGCGCCATCGATCGTGTGCATCGCACCCGTCACAAAACCGGCTTCAGGCCCGGAAAGCCAGGCCACCATGCCTGCCACTTCCTCCGGCCGTCCATGGCGCTTCAGTGCCATGAAGCTGTGCATCAGGTCCTTCATCGGCCCGTTTTCCGGGTTCGCGTCGGTATCGATCGGGCCGGGCTGCACAACGTTGATGGTGATGCCGCGTGGCCCGAAATCGCGTGCCAAGCCGCGCGCCAGCCCCTGCAAGGCAGATTTGGAAACGGCGTAAGAGGCCATGCCCGGCACCGGCATCCGGTCTCCATTGACCGAGCCGATAACGATGATCCTGCCACCGTCATTCATTTGCCGCGCCGCCTCCACAGAGGCGTGATAAGGCGTCTGGATGTTGATCTGAAACAGGCGGTCGATGGCATCTGGGTCCTGCTCGAGAGCATCGCCAAAAATGGCAATCCCCGAATTCACGATCAATATATCAAGAGGACCACTGTCCCGCACAACGCGGATGACTTCGTCGCGGTCAGCACTATCCGCCCGTATGGCCGTGCTGCCCGTCGCCTTCGCCAGCTCTTCAGCCGCACCTTGCGATGCGCCATAGGTGAACGTTACCTTTGCACCTTCGTCGGCAAACCGCCGCACGATGGCTGCGCCTATGCCTCGGCTGCCGCCAAGAACCAAAACGGATTTTCCTTCAAACACGAGCATTCTCCATGACCTTGAAAATTAATTTAATGATCGATACATAAATACCGAACAACCCACTCGTCAAGATATTATGTAATGGTCGATACAAAAAACATTCGCTCCCGCGGCCGTCCGCGCCGTTTTGATCCTGATCAGGCTGTGGCCACGGCCAAACAGCTTTTCCACGCGCGTGGTTTTGATGCTGTCGGCGTTGCGGAGATCACCTCGGTATTGGGCATCAACCCGCCAAGCTTTTATGCCGCCTTCGGCAGCAAAATGGGCCTCTACAAAAGGGTTCTCGATCTTTACGCCGGCACAGAAGCAATCCCTCTTGCCGATATCCTGCGGCCGGATCGTCCGGTTGGCGAATGCCTTGCCGCGTTGCTGGAAGATGCGGCAAGGCGCTACGCCGCTCATTCCGCCGCCGCTGGCTGCCTCGTTCTGGAAGGCACGCGCTGCGGGGGTGATGAAAAGCGCGTGCCACAACCAGCGTTTCCACGGCGGCGGAGAGAATCGCTCCTTATATAATCGCCGCGTTATCCCGAAGAGGCAAGAAGCTGCGCCCGGATTTCGTGAGCTCAACCATGGTCGGTCTCTCCGCCATGGCGCGGATTGGGCGTGACGTGGAGCGTTTGGTGGCTATCGCGCGCGTGGCGGGAAGAGGGCTTGAGCGGGAGCTAAGCGCGCCCTAGTCGCCGGGGGCTTCCGGCTATTCATCTCTTCTTGAAAATGAACGGCGTTGCAGAATTTATCTCTACTGACCGGTGGCTTTGCTGACGGCGCTCGTAGATCACAGGGCTGTTTGAAATGCGGCGCGCTCCGCGGCCGATCTCAAAGGCGTGGCCTTTCATTACCACAGATCGGTCAGGCCGCCTGATGCTCCATGCACGGGATCGGTTGTCGGCTTTGGCAAAGACTTCATCCGTGCAAGCATCGCACTGGTTGGTGCAGACGTCTGAATATCGGCTTCTTGGCCGGCTGGATAAGCCCCGACCACCTGAAAATCCGAGGAGGATTTCAGCTTTCTGTGGCCCGTACCGGCGGGCAAAACCAGGCAGTCACCTTGCATAACCTCCAAGGCCTGCCCATCTGGCCCCCCAATCTGCAACGTCGCCTCACCGCGCCCCACGCCCAGAACTTCATGCGCGCCGCTGTGGTAATGGTGATAGCCAAACACGCCGTTGCGCCAGATGCCGCGCCATCCGTTTCGTGCGAACAGTGCCTCGAAAGCATCGGAATCGAATGGTGAGCCGACTTGTCGATAGATGATGACAGGGAAGGTCTGGTTGTTGGGAATCTGATCGCTTGAATTGAAAGTGATTTTTTCAACTTTCATGTGAATGCTCCTCGCCATCTGGTCGGGCCTGCCAAACCGTGTCTTGTTTGCTACGCAGCCACTGCTAGCGACCAGCCGATCTTGGCCCGCACTTCGGAGGAACTGGCGTGGCGAATTCGTGAGCGTGCATCTGCCAGCGCTCCGCCTGCGGCAGCCCCATTATCCTCTCCAGTGCATAGACTTGTCGTCTGCCTTATGCGGACCGGTTGCGACTAGACAAGTGCCAATATACGAGCCGGGCCACCTGTCCCGGCTCAATGGGTCGGAGCGCGAACGACTATTGTGGCGCCCTTCGGCAAAGCCTTCAAGATTATTCAAACCTTTGACGCAGTAACGGTGGCAAAATGATGGGTGAGGGGATCACGGGAAACGCGGGCCGTGCGTGCGATGTCCGGGGTGGAGGTCTTGTTGAACCCCTGGCCGTACAGAAGATTGATGGTGGCATCGAACAACCCTGCCGCGTCTCGACCGAGCGTTCGCTTTGTGTGCGGTTGCGCGGCGTCCCTGTCCGCTTTCGTTGCCAAAAAAGTTAAATGCCAAAAACAAACAGTCGAGCTTGGTTTTTTAAAAAAACGGTGCGTGTAGGTGGAGACCGCGACTGCGGCTCGAGGGGCGGGATGACACCTTATGTATTCGCTTCGCTGGGTCAGGGCGGGGAGGGATATTCGGCGGTCGGAAATATATATGCCCAACCCGGCGGAAAGATGGGAGCCAGAAGTCCGGGCAAGACATTGGGTCACGAGGGGAATTGTTTGTGGTCGTCGTCACGCTTCTCAAATCTCGATTTCCATAATTGCGATTCGAAAACCAACTGAGCGCATCAAGTAGTTTAATTTTTTATTAACAGCTTATTGACACCTGCATTAATTCATATTCTTATGTGAGAATATTCAGTTCGACCTTCATGAAGAAAGTCGATAAAGATGGTTTTTTCATCAAGCTTATTCATATTTATGTTTTTGCCGATTGCGCTCGGTGTATATTTTTCCGTTCCATTTCGGTACAAATCGCTCGTTATACTTCTGTTTTCCTACCTTTTCTACGGATGGTGGAGGATAGATTACCTTGGCCTGCTTTTTCTCGTGACGCTCTGGAGCTATATCTTCGGAAAGCTGATCTATGCGGAACGCACGGCGCAAGCGCGAAAAAGATTGCTGATTGTCGCAATTTCCGGGCCTCTACTTGTGCTCGGTTATTTCAAATACTACAATTTCTTCATGGACAGCCTCGCCGACCTCTTCAATGGCGGTGACCCGTTCACGTCGTGGCATGCGCGAATTCTGCTGCCGATCGGCATTTCATTTTATATATTTCAGGCGATCTCTTACCTCATCGATATTTATAGGGAGGACGCGCCACCGGCGCAGAACTTCTTCGATTTTGCAGCATTCAAAGCTCTGTTTCCGCAATTGGTTGCCGGTCCGGTCCTGCGATATAAGGACCTTGCCCATCAGTTCACCTATCGCCAGCATTCGCTCGAGCTTTTTGCCGAAGGTGGCATCCGGTTTTTTGCCGGGCTCGCCAAGAAAGTCCTGATTGCGGACTCCGTCGCACCCATAGCGGATGCGATATTCGCCAAAGCCGACCCGACATTTGCAGAGGCCTGGCTTGGAACCATTGCCTACTCGATACAACTGTATTTCGATTTTTCGGGCTACTCCAGCATGGCTATCGGATTGGGAATGATGATGGGATTCCGCTTTATCGAAAATTTCGACTGTCCTTATGTGTCCCGTTCCATCACGGAATTCTGGCGTCGCTGGCATCTCAGCCTGTCGGCATGGCTGCGGGATTATCTTTATATTCCGCTGGGCGGAAACCGGTTGGGAACCGCAAGGACCTATTTCAACCTGTTCATTACCATGGTGTTGGGCGGACTGTGGCACGGCGCGAACTGGACCTTCATCCTATGGGGTATCTGGCACGGCGGGCTCCTCGCACTGGAGCGCCTGCTTGGGGTCAAGCCGTCCGATAAGCGCTCTGTCGTGGCGTTAGGGGGTACCCTGTTACTGGTCATGATAGGTTGGGTCATGTTCCGATCGCTCGACATGCACAGCGCGGTCGACATGTATCGCGGAATGTCAGGCCTCAACGGATTGCATATCCAGCCGGATATTGCCTGGCAGATCAAAAACTTCGCTCTCGCCTCGCTGGCCGTCGGCGTGGCGGTGGTGTTTATCGAGCCGTGGTTCAACCGGACTTTCCCGGCTGAGCGATTGATCCACATGCCGCTTCACCCGTCGACTGCGGGCATGGTTTTGGCGGCGACGGGCATTGTCTGCTTTTTCGGCATGATTTCGATATTGAAGCTGACGGCCGATAATGATTCACCCTTCCTCTATTTCCAGTTTTAGGGAGTACGATGCATGATCTCACCACGTTTGCTTTCAACCGCGTCGGTTCTCTTTCTTCTGCTGGCTGGTGCCGGAATTACCGCCAATTATGTGGTCAGTATCCCGGATGAAGACCTGAAGGTGGATGATCTTGCTGATATCTGGACCGGGAAGGCCGCCAGTCGGCTTGAAGAAGGCTATGAGCGGGAATTGCCGTTCAGCAATTTCGCCGTCGAGTTTTTTAATGCAGTTTCTCTCGGCGTTTTCGGAGAAGCCAGGAAAGGCGCGATCGTTGGCCGGAGCGGCTGGCTTTTCACGGCAGAGGAGTTTGCGTGGAGCCGGACATCGGAGGCCAACCTTGCAACGTCGTTCCAGACGATTGCGGATGTTCGCGCCAGATTGGCGGAAAAAGGCGCTACTCTGGTTATCATACCGATCCCGCCCAAAGCCCAAGTCGTGGCCGGGCAGTTGGGCAATAACGTTTTGCCGGAAACCAACGCCGATCTCTATGAGAGATTTATGGCCTTCCTGAACGGGAAGGGGATCGCAGCCGCAGACGTGGCCGCGACGTTCGGTTCCGCAAAGCCTGAAGAACTTTTTTTGCGATCGGATACGCATTGGACGGTCAAGGGCAGCGGTATGGCGGCCAAGGCGGCGTGTGCCGCCATTCCCCGCCGCGATCAACTGGTGAAAACCGCCTTTGACAGTGTTTCCCAACACGAGGTCAACCATGTCGGCGACCTTGCAAAGTTTGTCGATGCCGGCTGGATATTGTCCGGAGCCGGTACGGCCCTAGATATTATCCAGCCGATATCGGCTGCCGCCAGGGCGGATGACGCCGATGCGCTCTTTGGCGACGGCGACGCTGGAGCCGGGCCGGCGGATCAGGTCGTGCTGGTCGGCACAAGCTATAGCGCGAACCCGCTTTGGTCGTTTGAAGATCAGTTAAAGACGACATGCGAGGTGGAGGTTCTCAATTACGCCAGTGAAGGAAAGGGGCCTTTTGTGCCCATGCAGGATTTTCTGGAGAAACTTCGCTCGCAAGCGGCGCCAAAAGTCGTGTTGTGGGAGATACCGGTGCGTTATCTGGACGACATCGTATAAATATATCTATTTTACGATTATATATTGTAAATTAAGGTTTGCTTAATCAAAAAATAGTGTATAATATACAGATGTATAGCGCATTATATATGATTTTCTTCGATTTTAGATCGTAAGTTTTGTAAATTTATTTCATTGATGGATTATGCTATGAGACACTATCTCGAAAAGAGAGTGCTCGGTCTTCCTGATGAAGTATTGCCTGTTGATAGATTGTCGACAGTGCCGGTTTCTCAGGCGGGGGAGCAATCCGCTATCGTTAATTGGAGCGAGAGCCTTCCAGCCCATTTGCTGTTTGTTCTTGGCCTCGCCAGCCTGATCGTGATCGTCCCGGAAGGCGTGCTCTTTGGCGCGAACGCGGGTCTTTTGTTCGGTCTGGGCGCGCTGGCCGTTTGGCGGTATTCTTGGGGTATCCTGCATTTCGTGCGATCCAACATCTACCGTCGCGTCGTGTTCCCGAAAATGCGCATTCGAGCGGACCGGCATCTCCAGCACAGCGCGGAAAACGGGCGCGCGCCTCATGCCTATCTCATCGTAACCAGTTTTCGCATCGACGGCGACACTACATCCGAGGTCTATCGCGCCGCGTTCCAGGCAGCGCTTGCTTCTCAAGGTGGGGCGACGGTCATCGCCTCCATCGTCGAAATGTCCGACCAGCGCCTGATACGTTCGATGCATCGCCTTATTTGCGGCGAGAACACGGATATCCGCCTGGTGATCGTCCGCATCAATGGCAGCGGCAAACGGGATGCGCTGGCCTACGCGTTTCGGGCCGTTTCCAAGCTGGAGCCGCGAGGCGATGACGTGGTGGCAGTTATCGATGGCGATTCCATCGTGCCCGAAAACCTCGTCGATCGGTGCGCCGGTTTCTTCACGGATGGTCGAGTTGGTGCGTTGACCACGGATGAAACCTCGCGGGTGCGTGGAAAATCGTCATTTCACGTCTGGTATTCGCTGCGGTTTGCGCAACGCCATATTCTCATGTCGTCGAACGGGCTTTCAAGGCGCGTTCTGACGCTTACCGGCAGAATGTCGATGTTCCGCGCCTCGGTCATCACCAATTCCGATTTCATTCGTCAGGTGGAACGGGACTATATCGAGCACTGGCGTCTTGGCAGGCTGAAGTTCCTCACCGGCGACGACAAGTCGAGCTGGTATTGGCTGCTGCGCAACAATTATCACATGCTGTATGTGCCCGACGTCACCGTCGCGACAGTCGAAGACCCTCCGACATCGGGCTTTTTCCAGGCAGCTGCGCAATTGATGACGCGCTGGTTCGGCAACATGCTGCGGACGAACAGCCGTGCACTGGCACTTGGTCCTTGGAATATCGGTTATTTTACCTGGTGGACGATTTTCGATCAGCGTATCTCGATGTGGACGTCGCTTGCCGGTCTCGTCATGGTCATTCTGATAGGGCTTTTCGACAACCCGCTGATTTTCCCGGCCTATTTCGCCTGGGTCCTGCTGACCCGCTACATCATGACGCTGATGCTGTTCAATTCCCGGCCGCGGGTTTCGATTTTCTATCCCTTCTTCATCTATTTCAATCAGGTCTTCGGCTCGATCATAAAAACATACATTTTCTTCCACCTCGATCTTCAGAAGTGGACGCGGCAGAAAACAACGCTGTCCGCCAACGGCACAGGTCGGGCGGCCGCGCTGAAAAATGCCTCTTCCACCTACATGCATGTTTTATCGATTACCTTGTTTGTAACCCTCATATCGTTGCTCGTCGGTCAATTGTCGGTCCCAGGCATTGAGGCGACGACTGCGATTTTCGGTATGCGTTGACCCGCAAAGGAGCCCAAAATGAACATGAGCATCGTGAGTTTCGAAGCGGATGAGCAACGCCAGCATGCGCGCTACAAGTTGCCGCTGAAATGCGTCATCGATCAGCACAGATATTCCACGATCGACTGGTCTTTGGGCGGGGTGGGTGTCGCAACAGGTGATGTCACCTTCGAGGAAGGACAAGTGCTGCCGTTGCAGTTGCAGATCCCTCTCGATGGTTTCGACATGTTGTTGCCCGTGAAAGCGCAAGTGCGCCATTCCAGTGCGCAAACCGGCCGTACCGGTCTCAAATTTGTGGATACGTCTGCGGCCGCGCAGCGTATGCTGCGCCACATCCATGATTCCTATCTCAGTGGCGAGATCGTCGAGGGTAACGATATTCTCGATTTCGCCAGGCGAGCTTCCGGCGAGGTCAAACTGCGGCCGCGAAAGTCGGACGAGGCGGTGCCGGGCGCGGGCAAGTTCCGAAAAGCCGTGGGTATTGTCGCCACGTTGGCCCTGTCGCTCGCGCTTGCAGCGTTTCTGGCAAGCAGCCTTTATGAACGTCTCTGGGTCTTCCAGGCCGATAGTGCGGTGGTTACGGTCGATACGGTTCCGGTTCTTGCCCCTGCCAACGGCATCATCACCAATCTGGTAACCGGACCGGTAAAAAGTGGTGAGCGGATTTTGACCGTCTTGACCGAAAGCGGCCAGAGCACGTCGGTCGTCGCCTCGTGCGATTGCATTGCCGAGCCAACCGGTCCAACTGCCGATACGCAGATCAAGGTCGGAGCGCAGGTTTTGGGACTGCGGCATGCGGATGCCAAACCGCACGTGGTCGCCATGGTGGATCGCTCGCATCTGATGGCGCTCTACAAGGCGCCGCATGTCAGTGTCGACCTGCCGCAAGGCACGGTTCTGCATGATGTGGCGGTGGCTCAACTGCCAAAAGTCAGCGAACAGTCCGCGGCGACCAGCGACCGGGTGGCAGTCAGGATCGACCTTGGCGGACGTGACCTGTCGGCCGAAACCGGTACACCCGCTGCCGTTCGTTTTGACAACGGACCATGGTTCGCTCTGAACCAATGGTTTGCGGATATGACGAGCAAAATCATGCCGAAATAAGTGGTTGCGGGAGGTTCTACCTCCCCCGCCGCAGGGCGGTCAGTCGGCAGTCCATTGCATGCCAGTTGCAGGAAATTCATGTGCAGGGGACGTCTTGGCCTCTGACGGGGCATCCGTTGTCTGCATTGCTGTTTCCTGCACGCCACTATCGAGCAGCTTTTACGCCACAGACCTGACGAAGGAAGCATGATGACACGCGACATCGTCCACCTATCAACTTCCAATTGGAGGGCGCTGCCAAAAACGGCGAGCACCCTGGTATCGCTGCGCATGGCGGCGTTGTCGATCTGCCTCGTCTTTCCTATCGGGCACTGGCCGGTTGCCTCCTCGGTTGCTTTCGCCCAGCAGGCCCCGGCAACGACGTCATCGGCGCTCGGCAAAGCCGATGCCGCCATGTCGGACATCTCCACGAATGTTCTGAAGGCCGATGGTGCGACAGATGCCAGCCAGCGCCTCGCATTTCTCGATGCGGCGCGTGCTGGCATGACACAACTGAAGTCGTGGATGGCGGCGGATTCGGTCGAGGCAAAAACTGCATTGAGCAAGCTGGCCTCCGATGGCATCGATGCCGACAGTCTGGTTTCCGCCAGTATCTCCGCATTGCAGGAACAGATGAAGGGCCGTATCGCGGACCCGGAGCAAAGAACCGAGATGCGCGTGCGGACAATGGAGCTGATCGAAGCTCTTTCCCTGCCGGAATTGCAGGTCTCCGCGCTGGGAAGCTATGCGGCTCTTGTTGCCAAGGGCGACAAGCAGAACGCCATAAGCCTGATTGGGAAGGCAGCCGACCGTGTCGATCTCATCAAGGACGAGACGGCAAAGAACGCGGCGCTGAACACCCTGGCGCAAACGGCGACGATCATCGATCCAAAACTATCCTCTGTCCTTGCCGACAAGGCGATTTCGCGCATGTGGCCGACGCGCATGCGCGGCTATGCCCGCTACGATCAGGCCTTGCGAATTCTCGCAGGCAAGCAGATCGACGGTAAACAAGTCAGCGCCGCCTCCACGGACGCCGTTGTGGCGCAGAGCGCCGGCGCCCTCAAGAAAGACAATCTGGAGCTGGCACTGTTGTGGGCGCTGGCGATCAATCCGGAAGATTCCGAAGCGCGCAAGAAGGCGGTCGACAATGTAGCGGAACTGGCGCTCACGGAAGGCAAGCTGGAATGGATGCCTGTGCTGGCCACCAGCCTTGCGGACAACAGCGACCAGGAAGATCTGATCGAGAAGATCGTCAAGCAGCGTATCGAGGCCGGGCGTGGGCTGGATGCCGCAAAGTTGGCAGAATATTTGCCGGAAAGCGCGTTGCGCGCCGAGCTTGATTTCACGCTGGCAACGATTTTCGCCAAAAACGAACTGACGAAGATGGCCGATACTTCCTATGCCAACGGAAACGCCGTTCTTGCCGGTCTGTCCGGCCCTGAGCGGGGAGTGGCGGCGGTGGCGGCGGCCGAGAGCGCCATCAGCCTCGCGCGGTTGGAAGACGCGTTGGCGCTGGTGCAGGAATTGCGTGCGGTGAAGGATGGCGGCAACACGATTGCCAATCTTGCCAAAAGCCTGGCGGATGCCGACAGGCTGAAGGACGCGGAGATGCTTCTGCCCTTTCTTCAGGGCGGCAATGACCGCGACAAGGCTGTTGCCGGTATCGCCCGCGTGAAGGCGCGGGAAGGTGATGTTGCGGCGGCCAAGAGTGCGATTGAAGTCATCGCCAATAGCCGTGACAGGGGACGCGTACAGTCCGAACTGGCGCGCACGCTCGCCAAAAAGGGCGAGACTGACGATGCGAAGTCGGTGGCACTTTCCATTCAGGACACGGAGTTCCGCATAGAGGCGCTGCTGCGGCTGGCCTCTGTTGCCAATGACAGCAAGGGCAAAGGCGATTTCGATGCGCTGGTCGGCGAAGCGGTGAAAGTCGCAGCCGGTGAGGACAAAAAAGATAGCCGCGACAAGGGGTATCTGAAGATCGTCGAAGTGCTGACCGATGCGCGTAAGACCGACGCAGCCAAGCAACTGATTGATCGCATTGCCGACGAAAAGATCAAGGCGCGGGCCGCCAGCATGATTGGCAAACGTGCTGCGCTAGATGGCTTCGGCGTTGAGGCATTGACCTATCTCGCATCATTCGCCGGTGCAGCGGACGATGAGGCGCTCAAGGCCGACGTTCTGGTTGCGGCTGCGGCCAATCCGGCGATGCTCAAATTCGCATCTGTACAGGCGACCGAGCTGAAGGACCACATGTTGCGTGTCCGCACGGCGCGTGCCATTGCCGAGGCCAATTTCCGCTCTCTCGATGTGCGCAATCTCGGTTGGGGCAAAGGGAACCCGGCCGACTACCTGGCCATGCAACAGGCAGCGAAGCTTGATGCTACGGCAGAAGTAACGCCCTCTGCCGCCTTCAGCGATGGCAGGCTGACACTCGCGCGGCAGGAAGGCAGGATGAGCCTTCCCGAGAGCTTCACCTATCCCGACATTTCCGTGCGTGCCGGTACGGTGCGGGAGAGTGTGCCCTTGCCGCAGCCCGGTCATGCTGCCGTTACGCTTGCCAATCTCAGTCCCTATAGCGACAAGTTCATGGAAGATCTGGCTGCGGGCAATACGGGGCTGTCTTTCGCGGCTGAGGCGCAGGGCATTCCCTATCCGCGCATCATTGTTATCCAGAGCGGCGTCTACACTCTTGGCAGTCTGGCAAGCGAACTGGGTGCTGGCGACGGTTTTCCGTTGGTAACGCGCGAAAACGATGTCGTGACACTGCGCGCACCCGTTCTGGTGGCAGAGGGGGCGACGTTGATTCTGTCCGGACAGGAAGCGGCCACCTATCGTCTTTCCGCGACGGCCGGCAGTTTCATTTCGGTAGCCGGAACACTTTACGTTCAGGATACGACCGTCACATCCTGGGATGAGGCGACCGGAACACCGCGTTACTCGGACAAGGAAAAGCGTCATGTTTTCCGGCCCTATATCATCGGCTGGAGCAATTCACGGCTGATGATCGGTGGCTCCGTGCTGGACGCGCTGGGTTACGCGGCACCCAAGTCCTTTGGCCTCGCCTTTTCTGCCGGCCCCAAGACCGTGGCGCAGCGAATAACGGATGCGCGTGAGCCGACGGGGATCGTCGTCGACAATTTCTTCCACAATTTCGAATATGGATTCTATTCCTATGAGGCAGACGATGTCAGCCTCGTGGGCAATGAATATCGCGACAACGTGCTCTATGCGATCGACCCGCATGACCGGTCTCATCGGCTTCTGATTGCCCTCAACACCACCTATGACACCAAGGCCAAACACGGCATCATCGTCTCGCGTGAGGTGGATTTTTCCTGGATCGTCGGCAATGTGTCACACACCAATGCCGGGTCGGGCTTCATGATCGACCGCAACAGTGTCGACAATTTCATTTATGCCAATGTCGCCTTCGACAACAAGCAGGACGGCCTGACACTCTTCGAAAGCAGCTGCAATCTGGCTGTGGGCAACCGGTTCTTCGACAACAAGCGTGCGGGTATCAAGATCCGCAACAGTTGGGATGTTGGCGTTCACGCGAATATCCTGGAGAACAACGCTCAGGATGCGATCCACGGCTACATCAGCAACTTGCGGACATCTCCTGCTAACGCATTGCGCGATTTCGAGTTCGATCCTTATCTCCCGCTGACGACCTTTGCGGCCAGCGGCAACCGCATCAGCGGAAATGGCGGCGGCATCAAGGTTGACGGGACGTCGGGTTTCAGCCTTTCCGGCAACGATTATCTCAATCAGGTTGGCCGACTGATCGATGGCGATGGCCGGGCGATGGAAGGCCACATGCTGCGCTTCAACGAGCGCGAAAGCGTGTTGATTACCTCGACGGTGTGCCGACCGAAACGTCCCGAAGCCTATAGCTGCCGTTTCCGCGATACAGGCTTTTTCAATGGTGACGGTCAATCCGCAATCTTCTCAGAAGATGCACTGACAGACACCTGCACGAATGTTTCAAATTCCGTTCAATACGAGAACTTCAATGCGACGGGAGGCCGAAGCTGATGGCAATATTTTCCGGGATTCCTGGCGGAAAAATCTCCCTGAGACGCGGTATCGTTGTAGCCCTCGGCGTCTGGTTTGGTGCCGCCTCGGCCGCAACCGCAGCACCTGCCTATGACGGTCTTTTCGACGTTGCGGCCCGCAAGGCGGCAATCGCGGCGGACACCTCGGGACGTCTTCGCAAACAATGCCTTGCGATCAAGGCCGACAGCAAATGGCTTGATCTCGATGTCGTCGAGGGATTTCGCCCGACCGCCGGTTACGGCAGCGATCGTGCCGGCGGGCAGTTCGCCTGGGCCGTGGTGGTCCTTTCCGGGCGCTCGCTTGGCGGCGACGTCGCGTCGACCACGATGCTGCGTGGCCTTCTCAATACTTGGGCGGATCGGGGCGCCTTCGAAAAAACGGAGGTCGGGCACGACGCTTATTATGCGCTGAAGCGCGCACTCTTGCCGACCATCACGGCCTTTTCGATCATTCGCGACGAGCTGCCGGACGCGGAGCGGTCGAAAATCCAGACATGGCTCGATCCGCTGGTTCGCCGCGTCGACCAGACATTCAACGGTGACGTCGACGTCAACAACCACCGGTATCTGGCCGATAGCGTGCTGATGACATGGGGCGGGATCATCGGGGATGACGGTCTTTATGAAAAAGGCAGATCACGCTTTCTCGCTATTCTCGACGAGGCGCGCGCCAATGGCGGATTGCCGCTTGAAACGCGCCGGGGGGCGCGGGCGCTCTGGTATATGCGGCAGTCGCTGACCAGCATGGTGGTGATGGCGGAGGTTGCCCGCGGCCACGGCGAAAACCTCTATGTGAAGACATCCCGTGATGCCAATCCCGTCAAACGGTCGATCTGGACGATTTTCGGTTATTGGCTGAACGGCATCAACGATCCGGTTCTCGTCAATGCCTATGCGGCCGAGAATTACATCCCCGGTCCGAGCCGTGATTATCTTCACCAGGATACGGGCTTTCTCGATAACCGTGGCAACGGTCGCCACTATCTCGCATTCCTTGAAGCTCTGGCCGCCGTTCCTGCCGAGAATATCTCCATGCAGCGGGCGATTGCGCTGCTGCAGAAGGGTGCCGCGACCGAACGGCCGTTGATCGATGAATTTGTCGGCGGCAACGCCACTTGTTTCTGGGGGAAGTGATGATGAAGCGTCACCTTTTCACACTCGCTCTTTCGGTTGGATCGGCATTTTCGAACGGCTTTCCGATATCTGCCGCGGATGCACAGGTACCCGGCAGGCTTATCGAAGCCGCAACCGCGCTGTCGCAGCGGAGTGACGGGCAGGGCATGCTGGATTACGCAAGGCTGCTGCGGGCAGGCGTGCCGGTCGATGCGCACAACCCGTTGCTCGTGTCCGATTTCGGCAAGGCACGGACGGTCCTCGAAGCGGCGCTGACGATACCCGGCCCACACCACTCTGAAGCCAAATTGACATTGGCGAAGATGCTGCTTGCTGGAGAGGGCGGTTCGTTCGATATCAATCGGGCCTTGGCGCTTCTGGAAGAGGCTGGCCGGGCGGGGGTCGCCGAGGCGGCCTATATTGCCGGGCGGACGATGGCGGAGCGGCAGCTGGGTGCTGCCGATGCGAAGGCCCGGCTGCAACTGGCGTTGAGGCTCGGTTACGGCGCGGCCGCTTTCGAGTTGGCCGGTCTGGCTGGAACGCCTGAGACCGAAGCGCAGTCGATGACCCGCTTCGGCATCGGGCTGCTTGAGCGGCGCGCGGCATCCGGCGATGGGCGCGCGGCTTATGACCTTGCTACCTACTACCGGGAAAATGCGAATTCCAATGAAGCGTCGCACGCGGCACTCGACTGGTATCGGAAAGCCAGCGAGCTTGGGCATAAACGATCGACCTTCTGGATCGCGCGTCTGCAAATGGATCCCGCGACCCGCCTGTTCAATCCGGCTGAGGCGGCGGATTATCTCAATCGTGCGGCTGAAACGGGCGATATCGAAGCGGCGCAGGAACTGGTTAAGGACTTTACCGAGAGCGGCGACATCAATGTCGATCAAGCGACCTTCGATAAATGGATGCGGCGTCTTGCCGGCATCAACGATGCCAAGGCCGTGCTCTATTTCTCCGTGCAGCTTCAGAACACGTTGGAAAACCGCAAGAAGCTGTCCGACGATCTGTTCGCCCAGGTGATGAATGGCGAAACGCGCGACGTGGATGCACTTCTGCGCATCGGCACGATGTTCCGTGACGGTGACGGCGTTATAGCCGATGCACGAAAAGCCGCGAGTATCTATGGGTTGACGCTGGCACGCCAGTCGAAGGATGGCACCGCCCTCTTAGCGCAATTGCTTCTCGAAAAGCCTGAGTTGCGAACGGAAGAAAGCCTGACAGCTGCACGCAACGGGCTTGTCGCCACCGCGGCCGCGGGCAGCATCAACGCAATCGTGCTGAGGGGCGATTTCAGTCTTCATGGTATCGGCCAGAACGTCGATATCGACGAGGCCATGGCGTGGTATTCGAAAGCGCTTGCGGTGCGGTCTTCGGTTCGTGTGCTGAACAGGCTGGCAGAGGCCGCTCTTCTTTCTTCCGACCCGAAGCAAAAGATTTTCGCCGTGGGATGGCTGGAGAAAGCCGAGGCCCTTGGCAGCGATGCCGCGATGCTGAAGCTCGGCAAGCTCTACGCGGAAGGGCAGGTCGTTCCGGTAGATATCGGCAAGGCGACGGAATATCTGGAAAAATCGGCTGCAAAGGGCAGGACGGATGGTCTGATAGAACTTGCAAATCTGCACATGCGCGTCGGCGGTCCGGATGCATTTGAAAAAGCACATGCGATTTTCCAGAGGGCGGTCGACAGGGGCGATATCCAGGCATCGGTCGAGATGGCGCGGTTTCTGAGAGCAAATGGCCGTTTGGAGGAAGCCGTTCCGCTTCTGGAAACAGCGGCGCGAGCCGGGAGTCTATCTGCGGCGATCGATCTCTTCGATGTTCTTTCGCTGCAAGGCGGAGAGAGCGGCAAGGCTAGAGAATTTCTGGAACTTGCCGCCAACATTCCCGATCTCTCGTCTGCCGATCGTTTCCTGCTTGCCGGTGCTCTGCTGAAATCAACAGATCCGCTGTTGAGCCTACGGGGCGCCAACCTCGCCAGGGAAATGGCTGGGGCGGGATATCCGGGTGCGGCCGCCATGCTGGCTTCAACCTATCTCGAAGGAGGGAAAAGCGAACAGAATTTTGGAGAGGCACAGCGTGTTCTTGAAGAAGGGATCGCCAATGGCGACGTCGAGGCCACGATCATGATGGCCGATCTCCTTCTGGATGGCGTTCACACATCCGTCGATCCGTCCAGGGCTTTGTCCTATTACGATCGAGCACTTGCCGTGCAGCCGAAAAACCCATCGCTCAACCTCAAGCTTGCCCGCATGTATGCCGATGGCGTTGGCGTCGGCATCGACAAGAAACGCGCCGCCGACTACCTGCGAACAGCGAGCGACGCTGGCAGCCGTTCGGCGCAGCGCGAACTCGGTCTCGCTTATCTCTGGGGTGCGGGATTGCCGCAGAACAGGGAGCTTGCAAGAGAGAATTTGCAGGCGGCGGCAGATGCCGGGTTTGATCGTGCATGGCACGATCTCGCGGCGCTCGAAAGTTCCGGTTTCGCCGCGCCTATCGATCCGGAAGCGGCGTTTGCCTTTAATTACAAAGGTGCAAAGCGCGGCGATGCGGCAGCGATGATCGATGTCGGGTTGTCTCTGCTCTCCGGATTCGGTGTTCCGCATGATGGCGAGGCGGGCATCGGCTGGTTGGAGAAAGCCGCATTGACACGCACGGAAGAAGGACCTCTCGCCATGTATCGGCTCTATGAGGCGTACAGGTCAGGGCAGGGCGTCGAACGGGATGCGGACAAGGCGAATGAGTGGCTGGCACGCGCGGCAGCCGCCAACAATCCGTCCGCCATGTTTCAGACCGCGCTCGTCCTTCGCGCAGACAGTTCGCAGGCCCTTCAGGCAGAGGGGCTGCTCTGGCTGAGACGCGCGCAGGTGCTCAAGCACAATCAGGCCAACAAAATTTTGATGAAAATGGCGGCGGCTGATCCCCGTTTCAAGATACCCAAGATGGAGGTGGTCGATGAAAACGAAGAGCCTTGAGGTTTACCGTCTGTATGAAACAGCTGAGCTGAGCCGGTTTGCCCTCCGCTTCACGAGTGCTTTGTTCGTTTTCGCCGCAACGCCAGCCTTTGCAGGCATGGCCTGCCCGGATATCGGCAACAAAAAATCGGAATTCAATCTGGCCGAAGGGCTCGATGGCGTGTTTTTCCGTACCAATACGGATTTTGAAGAGTTCTTCGTCAGAACGTCTGAAACGATGACCTCCATGCGCGCCATTTCAGATGCGTTGCGCGTCAAGGGAACGGAACTCGTTTTCATACCGCTGCCGTCCCGCGGGATCGTGCAGCAGGCGAAACTCGATGATAGCGACGAGATCCAGGCACGCTACAATGCCCCGGTCGCAGAACAGGAGTTCCGTCACTATGTCGAGCAGTTGCAAAAAAATGCCATCACGACGGTAGATGTTCTCAAGGCGATTGACGATCACCAGGCAAGGGGCAATTTCTTCTTTTCGCGGGACCATCACTGGACGTCATCCGGCGCCCATCTGGTTGCTTCCGCTGCCGCCGAAACGATAAGGAAGCTCGCCGAATATCCATCCCTGTCTACTTACAATTTCGAGACCAAGGCTATCGGCAGTCTCGACTATATCGCGCCGATGGGCCACGAAATTCAGGCACTGTGTGGCAGTGCGGTGGAACCCGAGAAAGAAACGGTCTGGCAGACAACGCGATCGGCAGATGATGCCAGCGATCTTCTGGGGAATGTTGCGGAAACCTCCGCACCGATTGCTCTTGTCGGCTCCTCTTTCAGTGCGACGCCTGAATTCAACTTTGCGGGATTTCTTGCGCAGGAGACCGGTCTGGACATTACGAACTATGCGGAAAACGGCGCGCAGTTCATCTCATCTCTTGCTACTCTTGTTTTCTCCAAAGAGTTTCACGAAAAGCCGGCTCCGCTGATCATCTGGGAAGCACCGTCATATTATGCCGTGGACCAGACGATGTTTCAGGCATCGCGTCAATTGCTGGCGGCAGTTTACGGCTCCTGCGAGGGTAACGGCAGTATCGCGAACTCTCAGCCGAAAAAAATCGACGGCGAGACGGTGTTGCTCGCCGCCGCAGACCTAAAGGGGCAGCAATATGGAGACGCGTATCTGGAGTTCGCGGCCTCCCAGGCTGGCCTGAACCAGATGACTGTCACCGTGCGTTATCGCGATGGCGATGAGGATACGCTGACGCTGGGCGGCTTCCCCCGTTTTGTCGATGACGGCACGTTTTACCTGATGCTGAACGACGAGTTTCCGACGCCGATTACGGGCGTATCCGTCAACGGAAAATTTGGCGACACCACGGTTACCGCCCGTCTTTGCCGCGTTCCCGATCAATTCATCAAGAAGCAGGGCTGAAGCAGATGTTTTTGGATGAGATTGCCTTCAAAATAAATCGACGCCGGTTCGTTCGTCTTGTTACCGCTTTTGCGGGCGTGATGGCGGCAAACCAGTCCATTTGGGCGGCTGGTGACGATGCCGGCATCTATGATGCGGATGTTCCCAAAGACTGGAGCTTCATCCGTCTTGCCGCGACCGATCCGTCGGCTGTTGCCACAGCGACTATTGGCGAGAAACCGTTCAAGGTATCTGCAGGCGGGATTTCCGATTATGTCGCAAGAGCTCCGGGAGACTACACCCTGCTGGTCAAAGGGCAGTCCACGCCGCTTTCGGTGGGGCAGGGACAATATCTGACGGTTCTCGCAGGCGCGACCACAAGAGATCCGGTCGTCGTTGCGGATGTATTTACGTCCGACCCGGCGAAATCTGCGCTTGCGCTCTACAACCTCACGACAACGCCGGTTTCACTGACGGCGCTTGCCAAGCGCTCGCCCGTCATCAAGGCCGTCGCACCGATGAGCGGCGTCTCTCTCGCGGTCAATGCGGTTGCAATCGATCTGAACGTGGAGATTTCAGGGGCGATTGCCAGGACTTTCGAAAAAACGACGCTGAAACGCCGTTCGGTGACGTCCATCTTCGTTCTGGGCAGCGGGCCGGACAATATCGTTCTCACATCCGTTTCGGCGAAATCCTGAGCGGAGCAGAAAGATGAGAGGGATCAGTTACATGACAACATTTAAAAGCGTTGCACCCCTCCTCTTGGGTCGGCGGGAAAAGACGAGGTTCGGCGCCGGCCTGTTGTTTGTCGCGCTGGTGTTTGCGGTGCCTGTGCAGGCGCAGACGACCTTGCCGTTGCAGGATGGCCTGATGCCTAGTCCTGACTTCGACTACGCGCCGATCTGCAAGGTCAGGGCACAGCAGCGCAATCTTTCCTTCGACTGGAGCACGTGGGACGGCGGGCCTGTTTCGGGCAATCTGGACGATATGCTGCTGGACGCGCAGGCTTATATCGGCGGAACTGGCAATACCCCGCGTGACAGGGTGCTTGCGCGCCGGATGCTCGAATATCTGAAAAACGCCAATTATGAACTGGCTGGACGCGCCTCGCACACATTGGGTCGCCTGATGTTCGACGCCACGTCAGGATCGCCCGATCTTGGTCGGGGTCTTGCGCTCCAGGATGAGGCGATAGCGCGTGGCTTCACGGAAGGGGCGACCTTTCTGGGGCGTCTTTATGCCACCGGCGACGTGGTGCCGCAGGACAAATTGAAGGGCGAAAAATACCTCAAGATGGGTGCGCAAAACGGTGATCCGGATGCGGCCCTGTTGCTTGCGCGTCTGTATCGAAACAATCCGGATCTGGCACCGTCGGAGAATGCGCCTCAGCTTCTTTTCAATCAGGCGATCGATAGACTAAGCCAGTCGCTCGGCGCGGGTGAATGCGACGTTCTCAACCTGTTTTCCGGCATTTATGCCAATGAAGAATTCGGCCTTTATAATCCGCAGCTCTCCGCCAGGTGGCTGATGGCTGCTGCAAATACCGGAAATTTCGTTGCGCTCGAACGTCTGTCGCAGCGTTACGTGATCGGTGACGGTGTTCCGGTCGATCGCAACAAGGCGGTGGAACTTCTGGAAACCGCTGCTGCGAAAGGACACCCGGGTAGCCGCATTTCACTTGCTCGCCTGTTGCTGGCCAATCTCGATCTCAAGGACGCGCTTCCAAAGGCGACAAAGGTGCTTAAACAGGAGGCTCAGCGCGGAAACGTGCGCGCTTTGGAACTTCTGGCGCAGATATCCCATGGAGACTTTGGCGGGAAGCCCAACTATTCCGCGATGGTAGGCTACCTCGAACAGGCCGCGCGCAATCCTGTCGTTGATACGGATATTCTGAAGCAGTTGGGCAGTGCTTATGCCAGCGGTACGGGAACGGCGCGCAACACGGAAAAGGCCGTGGAATATCTGACGCGTGCGGTTGCTCTGGGCTCTGATACGGCCGCTCTTGAACTTTACCAGCTGATGGTCGACAGCACGCACAATATCTCAAAAAGCGTCAATCCGGTTGCGATATTGCGACGTGCCGCCAATAACGGCCTGAGCGAAGCGATGGCCACACTGGCAGACGCCTATAGCTGCGGCATCGGTGTCGAACGCAACCTGGGAATCGGGCGGCGCTGGCAGGAACGAGCCGCTGCCGGCGGTAACCGCCCCAGCCTGATCGCCGTCGCCAGACAGGCGCTGGCCAAGCAATCCGGTGACGATGGAAAGCTGATGTATTTCCGCAATATTCGTCGGGCGGCGGCTCTTGGGGACCGGCGGGCGATGGTTCTCCTGTCGCTGGCCTATCGTGACGGCATCGGCACTGTTGTCGATACCAGTGAGGCCGGCCAGTGGTACGAAAAGGCATTGGCGGCGGGTCAGGAACGCGGTCAGGCGCTGGTGCTGCTGGCGCGGTTGCAGCTTTCCTCTGAAAATGCCGACAAGGCGAATGTGAAGGCGGCGGTCGAACTTCTCAGAGATGGTTTGTCAACCGGCGATACCTCGGTGCGCTATGATCTTGCCAAGCTTTATCTGAAAGGGGCGGCAGGTTTCACGCCTCAACCCGAGGAGGGTATCAAACTTCTTGTCGAAGCTGCACGTTTGGGTCACACGGCTTCGATGATCCAGCTTGCCGATCTCGGCGTGGACACAAAAACGGGTGGCGGAAGGGCAGCGGATCTCTGGTTGAGGCAGGCTGTCGATGCCGGCGATATCCGCGCGATACTGAAAACAGCCGACCGTGCAAGCGACCGGACATCGCGCCGCGCCATGTTCGACATGGCTCTGAAACAACCGCTATGCAGCGCCAAGGACGAGGTTGCGCTGGCCGACGCCATATCGCGCGATGCCGATTACGCCATGCAGACCCGCAGCCTGGTCGAACGGGCGATTGCTTCCGAAACGGATGACGCCAGCACGCTCTATCAACTCGCAAACTTGCTCAACGACGACAAACGCGGAGTTGCCAACCCCGAACTGGCGCTTGCGACGATGGTCAGGGCTGCGGAGGCGGGCAAGGTGGAAGCGATGCGCGAAGCCGGTCGTATCTACCTCCTGCCGCCTCATGCCGAACCGCCCAAGGCGACGCGGTGGCTGCTTGCTGCGGTTCGCGCCGGAGACGACGGCGCCTTGAAGACGCTCGTCGAGCAGTTGGTGGGTGACGAGGCGCAGAAGGCGACGACAAATCCGTCAATGGTCGCCGAGGCCTTGCCGGCACTTGAAGATGCCGCGAAATCGGGATCCGGAAATGCCATTCAGGTCTTGGCACGCGTTCTTTCGACATTGGCGAAAGAGGACGGAGCCTATTCGGAAAAGGCGAAGGTCTGGATGATGAAAGCCGCCGAAACTGGCGACGGCGCCGCCATGGTGACGGTTGCCGACGCCTTTGCGACCGGCACCAGTGGTTTTCCACTTTCGGCCACAGACAGTACGGGTTGGCTCGCGCGGGCGGCGATTTCCGGTTATCGCCAGGCTTTCGAACCTTACGCCATTGCACTGCAGATTGGTTACGGCGTCCCCTCCGATCCGAAGGAAGCGGAACGGTGGCTGGGTAAGGCCGCAACCATCACTCAATAGCAACACCTCCGTCACGATATCCGGATGGTGGAGAAAGGACCGCTCGATGAAAGTTTCTGTCATTCTCACCCTGATTGCGGTTTTGCCGATTGCGACGACCGTGGCTTACGCGGCTGGAAAGGGCATTGTGCCTGTTCCAACGGCGCGCGCGACGATCACCGACAGCCCGCGGGCTTTACCGGCAAAGCGTCTGCCTTCGCTTGAAGTGGCAAAAAAGCTTCCTGTCGCCAGGCAGCTGGAAATCGCAACGGCTGCCCTGAATGAAGCTCGCCGTGATCTTCGCGATCCTGAGCTCGGCTTTGCCCTTCTGATATCGGCGGCCCCCAGGAGCCGCGAGGCGGTGCGTCTGCTGGCCAAGGGGATCGTCAATAACGACTATTTGTTTGGCGCCAATACCGGCAAGGTGATGAACCTGCTGGCGAACGAGGCCATTCGCGGGTCGTCCAGTTGCGTCGTCGCGTGGGCGCGCATGCACCAGCTCGGCATCGATGTTCCCAAAAACGATGCCCTTGCCTACAAATGGTACAGGTGGGCAGCGCTGGTGGGCAACCTCCGCGGCATTGAGGAGACCTCGCTTGCCTTGCTGGAAGGGCGCGGCATCACCCGAGATGTGAATGAAGCGATTGCCTTGCTGGACAAGTTGAAGCCGGCGCGGCGCGGAGCCCGCTATGTGGAAACCGCGTCCCTGCTGATGCAAAGTGCCGACGCCGACGCCACGCCACGGGCCGAAAAACTTCTGCTCTCGGCAATCGATCTGGCACCGCAGCAAAGCCTCTCCGCCGCCACCAAACTTTCCGACAGCCGGTTCAGCGTTGCGGCACGGGAAAAGGCACAGGCGATCATCGCCGCAGCGCCGACGAAGGGCGGGCCTATTTCAGAAGAAGGCAAGATCGCCCGCGCTCTATGGAACAGCAACGACCCGGCCGAAATCCGCAAGGGTGTGGACATGTTTGTGCAGAATGCACAGGCGGGTGATGAAAAAGCCGTGCCTTTTCTGGCCAAGGCGTTGAACCGTTCCGGCGTGCCGGCGGCCATGCATGACCGAATTTTGCAGATTCTCGAACCTTATGCCGACCGAGGGGAAATGGAGGCCATCCGTGCGGTCTCCGAGGCTTATTTCGTAGGGCGCGGTACCAGCCGATCGTTTGAAAAGGCTGCCGCCTATCGAAAACTGGCAGCAACGCAGGGAGACAGCGAGGCGCAATACCTACTCGGTCTGATGTATGCGCAGGCGACCGGCGTCGTCAAGGATATCGGACAGGCCAAATACTGGCTGACCCAATCGGCAGATGGCGGCTACCTTTTGGCCAGATCCGCACTTATCTCGCTGGACGGCATGGCGAGGTAGATGACGATGGTGTTGCCGGTGTCATCCCTGTTGCAGGTCGCGTTTAAGCGCATCCAGCCTCAGATGGGCAGGGTAGCTGTCTTCACGCGGCGGCTTGGTCTGTTGTTTCATCGTGACTGCTTCGAACAGCGTGGCGTCTTCGACACCGTTCAACGCGGCTTTGGCCAGTCGCTCGAGAGATCCAGAGCAGATGTCGTCGAGCGGTTGACCAATCTTTCGGAACGTGACGAATGTACCGGCCAGCGGACGAAAAGCATAGAGATGGTAGTTGCGCGCCAGCGCTCCCCTCTGCATTTCAAGCGGCAAAGTGCCGTCTTTGGTGACCTGGCACACGCCTATCCGATAAGACCGGCGGGCCCATTCGATCTTGTTTTGGTCTCCCGTCAGACTACCGACTGTGGCAAGGGCAAGTGCTGCCCAATAACGATGGTTGTTGCGGGCGCTCCGGGGACCGGCCTCAATGTCGAAAAACACCATGGTGTCGTCCGCCATGACATTCAGCCATTCCGTGATGGGTTTTTGTCTGTCGAGATCTATCGCAACACCCCAGGCGGCGATGAGACCGGATATTTCTGCAAGGACGCGGGCGCGGGTGAGTTTGGCATCGGGCGTGGTCGCGTCGATCAGGGCATGCGACGTGGCCCATTGGCGAAGGACACGCATGGCGCATTCAGCCCCAAAGTGCGCCTCGATGTTTTCCAGCTCGAGAATGGAACGCCAGATCGGCTTAAAAACGGCGGTATGGGAGGCGTCCTGCGGTTCGCTCGCTATCGCGTCTTGCGAAAGATACTTAGAGCTTGTGGCAATTTTTTGCGGCGGAGTTTCGATTTGGGAAGCTGCCACGTCGCAATTTATGCCCGTTTCCCCTCTGCCGTTCGCAATCGTTGTGCTGCCGGATCTTTCCAGTTTCACCTGAACGACCGGCGGGCGTGCCGGCGACGGGTTGGGTTTGGCGATTTTATGTGCGGCCTCACTTGAACCAGAATCGCTGCCGACGCCCAGCATAGGCAAGCTGAACAGAAAGGAAGCAGAAAAGGCAATCAACGCAAAACGCAACATGGTTCACTTCCCGACAAGGAGAGCGGCCATTGAAGCAGATTGAAGGAAACGTCTGGTTAATTTCGCAGAGTGATTGGCGCGCGTAAGCAACGGGTGGTCAAATATCCGTGAGTATATTATGATTTTGTAATTATTTTGTATTTCTGGTTAAATATTTATTGACTATATTTTGTATTCATATTTAATGTTTTTATAATGAATAGCGGAGCCAGCAAGGTCGTATCAGTCGTTGTTTTCCGCCGGTTTTTGTCTTTATGTATGTTTATTCGAAATTTTGACAATTCGTCCGTTTTTGATGATGAGCGCATTTTCGTGCAATAATATGAATATGTTGCCATATTTCTTGAGACTTTTTGCCGTCTGCATTGTTGCGTTCGGCGAGGCAATTTCGCAATAAAATATATATTTATGTGGCGATGGGTTCTGTCAGGCCCGATCCTGCGTTACTTTTTTATCGCGGCCGCCCACCTGGTCCGGTGGCGTGCCTATTCTGAATTTGCAGAATTTTCCCATGGTTATTTAAGTATTTCCTTAGTTGCTTTCAGGGGTTCACATGACCAAAATTGATATTAACGTCAGCGCAATGAGTCTCAGGGTTAGTGTTTTCGGGGCCGGTTATGTCGGCTGTGTGTCGGCCGCCTGTCTGAGCAACGATGGTTTCCGCGTCGTGGCAGTCGATCCGGATAGCTTCAAGGTTTCGTGCCTTGCCTGTGGCGAAGCGCCAATCATCGAACCTGACCTTGCCGAGTTTCTGGAAAAAGCCAACCTCAACGGCATGCTGACCGCGACAACCTCGGCGGAAGAAGCGGTCGATATGACGAATGTGTCGCTCTGCTGTGTGGGTACGCCAAGCCTTCTCGACGGTACACTCAATACGGACTACGTGCGTCAGGTCTCTTTTGAGATCGGCAAAGCCTTGCGCAATAAAAGCGAATTCCACGTTGTCGTCATGCGTTCCACCATCCTTCCCGGCACGATGGAAGAGGTTGTCATACCGGCACTCGAGCAGGCGTCAGGGAAAATCGCCGGAGTGGATTTCGGTGTTGCCTATTATCCCGAATTCCTGCGCGAGAGCACGGCGATTGCGGATTATTACAGGCCAGGCGCCATCGTTTTCGGTCAGTATGGCAATGATACGCGCTCGATCGACGTCCTAAAGGCAATGGTCGCCCATATTAGCGTCGTTCCGCATGTTATTCCGCTGCGGAGCGCCGAGATCGTCAAATATGTCAACAACTGCTGGCATGCGGTAAAGATCAGCTTTGCCAACGAGATTGGCAATCTCTGCAAGGCCAAGGACATCGACAGCCATGTGGTCATGGATGTCGTGTGCGCGGATACCCGCCTGAATATTTCCAAAGCCTACATGAAGCCGGGTTTTGCCTATGGCGGCTCGTGCCTTCCCAAGGATCTGCGGGCCCTGTCTGGCTTAGGGCGGCGAATGAACGTTGCAACACCGATGCTCGATGCCGCAAAGGCGGCAAACCTGGTGCAGATCGATCGCGCGAAACAGCTCATCGCCGATGCGCGCAAGGATCGTATCGGCTTCATCGGCATTACGTTCAAGACCGACACCGACGACATGCGGGAAAGCCCGATGCTGAGCCTTGTCGAGAGTTTCATCGGCAACGGCAAAGAAGTGTCGATCTTCGACCCAAACGTCGTGAGGGATGAAAGCGAAGGCCGTAACTATCTGCGCCATATTGCGCCACGCATCCGTTCGTCGATCAACGATGTCATCGACAACGCCGATATTCTGGTGGTCGGCCACAAATATGCAGGTCTGACAGGGGCAATCGAAGCCGCCGGTAGACCGCTCGTGGTGGTGGATCTTGCGCGTGTCGAGGTGCCAAACCGCACCGGTAACGTTGTCTATCACGGACTTTGTTGGTGAGGTGGCGACAGCGCGGGCCGATTTCTTCCTGAAAATGTATTTTATGCTTTTGTGAGGGATTCAGATGCGTCATGTTTTGACCGATGTTGCAGGGGATGACGCCCGGATCGTGCCCGCCATCATGATCGGTGGGTCCGGAACCCGGCTTTGGCCTCTGTCCCGCTCTAACAAACCGAAGCAGTTTCTCACGCTGGGCGGGGACGGGCATGATAGCTTTTTCCAGCAGGCACTGCGCCGTTTTGCCGTACCCGGATATAGTCTGCCGTGGCTGATGTGTGCACGCGACACCTTGGTTCATGCGGAAGAGCAGGTCGCCAGCGGCGGATTTTCCGTCGACGGACTTATCGTCGAACCATCGATGCAGGGAACGGCGGCGGCGATCGCCGCGCTGACCGTCACCATTTCGCGGATCGATGCGGCGGGAGACAACGCCGTTCTTCTGGTCGCCCCTTCGGACCATATCATCGCAGAACCCGAAATCTTCAACCGGATCGTTGCGGGTGCTCTGCCGATTGCACGTTTTGCCGACCGTATCGTCACCTTCGGCATCAATGCGGAGCATCCTGAAACCGGCTTTGGTTATATTCGCCCGGGCGAGGCAATCGAAATTGACGGTGAAGTCCGGGGATACGCCATCGGTGCCGGCGATTTTCTCGAAAAACCGTCGTTTGAAGATGCCAAGCGATATGTGGAAGAGGGTTTTTGCTGGAACGCCGGCATCTTTATGTTCCGGGCGGGTGTCATGCTGGAAGAACTGGCGCGTCATGCGCCGGAAACCCTGCGGGCGGCCGAAGAGGCGTTTGAAAAAGCGGCCATCGACATGTTCGATGATATACACGCGATCATGCTGGAAGCTTCGGCGTTTCGGACTTCGCCACCCGATGTTCCGATCGACACGGCGATCATGGAACGCACGTCGCGTGGTGCGGTGGTGCGCTGTGAGGGCATCGGCTGGTCCGACATCGGCTCTCTTTCGGCCCTGCACGAGATGGACCGCAACAAGGATGCCAACGGCAACGTTCTTTCCGGCCCGGTGCTGTCGATCGGTTCCAGCAACACGCTCGCTTATGCGCGCGGTGGCAGAAAGGTCGTCCTGATCGGGCTGGAAGACATGATTGTAATCGATGACGAGGATGCCCTCCTCGTTACGAAGATGTCGCTCGCGCAAAAGGTCAAGGATGCCGTCAATCTTCTCAAGCAGCACCAGATGTCTGAAGCGCGCGCCACGCGAGAACAACTATATGGCTGGGGAAAGATCCGGCTGCTGAGCGATGAGGGCGACCTGTCGGTATTCACGGTGACGTTGCGCAGCAACGCGACGATCGCGCTGCGTATTCCCGATGGCTATTGGGAGAACTGGGCGGTCTGCTCCGGCAAGATCGACATCATCCTCAGTGGCTTCGTTCGCCATCTGGTGCCGATGGCCAGTCTTTCACCGACGGAAGGCGAGATTTTGTCGCTTTATAATGGCACGGCCAGGGACACCACTATTGTCGTCACCCGGCAGCGCAGTTCCGTGCGGAATTTGGCCATCGCGCCGCGGAGTTTTACCGCAGACACGGTTCTCGACCTCATTTCTGTCGAGGCAGATGTGTCAGCCTTCGATCTCAACATGGTGCCGGAAAGCGCCCTTGATGACGAGCCCCACCCCGCCAATTGACGGAGGTTTGCGGCGCACCGGACCATGCGGAATTTTGTGCAATAACAGCAGCAGGCGAATGAATATGCCGAAAGACGGCGGGTTTGATCGTAAAACGGGTGGGGGATACGCCCGCGGCTCGCTCCTGCATCAGGCTTTTGGCCGGTGCAGGGGCGGGTTTGCGGTCGTTGCCGTCGTCAGCGGTTTCATCAATCTGCTCTATCTGACGAGCCCGTTTTTCATGTTGCAGGTCTATGACCGCATCATCCCAAGTGGCAGCATCGGATCGCTGATTGCACTGTGTTTGCTGGCAGGCATGCTGTTTGTCTGCCAGGGCGCCTTTGAAATCGTCAGAAGCCGCATGTTGTCGCGTCTTGCCGCCTTGTTCGAAGTTACTCTCGATCGGGTCCTTTATCGGCGATCGCTGCTACTGTGCGGCAGACAAGCACTCGTCTCGACAAGTGACGATCTCGATATGGTGCGCGGTTTTCTCTCCGGGCCGGGGCCATCGGCATTTTTCGATCTTCCCTGGCTGCCCGTCTATCTGGCAATCTGTTTTCTGCTTCATCCCGTCATCGGTTTCGTGGCGCTGGCAGGCGTGTTGGTGCTGATGGTTTTGACTGCACTTGCGCATTTCAGCCTGCAGCAGTCTCAACGCGATCTCGCGGTGCTGACCGCAAACCGCAGGGGCTTTTCCGATTCCGTCAGGTTGAATTTCGGAGCGCTGAGGGCCATGGGCATGACTGCCGATGTGGCGGAAAGGTGGGTCGCCCATAACGCGGCATTCCGGCTTTTCGGCACTAGCCATGCCGATGTGGCCAACACTTATGCGACACTGACGAAGGTTCTCCGGCTTGCCCTGCAATCTGCCGTTTTGGCGGTTGGAGCCGTTCTTGTCATAAGGGGGGATGCGTCTGGTGGTATCATTCTGGCATCCTCGATCTTGACCTCGCGGGCGCTTGCGCCGGTTGAGGCGGCTATTGTGCACTGGCGGAGTTTTGCCGCAGCAAGACATAGCTGGCTCCGCCTCAAGGCGATCGTTACGGCAGAGACGGACCGGGAAACCCTGTCGGAGTTACCGCTTCCATCTCGCAACATCACGGTCGAGGCCATGGCGGGAGGTCCGCCCGAAACCAAAAAAACCATTCTATCGGAGATCGGGTTTTCGCTGGAGGCGGGAACGGTTCTCGGGGTGATCGGACATAGTGGATCCGGCAAGACGGTGCTTGCCCGCTTGCTTCTGGGCATCTGGCCCGTCAGTTCCGGTACGTTGCGTTTCGACGGGGCGACGATGGACCAGTGGGACGTCGATCGGCTTGGCGGCCATATGGGTTATCTTCCGCAGGAGGTGGGGCTGTTTGGAGGAACCGTCGCCCAGAACATCGCACGGTTTCGTAAGAACATTTCCTCCGCAGAAGTCATTGCCGCAGCGCGAACGGCAGGCGTGCACGATCTGATCTTGCAACTGCCGGATGGCTACGACACCCTGATCGATCCCCAGTTTCCGATACTCTCGGCCGGTCAGCGCCAGCGTATCGCTCTGGCGCGTGCGCTTTTCGGTCAACCATTCCTTGTCGTTCTCGATGAGCCAAACGCCAATCTCGACGCTGAGGGGGAAGAGGCTTTGTCCCGCGCCATCGATGGTATCAAGGTGCGCGGAGGGATTGCCGTCGTCATCACCCACAGACCGGGTATTCTTGCACAGGCGGACAAGATTTTGGTCTTGAAAGAGGGCAAGATGGGAGCCTTCGGCCCGCGTGAGGCGATCATGGGGCAGGTCCTTCGCAAACCGGCTGCGAGCTCGGCAAAGATATTGAAGGTTGTCGGGGCAACCGGAAAGCTGGAGGCACCGCGATGAGCGATGAGCTTTCCATCGCCTTCTGGCGCCGTTCGCTCCGGCGACATATCGCCGTCGTTATCGGGCTGGGGCTTGCCCTGTTCGGCGGTGTCGGTGGTTGGGCAGCCACGACGAAGCTGGCCGGGGCAGTCAGCGGTCAGGGTTTCATCGTCATCGAGAACGACGTCAAGAAAATTCAGCACCTCAGCGGCGGCACTGTGTCCGAACTCCTGGTGCATGAGGGCAGTGAGGTTGCGGCCGGCGATGTTTTACTGCGTCTCAGCCGAACGACTGTCGAGGCCAATCTGGCAATTATCGAGAACGCGCTGGTGCAGTCTCTGGTACGCGCCGCACGCCTCAGAGCGGAGCTTGCCGGCACAAGAATGTTCGAAGCGGATTTTCTGGCGCAGAAGCGGCTCACCAGGCCTGCTTATCGCCAGCTTGTTGCATTGGAGCAGAACCTTCTCGAAACGCGGGGAGACGGTATTGAAGGCATGAAGCGCCAGCTCGCCGAACGCAAGGGCCAGCTTGCAGACGAGATCGAGGGCGAAAACGTCCAGATCGAGGCGGTGAGAGCGTCGATTGCGGCGGTGGATGAGGAGTTTGCCTCTGTCGACGGATTGTACCGGCAACAGCTTGTTACATTGCAGCGACTGACCTTACTCAAACAGCGTCGCGCCGAGTTGCAGGGCAATCTTGGTGAACGACTGGCATCGAGAGCGCAGGCCGAGGGGCGCATCAGCGAGGTGGAGTTACAAATTCTTCAGCTCGATGAAAACCGTCGGGGGGAAAATGCCAAGGAGTTGGCGGAAACCGAAGCGAAGATCACCGAAATGGAAGCGCGACGTGTTGACGTGACAGAACAGTTTGGCCGATTGGATATCCGTTCTCCTGTCAGCGGGCGTGTTTTCGAGCTGCAGCTTCACACTGTCGGCGGCATCGTTCAACCTGGGGAGACGTTGATGCTGGTCGCGCCGCGTGGCGATGGTCTGGTGGTGGAGGCGAAAATTTCGCCGCGCAATATCGATCAGGTGACGCCGGGTCAAAAGGCACAATTGCACTTTACCGCTTTCGACCGCACGACGACACCAATGGTGAAGGGGGAGGTTGTGTCCGTTTCCCCGGATGTGCTGACCGATCAGAGAACGGGACAACCGTTTTACGCGGTGCGCATCAGGCCTGACGCAGAGAGCCTGCAAGGGTTGGGAAACCTAAAACTCTATCCGGGCATGCCAACCGACGTGTTGATGCCGGCGGCGGAGCGGCGGGTGATTTCCTATCTCGTCAAGCCGCTGACGGATCAGCTCAATCATGTTTTCAGGGAGGACTGAGCCGGGACTGGAGAAATCATTCAAGCCCGGCATCAGACAAGGCAATCAGTCAACGAAAAAGGTGTTTGCCCGGAGGGGACAATGGCAACTATCCAGTTTATTGCGTTTATGGGACAGTCCAACGCCGACAACATGTTCAACCTCTATGGGGACAACGATTCCGGCGCTTCGGTTCTTGCAGCCGAGCTTTCGTCCTATCTCGGCATCTCCGGTGGTGTTTCGGCGTCCACGCTGAAAGCAGCTATCCAGGGCACGGGAACGTCGTCGAAATTTACGACCGCAAACAATGTGGTGGTTCAGGATTTTGCCAAGGGTGCAAGCGGCGTCGATGGAAACGCTTCCGATGCGCCGAGTGCCGATTTTCTCTGGTGGTATCCCGAAACGAACACGCCCGGAGCACTGGCGCTTGCGGCGATACGGGGTATCAATGCCTCGGTTGAGGCCCTCGAGGCGCAGGGCTATACGGTAGAGCTGAAAATCGTCTGGGCGCAGGGCGAGGCGGATGCCAAGCGCATCATGGACGGCACGAGCGACGTCGGGACCTACAAGGAAGCGACGGTCGAGGTGCTGGATTACATCCGTGCCCAGACCGATCCTGCCGCGCCGGTCTTCATACAGGAGGTTGCCGATACGGCCTATACCGGCTCAGATGCCCGCTGGAACGGAGGGCAGGATATCGTTCGCGAGGCGCAGCGGGAAATCGCGGCCAGTCGCGACGACATCTATATCGGTTCGATCACCGAAGATCTGCCGCTGAAGGATCAGGTCCATACGGATAACGAATCCTACGAAGTGGTTGGAAGCCGGCTTGCCAATTACATCGCTTATACGGAAGGGTTGACCGGCACCATTTCAGGGCCGCGTCCTTCAGCGGACCCGGATGAGGTGATGGAACCAGGCGACACGGCTCCTTTTGCCGTTGCCGACAGCCACATTGACGTGACCGAAAACCGGACGACGGTCAGCGGCACGTTCAATCTGCTTGCCAATGACAGCGATGTAGACGGTGACGTCCTGCGGGTGACGCAGGCAACCCATGGTTCCACGGCTTCCGCCATTCAGGCAGCTGAAACCGCCGTTGCCGGCAAATACGGCACGTTTTATATCAGTCCGAATGGCAGCTATTATTACAAGGTGGACCCAACCCTCGCCGCCACCAACGCGATTGCGGCCGGGCAGACCGCCGAGGAACATCTAACCTACAGAATTTCCGACGGGCGCGGAGGAACAGCCAGTGCCGTCGTAACGGTAACGATCACCGGTCTGAACGACGCGCCAACGGCGGTTGCCGATACCACCTCGGTCGTCAAAACCGTTTCGGGCAGCGGCAATCTTCTGACCAACGATCTCGATCCGGATACCGGCGACATTCTTTCCGTGCTGTCCGGCAGCGCCGGTGGAGGGGTGACACAGAACGTGACGACCGGCGGAACTACCATTGCCGGCAGTTACGGATCGCTGATCCTGAAAAGCGATGGAAGCTGGGTTTATCAGCCGAACCAGAGCAATGCTGCCGTTGCAGCACTTTCCGGCTCCGCATCGTTATCGGAAGTGTTCAACTATACGGTCCGCGACAGCGCAGGTCTCCAGTCCTCGGCATTGCTGACGGTTTCCATTCGTGCCTCCTCTACGGGCGGCGCGCCCCAACCGACGATCAGCGGAACGGCGGCAGCCGATACGCTGCGCGGCGCGGCAGGCGCAGACGTGATTGCTGGCCTCGGTGGCAACGATACCATCAAGGGTCTTACCGGAGATGACATCCTCCTCGGTGGCGACGGCAACGACTATCTGGAGGGTAACGAGGGCAACGACCGGCTTGACGGTGGTGCGGGTGTCGATACGCTGAAAGGCGGTGCGGGTGCGGATACCTTCGTTATCGCCAGCATGAGCGAGATAGGCGATATCGTTTCCGATTTTCGCTCCGATGACTTCCTCGACCTTTCCGGAATTCTGGCAATGCCGTCGGGAGCGACGGGCGTGAGCGCATTTGCGGCGGGCTATATCCGTCTTTCACAGTCGGGCGCGGATACCCTCGTCGAGGTGGACGTGGACGGCGCCTCCGGACCCGGCGCCTTTGCAACGGTTGCGACGCTCAGCGGGACTACGGCGTCGAGTGTGAAGGCGGCGCAGTTCATCGTCACGCCATCGGTTCCGTCCGGGCCTGCCAACACGGCGCCGTCCGCGACAGGCGAGGCCAGATCCGTTTCGGAGGACGGCCCGGGCAACACGGTTTTCGGCAACCTGCTTGCCAACGATCAGGATAGCGACGGCGATATCCTGTCCGTCGCCTCTATCGTGATCAAGGGCGTGACCTATTCGCTTGGCGCATCGCAAACCATGCAGACTAGTTACGGCGCGCTGACGATTGCCGCCAATGGTGACTACAGCTTTACGCCATCTGCAACCAATCCCGTCGTCAACGCGCTATATTTCGATAATCTGGTCGAGAGTTTCGAGTATACGGTTTCAGACAGTCGCGGCGGAACCTCCAAGGCGAGCCTCTCGATCACGATTGCAGGCAGCAACGATGCGCCGTTGGCGGTCAGCGATATCGGCATCGTCTCGATTGACACCAGTGCGACCGGCAATGTCCTTGCCAACGACACGGATCCCGATGCCGGCGATTTCATGGCCTTGACCCGCGTGGTGCATGGTTCGTCAATTGTTGCCGTCACCGGAAACGATACGCAGTTGGCGGGTACATACGGCCTGTTGGTTATCGATTCCGACGGCACATACAGCTACGTTCCGAATGTTTCCAACCCGGCGGTTTCCGGCCTTTCGGGCGGTTCGACGCTTACCGAGACCTTCAACTACACCATTCGCGATGAGACGGGTCTGCAATCGACGGCCAGTCTGGTGTTCACCATCAAGGGAGCGAACCACGCACCGGTCGCCGCCGACGATGCGGCGACAGCGACGGCAGGCGCGATCAATGCGACAGGGACCGTTCTTGGCAACGACAGCGACGTCGATACCGGAGATACCTTGACGGTCCTGTCTGCCAGCGGCACCGGCACAACCGTCAACGTTACGGGCGCGGGAAGCACAATTGCAGGCAGCTTCGGAACGCTTCTTCTGAAGGCGGACGGAAGCTGGAGTTACGATGTAGAAGAGTCCAATCCTTCAGTTGCAGGCCTGTCGGAAACCTCCAGTCTCACGGATGTCTTTCACTACACGATCCGGGACAGCCAGGGCGCCGTCGCGACGGCGACGCTGTCCCTGACGGTCAAGGGCGCGCCGGCCAGCGGCGGTCCGGGATATGGAACCCCGACCATCGTCGGGACAGAAGCGGGCGAAACGATATCCGGCCTGGCCGGCAACGATATCATCGAGGGCAGGGGCGGCAACGATGTCATCAAGGGCAGGCTCGGCGATGACATTCTCGTTGGCGGTTCCGGCAACGACACGATGGAGGGCAATGAGGGCAACGACATACTTTATGGTGGAACCGGCAATGACCAGATGAAGGGTGGTGCGGGTGCTGATACGTTCTGGTTCGGCAGCGGTCATGGGAGCGACATCGTGCATCAGTTGCGGGCCGACGACACTCTGGTATTCACCAGCGATCTTTTTGTGTCCAAGGCGGCCTTGCTGGCGGCCGTAACGGTGGTTTCGGCAAATGAACTGTTAGTCGCGACGCCGGATGGCGGTTCGATCCAGTTCCTCGACACCACACTGAGCGATTTGCAAAAGAGCGGTTTCGCGATGGGAGACGGCATGTTCGTATAAATTGACACCACTACCTTTATCATTGCCTTCAAGGATTAGAGCTCCGTCGCATTCGGCGTGGAGTGTGGCTCGGCAATTACGGCATCTGGCTTCGTCATTCCCGGCTTGTCGTATCGGGTTGCGACCCGTCTGACCCACGACAACTTTGAAGGCCAGAACGGTTACGAAGGATGCAGTGTTGATCTGTCAAGAACCATAAGCTGTAAGATTCCTACCAGCTCGACGACAGTCATGACCATTGGGACAATCCGGCCTGCATGTGACCCTTGCTCCAACCAATCATCACCGTGCTGGCGGAGTTGACTGCGCTTGGTGATTTCGGTGGCGACTATGACCGTCATGGAACTACGCGCTATAAAGCCCGCTGTGATAAGTCCGGTAGTGATGTTAAACCCGTCCGCTTTTGAGCAACTTCTACAAAAAGGCGGATAGTCCGCACTCGGTACCATATCAGCCATTTCTGAGAGCAAGTAGCTGCCCGTACACAGAAGTTCGGCGTAAACGTATCAGCCAAACGACGGGGTTGGCGGTTCGAGTCCCTTCGAGGCGAAATTGTCGGTGCTAATACTGACCGCTACGCTCCTGCGAATGGATTGAATGTCTACGGTCGAAGCAGCTAATTTTTCTTCTTGTTGACCTTGTTCACCTTGTTGCCGCGCGGTCCGCTCACCGTTGGCGTCCGGTCGGCATTTTCAGCGTGCAAACCTCTCCACCGTTCTAGCCGATCGGCATCAAGCTCGCCGCGTGCGACAGCGCCTCGAACGGCGCATCCCGGTTCATGAGCGTGGGTACAGTCGCGAAACCGGCACAACGGCGCCAGCTCGGTAATCTCGGCAAACAGCGTATCTATTCCATCGGTGACGTCGCTGACATAGAGCTTCCTTATACCCGGCGTGTCTATGACCCAGCCGCCACCTGAAACCGCATGCAGGGATCGTGCCGTCGTGGTGTGCCGACCCTGCGCATCATATTCACGAATAGTGCCGGTTTTCTGCTTTGTGTCAGATCCGGCCAGCGTATTTACAAGCGTTGATTTTCCAACACCGGAGGAACCTACCAGCGCAATGGTTTGACCATTACCCAACCATGGCCTCAACAAGGCGACAGCATCGGCGGAGCGCCCATTAAGCGCTATGACTGGCAGATTGCGCTGCAGTGCCTCCGCCTGTGACTGAAACGGGCCGACGTCTTCCGCAGTATCAGCCTTGGTCAGCACGATGACCGGTTCGCTTCCGGCTTGGTCCGCCATGATCAGATACCGTTCGAGACGTGCGGGATCGAAATCTGCATTGCACGATGTAACGACCAGCAGGGTGTCGACATTGGCGGCAACGAGTTGCAGGCCACGTCCGCCTTCAGGCCTTCGCTGGAACAGGCTTTTTCGATCGAGACGGGTGACAAACATGCCAGTCAGCGGGTCTGCAAGTATCCAGTCCCCCACCGCGAAGTCGGCCGTATTGCTATTGCCGGGGAGCTCCAGGCGAACGGGCCCTGTGATATCTATTGTCTCGATGCGTGAGCGGTGGACAGATGATATTCGCCTTGGCACGAGGCCAGCGTCGCCGTCTTTGAGTTGATCCGCAAAAAACGCGGACCAGCCGAGCTGCTCCAGTGTCGAAGGAAGCGGGACCGTCATCAGTCGTAGTCTCGCCTATTGGTGCGGATCGCGTTTCGGCAAGCACTTAGCGTGAGCGATAGCCTCGCCGGAATAGGGAAAATCGTCTCCGAGTTGACGATTGCCGTCGAACACCTTGAAGATTGGGCCATCGACTTCAACGATTTTGTAGCCATTTACGTACTCAAATTTTGGCGTCTTCCAGCCCATCAGAAGTCCTTCGGTCGGTTTATCATCTCTAGTCCCGAGATGGCGCTGGACAATGCTACCTTTTTTCACGGGCATTTGCGCTACTTTTCTATTTATTTGCATATCACTTAATCGGCAGCGCTGGTTAACGGTTGGCTTGCGAAAGTACGCGGCGATGCGCAGACATCGGACTTTCTCATTGGACTTGCCTTCGATGCACGCGCGGTAATGCACTGAACCGTACCCAGGCTTTGCCGGAGACCCCAACTCGTGAGAAGTAGGGTCTATGACAAGCAAAACGACGAACAAATTTTCTCCTGAAGTCCGCGCCCGCGCCGTTCGAATGGTGGCGGAACACGAGGCCGAGCATCCGTCCCGCTGGGCTGCGGTATCTTCCATAGCCTCCAAGATCGGCTGCTCGGCGCATACGCTCCACGAATGGGTGAAGAAGGCCGAGGTCGACAGCGGCAAGCGGGCAGGTCTGCCAAGCGATGTGGCTGAGAAGATGAAGGCTCTGGAACGGGAGAACCGCGAGCTTCGTCAGGCCAACGAGATTTTGCGCAAGGCGTCGGCATATTTTGCCCAGGCGGAGCTCGACCGCCCACTGAAGCGATGATTTCCTTCATCGACGAACACCGCTCGGTGGTCGGGGTCGAGCCGATCTGCAGGCTGCTGCCGATTGCCCCGTCCACCTATTATGAAGTCGTCGCCAAGCGCACGGACGTGGGTCGCCTATCGGCCCGCGAACGGAATGATATTGCCATGAAAGTCGAGATACGCCGGGTGTTCAACGAGAACTTCCAGGTCTATGGCGTGCGGAAAGTCTGGCGACAGTTGCAGCGAGAAGGTTTCGACATCGCCCGCTGCACCGTCGCACGGCTCATGAGAATGATGGGTCTTCAAGGCATCATTCGTGGCAAGCCGATCCACACGACGATCAGCGACAAGTCCGCGCCGTGTCCGCTCGACCGCGTAAACCGGCACTTCTTGGCGCCCGCGCCGAACATGCTGTGGCTTTCCGATTTCACCTATGTCGCCACCTGGCAGGGCTTCGTCTACGTGGCTTTCGTCATCGACGCCTTCGCTCGCCGCATCGTCGGTTGGCGGGCAAGCCGGACGGCCCATGCGGGCTTTGTGCTCGATGCCCTCGACCAGGCGCTTCATGATCGGCGGCCCGTCAAACGTGGCGGACTGGTTCATCATTGCGACCGCAGCTCGCAATACGTGTCCATTCGCTATTCCGAGCGGCTGGCGGAGGCGGGCATCGAGCCGTCCGTCGGAAGCGTCGGCGACAGTTACGACAACGCTCTCGCCGAAACGATCAACGGTCTTTACAAGGCCGAGGTCATCCATCGACGGGGGCCGTGGCGCAACTTCGAAGCCGTGGAGTTCGCCACGCTCGAATGGGTCGATTGGTTCAACAACCGGCGCCTTCTGGAGCCCATCGGAAACATTCCGCCTGCCGAGGCCGAAGAACGATACTACGCCATGCTGGACGCGCCAGCCATGGCCGCATAACTTAAACCAAACGGTCTCCGGTAAACTGGGGGCGGTTCACACCGATTGCCGAAGACGGCGTCAAACGGATCGGCGTGCTGTATCGCATTGAAGGAGAATTGCGCGGCCTTGATCCTGAGGCTCGCCTTGCAGGTAGGCAGGCACGATCAGCGCCACTCGTCGCAGACATGCAGGCGTGGCTCATCCATCACCGTGCCCGTGTTGCGTCAAAGTCCCCACTTGGCGAGGCTTTGGCCTACGTCATCAAATACTGGGAGGGTCTGAAGCTGTTCCTGACCGACGGGCGCATCGAGATCGACAACAACAGCGTCGAGCGAACCATCCGCCCGATAGCCCTCAATCGTAAGAACGCACTCTTCGCAGGCCATGACGCGGGAGCTGAGAACTGGGCGATTATCGCCTCGCTCATAGAGACCTGCAAGCTCAATGCCGTCGATCCGCTGGCCTATCTGACAGCGACGCTCACCGCCATCGTCAACGGTCACAAGCAGAGTCGCGTCGATGAGCTTTTGCCGTGGAATTATCCGGGCATGACAAGCAACTGCCGCACGTCGTAGTCCCTGCGTCCGACCGCCTCTTTCGGAAGGATGGTTTGTGAAGTAAAACACTTCAATGAAAAACGAACTCGTCCACGAAATCTGGCTCGATCCCGAGCCAGACGGTCAACTGCTCCCCGGCCTTTGTCTTGCTGGCCCAATGGGCGACGGCTTCAGAGCGCTCCTTAATAAGGGAGCTGTTAAGGCTGGCGAGATAACTGGGCATAGCCATTTCGATGTCATGACGAAAGACTGGAAGCTGCAGGGCTGGGGCGAGTACCAGACGGAGCGCCGCCAGGATCACGAGCCATATCCTGACGAATGGGTTCTCGTCCAACGCCCCTTTATCGACAGCATGTGAATTTGCGGCGTGGCCGCGATCAACGCACACTGGCCTTGGGTCTGAAGGCCGATCTTCAAAACGAACCCCCGTCTTGGTGGTCAGTGTGATGGGCACACCGCTTACCGTAGACCAGTTCTAATCGGCCCATTTAGGAACAACCGCATTTCTGGTAGAGAGACCAAATATGTGGATGACTGTGATACTTGCTACCACCATGGGACCGCAGAAGCCATTCAATGTGTGGGTCGAAACCTCTGTGCTGAAGAGATGATAGAGCTGACGAAGTGTTTGATGTCTGCTTGTAGCGCAAAGTAGACCTTGTTTAAATCGAGTATCAAGCTACTTCCTCAGCGGGCATAGATGATGCCGAAGTAGAAATATTTTTTCTTAATGCAGCTATTTCAATCTGAATCTTGCGACATGAAAGATCCTGTGTGTCTAACCGGGGTATAGTTTTTCGTCTCGCTTGTTATCCCGGCTTGCGGCAAGGACTTTTATTTTCCCGCTCATCCCCACCCCCTTTGCCTGACCTATACTGACCCTGTTCTGCGATGAACCGGCAACATTCCGGTTTTGATACGGAGCCAGCGCCGGTTGTGAGAGAAAGACGTCACTTTCATATTTCGGGTTCTGACAGGCGAAGTCCTCGGGCTGTGACCGGAGGAGAGATAGAATCTGGTTTGTGGTGGGCCTTTCTATTTCTCCGAAACGCATTGGCTGAAGGACGTAACCTGACAGGCACAAACCGCTGATGCGGGGCACTGACAAGTGTCTTTATTTTCCACAGGCGGCAATTTTCAGTGCCCCGTTGCAATGCCCATCGAGCTGAGAGGCTGATGGGAAAATAGGTGAAACTCACACCACGGTCGCAACTGCGTCGCGTGATAGGAAAGGTGTGTTCAATGGGTCTCTATGAGATATACGTCCTTGCTGCTCGTGCAGATACCGCCCTGGCGAGGAGGAAGTGGGCACGATCTCTTTATGCCAGGGCAAAGCTTCGAAATCGGCAGCTCAAGAAACAATATTTACACAACCAGAAGGAGAGAAGTGATTCGTTGGTAGATATGAAGAGGGCAGGCCAGATGCGATCTGGGCGGCTTCCGTAAACATATATTTATATAATAATCAGCGTAGAAACATATAAAATATATGTTGCGATGGATTATATATGCGTGACTGAAAGCGGGTGAAAATCCGTGAGTATAATTGACTTTTATGGACCTGCAATTTGCGGATTGCGGGCCAACTACGTGTAAATATATGAGTTTTATGTTGAATTTGCTGATTTTGAGCGAGGAATTGTTATGCGCGGAAACTATGTGAATGGGATGGATTTGATTGGAATGGAGTTCAGATTTGAGCGGCGATCGATCATAATAACAATATCATGATATTGTTATTACGATCGATCTCTCCATTCCAGTAACTCCATCCAATCGCTATAAGTTTCCGCGCCAACAATTCTCCCATTCGGATTTCGTGAAATTCAACATAAAATTCGTATATTTACACGTAGCCGGCCCGCAATCACAAATTACGGGTCCCGCCTCGCCGCTCATCCGCGCGCCCTTGCTAAATCGCAACATATATTTTATATGTTCCTGCGTTTGTTATATATGTTCTGGGAGCGCAGGTCGCATCTGTGCCTGTCTACCAAACAACTCTCCTTCCTTGGTTGTGTAAATATTGTTGAGGCTGCCATTTGCTGATAAGAAGATCGTGCTTTTCTCTCTGTAGCTGTGTTAGTACACTCTATCACCCCGACGCATTTCGTGGTGTGAGTTTCACCCTGAGCACCGGCCTCTCGAAGCGACAGGCCATCTGTGGAAAATAGACGCTGTCAGTGCCCCTCCGCTCAGCACCGGGTTTGACCACGCAATCATCGCTCCAATAGGACGGGAAGAATCAAGAGGCCACCGCAAGCCAGATTCTATCTCTCCTCCGGTCACAGCCCCGGGGCCTAAGCCTGTCCGAGCCAGGTGTGGCGTGCGCCTCGCCCAACCGACGCTGGCACTTCCGCCAGATGTGTTACCGGTTATCACAGAACCCCAGAGATGTTACTGGGTCGGAGCCAGAAATGATAAAGAGTCCTTGCCACAAACCCAGTTGGATTAAGCTGCAGAGATCTTTCATCTCTTAGACCAACACGTAAAAATATTCCAAAAGCTCGGCATCCTATGCCCGCTGTGAGGAAGTAACCCCGATACTCATTTAAACCGTCCTGCTGGACATCAAACACCGTCCGATAAATGCGTTTCCGACCTCCACACGAATGCCTGTGTGTAGCCATGTTGTCTGCAGAAATGCGGTTGTTTCTAAAAATGAGCCGGTCGGGCACGGTGGCATGTGCCCGTAGTCCTGGAACCTGAGGCTGAGGCAGGAGAATCGACAGCCTGAACCCGGGGCCGTGTGCGTTGATCACGGCACACCCTCCAGCCTGGGCGACAGAGTGAGACCCTGTCCGGGCTCATTCCCTGGCGGCACTGTCACCCCAGCCCTGCCGACTTCCAGTCTTTCGTCATGACATCGAAAGTGGCTATGCCCAGTTATCTCGCCCGGCAACTGGCACCGCGGGGCAGCTCTGGCTCGTGCCGACAGATAAGACAAGGCCGGAGCAGTTGTCGGGATCCGCGTTTCGTGGACGAGTTTTTCATTGAGTGTTTTGCTCTGGAAACCATCCTTCCAGGCGGTCAGTTGACGTGCGTACTGTCACCCGGATATTCCGGTAAGCTCGGCGACCGAACTCTGCTGGCGTTAAAGATAACGTCGCGGTAATCAGATGGGCCAGCGGGTCGACGACGCGGGTCTCTATGGCGGGCGATAATCACCCGGTTCTGCAGCTCCGCGTCATGGCCTGCGAAGGATGCGTTCTTACGATTGAGGAACATCGAGCCGGATGTCGATCTCGATGCCGTCCGTTCGGGAACAGCCGAACCTCCCCAGTGACGGTGACGTAGGCCAAAGGCGGTGGGGCCTGACTGGCCTACAGACTTTGGTGATGTTCTACGTGACGAACGGTGGCCCCTGATCGTCTGCATAGCTCGAACGGCCACGCCACGTCCAGGACGGCCGCCGTCGCTCGGTGAGGCCGCCTGACCCGCGGAGTTCCCAGGACCCGTAGGCGTCCAGCGCCATGGCCGCCCGGGCTATGTTCTTCGGCACCGGCGGGTCTTTCCGATGAACTCAGAGGTCGCGATGACCAGTTAATCTACCCGGCCAGCGTGGCGGGCACGGCCTCGAGTTGCGCCACGGCGGCGCTGTAAGGACGCCGTTGATCTTTCGGCAGGCCTTGGTGGCTGTCGCCAACGCTTCCGACAGACGGCTCCGTGCGCCTTTCCGCCAACCGCTCAAGTAGCGGATGAACCGGCCGCGGTCCATGGACAGTCCACCACGGTGAACGGCCGCCACGTCGAAGTACCTGATCGAGGGCATCGAAGCGGTCGGCCCTTGACCGGCGATTGCGCCGATCAAAGCCACGTAGACGAAGGCCCTGCCGAGGTCGCCGCCAGGTGAATCCGAAGCCAGGCGGCGCGGGCGCTTGCGTCGTGTATCCTCGACGCGCCGCAATGCCCTGCGGTCCCGTCATAGCCGAGCGACGAGGTGTGCTCCCGTAGCTGGCGCAGTTGCGCGCGCCAGGTGAGTTCTCGTTGAACACCCGGCGTGACCTTCATGGCAGTAACAAAGGTCGGGCGCGGGCCTGACGCAAGCGATCGCATCACCCAGCGGCGATGACCGCCAACAGATTGTCGGGTCGGCTCGACGAGCACCGGCGGTGTGCGGTGATGAAGTCATCGCTCGTGGGCGGTCATCATCGCGAGAGCGCGCAAAACCTGGTGCGGCGAAGTTCGCGGTTTCTCCCGCCGAAACTTTCATCTTCTCGCGACGTCGTACGCTGCGGCCTCTTCATTCGTGAGCTTATGCGCCGAGCAACCGATCGCCTGCGTATGGGCGACAGCCATCGCGAGATCTCCGCTTCATCTCGACACCGAACGCTCGAAACGTTTGTCGTCGCGCTGTCATAGACCCTGCGCTGCGGTTAGACGGAATTCAGTGCGATGCCACGCGTGCATCGACAGAATCAATGAAAAGTCCGATGCGTCGCCCGCCACTACTGGCAACGCTTATGACAGAATGATGTCGCAAATATAGAGAAGTAGCGCAAATGCCTGAAAGGTAGCGTGTCCAGCGCGCCGTCTCACAAGATGAAGCCGACCGGCTCTGATGGGCTGGAAGACACCAGAAATTTGAGTACGTAAATGGCACTGCAAAGCGTGAAGTCGATATTTGGTGTTCGGCGCGATTTTCTATTCCTTCACGCGCGTGCTTTGCCGAAACGCGATCCCGCAATAGGCGGATTTATCACTCCTTCGACGCGGAGCAGCTTCGGCTGGTCACGTTGCGGATCAACGAGACGGCGATGCCAAGCCAAATATCGCGGGGCCCCGTTGCCTGGGCTTCCCGGCAATAACAACTGCGTGGGGCTGTGCGGACGCTGACTGGCGGTCTCGGCAGCGAGCGGCTTCTGTGTTTGCCCCGCTGTCGTTACATCGTGCGGTGCGAATTTCGGTCCGCGACAGGCGGTAATCTGATCATGGAAAACCGTCATTAGCGACCAGGCTGATACTGCGGGCGTTTGCAGGCGAACGGCGCAATCTGCCGGTCAGCAATGAGCAGCCGATGCTGTTGAGGCCGTGGTGACCACAGCGCTGTGCTTCCTCGATATTAACGCTTGTCTCGCTGGCCGGATCTGACGGCATATTCATGGTGCTGAGGTCGGCCTGTTGCTGGCGATAACAGGTCATGGAACACGCCGGTAGGAAGCTCTATGTCGGCGACGTCACCAATAATGGACCGGGATGCGGCGTCTACGCGTAACTGTCGTCGGTACATGGCGACCGGACATATTTGCATTGGCAAGGTAAGGTCAACAGAAGAAAATTAACCTCGACCCGTGGAACGACTAAATCCATTCGCAGGCGAAGCAACGTTATTAGCACCGACAATTCGCCTCGGCCACCAACCCAAATCATTGGCGCAATGCGATTTACGCCGAACTGATGGCGGTGACTACTACTCAGAAAATGGCTGATGCCGGTGCGGCGCCTTTTTTAACAGAGTTGCTCAAAAGCGGCGGAGACTGCCGGACGAAATCTGGCGAGCACCTGGCGCGTAGTTATGACGATGAACCGCCGCCGAAATGCCGAAGCGCGTCAACTCCGCCGGCGCGACGATGACGGTTGGTGTCCCGATGATGTCGGCTGGTAGGGATCTTACAGCATGATTTAACCCAGGCAGATCGGCGCCCGTCATAAAGCCAGCCGTTCTGGCCTTCAAAGGGCCTTGTCAGGCGGGTCTGCAACCCGGTATACAGCCATGTTGAAGCCGAATGCCGCCGAGCCCGCACGCCAGCTCGGCGAAACTAATCGCGAGCAACGGTATGCCAAAATATTGGCCACTAACGCGCAGGTCGGCTCGGTCGGTGTGGAACTGGATCGAACCGCCATCCTCGACGCCAACCGGTTCGTTGCCGGAGCGGCCGCCGGTAAGGCAGCGAGACGCAAGGTCGGCGGTGGTGCCAGGTCGTCATTCTACGGCGATGCACGATGTCGCTCCCATGACTGCCGAACTGGGCATATCGACACCCGCACCACCCTTCATCTGGTCGTGCCAGTGCCGCCATAAAGTATGTCGTTGCCCTCGTACTCCATCGTGTCGTTGCCGCAGGCCGCCAACCTGAAGAGATGTCGTCATGAGCCTGCCTGGCTGTCGTTACTTCGTTATGTCGTTGCCGACCGAGCCGGATTCAGCATCGTTTCAGCGCTCTGTGATTCCGCCACTGACGCGCGCACCGAGACGGTCGCCGTCGCGACGGCTCTGGTAATCCCGATCGTAACAGTGGAACATCCTGGAGGTTTCAGAACGCCTGTTTCTTCTACATCTGGCATCAGCTTCCGTCCGCCTTCGAAAGAGCGAGCACACCTGATGACCTTTCCCGCGCCGACGATGCCGGTGCCGCTGGTGGGACCGTCGGGTATCTCGGTATCATTTCCCGGTCGCTGTCGTTAAGAACGGTCCTGTCGCATTGATCATATGCCATCGTCTGCGTCGATTCCTTCCTTGTTGGTACGCCGAACTGGCCAGGTCGGAGCAGACCCGTCTCGTCGCGAATGGTGGTGAAGGTCTCGACAGAAGGATCGAACCGCGAAAACATTACCGGTTAGAGCATTCGGAACGTAGCTGTATGTGCCGTCAGATCGACAACAACGGGCCTACCCGCCAGCTTTCCCATGTCGTTTCCGGTGACGGCAACAGTGGGAATACGCCGCCACGCCCGTGAAATCGCCGGCATCGAGATCGCGTTGGCAGGATTGCCGTACTGGTCAATCGAGGACGATGCCACGGCCGCCAACGGCGCATCGGGCGCTGCCTGCATTCGTGATCGAGAGGCTCGCTGCGCGTCGCAACCGTATGCTCGAGGCTCTCGACAGGTATCAATGCGCGTTGACGGCAGATGGTGCAGATGGCCTGTGGTCACCATTGGCGATCGTCGCCTGTTAGTCTGCATGTTGCGATGCTGCTCAGCTCCAGTCGCCGCTGATGAGCGACGGACAGAGCCGTCGCCTGATCGTTGACGGCCTGGAACCGAAAACTACGCTGAACACTCAGGCGGGCCTCGCCTGGCGACGCCAGGCCCAGACGGAACCGATGGCGTGACGACAATTTCGCCGCCTTCACGCTCGACGCCTTCTTCAACGTCCTCAACATTTTAAGCACCGGGTCAGGCTTTCTCCACGTCCGCCTCGACGGCGATATAGACGGATGCGCCGCTTCACCCGTCTTCCCGACGTAGGCCGGAAAGATTTCGGCGTCAGGCGAAGACGATCGCCTTCCTTCATGCCCAACGTGTATCCACGCCTACCTGCCGTTCAGCATCGTACCCGCGGTCATGCCACAGGCCCGCCGGATGGTCGTTGCAGAGGGGATTCAGCCAGCCGGTAAGACCTTGATCAATACATCGTTACCACCGAACCAGCGGCACCGCCGCACAGCGTATCGGCTGCCGCCGATAAATTTGGCTGCGCCGCCCGTAGAGGGCACGAAATGAAGCCGTCAGCGAATACGGTCGCAGTTATCACTGAACACTTCCGATAACGGTAAATACTGCAGCAGCGGCACAACGACAAACCCAGCTTCCGTCGCTTTCAGGATAAAACGTCAGCAACTGCCGGCAGTAAACCGGACCACCGATAAACACGTTCTGTGTCGCCCCTCCGCGGGCTTAACTTTACCGAATGTCGCCGGTATCCAGATCGGTATCGTTGGTCGAAGGTGCCGCTGCCCAGGCTGTTTTGACGACCGATATCGGCTGCCGCCGTTGGCGCGTCGTTCAGACCGATCGTTACCGACATTCCGCGTATTCTGGCTGGGTTAAGCGGCGATGCCGGCCTGTCATTGGTGGCAGATCCTGCCTGTAACGCTGCCATTCGGACTGATAAACGTGCCCGTTGCCGACGGCGGCAACTGCCTGGCGCGGCGAGCCGCAGATTTCATCCCGCCTGCGTCGCCGCGAACGTGCGCTGACCGTCGTCCAGCTTCGATGACTGTCGACGGCGGCAAGATGATGCCCGTCGCATAAATCGGGTATCGCTGGACGCGCGGCCTGCCGACCTCCGCGTAAGCGATGTGATGACAGGCGGATTCGTTTTCGCTCGGCGATGCTGTTGATCAGACGATGCTGGAATGTCGTCGCGCGACGCAATCCCGCTGCCGCGGCGATATCCTGCCCTCCGTTCCAGCGGCATCTGAGCCGGTATAGGTATCGGCAACCTGTATGAAGACCGGCGCGGCAGGTAGCCAATCCGTCGCTTCGCCGTGCCGTTGCTGTTGTCGCCCGCGCCAGACGACGCCAGCTGCCGCCGCTCGGCGCGGCGCAGGCTGATGCCGCTGTCGCCGCAGGCGCCGGTGCTCGGGCGTGTTCATTTCGGTGCCGCCGAAATCGGCGCTCTCGGCGTTTCGACACTGGCAAATCTGAACCGCTGCGGTCGTAAATTTCGACGACGTTCCGGTGCCCTGAGATAACTGCTTTCAGCACGGCGAGACGCCTGCCGAGATGCCGAGGCAGGATGAAGTAACGCGGCGCCGAATCGCCCGATGCATAGAAGGTTGAGCATGTTGTCGGCGGATTTGGCTCCTATAGGCACGATAAACTGGATGGTCGTGTCCCCTCCCGGCCTTTTCGTTGACTTGCCTTGATGTTCCGGTCGATCCTCCCTAATGATTGAGCTGATCCGTCAGCGGTAGAGCTCCGCCGCCAAATCAACGTCGACCCAGCAAGCTGCAGGTTTCTTCCTTGCGGGCTTTTCTCTGCGTTTACCGCGTAAGGCTGTCCCGTTGATCGTCGACATCGAAACGGACGCCTCCTTCACCACCAATCGACCAGCGGTAAGTACGACGGCGTCACCTGATCATTGCGCGGCCTCCACCACCAGGCCATCGCCGCGACCACATCAACGATGCCTGCAACTACGGCTCGAAGCCCGCCTACGGTAAGAAGAACAATCGGCAAACCTTGTCGCGTCGAGCACGTCGCGCTTCCATTTCGGTGATCTTCGCTTCATTTCCGCCAACTCCGCCGTCGAAGGGCCCCTTGGCTCCGCGACCCCGGCCTGCGCTCTCGGCCGGTCGTTCGCAAGCCACCCCGCTTGCAACTCGGCGCGACGCTGCCCAGTAAGGTCGGTCGCTACAACAAGCTGCCGGCCTGATCCGTCAAAACTCCTCGTCCACCGCCGCATGCTCGCCGCCGATCTGGACGTTTTCGCCCTCGGTCTCGTCTGCAAGCTGGCCCTTGCGGGTTCGGCGAGCTGTACCTTGTCTCCCCGTTTCGAGGACCAATGCAGCAAGCCCCGGCGTAAGCAGGCCTGGTGAGCCGCTGCTGCACCAAGCGCTCGCTGTGCCGGCAAGCCGCTGGGCGTGCGGCGCCGCCAGGGCACCAGCGCCGTTCTCGGTAGTGCCAGATTGGCCTCGACGGTCGTTCGGCTGAGGCCTGGTCGCCGCCGGCCTGCTGTTCGGACACGAGTGCCATCTGGCGTCAAGCGAATTTTCTTGACGTCGTTATGACGATAGTGACGCCTAGCGCGTGGCTACCCAACCACCGACACCCGCCGGAGCAAGTGAAGCCCCAGCAC
>JAXHOC010000098.1:0-34290 GCA_034519725.1 Agrobacterium sp.
CAGTTACGTATTGCTGGTGATCAGGCCCGCGCGCGCGATCAGGTGTTCCAGTGCTTGGTTCATGTGCCAGTGGCTCGCGTGTTCAGGAACGATAGTCCGCGTTGATGGTCACGTATTCATGGCTGAAAGTCGCAGGTCCACACAGGGTCGGACCGCATCACCCCGGGCCCAAGCAGCAACGCGCACGGTGATCTCGCTCTTGCTTCATCACGCGCTGGCCGTCCTCCTCGCGGTAGGGCCGGGTTGCGCCCCCCCTTCACGGCCCACATGCACGTCGTCCAGGTACAGATCGATCCCGGTCTGGTCCAGGTCGTCGATGCCAGCGTAGCCCTCACGGCTGCCAGGATGCGGCCCAGGTTCGGGTCACCGGCGAAGAAGGCCGTCTTGACCAGGGGCGAATGGGCGATGGCATAGGCCACCTTGCGGGGTACTCGTCGCCGGTCTTGCCGCCTTCAACACGCACGCGTGATGAACTTGGTGGCACCTTCGCCGTCGCGCGCACGATGGCTGCCCTCAACGGTGCAATCGTCCATTGCCTTCACGTCCATGGGCTGGCGGAAATGTGCCCGCCGCGATCTGTTCGGCCTCCGCCTCGAATATTTTCGGCATGGTGCTGACGCCGCTGCTGGTCGGGCTGCTGTTTACCGGTCGGTGGACATGGCGGTGGATTTTCGCTGGATGCGTTCCTGCAAATCTTCCTGCAGCTGCTCTTGCCGTTCATCGCCGGCCAGGTGTTGCAGCCGTGGATCGGCGACTGGATCAGGGCGCGCAAGAAGTTGCTGTCGCCGGTTGATCGCGGCTCCATCCTGATGGTGGTCTATCTCGCCTTCTCCGAGGCGGTTATTGAAGGCATATGGCAGACGTTTTCCGTGCGCGATATCGGCGTGGTCATCGGCATCAATATCGTTCTTCTGGCGCTTGTTCTCTGCGTGACGATGTTCGGCAGCCGGGCGCTCGGTTTCAACAAGGCGGATGAAATCACTCATTACCTTCTGCGGCTCGAAGAAGAGCCTTGCCAGCGGCGTGCCTATGGCGGGCGCGATCTTCGCCGGCCAAAGCATTGGCGCAATTGTCCTGCCGATCATGCTTTTCCATCAGATTCAGCTGATGGTCTGCGCGGTGCTGGCCCAGCGTTATGCCCGCAAGGCCCATGAGAAAGCAGCGATATCGGCAAGCGTTGCTGCGGAAGCTGCTGCCGTATCCACCCGCTGAGGCGCGATTTCCGCCAGATAAAAAACGGCCCCGCTAGGGGCCGTTCGTTTTTGCATGTCTGAAAAGCTTAGTTCACCTGAGCGGGCGTGATCTGGGCTTCGATCGTCTTCGGCGCATCGGCGCTGTCGGACGAAATCGCGATCCGGCGCGGTTTCATGGCTTCCGGAATGTTGCGGACGAGATCGATGTGAAGCAGGCCATTCTTCAGGGAAGCGGTCTGGACTTCGACGTGATCGGCCAGCTGGAAGCGGCGTTCGAAAGCGCGCGTGGCAATGCCACGATACAGGAACTCGCCTTCGGACGACTTCTCGTCCGTGGCCTTCTCGGCTTTCACCGTCAGCGTATTGGCGCGGGACTCGATGCTGAGTTCCGTTTCATCGAAACCGGCAACTGCCATGGTGATGCGATAGGCGTTTTCACCTGTCCGCTCGATATTGTAGGGCGGATAGGACTGGGCCTGTTCGGGCTGGCCGAGGCCGTCAAGCATCGAGAAAAGACGGTCGAAACCGACAGTGGAGCGATAGAGGGGGGAAAAATCGACGTGGCGCATGGTGTCCTCCTTATGAAGCGACTGTTTGCGGTTAATCCGGCGTCCCGTTCTGGCGACGGCCGGACATATGGCGCGGCCCCGTTCTGGCAACCGCATGAATGAAATGGGAATGGCTTGATGCCGCGTCAAGGGGGCGCATGAAAGCGGAAAAAGCGAAAGCAACATGAACCATCGCTGAACATCCGGTTCCAGCATCGTTCAGTTTGAGAGCCATAAATATCGGTCATCGGAGACATGCTCCGTGGCAGAAGCAATAACGTCCCTTCTTCTTCTGTCCTATTCGCCGGAACCGCGACTGCTTTAACCGACGGTTCCGGCAATTTTTTCTTTGACCTTCCGCCGCCGCCGACCTATCCCGAAAAGGCAGAGAAGCCGGAAAAGACCGATGATCGAAGCCACATTGCGCGTCAGCGAAGACAACCCGGTTCCCGGCAGCCATACCGTCGGTTATTTCACCGGCCATGGCGGCAAACAGCTTCGATATGCGATCTTCCGTGCCAGCAGGCACATCGCCCGCGGAACCGTGGTTCTGCTGCATGGCCGCAACGAATGTATCGAAAAATACTTCGAGACGGTCAACGATCTGACGGCCATGGGTTTCTGGGTCGCGACCTTCGATACGCGCGGGCAGGGCGGCTCCGAAAGGCTGCTGAAGAAGCCGGGCGCCGGGCATGTCAGGCGTTTTTCCGACTATAAGCGCGATATAAGTCTGTTTCTCGAACAGGTGGTGCTGCCGGATACGCGGCTGCCGTTCTTCATGATCGCGCATTCCACCGGCGCGCTTGCAGCGCTGGCCGCTGCACCCGGCCTGTCGAACAGGATCGACCGGCTGGCGCTATGTTCGCCCTTTATTGAGCTAGACAGCCAGCAATCGGTTCCTTCGTCCGTCATCCGGCTGGTCGCGACGTCCTTAAGCCTATTGGGTCTCGGCAGGCTCCAGCTCGGCAGGGATCAGCGCGAACGGGATTTCGACGGCAACCCGCTGACCTCGGACGCCAGACGTTTTGCGAGAAATCTTGCGCTGCATCGGCAATTTCCCGAACTCTTCATCGGCGCACCGACAGCGCGATGGGTTTATGAAGCGCTGAAAACGATGGCTCGGGTGACCCGTCAGGAGCATCTGACGAATATAACCATTCCCACCCTCATTCTGGCGCCGATGCTGGATACGATCACGCCCTATAAGGCGCAGGAGGAGCTGTCGCGCAATTTCCGCGCGGCGCAGCTTCTTCCCATCACCGGTGCGCGCCACGAATTGCTGCATGAGCGCGACGTTTTCCGCAAACAGGCGCTGGCAGCCATCGACGCCTTTTTTGCGCCGGAATGATGCCGCCGCCAAAACGCGACAAGCTATAGTTTCGAAAGAATGGCGAGCGCCTGTTCGTGCACGGCCTTGGAGCCGGCAGCCAGAATGCGGCCGCCATTTTCCGGACGCCCGCCATCCCAGGTGGTAATGATACCGCCCGCCTGCTCGATGACAGGAATGAGCGCGCCGACATCATAGGGCTTGAGGCCGGACTCGATCACCAGATCGACATGGCCGGCGGCAAGCAGGCAATAGGCGTAACAATCCACGCCATAGCGGAACAGGCGAACCTGATCCTGCACCTTATCGTAAAGCGGCTTTTCTTCTGCCGTGAAGATGTGGGGGGTCGTGGTGAACAGCACCGCATCCGACAGCGACGTGCATTCGCGCGTACGGATCTTGCGTTCGCCATCCGGCCCGAAATACCAGGCGGCTTCGCCATCGGCAAAATACCGCTCCTTGGTGAAGGGCTGATCCATAATACCCATCGAAGCGCGGCCGGCCGACTGGAAGCCGATCAGCGTGCCCCAGACCGGTACGCCGGAAATGAAGGCGCGTGTGCCGTCGATCGGATCGATAACCCAGATATGTTCGCGGTCGAGACCGACATTGCCGTGTTCTTCACCCAGAATGCCGTGCTGCGGAAACCGTGCCTCGATGAGGGCGCGAATGGCGCTTTCCGCTGCCTGATCGCCCTCCGTCACCGGATCGTAGCCGCCGTCCTCCTTGTTGGTGACGGCAATGCCCGTGCGAAAGCGGGGAAGCGTTTCAGCGCTGGCAGCATCGGCAAGTTTGAAGAAGAAATCACGGTCGGGCAGCATGCGAAACCTCTTTGCCTTTATTTACTGGGCCAAACGTATCGGGCCTGAATTGTATGGCGAAATGCATAGACCGGAATTGCACCCGCCGTCCACTCGTCCGGATAGAGGAATGGCCGATTCCATATTTTCGGCATAAGCCTAAAAAAAGCGCATAAAATAAATTGATTGACAATTGAGCATATAATGCTTAGCGTGACCCTGCAGTCTTTGACTGTAAATACCCTCCTTGGGTGTTTCCTCCCTAGACTTGACCGCGCCAAGGCGCGGTTTTTTTGCCCGATGTGCGGCCGAGCAGTCTGAAACGGAGAGCTGAAATATCCGGGAATTCGAGGTATTATTCGGCGGCGAGCGAGGTTTCGATCGCGTATTCCGAAACGAAGGCGCCGAGCTGGCGCATGAAGATTTCAAGCGATGCCTGAATGGCCGGAAAATCGGCTTTCTTCGAAAGCGTCTTTTCATCGACGTAGAGCGCTCGGTTGATCTCGATCTGGAGCGCGTGGAGTGAGCGGATCGGCCGCCCGTAATGTTCGGTGATGAAGCCGCCGGCATAGGGCTTGTTGCAGACTGCAACGAAACCGAGTTCTTCGAGAAAATGCAGGGCGGCGCGGGAAATCTCCTGCGAGGCGCTGGTGCCATAGCGATCGCCAATGATCACATCCGGCCGCAGGTTCGAGCCGGCAACTCGAATATTGCCCGGCATCGAATGGCAATCGATCAGAACCGCCATGCCGAAATTGGCGTGGGTGCGCGACAGCAGCCGGCGCAGACAGGCATGGTAGGGTTTGTAAATCGTCTCGATGCGCGACAGCGCCTCATCCACCGGCAGGCGGTGGGCATAGATGTCCATATTCTCGGCGACGATGCGGGGTACCGTTCCAAGGCCGCCTGCAACCCGCATGGAGCCGATATTGGCATAGGGCGGCAGGGTGCCTTCGAACATGCGTGGATCAAGCTCGTAGGGCTCGCGATTGACGTCGAGATAGGCGCGGGGAAAATTGGCTTTCAGCAACGGCGCGCCGATGTCGGGTGCCGCCGCGAACAGCTCGTCTACGAAATGATCTTCCGAGCGGCGGATCTCGTGCGAATCAAGCCGCGCCGATTCCAGAAAGGAGATGGGGTAACAACGGCCGCTATGGGGTGAATTATAGACGAATGGCAGGGTTTGAACGGCAGGTTCCGTTACTTCGAACAGCTCGTATTCACCCGTTATCCAGTCCATTCAGGGCCATTTACCATGTCGCAAACTATCAGGATGTTCATGTTGCCAGTTACGGTGCGGCAAGTCCATACTATCGGCCATGCAGCGCTATACCGATTCTGTCGTTCACATGATATTTACCGTGAAAATCCTATAATCGGGCTAGGGTATCTCAAACATTGAGCAGTTACGGTCACTTATGATGAATCAGAAAATTCTTCTCGCTGAAGACGATAATGATATGCGCCGCTTCCTCGTCAAGGCGCTGGAAAAAGCCGGTTACAAGGTTTCTTCCTTCGACAATGGCGCAAGCGCTTACGACCGGCTTCGCGAAGAGCCTTTCTCGCTGTTGCTGACCGATATCGTCATGCCTGAAATGGACGGCATCGAGCTCGCCCGGCGCGCGACCGAACTCGACCCCGACCTGAAAGTGATGTTCATCACCGGCTTTGCCGCCGTTGCGCTGAACGCCGATTCGAAGGCGCCGAAGGACGCCAAGGTCCTGTCCAAGCCGTTCCACCTGCGCGATCTCGTGGACGAGGTCAACAAACTGCTTGTGGCATAAGGGGGCCCGCAAAGCCTTGCACAAAACCGAAAAAAAGCAGTTGACGCATCAACAGGTTTTGTGGTCTATCCGCCGCCACGGAGGGCGTGTAGCTCAGCGGGAGAGCACTACGTTGACATCGTAGGGGTCACAGGTTCAATCCCTGTCACGCCCACCATCCGGTTTTCCTGACTTGTCAGGCGTTTGCGAGGTTGACGACACAACCCGCACTTTCTCTCTCTATTTGTTGCCTAAGCTGCGCAAGCGAAACCGCCTCTTGGCGTTCGGCATGGCGTCGGGGTTTCACTCCCGAACGTCCTGGAAATTTCAGTCCTTCTTCAAGACTGAGTATGAGATCAACCGGCTTTCCAAGGAATGCGGATGCTGCGCCGAAGTCCAGCATCTTGAACAGCCGATTGTCCAGCCGCAAACCACCTTTCGCCAGAAAATCAGTCGTCAATCACCCCAAAGGGTCGATCAGGCGGGCGGCGGTAAACTTGTCGGTGATGAGGGTGTCGATGACGCCGGCGCGAAGCGCGCCTGCGATTGAGGCTGTCTTTTTTTGTCCGCCGGCCAAGGCTATGACGCGATCGATACCGGCAAGATTTTCAAGCGGTAGACCGATCACCCGGTCATCCAGGGGCGTTTTCACGGGCTTGCCGTTGGCATCGAAGAAGCGTAGCGAAATATCTCCGACGGCACCTGCTTCTGCGAGGTCGGCAAGCTCCCTCGTTGAAAAAATGTTTCCTGAGCGCGCCAGAAGTTCGGATGGTTCAACGGCGCCGACGCCGACGATGGCAAGCGTTATGCTTGCGAACAGATCGATGGTTTCCCGCACGAATGGATCCGCCATCATCACGAGCTTTGCTTCGCGGGATGTGGCAAGTCCCTGAACAGGCAAAAGCTTCGGTTCAGCGCCGGTGATGCGGGCCAGTCGCGTGGTCAACTGCGTCGCGTGCGTCTGGACAGACGGATCGCCCATGCCGCCAAGGGTCTGCACGACGTATTTGGCCTGCGCACTCTTCTGCGGATGGATGTTCTCAACCATCTTGAAGATTGTCTGGCTCCAGCTCGAAACCCCGATGATTTCGCCGGGCGAGAGTGTCACTTCGAGCAGATGCGCGGCTGCCTCGCCAATCCGGGCCATGATCGCCCCATCGCGGTCCTCGGAACACTCGACAACGATGGCCTCGGGCAGGCCGTATTTCTCACGCAAGCCACCTTCGAGATCGCTATATGTGCCGGCAGGCGGGATCACACTCGTCCGGACGATATCTTCAGCCTCGGCCCGCTTCAACATTCTCGACACCGTGGCCTGCGATAGTCGCAGATGCTTGGCAATCTCCGCCTGTCGGCGGCCCTCGATGTGATACATCTGGGCTACGCGGGATATCAGGCGGAGTTCGTTAAGGCGGGCCATCGGCGATCCTGATGTGAATTTTTATTCACCTCTATCCCGTGTCACGCGCAACGTCGAGCGGGACAACGCATCTTTCCACGTATCTAGCAAAGTTGCCCGATCCGAGCTCTGGGGTTCAATTGTGTGAGTTGCCCGCGCAAGCCCGGAGATCGTTTCCAAATCCGTCCAGATGCCGAGGGAAAGTCCGGCCAGATAGGCTGCTCCAATTGCTGACGCCTCGGGTGCTTCGCACTGGATGACCGCGTGTGCGATAAGGTTCGATACGCTCTGCATCAGGAAGCGGTTCTGGCTCGGGCCGCCATCGACGTATAGCGCTCCAAGCCGCCCGCCACTCTGTGCCTTCATCGCCGCGATCACATCATGGACCTGGCATGCGATCGAATCGGTGGCGGCGCGCGCCATCTGCGCGCGGGTCGTGCTGAAGTTGATCTGCGAGAACAGGGCGCGCGCGTCCGAATTCCAGTAGGGTGCGCCGAGCCCGACAAAGGCAGGCACGAAGCCCGGTCCATTCGGCTCTGCCGTGGAGGCGAGATCGACGAGAGCCGCGACATCCGGCAGCCCAAGGATTTCCGCCATCCAGGGCAGGCTCGCAGCCGAAACAAGGATATTTCCTTCAAACGCGAATGTAGGCCGGCCGGCGATGCGCCATGCGACGGTGGTCGTGATGCCGTTACGCGGCGCAATATACTGGGGCAGAGTGGTCATAACCGACGATCCGGTACCGAAGGTGACCTTGCCGTCGCCCGGGCGGAACGCTCCATGGCCGAACAGGGCGGCGTGGCTGTCACCGATCGCCGCTCTGATCGGTGTTCCATCGGGCACACCGGGCAGGCCCAGTGTGGTGCCGAAATCGGCAGAACTGTCGCAGACCTCGGGCAGCAGACGGATATCGACGCCGAAAATCTCTGCGAGTTCTTCGCTCCATTGCTGTTTGTTCAGATCAAACAGCTGGCTGCGGGCGGCATTCGATGCATCGCAGAGGTGCCGCCGGCCGCCGGTGAGGCGATGGATCAGCCAGCTGTCGATCGTGCCCAGGCGTACGCTATGGCCAGTTGGCACTCTATCGAGGAGCCAGCGAAATTTCGCGCCGGGAAACATTGGATCGAGCGGCAGGCCTGTGAGGGTCTGTACCCGGTCGAGGTGTCCATGCGCGATGAGGCGTTCGCAATCCGCTGCGGTCCGTCGGCACTGCCAGCTGATCACGGGTCCGAGCGACGCGCCGGTTTCGGCATCCCAGACGGTCACGGATTCGCGCTGGTTGGAGATTGCAATCGCTTCGATCGTGACGCCCGATACGGCGCTGAGGCAGTTCGCGACCGCCTCGCACACCGACTGGTAAAGACGTTCCGCATCCTGTTCAACCCAACCCGGTTTCGGATAGGCGATGCCAACCTTTGCGCTGCCGCGGCCGAGGACCTCGCCCTTGTCGGAAATCAGAACGGCCTTCGAATTGGTTGTTCCCTGGTCTATCGCCAGAATAGCGCGCATGTCGTCCTCCAAGAATAAAAACAGGCCGGGACACGCGCCCCGGCCTCCTGGCATGCAATCGAGTTACTTGCGCTTTAGCAGAGCCACGGCGGCATCGGCGATTGCTGCGGGCGCCATGCCGAACTCGTCGAGAAGGAATTCGGCGGATCCGGTCGGCGCGTAGATGCCGGGAACACCGAGGCGCTTCATCGGCACCGGGGCGTTGTCGACCACAACTTCGGCAACAGCCGAGCCCAGTCCACCGAAGGTCGAGTGTTCTTCGGCTGTGACGATCGCACCGGTCTCGTTGGCAGCCTTGATGATGGCTTCCTCGTCGATCGGGCGGACGGTGGCGAGGTTGAGGACACGTGCCTCGATCCCGCGGCTGGCGAGGATTTCGGCGGCTTTCAGGATGCGGTGGGTCAGGGTGCCATTTGCAATGAGGGTGACATCGGTTCCTTCGCGAAGAAGGTTCGCCTTGCCCAGCTCGAACTTATGGCCTTCCGGAAGAAGGTCAGGTACCCCAACGCGCGACAGACGCAGAAAGCACGGCCCATTATAAGTCGCCGCCCATTCGATTGCCGCTGCCGTCTCGATGCGATCGCAGGGGGCGATGACCGGCAGGTTCGGCAGAACGCGCGTCCATGCGAAGTCTTCGATGGAATGGTGTGTCGGGCCGAGTTCGCCGTAAGCCATGCCTGAAGAGATGCCAACCAGCTTCACATTGGCGTTCGAATAGGAGATATCGGCTTTTATCTGCTCGAGCGAACGGCCAGTGAGGAACATGGAGGCGCCGCAAACGAAGGGAAGACGGCCGCCATTGGCAAGGCCGGCGCCTACGCCGACCATGTTCTGCTCGGCGATGCCGACATTCACAAGTCGTTCGGGGAACTTCGACTTGAAGCCACCGAGTTTGGAAGAGCCGACGGAATCGTTACAAACCGCGACGATCCGTTCATTCTCTGCGGCGAGGCGCTCGAGGGTCGCTGCGAACGCGTCGCGGCAATCATAAAGCTTGGGTGCGTTTACGGGCGCGTTCATTAGATTGCCTCCGACAGTTCTGACAATGCGATTTCGTATTGTTCCTTGTTCGGAACCTTGTGGTGCCAGTCGACACTATCCTGCATGAAGGAGATGCCGTGCCCCTTGTTCGTATGGGCAACGATGCAGTGCGGGCGAGTTCCGCCGCGATGCTCAAGTGCCGGCACAATCTGGCTCATATCATTGCCGTCGATCTCGGTCACTTCCCAGCCAAAAGCTTCGATCTTGGGGCGAAGAGGCGCGATATCGTTCGTTTCGGCAAGCGAAGCGCCCTGCTGGAAGCGGTTGTGGTCAACAATCAGCGTCAGGTTGTCCAGTTTAAACTGGGCAGCGGCCATGATGGCCTCCCAGTTGGAGCCTTCCTGCATCTCGCCGTCGCCTGTGATCACATAGGTGTGGTAGCTGGCGCGGGACAGCTTGGCGGCCTTGGCCATTCCAACCGCAACGGGAAGGCCGTGCCCCAGCGGACCGGTGTTGGTTTCGACCCCCGGAACCTTGTTGCAGTTCGGGTGACCGTTAAGCCGCGAATGCGGCTTCAGAAAAGTCGAGATTTCGTCTTCGGGAATGAAGCCGCGCTTGGCCAGCGTCACGTATAGCGCACAGGCGGTGTGACCCTTCGAAAGGACGAACCGGTCGCGGTCGGGGTTCTTCGGTTCATCCGGATACACACGCAGCACCCGGAAGTAGAGTGCGGCCAACAGATCGATGACAGACATTTCACCGCCGATATGGCCGGCTCCAGCCTCGTAAACAGCCTGGAGATCGCGCAGCCGTATCTGACGTGCCACACGTTCGAGTTCCGAAATCTCCATAATTTCTCTCTCCTGCATAATTATTCAGTTAGACATATTTTTGCACAAGCTGGCTCTTAGTCAAGCCCCGTTTAAAATTTCGGTGTAGAGGCGCCACCAAATCCTCATTGACACCGCATATCCAACTTGTTAATGAATTTTCCAACGCATGTGAATATTTATTCTGCTATGAAGAAATATTGGCTGTCGACCTAAATCTCCAGGGAGGAACGATGGTGGCGATTGACGTAAATGAGCAGAACTCTTCGAAGGGCACGTGGATCGGCAAGCTTGCTGGCGCGACTGGCCCCCTGATCGGATTGCTCGCCCTCTGTATTTTCCTGACCGTTAGCACCGACGCATTTCTGTCGCTCCGCAACGGCCTGAACATCCTCGATCAGATCACGGTGCTCGGCATCATGGCGGTCGGAATGACGTTTGTTATTCTGATCGGCGGCATTGACCTGTCTGTCGGCTCGGTCCTCGCATTGTCGATGATGGTTATGGGCTGGACGGCGAATTCCGCCGGTCTTCCCCTCGGTCTGGGTATCGCCTTCGCGCTGGTTGCCTCAGCGGTGAGCGGTTTGATTGTCGGAATATTGGTGACGGTGTTTCGGGTCCCGGCATTTATCGCGACGCTTGCGATGATGTCGGCAGCACGCGGCGTGGCGAACATGATCACCGACGGCCAGCAGATCGTCGGCTTTCCGGACTGGTTCATGATGATGGCAATCGACCGCCATTTCGGCGTTCTGACTGCCACGGTTTTCCTGATGCTTGCGGTGGCGGCCATCGCCTGGATCTTCCTGCATTTCCGTTCGGAAGGCCGCATGCTCTATGCCATCGGCGGTAACCCCGAAGTGGCTCGTCTGGCTGGTATCAACGTCCAGCTTGTAACGATCCTCGTCTATGTCGTCAGTGCGGTGCTCGCTGGCCTCGCCGGAATCGTTCTCGCCGCTCGTCTCGACTCTGCCCAGCCGTCCAGTGGCTTCGGCTACGAACTCGACACGATTGCTGCCGTCGTCATCGGTGGAACGTCCCTGTCTGGCGGCGCCGGTGGCATCGGCGGCACCTTGATCGGCGTGCTGATCATCGGCGTCCTGCGCAACGGTCTCAATCTTCTGAATGTCTCGCCATTCCTGCAGCAGGTCATCATTGGCGTTGTCATCGTCCTTGCCGTCGGAGCCGAGACAATCCGCCGACGCCGCGCAATCTGACTGCTATCGATCCGCTCGCAGCGGGCCGTCGCCTATTCCCCTCCCAATGCCTGGAGTGGAGTTTACTGCCCGAGGGGGAGGATACCCACGGGTTCATCAACGTAGGAGGAAATCAACATGAAATTCGCGCGTACCGTTCTCGCTTCCGCAGCAGTGCTCGGCCTCAGCCTTGGCCCCGTCCACGCAGCGGAACTCAAGAAGCTCGGCCTTGCCGTGGCAAACCTGCAGGCAAACTTCTTCAACCAGATCAAGCAGGCTGTCGAAGACGAAGCCAAGAAGGAAGGCATTCAGGTCGTGACCGTTGACGCAAAGGGCGATGGCCCGACGCAGGTCAACCAGATCCAGGACCTTCTCACCCAGAACGTCGATGCCCTCATCTACATTCCGGCCGGTGCCGCAGCGGCAACCGTGCCGGTGAAGCTTGCCAGGCAGGCTGGCGTCCCGGTTGTCAACGTCGACCGCAACGCCGAGGGCGCCCCCGGCGACACCTTCCTTGCAACGGACTCCGTTGCATCGGCCAAAGCCGTTTGCGACTACATCCTGAAGCAGGCGGGCGGCAAGGGTAAGATGGTCATCATTCATGGCCAGAAGGGCACGACACCGGAACTCGATCGTTCCAAGGGTTGCGCGGAATCCCTCAAGGCGTTTCCGGATGTGAAGGTCGTGGCCGAGCAGTACTCTAACAACTGGTTCCAGGACGAAGGCTTCCAGATCATGCAGAACATGCTGCAGGCCAACCCGGACATCTCGATCGTCTTCGCCCAGGCGGACGCACTTGCGCTCGGTGCCGCTCAGGCAATCAAGGTTGCCAATCCCTCGCAGAAGATCGCCGTTGGTGGTTTCGACGGTGACACCGCTGCACTCGAAGCTCTGAGCAAAGGTGTCTTCGATGTGACCGCCACCCAGCAGACCCAGAAGATGGGCCGCGACGCGGTTGCCAACGCCAAGAAACTTGTCGCTGGCGAAAAGGTCCCGGCAGTGCAGCTTCTGGACGCGACGCTGACGACCAAGGAAAACGTGGCAGGCTTCATCGCCAACCATCCGTAATAAAGTCATTAGCCTGAGGAGGTGTGCCGTGACCGAGCCCGTATTATCCCTGAGAGCTATATCCAAGCGATATGGACCGCTTCAGGTCATCAAGAATGTGGACCTGGATGTCTACGCCGGCGAGGTCGTCGCGCTTCTTGGTGAAAACGGCGCTGGAAAGTCGACGCTTTCCGGAATCATCGCCGGCTCACGCACACCATCAGAGGGAACGATGACATGGCTGGGGCAGCCTTATGCCCCGGCGACACCGCGCGAGGCGATCGACAAGGGTGTCGTTCTCATCCATCAGGAGCTGCAGCTTCTGCCGCACCTCTCCATCGCGGAAAACGTCTTCATCGGACGCTGGCCGATGAAGAACGGCGTGATCGACAGGGCGCAGATGGTTCGCCGCGCCCAGGAGCAGCTTGCCCGATTGAATTTGCACCTGCCGGCTACCCGCAAGGTCGCAGGCCTGTCGACTGCAAACCAGCAGCTGATTGAAATCGCCAAGGCGCTTGCCCTGAATGCAAAGCTCCTGATCCTCGACGAACCGACAGCCGCCTTGGGCGGCGCCGAAACGGAAGCTTTGTTCGAACAGGTCAGGAAACTGCGGGCCGAGGGCGTCGGCATCATCTACATCTCTCACCGCATGGAAGAGATCAAGAAGATCACCGATCGCATCATTGTCCTTCGCGACGGCGAGCGCGTGCACGAGTTTTCCGATAGCGCGACGCCTGTCAGGACCATCGTCGAAAGCATGGTCGGACGCTCGCTGGATCGTCTGTTCCCGCAGCTTCCCGAGCCAAGCGACCAACCCGTGCTTCAGGTGTCGGGGCTGAGCTCTGCTGAAAACTCATTCCGTAACGTGACCTTCGACGTGCACGCCGGCGAAATCCTCGGGATCGCCGGTCTGGTTGGGGCCGGACGCACCGAACTGGTTCGGGCGATCTCCGGCGCCGATCCGATCAGTGCCGGAACGATCAAATTGAACGGTGAGGAGCTGAAGCTTCGCAGTCCGGCTGATGCCATCGCCAAAGGCATCGTCATGGTGCCGGAAGATCGCAAGGACCAGGGCCTGATCGTTGGCCACCGCATCAGCGAAAACATCATCTACGCCAACCTCGACAAACTCGGCAGTCGATGGCTGACCACGCGAAAGAAGCGGACTTTTGCGGAGAGGGCTGTCGCCAAGTTTGGCGTCAAGGGCCGGGCTGAACAATATGCTTCAGATCTGTCAGGCGGCAATCAGCAGAAGGTGGTGATCGCAAAATGGCTCACCCGTGACCCGAAGGTCGTGGTGCTCGACGAACCAACGCGCGGCATCGATGTCGGCGCGCGCGCCGGCATCTACGACATCATCGTCAACCTTGCCAAGCAGGGCGTCGCGGTGATTGTCGTCAGCTCCGACCTGGAAGAGGTCTTGGGGGTTTCCAACCGGATTCTCGTGCTGGCGCAGGGCGCGCAGGCAGGCATTCTCAATCGTGACGAGGCGAACGACGTCTCCGTCATGGAACTCGCGACAACCTAAATTGATGAAGAAAGGAAAAGCGGTGCCCGACATCACTTTGAACGCTCCAAGGCTTTTCGATCTCAGTGGTCAGGTGGCAATCGTCACCGGTGCAGGCAGCGGGATCGGCCAGCGTATCGCAATCGGTCTTGCACAATGCGGCGCTGATGTCGCTCTCCTCGATCGCCGCAGCGACGACGGATTGGCGCATACTGCGCAGCATATCAAGGCTGCCGGACGCCGCTCCATTGCGATTGCGGCGGATGTGACCAGCAAGTCGTCGCTGTCGGATGCGGTCGCTCGCACCGAAGCCGAACTCGGCGCCCTCTCGCTAGCCGTCAACGCTGCCGGGATCGCCAATGCCAATCCCGCCGAAGAGATGGAGGAAGATCAGTATCAGACCCTGATGGATATCAACCTCAAGGGCGTCTTCTTTTCCAGCCAGGCCGAAGCAAAGGCCATGCTCAGGCATGGGCGCGGGTCCATCGTCAATATTGCGTCGATGTCCGGCGTGATCGTCAACCGGGGACTGAGCCAGGCGCACTACAACGCCTCAAAGGCAGGCGTGATCCACCTGTCCAAATCCATGGCCATGGAATGGGTCGGTCGCGGTATTCGCGTCAACACCATTTCGCCCGGCTATACCGCCACGCCGATGAACACCCGCCCGGAGATGGTGCATCAGACCAAGCTCTTCGAAGAGCAGACGCCGATGCAGCGTATGGCCGACGTCAACGAAATGGTCGGGCCTGCCGTCTTCCTGTTGTCCGACGCGGCGTCTTTCGTGACGGGTATCGACCTTCTGGTTGACGGTGGTTTCTGCTGCTGGTGATCCGATGAGGAAGCTTGTTGCGGGCACTTAAAAAATGACCGGTCCTGCTTCCTCGGCGGCAGAGATCGAGGCGTTGAGCGTGTGACGATGGTCAAGGACGTATCGTCGCCATCAACTTCGTAAAAGGATGAGACCATGAGACGTTTTGAAAACAAGACCATCATCATCACCGGCGCCAGCCGCGGCATCGGCGCCGCCATTGCCAAGCGTTTTGCAAGGGAAGGCGCCAATCTCGTCGTTTCGGCCAATGAAGACACGGTTCATCAGGTGGCCGGGCAGATCAAGGCTGATGGCGGCAAGGCAATCTCTTTCGTCGGCGACGTGACCGACAAGGCAAGCGTCAAAGCCCTCTACGACGTCGCAGAAGAGGCATTCGGCTCGGTTGACGTATCGATCCAGAACGCTGGCGTCATCACGATCGCCCGCATCGAAGACATGACCGAGGACGAATGGGACAAGGTCATGGCGGTCAACACCAAGGGCGTGTTCCTGTGTGCCCAGGAGGCGATCCTGCGCATGCGCAAGCATGGACGTGGCGGGCGCATCATCAACACCGCTTCCGGCCAGGCGCGCGACGGCTTCATCTACACACCTCACTATGCCGCGTCGAAGATGGGCGTCGTGGGCATCACGCAGAGCCTCGCCAAGGAAGTCGCAACGGAGAAAATCACCGTCAACGCCTTCTGCCCGGGTATCATCGAAACCGACATGTGGGCCTACAATGACCAGGCATGGGGCAAGCTGCTTGGAAATTACGGTCCGGGCGAGCTGATGAAGGAGTGGGTCGAGGGCATCCCGATGAAGCGGGCAGGTTCCGGCGAAGACGTGGCCGGTCTCGTAACCTTCCTCGCAAGCGATGATGCAGCCTATATCACCGGGCAAACCGTCAACGTCGACGGTGGTCTGATTATGTCGTAATCGCAGATGTGAGCGCCATCGTTGGGACGCGGCAATGCAGCGCACGCCACACATCCATGGCAGTTTTTTCGCCCCGGGGATAATTTTGGCCGTTATGGCAACTTGTCGAGTTTGACGGTCACTTTACCGGGGCGGTCAAAGATTGAAACGTCGCCCTTGATGTGGCCGAGAATGACGATACCGGGTGGCGGTACCTCGCCATTGCGGTAGTAGATGACAAAATCGCCTGAACTCCACAGACCAAGCGTCCCGACGGAGAATTCACGCTGGCGTGGAGCGGCTGGCAACGAAGACGGCAGGTCGCCGGTCTTTTCCTGGCGCAGATGATCGTTCATAGTGATCGTCAGCGGCAACATTCCAGCAAGGGCATGGGCCGCCGCATTGTCGGCCAGCTCGGCGGTGAGGTTGCCCCAGTCGGATGAAATCGAAATGCGGTCCTGCGCCAAAGCGGATCCTCCAAACAATAGTGCGAGCAAAGCGGCTATCATCGATGTTTTCACGGTCCGTATCATCGGTCACCTTTCATTGTTTGGGTTTGGAGCTTTCCAGTTAAGCTCAACAAGACCAGATTGGACGGACCGGGACCGAGAGCAACTGCCCCAGCCCCGGTCCGCCACGTGGTCAGGCGAGGTGTTGATCGAAGAAGGTCTTCAGCCTGTCGAACGGGATGAGGTCGACGCGGTCGTAGAGGTCGACATGGCCTGCGCCCTTGACCCAGACCAGTTCCTTCGGTTCGGCGGCGCGATTGAATGCGTCCTGGCTGAATTCTTTCGAATGCGCCTGATCACCTGAGATGAACAGCATCGGCCGCGGCGAAATCGTCTCGATGTCGTTGAACGGGTAGAAGTTCATGAACTTGACGCTGCTGCTCAAAGTCGGCTTGGTCGTCGTCTCTCTGGCAATGCCTGCCGGCGTGAATTCGCCGCGAGGCGTGCGATAGAAGTCATAAAACTCGCGCTGGACCGGATCGGTATCGGCCGTCAGTTCCAGCGTGGTGCCGCCAATGTACTGGATGGGGGTGCCGTCCGCTTCCGCCCAGCGCTGCTCGGCAGCGGTTGCGATGAACTGCTTGCGCTGCTCGACGCTCTGGGAATGGTTGAGCGCATCACGAAAGGCCGATCCCATATCGTACATGCTGACGGTTGCGACGGCCTTGATACGCGGGTCGATCTTGGCGGCGCTGATAACGAAGCTGCCACTGCCGCAGACGCCGATTGCGCCGATGTTGGCCCGGTCGACGAAGGCATGCGAGCCAAGGAAATCGACCCCGGCGCTAAAGGCCTCTGCATAGACTTCAGGTGAAACGAGATTGCGGGACTGCCCGTCGCTTTCACCCCAGAAAGGCAGGTCGATGGACATGGCGACAAAACCCTGTTCCGCCATTTTCGTGGCGTAGAGATTGGCACTCTGCTCCTTGACCGCACCCATGGGATGGCCGACGATAATCGCCGGGTTCTTCGAGGCCTGATCAAGGTTCTCTGGGAGGAAGAGATTGCCGGCGACATTCGTCTGGTACTGGGTCCTGAACGTGACCTTCTGCAGGGTCACGCGGTCGCTGGTGTAGAAATTGGACGCCCCGTTGGACATGTCTTGAGCCTTCGCACTTGTTTCGCCGAAAATCGACATCGCTCCGAGTGTCGCGATGCCGGCACCCGTCATCTTGAGCAGGTGGCGGCGATCCATGCTGGTATCAGAGGCCCTGAGCGTCGTCTTGACTTGGTTTGGTCATCTAAAGGTTTCCTTGAGTGGGGCTGCGATGGGATGAAGTGGATGGAATAACCGCCGCCGCGTGTCATTTGCGGGTCGAAAAACGCCATGCGGCGATGGCGAGCAGGAATGAGCCGACAAGCAGCACGGCGGCCAGAAGGAAAGTGGTCCACCAGCCAGCGCTGTCGAACAGGATGCCGCCGGCAGACGCGCCGAGGGTGATTGCCAGCTGGATGGTTGCCACCTGCAACCCGCCGCCCGCCTCCGCATCATCTGCCATGGTCCGGCTGAGCCAGGTTCCCCAACCAACGGGCGCGGCCGTGCTGAACAGTCCCCAGCCGATCAGAAGCATGGCGGTTATGATTGAGGACGATCCGAACGCGATAAGCCCCACCGCAATCACCGCCATGATAAGGGGGATCGCGCCAAGAATGACGAACAACCGCTTTTGAAGCAGGTGACTGACGATGGTTGTTCCAGCGACCCCGGCCAGACCCATCAAGAGAAGCAGGATTGAGAGCGTCGATATCGAGACCGACGTCACCGTCTCCAGGAATGGGCGCAGATATGTGAACAGGGCGAACTGCCCCATGAAAAGCAACAGGATCGAGGCCATGCCGATGGCAACCGGTGGGCGGAGCAGCAGCCGAAAGACATTCGACGAGCCCTCGGTGCGACGTGGAGGAAGCGAAGGCAGGCTGATCCACTGCCAGACCAATGCCAGGAGCGCCAGCGGAACGACGGCAAAGAAAGCGCCGCGCCAGCCAATGTAGCTGCCAAGCAGGCTTCCCAAGGGTGCAGAGATTGTCGCGGCAATGGCATTGCCCGCGTTCAGCATCGCAAGGCCCTTGGGAACAGCTTGCTCTGGAACCAGCCGCATGACGATCGACGTCGACATGGACCAGAAGCCGCCGATGGCTATGCCGAGCAAGGCGCGCCCGACCATCAACACTAGATAGTTCGGGGCGAATGTGACGATCAGTCCCGAGATCACCAGGATCATCGAGAACGAGGCAAGAACCAGCCGTCTGTCCAATCGACGCGTTAGCCCAGCCACGAAAATGCTGGTGAGTACCGCAAAGATGCCGGAGATCGAGATCGCCTGGCCAGCGCGGCCCTCGGCAACCCCCAACTCCGTCGCTATTGGCGACAACAGACTGACGGGCATGAATTCCGGATGCAATCAGGACGGCCACGCACAAGGCCATCGAAATCACTGCCCCCCAGGCGGCCTTTGGTTCATCTGAGGTCGCCGATATACCAACAGCCACCTGAGGCGCGGTGTCGATGTCGCTGTTATCAAAGTTGGATGGTGTGAAAGCGTGTTGGGTCATGCCGGCACTATATGCCGCGCCTGATTTTAAGATTAGTCATTGCAATTCACTTGGACTTATCGATCTATGACATTAATCATCGATAGGGGAGCAGCCATGAAGCGCGAAGATCTCAACGACATGCTGTGGTTTCTGGCCGTTGCGGAAGAGCGGAGTTTTACGAAGGCTGCCGCGAAACTCGGGACATCGCAATCAACGATCAGTCATACGATCAAGAAACTCGAAGCCCGGATGGGTCTTCGCCTTTTGACGCGAACGACACGCAGCGTCGTCCCGACGGAGGCGGGTGAACGGCTGATGCGCTCGTTGGCGCCACGCATCGAAGAGATCGAAACCGAGATCGATGCGCTGATGGAGATCAGGGACAAGCCTTCGGGAATGGTCAGGATAACTCTGTCGGACTACGCTCAGGAGAGCGTTGTCTGGCCGAAACTGCGCCCGCTGTTGCGCCAGTTTCCCGACATCAAAGTCGAGCTGAACAGCGACAATGGCTTCCGAAACATTGTCGAGGAAAAGTTCGATGCAGGCGTTCGCCTGGGTGAGAGCGTGGACAAGGACATGATTGCCGTGCGCATCGGACCGGACTGGCGATTGGTCGCGGTCGCGTCTCCCGAATATCTGAAAGCGCGGACCACGCCAACGACGCCGCAAGAGCTGGTCGGCCACCAATGCATCAACCACAGGCAGGCGCGCGCGGGTGGCCTCTATGCATGGGAATTTGAAAAGGACGGCAGGGAAGTCCGGGTCCGCGTCGATGGACAGCTGACCTTCAATTCGTCATACGCCATGATTGACGCCGCAGTTGCCGGTTATGGCATCGCTTATGTGCCGGAAACCCTCGTCGAGCGAGAGTGTGCATCGGGGCAATTGATCCAGATACTCGACGATTGGTCTCCGATGTTTACCGGCTACTACCTGTTCTATCCGAGCAGAAGGCAGAATTCGCCCGCGTTTAAGGTCGTGGTCGATGCGCTAAGGGCCCGATGTGCGCGGGGATGCTCTGATCCGATTGCCTGTGCGAGATGCTAAACGCCTTGCCGGACGGCCGCGCACGCTCCAACTTCTGAAAAAGTGGCGCCATCAGTCGCATTCCTCTCCAACGAGGGGCGAACCATATCCATCGCCCCTCTGACGTATTTCTGACTGTGCGGTCCAGTCCCGGCGGATCTCAGATTTTATGCGTTTCGAGCTACGAAGATACGCCCGATCGTGTTGAGCAGAAGCTGCGCTGCCAGAATGGCGGTGCAGCCGGTGTGATCGTAATCGGGCGCGACCTCGACCAGATCGATGCCGACGATCTCGCCACGCTTTGCAAGACCGGCAATCAGCTCCAGTACTTCGTAATAGATAAAGCCGCCATGGCTCGGGGTCCCGGTTCCGGGCGCGATGGATGGGTCGAAGCCATCGATATCGATCGACAGATAATAGCGCTTGCCGGCGGGAATGCGCTCCACCACGGCGTCCACGCCGAGTTTGCGGATCTGGCGCACGGAGAGGATATCCGAGCCCTGGGAGCGGGCATGGTCGTAGCCTTCCTTTGCGGTGGAGGAGACGTTGCGGATGCCGAGCTGGGTCATTCCGGTGACCCACGGTTTTTCCGAGGCACGGCGCATGGGGCTGCCATGTCCGAAACGGACGCCGTGACGCTCATCGACGAAATCCAGATGGGCGTCGATCTGCACCAGATGGATCGGCTCCTGATCGCTGAAGGCATTGATGCAGGGGATGTTGATGGAGTGGTCTCCGCCAAGCACCACAGGCAGGGCACCGGCTTTAAGGATCTTGCGGACGCCGAATTCGATATTCGCGTGGCTGTTCACCGTGTCGGTATGAACGATGTCGGCGTCGCCGATATCGACGATCTTCACGCCTTCCAGATACGTGACGTCGTCCTCGTGATCATAGGCGCCGGCGTGGCCGAAGGAAAACAGGGTGGAGGCCTCACGGATGCTGCGCGGCCCGAAGCGGGCGCCGGGGCGCCATTGCGTTCCGAAGTCGAACGGCGCGCCGAGAACCGCAACATCCGCGTCGATCGCGTCCCAGTTTTCGACATAAGGACTTTTGGCAAAGGTGGAAATACCGACGAATGGCAGGTTCAATCGTCCGCCGTCATAGCCGTGAGAAGTCATGGAGATGTCCTTTCAGATATCAGAGCGCGCGTTCGCGCCAGGTTTGCAGAAATTGGGAAAGGCGTTCACTTTTCGGGTTACTGAAAAGCGTCTGAGGCGCGCCTTCCTCAACGATCTTGCCGTCATCCATGAAGACGACACGGTTGGCAGCATGGGCGGCAAAACCCATTTCGTGTGTGACGATGACCATGGTCATTCCTTCCGCCGCGAGCGTTTTCATGACGGAAAGCACCTCACCGACAAGTTCGGGATCGAGTGCCGAGGTCGGTTCGTCGAACAGCATGGCGCGGGGATTGACCGCCAGCGCGCGGGCGATGGCGACGCGCTGCTTCTGTCCACCGGACAGGCTATCGGGCCGGCGGTCGGCGAAAGCGGCCAGCCCGACCTTATCGAGCATGGCGCGGCCCTGCTTCATCGCCTCGGCGTCTGGCAGGCCATGGACGAGCCTGAGCGCCAATGTCACGTTTTTGATGACGCTCATATGCGGCCATAGATGAAAGTGCTGAAAGACCATTCCAAGCGGGCGGCGGGTCTCAGCCAGTTCTTTCGCGCCGGCCCGTTCGCGGCCAAGCGGGGTTTCCCGCCAGCCCATCAGGCGACCGAAGACATCGACATCGCCGCCGTCATAGGCATCGAGAAATGCCAGCGAGCGCAGAAGCGTGCTCTTGCCCGATCCGGAAGGTCCGATGATGCACAGGACATCGCCCATATGAATGTCTAGATCGATGCCTTTCAGAACGGTCTTGTCGCCGAACCTCTTCTCCAGGCCGCGTGCGGAAATAGCAACTGTTCGTTCGCTCATGTCAGGAGCCTTCGGTGGAAAGGCGGCGTTCGAGATAGAGGCCGAGCCGCGACAGGATTTCGACGATTGCCCAGTAGAGCAGGGCAATGGTGAGATAAGGGGTTACCACCGCAAAGGTGATCGAGCTGATCGTGCCGGCGACCTTGGTCAGCTCGCTGAGCGTGATGACGGATAGAACGGCGGATTCCTTGACGAGATTGATGGCCTGGCCGATCGAAGCCGGCAGCGTCAGTACCAGCGCTTGCGGCATCTGAATGTGGAGAAACGTGTTACTGGAGCTGAGACCCAGCATTCCCGCCGCTTCGATCTCGCCTTTTGGCACAGCGTTGAAACCGGCGCGGAAAATCTCCGCAAAGGACCCGGCGCCATAGAGGCCGAGACCGATGATACCGGCGGCATAGGGGCTGAGGACCAGCCCCAATTGCGGGCCGCCATAATAGAAAAGAAACAGGATGAGCGCGAGCGGCGCTCCGCGGGCGAACTCCACATAGAGCCTTACCGGCAGGGAGATGGCCGCGTGCCGAGATCGTAGCGCCGCAGCCAGCACAATACCGATGATGACGGAGAGTGCGATACCCGCCATGGAAACCGTCAGCGTCGTAAGCAATCCGGCGGCGTAGAGCGGAATGTCGTTTAAGAAGCCGGAAATCATCGCGTCGCCCCCTTTGTCAGGTGCCGTTCGACAAGCAGGCCTATTCCCGCAAGCAGCGCTCCAACCGCGACATAAAGCAGGAGCGCCGAGAAATAGGCATCGAGAGGCCGGAAGGTGGTGGCTGCATATTGCTGGGCGCGGCGCGTCAGGTCGGTGACGGCAATCACCGAAATGAGGGAGGAGTTCTTCACGAGAGCCTGTATCTCGCCGACGAGTGCCGGCAACATGGTTCTGAAGGCTTGCGGCACCTCGATGTGCAGGAATGTGCGAGCTGCGGAAAGCCCGAGCATGGCGGCGGCTTCCCGCTCTCCCTCTGGAATGGATTGCAGGCCCGCCCTGTATATCTCCGACTGGAAGGCTGCGGTGTTTAGCGCCAGCGCCAGCGTGGCGGCCGAGACAGGCGTCAGATCCAGCCCGATGAGGGGCAGGACGTAGAAGACGATCAGCAACTGGACGAGAATGGGCGTGCCTCGCCAGAATGAGATATAGAGGCCCGATACCAGGCGGGACAGGCGGCCGCCGCGACCGCAGGCCGCGAGGAGAAGGGCCAGCGGCGCTCCCAGAAGAAGCGCCGAAAGGCTGACGGTCAGCGTGGTGAAAAGGCCGTCCAGCAGAACCGGCCAGATGGCAAAGGATATCTTGTCCATGACCGGTCGGACCTGCCGGTCACTCAGTCGCCGGCAGCGTGGCGGGCAGCTCCATCTGCGCGCCGAACCATTTCTTCTGCAATTCGGCCAGCTTGCCGGATGCATTGAGCTTCGCCAATTCGCCGTCCATGAAGGCGTTCAGTGTCGCGCTGTCAGCATCGTTGCGGCCCGCCCAGGAGAAATAGGTCTTCGGTCCGAAGGTCGGCAGCACGACTTCAAAAGCATCCGGCCGCTGGCGTGCGGCTTCCAGAAGGTTTGGAAGCGAGTTGACGACGGCACTGAGACGCCCGGCGCCGAGGTCGGCATAAGCTTCCGAGAAATCCGTATAGCTCGAGACCGTCGTGGCGTCCTTGCCGGCGGCCTTCAATTCAGCGGAAAACGTCTCAAGCGCCTTGAGCTGTGCCGAGCCTGCCTGCGAGCCGACCGGCTTGCCCGCGATATCTTCCGGCTTGGAGATATCGGCATCGCCCTTGCGTTTCAGGATGGCCATCGTCGCATCGGCGACGGGTGCGGAGAGCTTGTAGGCCTTCATGCGTTCCGGCGTCACGGTAACCGAGGTCACGACATAATCGAAGCGGCTGGCGGCAAGGCCCGGCAGGATGCCCTGCCACGGCAGATCGAGACGCTTCAGCTCGACGCCCGGCAAGGCTTTCATGACTTCTTGCATGATATCTGCGGAATAACCGACAATCTTGCCGTCCTCGACGAATTCGAACGGCGCAAACCGGGCCTCGGTCGCCACCGTGAAAACCTTGTTCGCCTTGATCTTTTCCAGAAGATCGGCGGCATGGGTGGATGCGCCAAGGCTGACGGCGAAGGCTGCACAGAGTGTGAGGGATTTCAGAGTGAGCAGGTTTTGCATGGTTTCGTTCCCTTATTGGTTTGTGATTGGAGAAGAGGAAACCATGGACATTATTCCAGAAAAATAGGAAACTGATGGAGTTTATATTCATAAAATTGATGTAACGGTTCACCATGCAACTCGCGCAATCCGATCTTCGTTCGCTCGCCGTGTTCCGCGCCGTTGTGGAGCACAAGAGTTTTCTCGGCGCGCAAATCACGCTCGGGCTGAGCCAGTCGGCGGTCAGCTTCCATATCAAGGCGCTGGAAGACAGGCTGGGTTTCAAGCTCTGTCGGCGGGGGCGATCCGGTTTTGAATTGACGGATCGCGGCGCGCTCGTGCACGAGCGTTCGAAAGTGCTGTTCCTGGCGCTCAACGCCTTCGAAAGCGATATCGGTACGCTCAAGAACCGTATCACCGGCACGTTGCGACTGGGGCTTGTGGACAACACGATTACCGATCACGACCTGCCCATTCACCGGATCATCGCCCGCATCAGCGAAAAAGCGCCGGAAGCGCGTATCGAACTGGTGATCGACACGCCGGACGCCCTGTTGTCGGAAATTGCCAATGGCGGCCTGGACATCGCGCTTCTACCGGAAACGCTGCCGTATCAGGGCCTGAAACTTTCGCGCTTCAGGGAAGAGGCGCATTCACTGTATTGCGCAAAGGGACATCCGCTCTTTCATCTTCCAGACGCCGAACTTTCCGTCGAGCGTATCGAAGCCTTTGATTTTGTCGTGCGGCCCTATGCCAATATGCGAGAGTTGCAGTATTTCCCACAGGCACGGGCACGCGCTTCAGCCTCCAACATGGAGGCACAGGCGATGTTCGTGATGTCCGGCCACTATGTGGGGTATCTGCCCGATCATTATGCGGATGATTGGGTCCAGAAAGGAATTTTCCGCCCGTTGATGGCCGCAAAGACCCGTATCCAGTCCACCTTCGTCATTGCCACGCGCTCAACTGAGAAGCCTTCGACGGTACTCGATTTCTTCATTCGCGAACTCGCCGGTTTCGCATCGGAGGCGTTTCACAAGAATGCGCGCAAGGCATAAAGCATAAGCCACTCATCGCTCCATCGCCACTAAAGCCAGTGGGTGCTCCCCAGGGGCAAGCGTATACCGGAAGAAATTGGCTTGTCTGCCGAAATCATATGCGCTACGCCTTTGTTCAACTATTCAAGGATTATTGAATTATGGACGATCGCCAGGCGCTTATGTCATTTGCAGCACTTTCCCAGGAAACTCGGCTTGCCATCGTGCGCGCACTCGTCGTTGCCGGTCATGACGGACTTGCCGCTGGGGTCATTGCCGAACGTATGGGTGTTTCTGCCACGAATGTGTCGTTTCATCTGAAGGAGCTCGAACGATCGGGTCTTATCATCCAAAGACGGCAGTCGAGGTCGATCATCTATAGCGCCAGCTACGATACCCTCGCCGGTTTGGTGACGTTCCTGATGGACGACTGTTGCGCGGGACATCCGGCGGTCCGGGAGACTGTCGAGCAAAGCGACCAGCGCTGCAATCCGGCTGATGGGGGTACCGTTGTTGCTTGATTCGAAAGTACCGGCAGGCATCGTCTCCGCACTCGGCCTTACACAGATCATTGGTTACGGCACTCTCTATTATAGCTTCAGCATCCTTGCGCCCGGCATGGCGCAGGACCTCGGCCTGACATTGGCCGAGTTGTTTGGCATCTTCTCGGCTTCCCTGCTTTTCGGCGGTCTGTCCGCAATGTACATCGGTAAACAGATGGATCGCAGCGGTGCTGCGACGATCATGACCGTCGGCTCGGCCGTGGCGGCGTTTACGCTGGCGGCCTGTGCGTGGTCGCCGTCCGTTGCTATCTTTGCGGTCGCCATCGTCCTGCTGGAGATATCGTCAGGCATGGTGCAGTATCAGGCCGCTTTCGCGACACTTGTTGAGAGTGATCCCCGATCAGCATCCCGCAGCATCACCTATTTGACTTTGATCGGTGGCTTTGCCTCCACCATCTTTTGGCCGATCTCGGCAGTCCTTACCGGCTACCTGTCTTGGCGCGAGATTTACCTCGTCTTTGCGGCATTGAACCTGTTTCTATGCATGCCACTTCATTACTGGATCATGCGATTGGGAAAAGTTGACGTGGGCGATGCGGCGCCAATCCGCACGCGTGAGGTCGTTATCGGCGCGCTTCCTGCCCATGAGCGCCGACGGGGCATGATCCTCGTGTCGTTTGCCTTTGCCATGTCGGGCTTCACCTTGTCCTCCATGCTCGCGCATATGGTTCCAATGCTCGGGTCGATCGGGCTTGGCGCCGCTGCCGTCGTGATCGGATCGCTCTTCGGTCCGGCTCAGGTCTTGAGCCGCCTGATCAACATGGTCTTTGGCAAAAGCCTCTCGCCGCCGGCGCTTGCGGTGCTTTCCGCGATCCTGATCGTCGCCGGGGTGTTCATCCTGACGATGTCAGGGAATTGGTTGCCGGGAGCCATTGCCTTCGCGGTCTGTCTTGGTCTCGGTTCCGGCATCAACAGCATCGCGCAGGGGAGCCTGCCGCTCTATTTGTTTGGCTCCGATGGCTATGGAGCGATTACTGGCAAGATGGCGGCTGCGCGACTGGCGGTGAGTGCCGCAGCGCCATTCGTTTTTGCCGCGGCGATGGCGAATGTTGGCGTCAGCTTAGCGCTTGCTGCCAGTGCTTGTCTCGGAGCAATCAGCATTGCCGCATTCGTTGCAGTGGCGACGTCCTCGCGGCAGCCCGCCACAGCAACGACCTGAACCATCAGATCGACTTCAGTGAAACACGCTTCTCGAGTTCGTTCGCCTGTTCCTTGCGTTCGCTGTAACGCTCCGTGAGAAAAGCGGAGGCGTCGCGTGTCAGCAGGGTGAATTTCACCAGTTCCTCGCAGACATCCACCACCCGGTCGTAATAGGGCGACGGTTTCATCCGGCCATCGGCGTCGAACTCCTGGTATGCTCTGGCGACGGAGGACTGGTTGGGGATGGTGATCATCCGCATCCATCGCCCGAGGATCCGCATCTGGTTCACGGCATTGAAGGACTGGCTGCCGCCGGAAACCTCCATGACGGCGAGCGTCTTGCCCTGTGTCGGGCGAACCGATCCGAGCGAGAGGGGAATCCAGTCGATCTGCGACTTCATGATGCCGGTCATCGCGCCGTGGCGCTCGGGGCTTACCCAAACTTGGCCTTCCGACCATTGCGACAGCTCACGCAATTCCTGCACCTTCGGGTGGCTTACCGGTGTTTCGTCGGGTAAAGGCAGGCCTTTCGGATCGAATATCCGGACCTCACAGCCAAGCCGCTCGAGCAGCCGCCCGGCTTCGAAGGCAAGCAGACGACTGTAGGACACCTCGCGCAGCGAACCGTAGAGGATCAGAATGCGGGGCTTATGTGTTGAGAAGGCCGGACGCAGCGCATTGAGATCAATCGCGTGCAGGTGCTGGCCCTCAAGTGCGGGGAATGTGTCAGGCAATGCGCTTTCCTTTATCATCGAGGACCTGTTCGCCGTCTTCCTTGGTGAACGGCCCCTTGAATGCATCCGCCGGAAGTATGTCCAGAACCACTTCCGAGGGGCGCGACAACCGCGTACCCATCGGGGTGATGACGAATGGGCGGTTGATCAGGATTGGCATATCGAGCATGGCGTCGATCAACTGGTCATCGGTCAGCTCAGGATAGCCAAGGCCAAGCACGGTATAGGGCGTGCCCTTCTCGCGGATCGCCTGGCGCACGGTCAGCCCGGCGTCGGCGATCATCTTGACGAGTTGCTCACGGCTCGGCGGCGTTTTCAGATACTCGATCACAGTGGGTTGCATGCCGGCGTGTTGAATGAGTTCAAGCGTATTGCGCGAGGTGCCGCAATCGGGGTTGTGATAGATGGTGACGTCCATGCTCATTGTCTTTCGGTAATTGTGTTTCGGGAAACGGCCGGCGCGGCCTCGTACCAATCCTTCGAGCGGTTCACGATCCAGACGACCGAGAGCATGACCGGAACCTCGATAAGGACACCGACGACGGTTGCCAGCGCTGCGCCTGACTGAAAACCGAACAGGCTGATTGCGGCCGCAACCGCGAGTTCGAAGAAGTTGCTGGCGCCGATCAGGGCCGATGGACCGGCTATGCAATGCCGCTCGCCGCTCATCCGGTTCAGAAGATAGGCAAGCCCGGAGTTGAGATAGACCTGGATCAGGATCGGGATGGCAAGCAGGCCGATGATGGCCGGTTGCGCGATGATCTGCTCGCCCTGGAAGGCGAAGAGAAGAACCAGCGTTGCCAGCAACGCCACCAGCGAAATCGGCTGCAGCTTTGCGAGAATGCGATCGAGCATCCGTGACGTTCCGTCTGCCGTGAGCCGGTGCCTGATGAACTGCGCGAGGATGACGGGCACGACGATATAAAGGGCAACGGAGAGAACAAGCGTGTCCCACGGAACGGTGATTGCCGACAGCCCGAGCAACAGGCCAACAATGGGAGCAAAGGCGATGACCATGATCGCATCGTTGAGTGCGACCTGCGAGAGGGTGAACAGCGGTTCGCCGCGTGTCAGGTTGGACCAGGCAAACACCATGGCGGTGCAGGGCGCTGCCGCGAGAATGATCAGCCCGGCAATGTAGGAGTCGATCTGGTCAGCGGGAAGATAGGGACGCAACAGCCAGCCGATGAAGAGCCAACCCAGCAGCGCCATCGAGAACGGCTTGACCGCCCAGTTGATGAACAAGGTGACGCCAATGCCCCGCCAGTAGGTGCCGACCTGTCTAAGAGAGCGGAAATCGATTTTCAGCAGCATCGGAATGATCATCAGCCAGATAAGGATCGCGACCGGGATATTCACTTTGGCGATCTCGGCCGCGCCGATAAGCTGGAAGGCACCCGGCATCAGATGGCCGAGGGCGATACCGACGATGATGCACAGAAACACCCAGACGGTGAGGTAACGCTCGAACGTGGACATCAGGCGGACTTTCCCTGGGGCGTCGTCGAACCTTCCATCGTGCCGATATTGTGAAGCCGTGTCTGAAGCGCCAAGCGATCGATAGCCTCAAGAGGCAAGCTGACGAAAGCCGTGATCCGGTTCTTGAGGAAACGGGCAGCTTGGGCGAAGGCGCGCTGGATTTCCACTTCGGAGCCGACGACAGCGGCGGGATCCTCGACACCCCAATGGGCTGTCATCGGATGGCCGATCCAGACCGGGCAGGCTTCACCGGCCGCGCTGTCGCAAACCGTGAAGATGAAATCCATCTCCGGCCCACCGGGCTCGGCGAATACGTCCCAGCTCTTCGACGTGAAGCCCGTGGAAGGATAACCCAGTGCCGCCAGCTCCTTCAGAGCATGAGGATTGACCTCGCCCTTAGGCTGGCTGCCGGCCGAATAGGCGTTAAACCGCCCTCCACCTTCCTTGGTGAGGATCGATTCGGCGAGAATAGAGCGAGCGGAATTGCCCGTGCACAGGAAGAGCACGTTATAGGTCTTGTCGGTCATGGTCTTGGTCCGTGGTTAGGTTAGGGCCTGATAAGCATTGTGATCTTTTCGACGAAGGTCATCCGCTGCTGCCTGATGGCATTCATGGCAGCTTTGCCTCCGTGCAGCAGGGCGAAAGCTCGGCAATCAGCGGAGCGCAAAGCTCCGGCGATCCGCCGCAGCAATCCTTCAGCAGAAACAGCGTCATGTCGCGAAGTTGCTCTATCTGCGCGCGATAGATGATGATCCTGCTCTGGCGCTCCGACGAGACGAGGCCTGCGCGTGACAGGACATTCAGATGCGCGGACATGGTATTTTGCGGCACGACCAGCGCGCGCGCAATGTCGCCAGCCGGCAGTCCGTCCGGTGCATGTTGCACAAGCAGCCGGAAAGTTTCGAGACGGGTTGGCTGCGCAAGCGCCGCCAAAGCGAGAATAGCCTGTTCTTGTTCCATATATCCAGATTAATGGAAATATTGGCGAAGTCAACGTCTTTGTGCGGGCGTTCTGGACCCACGCAAACTGAAGGGCAGTGTTTTTAAGAATATCCGCCGAAAGCCATTTCGGGCGGGTTTTCGGTGCAGGAAAATCGTCGGCCCAATCGTCATCCCATCGCTTCGGCGACTGGGTGTCATGGCAAATCGGAGTGCCCGCCTGCATGGGTGGGACGCCACCCATGCAGGGTCTGCTTCAAGCCATTGCGGCCGAAACCGGCAAGCGCTGCGTGCGGCTCACGCGCCCGAACGGTCTCTCTGTTTACGCCATACGGCGAAGGCCTGTTGGTGCTCGTCATTTGTAGAGGGGTAAAGGCCGATGATGGTTGCGCCGCCCTTGACCTGCTCGACCACGAAATCCTCGTAAGCGGTCATTTCCACCGCTTCCGTCGCGATCTCGTCGGCAATTCCTGCGGGGATGACGATGACGCAATCCGCATCGCCGACGATGATATCGCCGGGGAAAATCGGGGCGTCGCCGCAGCCGATCGGGCCGTTGATCTCAATCGCTTCATGTTTCGTCAGATTGGTGGGGCTGGATGGCCGGTTGTGGTAAGCGGGAATATCCAGTTCCGCAATCGTTGCGGCATCGCGAAAGCCGCCATCCGTAACGACACCGGCAGCGCCGCGCACCATCAGGCGGGTGATGAGAATATCGCCAGCAGATGCGGCGCTCGGGTCTTTGCGGCTATCCATGACCAGCACATGGCCGGGCGGGCAGGTCTCGATGGCGACGCGCTGGGGATGCGCGGGGTTGCGGAATTCCACCAGCTGGTTGCGGTCTTCGCGGGCGGGCATATAACGCAGGGTGAAAGCCGGGCCAACCATGTTCGCGCCCTTATGGCCGAGCGGATGGACGCCCTGAATGACCTGGTTTCGCAGGCCGCGCTTGTAGAGCGCGGTCGCGAGCGTGGCGACGGAAACCGTCATCAGTTTTTCGCGGGTTTCTGTATTCATCTTATTCTCCTCGAATAGCGTGAGTGTCTGCACATCAGTTTTTGTGGATCGGCTCGTCTATGAAAATGCCGCCCTGGTATTTCGCGATTGCGGTATCAGGATCGGGGCGGGGGACATCGCGTTCGATATCGCCCCGGAAGCGTGCGGCATTATCCTGCGGCTGCCAGCCAAGAAAATCGACGTGTGAATTATCCCACCAGCTATCGTCATTGGCGGAGACGCCCCAGATGACCGGGCAACCGAGTTTCGGCACGCGAAATACGGCCTCGACCAGGGAGACGAGATCGTCGTGGCTGAGCCAGGTGGATAACATCCGCCAGTTGGCGGGCTTCTCGTCGCAGGAGCCGATGCGGACGATGGCCGTTTCCTGCCCGAATTTGGAATGGTAGAGGCTCGCCATCGCCTCGCCGAAAATCTTCGAGACGCCGTAAAGGCCATCCGGCAAAAACGGCGTCTGCGGCGATAGCTGCTCACCCTGCGGATAATATCCGATGGTGTGGTTGCTGGAGGCGAACAGGATGCGTGGCATGCCGGCGAGCCTTGCCGCTTCGTAGAGATTATAGACGCCGCGCAGATTGGCGGCCTCGATGGGATCGTAAGCCTTTTCAACGGAAATGCCGCCGAGATGGACGATGCCGTCGCAATCCTTCACCAGCGCATGGACGGCGGCCTCGTCTTCCAGAGAGCAGCGGATAATCTCTTCATTCGCTGCCGCCGCACCCATGTCAACGATATCCGAAAGACGGATGATCTCGGCGAGGTGGCCTAACCTCGCGCGCAACATGTGGCCGAGCTTGCCGCCAGCGCCGGTAATCAGCAAACGTTTCATCATTTTCTGCGCGCTCCCGTCAGAATATGTCGGGTTCGCCAGCGGTGCGGCCGAAATCCGTCTGCAGGAAATCGAAATCGCATCCGGCATCCGCCTGCGTAACGTGTTTGGAGAAGATGTAGCCATAACCGCGCTCGTAACGCGGCGGCGGCGCCTGCCAAGCGGCCCGACGCTGGGCGATCTCCTCTTCGCTGACCAGCATGTCGAGACGGCGCTGGGGCAGATCGAGCCGGACGATATCGCCGGTTTTCAGCAGCGCAAGCGGCCCGCCGACGAAGCTTTCCGGCGCGACGTGAAGAACGCAGGCGCCATAGGATGTGCCGGACATGCGGGCATCGGAGATGCGCACCATATCGCGGTGACCCTTCTTGATCAGCGCCTTCGGGATGGGCAGCATGCCCCATTCGGGAAAACCGGGGCCGCCCAGCGGGCCGGCATTGCGCAGAACCAGAACGTGATCGGGCGTCACGTCAAGATTTTCATCGTCGATTGCTGCCTTCATTTCGGGATAGCTATCGAAGACCAGCGCCGGACCTTCATGGACATGGAGTTTCGGGTCGCAGGCGGCCGGCTTGATCACCGCACCATCAGGGCAGAGATTGCCGCGCAGCACGGCGAGCGATCCTTCCGCGTAAACCGGATTGTCCAGCGAGCGGATGACGTCGTCATTATAGACCTGCGCGCCTTCGAGATTTTCGCCCATGCTGCGGCCGGTAACGGTGAGCACGGAACAGTCCAGGCGGCTTTCGATCTGCTTCATCAAGGCCCGCAGGCCGCCGGCATAATAAAAATCCTCCATCAGATAGTCTTTGCCGGAGGGGCGGACATTGGCGATGAGTGGCGTGACGCGGCCAAGTTCGTCCAGCTCGTCGAGCGTCAGCGGCACACCGGCGCGGCGGGCCATGGCGATGAGATGCACGACGGCATTGGTGGAGCAGCCGGTTGCCATGGCGACAATGGCGGCGTTGCGCACGGCAGGGGCGGTGAGAATACGATCCGGCGTCAGCTCTTCCGCCACCATTTCAACGATGCGCCTTCCGCAGGCGGCCGACATGCGCTGGTGTTCGGCATCCACGGCCGGAATGGAGGAAGCGCCGGGCAGAGTGAGGCCGAGCGCATCGGTGATCGCCGTCATGGTCGATGCCGTGCCCATGGTCATGCAGACGCCGGCGGAGCGGGCAATGCCGCCCTGCACGCCGCGCCATTCCTCATCGCTGACATTACCGGCCCGGCGTTCGTCCCAGTATTTCCAGGCGTCCGAGCCGGAGCCCAGCACCTTGCCGGCATAGTTGCCGCGCAGCATCGGACCGGCCGGCAGATAGATCATCGGCACACCGGCCGAGATCGCGCCCATCACGAGGCCCGGCGTCGTCTTGTCGCAACCGCCCATCAGCACCACGCCATCAAGCGGATGCGACCGGATCATTTCTTCCGTCTCCATGGCCAGCATGTTGCGGTAGAGCATCGAGGTCGGCTTGGTGAAACTCTCATCGACCGAAAGCGACGGCATCTCGACCGGGAAGCCGCCCGCCTGGAGGACGCCGCGTTTCACATCCTTCACCCGTTCGGGAAAGTGCGAGTGACAGGTATTCAGCTCCGACCAGGTGTTGAGAATGCCGATGACGGGCTTGCCGGCAAAATCCTCCTCCGAATAACCCAACTGCATCATGCGCGAGCGGTGGCCGAAACTGCGCAGATCGTCGGGCGCGAACCAGCGGGCGGAACGGAGTTTTTTGTCGGTCATGTCAAAGGTCCTGCTTTACGGGGGCGTGGCGACGGAGGCTTAGTCCTGCTTCAGCGTCAGCCCGCTTTTCGTATCGAAGAGGTGGATGTGTTGTACCGGCACCGACATGCGGATGACTTCGCCGGCCGATGTCGATGTCTGCCCCGAAAGATGCAGGGTGACGTGGCTGCCGTCGCCGAGCCTGCCATAGAGATAGGATTCCCCGCCAAGCTGTTCTGCCGTGCGCACGGACATGGTCAGCCCGCCGTCCGGTGTGGGCTCAACATGGTTGGGGCGAATGCCGAGCGTGACCTTCTGGCCGGGTGCGTAGGTAAAACCGCTCTGCGGCAGCGGGATCAATTCGCCGGTTGCGATCTTGAGCGACGGTTGCCCCTCGGTCACCACTTCGCCGGCGAAGAAGTTCATCTTCGGCGAACCGATGAAGCCCGCCACGAACAGGTTTGCCGGGCGATTATAAAGATCGAGCGGAACGCCGAACTGCTCCAGCTTTCCGGCGCGCAGCACGGCGATCTTGTCGGCCATCGTCATGGCCTCGACCTGATCGTGGGTCACGTAGATCATGGTGTTGCCAAGGCGGCGGTGCAGGCTGGAAATCTCGCCGCGCATATCCACGCGCAGCTCCGCATCGAGGTTCGACAGCGGCTCGTCAAACAGGAAAACCCGCGGTTCGCGCACGACGGCGCGACCGATCGCGACGCGCTGGCGCTGGCCGCCTGAGAGATCCTTCGGCCGCCGCTCGAGCAATTGCTCGATCTGCAGCATCTTGGCCACCTGTGAGACCTTCTCGACGATGTCTTTTTTCGGCGTGCCGATGTTTTCGAGGCCGAAGGACAGGTTTTCCCGCAC
>JAXHOC010000012.1:0-54222 GCA_034519725.1 Agrobacterium sp.
CAGTTACGTATTGCCCCTTTTGCTTGCGGATAATAATTTGTAACTAGCTCTTCCAAGCCATCAACAATGTTGTCAGCCGATGAATATACCTTATCATTTTCTTTATCAAAGAAGATCTAAAATATTGTTTTGTGAGAACCATTGTAGTGATGTCAGAATATTCTGAGATTTCTTTTTTACGTTTGAGTTTTGCAGGAATCTGAAATAATTGAATGAATAAATTACGAATAAAGCTAAACTAATTAAATTTTGAGCAATGATAACGGCCCTTCCTGCTCTCCTTCATACACCAACTCTATTTTTCCGTTAATGGCAGGTATGACACCGTATAGATCACTGATACGCGCAAAACTATATGGAATAGAATTTTTTAAGAATCGCAATTCTGCAGAACTTATTAAACTTTCATAGGCACTTATGGTTAAACGGGCGCTCACTCCGCTTTTTTGAATCCACAAATTCGCTAACACGGGCTTCCACTGCAATTTGTTCTACCAGAAGCGTTTTTAATATTTCAGGCACTTCAATTTTTTGCTGTTCTTTATTTAAACGCGCCTGATCTTTTCGTGTTATCTTTTGTAGAGAAGTTCTCATTGATTTTGGATAATGCGTTAATATTTGGGAGCCATTTATCTTTTAGTGGTGTTACAATACTTCCGCGATTCGTATAATCTTGTCGGATTAGCCGTAAACACAAATTGGAAGGTCGAGCGGAATATCTTAAATTAAATCCACGAATTTGAACGTCGCCTTCTTGTAAGATATTGAATAAAGCTACTTGCAAACGTGCCTGAAGACATGTAATTCGTTGATCACAAAAATAAAACGGTTGCTTCTGGGAATCAATACCATAATGAATCACGTTTTCATCGGCAAATGATAATTTTAAATTGGCTGCTTTAATTGGATCTAAGTCTCCAATAAGATCCGCCACACTTACATCAGGTGTTGCTAGGCTACTTTTTCTGCACGAAACGACTCATTCCGATGAATCCAAGAAATCGGTGTTTTGTCTCCCATTTCTGCTATTAAAATTTCTAGCGCAAAGCTTGATACCGCTTGCATGGGGTCATCGTTCAATGGACTGCCTGCAACTACCGGAATATACTCATCGAGCAAATTCACCAATTGCCGTGCCATTTTGGTTTTTGCCTGCCCCCATAATCCTAAAAATAAAATATTATTTACGGCTTAAAATGGCACGCTCTAATTCAGGAATAACGGTTTCCTGGTAACCGAAAATTCCTTCGAAAATAATCGCTTCCTTTTTTTTAAGCTTGGCAATGAGGTTTTCACGCAACTCATCTTTAATGCTCAAAAATTTAGATCCTCGACTTCTTTACCTTCTCCTAAAGTTTTGATCGTTGTTTGGCTCATATTAAATTTTTTTTATTTTTTATTGGCATAATCTCTTTAAAAACCATCTCTCCTAAACCTTTCAGGCGTTCTGCAAATAGGCTTTGTCCCTGATTGGCTTGCAATAAATTTATTCGATAAAACTTTTTAAATAATTATCGCGTGCTACCATAAACGTGGTGATATCTTACTGCGCTTTGCAAGAAGCATACTAGGGGTTAAATCACTTATTTACAATGCGTCGGTCTAATCCGTTACTATTCTTATAATACCTGCACCGTTTTCCTTTATACACGACGGCTCACCATCAGTGATTATAAAAATATGTTTGTTACTTTGCTTCTCTTTTCCCTCAAAATGGCCATCGTTCAATTCAAGTCCAGCAACTGTATTTATATAGGCGAAATGGATTTAACTCTGTAAATAAGGCAGATCTTTTAATTGAATGGTCCAAGCATCATCTCCAAAAACAACAATATCTAAACTATCTTTAGAAGTAATTGCGTTTGATCATCTCTGACATAGCCATGGCCACCATTTTAGCAAGGGGTTATTCTATCTTCGCCGTATAAGACTCGTACTGGGTGACTAATGTACTAATCATTAGCACTGTTGCCGTTTGCGTTTTATATTCTTGTTCGCCAATACAACAGATCCATTTTCGGTTAATCTAAAATCATCTAAGCCATGAGTTACTTGGAAGCTTGTTTAAGGATTCAGATCATGGCAATGCTTTGAGGAGAATCACCAAATTCATAAGCACCGACTTTGCCGCAGCGGGCTGGCAGGGCTTGGCGCACAGCGAAGAGCATGGCGGACAAGGCCTGCCACGGTTGGTGGCCACGGCGTTTGGCGAAATGCTAAATGCCGCCAATATGGCGTTTGCGTTGTGCCCTTTGCTAACAGACGGTGCGGCAGAAGCGTTGCTGACAGCGGGTAGCGCGCAACAGCAACAGCAATACATAGGCAATATGTTGGCGGGCAAATGGTCGGGCACCATGCAACTAACCGAATCGCAAGCGGGCAGCGACTTATCGGCAGTGCGCAGCACCGCAACGCGGCAAACGGACGGCACGTATCGCCTAACCGGAGAAAAAATTTACATTACCTATGGCGAACACGACTACACCGAAAAATATTATTCACATGGTATTGGCGCGCACACTCCAATGCCCTCGAAGGGGTAAAGGGTTTGTCTTTATTTATTGTGCCCAAAATTTTGGTCAACGAAGACGGCAGTTTAGGACGCGCAACGACGTTTGGTGTGCGTCGCTAGAACACAAGCTGGGCATAAAAGCCAGCCCTACTGCCGTTATGTTGTTTGGCAGCGGCAAAGGTACTGTGGGTAAGGGCGATAAAGATAATAAGGGCGATAGCCATAGCGCAGGTGCCGTGGCGTATTTGCTGGGCGAAGAAAACAAAGGCTTGGCGTACATGTTTATTATGATGAACGCCGCGCGCTTTGCGGTAGGGGTACAAAGCATTGGCTTGGCACATCGGGCGTATCAACAGGCGGTGGCCTATGCCAAAGACCGGCAGCAGGGTAAAAGTGCCGACAACCCACCCCCGCAACATGCCCATTATTGAACACCCCGACGTGCGGCGCATGTTGTTGTCTATGCGCAGCCAAATTGAGGCAGCACGCGCCTTAGCGTTTGCTACCGCCAGCACTATGGATCTTGCGCAACACAGCGATGACCCCCGCCCAACGCACATTAAACGCAAAAATAAGCGATTTTTTAATCCCTGTGGTGAAAGCATATAGCTCAGAAATGGCGGTTGAAGCGGTTCAACCGCCGTACAAGTGCACGGCGGCATGGGTTATATTGAAGAAACGGGCGTGGCGCAGCATTATCGGGATGCCAAAATTTTGACAATTTACGAAGGGACCACCGCCATTCAGGCAAACGACGTAATCAGCCGCAAAGTGCTAAAAGACCAAGGCGAAACCGCACAGGTTTTAATCAAACACATGCAGCAAACGGTTTATCAGCTTAAAAATAACACTGACTTTGCGGATAAAACTGCGCCGCAGGTGCTGGCCTAAAAGCTAGACGAAGCCGTAAACAGCTTAAATCAAGCCGTTTTGGCTATTTTGGCACAGGCAAAAAACCAACCCGCAGGGCGTGTTTGCGGGTTCGGTTCCCTTTATTAAATTAACGGGTTTAGTGGTAAGCGGTCATTTACTTGCGCAAGCAGTGATTGCCCTAGAAAATGAGCAAACCGTTCAACATTTTGGGCAAAATTTTGCGCACGCTAAGCGTACAACCGCTTTATTTTTGCTGAACACGCCCTAAGCCATGCACCCGCCCTAGCCAGCGCAGTGTGCAGCATGGGAGCAGGCACCTTGCAATTCGTACCCAAAGATTTTTAAGCCTTCTTTTCTAACTTTTTACTGTTTTTATATGCCAAATAGCACACCCTTTGTGAATGACGATACGCCGGTGCAAGCCATAGCCCTAGGAAAAGTTGAGCACACCCTAATTGCCAAAGCCATTGCCGCAGAACTGGGCGTGCAAGTGGCGCAGGTGTTGGCCACCGTTTTATTATTAGACGACGGGGCGACCGTGCCGTTTATTGCGCGGTACCGCAAAGAAGCCACGGGTAATTTGGATGACATTCAGTTGCGTTTATTAGACGAACGTTTGCGCTATTTGCGCGACATGGAAACGCGGCGCTTAACCATTTTGGCGTCGATAAAAGAACAAGGAAAATTAACGCCCGAATTAGAACAAAGTATTCGGGCGGCCGACACCAAGCAAACCCTAGAAGACTTGTATTTGCCCTATAAACCCAAGCGGCGCACCCGTGGGCAAATTGCCAAAGAAGCGGGCATTGAACCCCTTGCAAAAATTTTGTGGGAAAACCCTGACAAAAAACCCCGAACAAGAAGCCGCCGCATTTATCAACGCCGAATTAAAGTTTGACACCGTAAAAGCCGTGCTAGACGGTGCGCGCGACATTTTGGCAGAAGAGTTTGCCGAACACGCGACGGTGTTGGGACACTTACGCGAATTTTTATGGGAAGCGGCGTATGTGGTGTCAAAAGTTACAGCCGGTAAAGAAGAAGAGGGCATTAAGTTTAGAGACTGGTTTGATTTTTCGGAGCGTGATAAAAGATATTCCGTCGCACCGCGCATTGGCATTTTTTAGGGGGCGCAACGAAGGCGTGTTGCAGTTATCGCTAAAACTAGATGAGGCCAGCGAAACCCTAGACCCCCACCCATGCGAAGGTTTAATTTGTCACGTATTAGGCGTGGCGTTGCAAAAAAAGGCCGCCGATGCTTGGCGTGGCGCGGGTGATTAGGTGGACTTGGCGCGTAAAGTGCTTGCCCCACATGGAAACCGAACTGTTTGGCAAAATTCGTGAAGCGGCCGGAAGCCGAAGCCATTTCAGTATTTGGTAAAAATCTAAAAGATTTATTGTTGTCGGCTCCCGCCGGTAATAAAGCGGTTTTGGGGTTAGACCCGGGTATTCGTACCGGCGTAAAAGTTGCCTGTGTAGATAACACCGGCAAAGTGCTAGAAACCACCACCATTTATCCGCATGAACCGCGCAAAGACTGGGTAGGGGCGTTGGCCACCTTAGCGCGTATGGCGCAAACCCACCAGGTGCAACTGGTGGCAATTGTAAGGGGTTCAAGAATATTTCGGGGCACCGCAGCTCTCGATGCCGGTCTCATTTCATCGGCCCAGGCGGTCGAGCACTACGAGATCGCCCGTTACGGCACCCTGAAGGCATGGGCGGAAAAGCTTGGACATGCCAAGGCCGTTACCCTGCTCGATGCGACGCTGAAGGAAGAGTCCAAGACTGACGACGCGCTGAGCGCGCTTGCCAAGACCTCGATCAATGCCGCAGCCCAGAAAAAGGCGGCCTGATCGTCTTAATCCAACTGCACAAACAAAAAACCGGAATGGTCACCCATTCCGGTTTTTTGTTTGCTCAACGCCGCCGCGTTTTACGGCAGGGTATAGGCGATCACGTAATCGCCCGGCTTGGTGCCGACAGAACCGTGACCACCGGCAACCATCACGACATATTGCTTGCCGCTATCCAGCGAATAGGTCATCGGCGTTGCCTGGCCGCCCGCCGGCAGGCGGGCTTCCCAGAGCTGTTTGCCGGTCGTGAGGTCATAGGCGCGAAGATAATTGTCGACGGCAGCACCGAGGAAGGCCACGCCACCCTTGGTGATCATCGGCCCGCCAATGCCCGGCACGCCCACCTTGAAGGGCAGCGGCAGCGGCGTCATGTCATAAACAGTGCCGTTCTTGTGCTTATAGGCGATATCGCCGGTGCGCAGGTCAGCGCCCGCGACATAACCCCATGGCGGTGCCTGGCAGGGGATTTTCAGCGGACCAAGGAACGGCCCCATGAAGACGCCGTAGGGCGCGCCGTCATTGCGGTTCAAACCCTGTTCGCTACCCTTCTCGTCCTGACCCTTCGGCGGAATATCGGCGCGCGGCACCAGCTGCGAGGTGAAGGCGAGATATGTCGGCATGCCGAACATGACCTGCCGTTCGGGATCGACCGCGACGCTGCCCCAGTTGAACGTGCCGAAATTGCCGGGATAGATGATGGAGCCTGTCAGCGAGGGCGGCGTGTAGCGACCCTTGTAGTTCAGCTGGTGGAAGCGGATGCGGCAGGCGAGCTGATCGAACATGGAGACGCCCCACATGTCCTTTTCCTTCAGCGGCTCCGGCTTGAACGACAGCGCGGTCGTCGGCTGCGTCGGGGAACTGAAGTCCTCGGGGATCGTACCACCAGGTGCCGGTTCTTCCGTGATCGGCAGAAGCGGCTCGCCGGTGCGCCGGTCGAGAACGTAGATATCGCCCTGCTTGGTCGGGCCGACGAGCGCCGGAACAGTCTGACCGTCCTTGGTGATGTCGAGCAGCACCGGCTGGGCCGGCACATCCATATCCCAGAGGTCGTGATGAACTGTCTGTCGCACCCAGCGATCCTTGCCGGTATTGATATCGAGCGCGACGATGGAGGAGGAATATTTCTCCACATTCTCGCTGCGGCCCATGCCAAGCTGATCCGGCACCTGGTTGCCGAGGGGGACGTAAACGAGACCCAACCCCTCGTCATAACTCAACACCGACCAGCTGTTCGGCGAGTTGGTGGTGTAGGTTTCGCCTGCCGCAATCGGCTCGGTCTTTGCCGGATTGCCGGAATCCCAGTTCCAGATAAGTGCGCCGCTGTTCACATCGAAAGCGCGGATAACGCCAGACTGTTCCTGCGTGGAATAATTATCGTTCACTGCGCCGCCGATGATGATCTTGCCCGCCGCGATGACGGGCGGCGAGGTCGAATAATAATACCCGGCGGGATTGTATTTCATGCTCTGTTCGAGATGCAGCACGCCCTGATCGGCGAAGGAGGTGCACACCTGGCCGGTCGCCGCATCAAGCGCAATCAGCCGCGCATCCGAAGTCGGCAGGTAAACGCGCTCGGCGCAGGCAGTGCCCTGTGCGGCATTCGGTTCGGCATAATAGGAAACGCCGCGGCAGGTCTGATGCTGGCGATCCGGGTTGAGACCGACATTCGGATCGTATTTCCACTTTTCCTTGCCGGTGGCGGCATCGATGGCGATCGCCCAATTGTGCGGCGTGCAGATATAAAGCGTATTGCCGATCTTGAGCGGCGTTACCTGATAGGTGGTTTCACCCACATCATCCGGCAGCTTTACGTCGCCGGTCTGGTAGCGCCACGCTTCCTTCAGCTGCGAGACATTATCGACATTGACCTGCGTCAGCGGCGAATAACGCTGGCCATAGGGCGTGCGGCCGTATTGTTGCCAATCGCCATCCGGCACGTTACCGCCATAGACCGGCGCTGATGCCACCGTCTCTTCTGACAAGGAACCCGACTGGTCATGCGGATCCTGCGCCATGGAATATCCCGCCACCGCGATGGAGGCGAGAACCGACAGCGCCAGCGGCCAGGCATTCGGGCCGTAATTCAGTCCCGTCGGGCTTGAAAAACCGAGCGGTTTCCTGACCCAGGGCACCAGCAGCCACAGACCGATGAGAATGACGATGCCGCCGCGAGGGCCAAGCTGCCACCAGTCGAAACCGACTTCCCAGACGGCCCAGGCGAGTGTCGCGACAATGAAGACGGCGTAAACGTGCAAGGCTGCCCGGTTGCGCTTGAACAGCAGAGTGGCCGTCAACAGGAAGGCCATACCGGAAAGAACGTAATAAAAGCTCCCGCCCAGCATCACGAGCTGGGAGCCGAAACCGAACAGCGCAAGGCCGATCAGAGAAAGAATAACCGCAGTGACGGTGACTGCCATGAATGAAACCCCCGATTCCTGTCACTTTGCGTGAAATGAAATCGGGTGCGATCTGGTTCCATAGAAACTCACAATGCTGCGAAAAATTTCACGGCATGGTGGTTATGGGGTCTGCGGCGCGGGTGCGGTCTGCGTGCTTTGCGGACGGTTCTCATCGGGCTCGAAAACCGAATATTCAACGACCGCCCAGACCACCAGCGCAAGAAGCAGGCTGACAATCAAAATCACAAGAACCGGACGTCCTTTTGCGCCTTGTCGCGCCCGCGTCGCCGTTTCATTTTTTGGATCGTGCCGACCAAGATAGTTGGCATTTTCTCTGGCCATGTCTCTCACTCCCTGTAACCCTGTTGATTTAATTCATGGGGACAGAGTTTGTTCCAGACGGCGAAATGCTGCTTCAGCCGTACTGCGTTACCGCAAGTCGCGATATATCGGAACCTTCGCCCTCGAGCGCGCCGACACGGCACGGACCCCCGCCGTCTGCGGAAATCATGCAGAATTGAAATCGCCGGACAATCCCGAAAGAAGTCGGCGCGGCTCCCTGAAGGCGAGGCTTTGAAAATTATTTGGCGGTCCAGCCGCCATCGATGGAAATGGTGGTGCCGGTGATGGAACGCGCCATATCGCCTGTCAGGTAATGCGCCATCTCCGCCACTTCTTCCGGCTGCACGAAACGTCTCGTCGGCTGCGGCGCAAGTATCACCTTTTTCACCACCTCCTCCTCGCTCATACCATGCAGGCGCGCCTGATCGGCAACCTGCGCCGCAACGAGCGGCGTCCAGACGTAACCGGGGCAGATGGCGTTGCAGGTAATGCCAAGTTCCGCCACCTCCAGCGCCACACTTTTCGTCAGGCCCACCACGGCATGTTTGGTCGCCACATAAGGCCCCTTGAAGGGCGAGGCGCGCAAACCGTGCGCGGAAGCAATATTGACGATGCGCCCCCAGCCCCTTTCCTTCATTCCCGGCAGGGCTGCGCGGATGGTATGAAAGGTGCTGTCGAGCGAGATCGCGACAATGTGGGAGAAGTCGGCGAAATCAAATTCGTCGATCGGCGCGACCTTCTGGATGCCGGCATTGTTGACGAGCACGTCGATGTGACCGAATTCGGCAATGACGGTTTCCGGCAGATGTGCACTCTCGTCATAATTGGCGAGGTTGGCGGAAAAATAGACCGGCCGGTGCCGCGCCACCTTCGCAACCGCCTCCAGCGCCTGCGTCGCTGCCTCTGCGGTTTCTATGCCGTGGACGGCGACCAGAAATCCCGCCTCGGCAAACCGTTTGGCGATGGCAAGGCCAATGCCGCTGGTGGAGCCGGTGACCAGAACGGTTTTCGGTGTGTGCTCCATCGGCCTAATCCTTCAGTTGCGGCAGGTTGCGGAAAAGCGCGAGCGCTTCGGGATTGGCAAGCGCATCGGTGTTTTTCACCGGCCGGCCATGGATGGTGTCGCGAACCGCGATTTCGGAAATCTTGCCCGAGCGGGTACGGGGGATGGCTGTGACGGCGATGATCCGTGCCGGAACGTGCCGTGGCGTGGCGCCTGAGCGGATGCGGGTGCGGATGGCCTTTTCGAGTTCCTCCGTCAGCGCTTTCCCCTCTTTCAGGCGCACGAAGAGGATAACCCGCTGGTCGCCATCGATGTCCTGGCCCACGGCAATCGCTTCCTCGACATCAGGCACTGCTTCCACCTGACGGTAGATTTCAGCCGTGCCGATGCGAACCCCACCGGGATTAAGCGTCGTATCCGAGCGCCCATGGATGACATATCCGCCGGTGACGCGCATTTCGGCAAAATCGCCATGCGCCCAGATGCCGGGGAAGCGATCGAAATAGGCGGCCTGATACCGCGAACCATCCTCATCGCCCCAGAATTTGACCGGCATCGACAGATGGGCATTGCGGCAGACAAGCTCACCGGCAACACCGCGAACGGGCTGGCCTTCATCGTCGAGGATATCGACATCGATACCGAGCATCGCGCCCTGCAATTCGCCGCGATGAACGGGTTGCAGCGGATTGCCGCCGAGGAAACAGGCGCAAATATCCGTACCGCCGGAAATCGAGGCGAGATGCACATCAGTCTTCCAGTCGCGATAGATATAATCGAAGGATTGCGGGATGAGCGGCGAGCCGGTGGAAAGGATCGTTCGCAGCGACGAAAGGTCATGGGTTTCGCGCGGCTTCAACCCGGCCTTCAGGCAGGCATCGATGAATTTGGCCGAGGTTCCGAAGGTCGCAATCCGTTCGGCGTCGATGAGATCGATCAGCCGCGACGGCGACGGATAACCTGGGTTGCCGTCATAGGTCACAAGCGTTGCGCCAAGCGCCAGACCGGACACCTGCCAGTTCCACATCATCCAGCCGCAGGTGGTGAAATAGAAAAAGCGCTCACCTTGCCTGATATCGCATTGCAGCTTCTGTTCCTTTATGTGCTGAAGCAGCAGGCCGCCGCCGGAATGGGTGATGCATTTCGGCTTGCCGGTGGTGCCGGAGGAATAAAGGATCGCCAGCGGTGCCGTGACCGGCAACCGGTTGAACGCGATCTCGCTTGGCTCGAAGGGCGCGACGAATTCATGCAATGTCACGCAGCCGAGATCGGAAAGGCTGGCGGGAACAACCTCACCGATCAGCACGATCTTTTGAGGGGCAGCGCTTTCCGCCACCGCGCGGATGGTCGGGCCGACATCGATCCGCTTGCCGGCATAACCGTATTCCGGCACGGCGATGAGGATTTTCGGCTCGATCTGCGACAGCCGGTCGGACGCTCCGGCCGGGCCGAAATCCGGCGAGCTGGACGACCAGATCGCGCCGATGGCGCTGACCGCGAGATAGCCGACAATCGCCTCGATATCATGGGTGACGATGGCGCCGACGCGGTCGCCTTCCGTCACGCCTGCGTGGACAAGCGCCTGCACCATGAGGGAGACATCCGCATAAAGCTGCCTGCGGCTGATTTCGCGCCTTGTGCCGTCATCACGATGAGCGATGATCGCCAGCCGCTCATCGGCATCGCGCAGCAGGTTTTCGGCATAGTTGAGCCTTGCGCCCGGATAAAATTCAGCCGCACGGATCGTGGCACCCGGTTTAAACGCCGTCTCACCGCGCGTGCCGATGATCCCCAGTTCATCCCACAAGGCGTCGTAAAAAGCATTGGGCGCTTCGATGGACCAGCGCAGCAGACCGGAATAATCATCGGCAGCAACCCCGTGCAGCGACGCGGTCCTTGTCGCAAAGGTGAAAAGCGCGGAGCGCTCCAGCCTTTCCCTTGGCGGCACCCACAGAATATCCGACGGCGTGGCGTCCATCATGCCTCGCCTCCGCGCAGCATCTCGACAATGGCGGAGAAATCACGCCCACCGCCGCCCTCGCCGACAAAGTTCTCATAAAGCGTCGATGCTGCGGCACCGAGCGGCGTGGCAACACCGGCTCCATTCGCGGCCGCCTGTGAGAGCAGCAAATCCTTCAGCATCAGCGCGGCAGCAAAACCCGGTTGGTAGTCATTATTCGCCGGTGATGTCGGCACCGGACCCGGCACCGGGCAATAGGTGGTGAGCGACCAGCATTGGCCGGAGGAAGTGGAGGCGACATCGAACAGCGCCTGATGCGAAAGGCCGAGTTTTTCGCCAAGCACGAAGGCTTCGGAAACCGCGATCATGGAAATGCCGAGGATCATGTTGTTGCAAATCTTCGCCGCCTGGCCGTTGCCGCCCTTGCCGCAATGAACGATCTTCTTGCCCATCGCCTCCAGCACCGGCTTTGCCGCCGCGAAAGCCTCTACGTCACCGCCACACATGAAGGTCAGGGTTCCCGCAGCCGCGCCACCCGTGCCGCCGGAGACCGGGGCATCCACGGAAGGGCAGCGGGCGGAAGCGGCCAGTTCATGCGCTTTCAGGGCGCTTTCCATATCGACCGTCGAGCAATCGATGAGCAGCGTTCCGGCGGAGATTTTCTGCACCAGATCGCCATACACCGAAACGACATGTTCGCCCTTCGGCAACATGGTGATGATCACCTCCGCCGCCTCGATGGCTTCGGCGGAATCCACAGTCACGGGAATGCCTGCCTCTCCCGCCGCCGCGCGGCAGGCCTCGGAAAGGTCGAAACCCCTGACGGCATAACCCGCCTTGACGAGATTGGCGGCCATCGGCAGGCCCATATGGCCAAGTCCGATAAAAGCGACGGTCTTCATGGCAACGCTCCTCTTAACGATTATCCGCAAGGATCATGTCGGCAGCCTTTTCGGCAATCATGATCGTCGGCGAATTGGTATTTCCGGACGTGATCCTCGGCATGATCGAGGCGTCCGCGACACGCAGTCCCGCCAGCCTGCGGAATTTCAGCCGCGTATCGACAACGCTTTCGGCATCGGAGCCCATGCGCAGGGTGCCGACGGGGTGGAATATCGTCGTGCCGATATCGCCGGCAGCGCGGGACAGATCGTCGTCATTCTCGAAAGACGGCCCGGGCCGGTATTCCTGCGGCTTGAACCGGGCAAAAGCGGGCTGGTTGACGATGCGGCGCGTCAGACGCATGGAATCGATGGCCACCTGGCGGTCGCCTTCCGTCGACAGATAGTTCGGGCGGATTTCCGGCTGCATGGCGAAATCCGGTCCTTTCACATGCACTGAGCCTCGGCTTTCCGGCCGCAGATTGCAGACACTGGCCGTAATGGCCGGAAAAGTGTGAACGGGATCGCCGAACTTGTCGAGTGAAACCGGCTGGACATGATATTCCAGATCGGCGGTTTCCTTTTCCGGCGAAGAACGGGTGAAGACGCCAAGCTGGCTTGGCGCCATCGACATCGGCCCTGAGCGGGTCAGCGCATACTCAAGGCCGATCCTTGCCTTGCCGAACAGGGTGGAGGCCCTTTCATTCAGCGTCAGAACGCCTGATACCTTGTAGACCATGCGCAATTGCAGATGGTCCTGCAAGTTCTCGCCCACACCTTGAACCTCCGTCACCGTGTCGATACCGGCGGCCTGCAACACGTCGCCGCGACCCACACCGGAAAGCTCAAGAATGTGCGGTGAACCGACCGCACCAGCGGAAAGCACCGTCTCACGCCGTGCACGCATCTTTTTCAAGACACCGTCATGGTGAAATTCGACGCCGTTGACCCGGCCTTCTTCGATGATCAGACGCTTGACATGGGCCTTGGTCATGACCGTCAAATTCCGGCGGCCAAGCACCGGCTTCAGAAACGCCTTGGCCGTGTTCCAGCGCCAGCCCGACCGCTGGTTCACATCGAAATAACCGGCTCCTTCATTGTCGCCCCGGTTGAAATCGTCGGTCGCGGGAATGCCGGCTTCACCGGCCGCCTTCTGGAAGGCATCGAGCACATCCCAGCGCACGCGCGCCTTCTCCACGCGCCATTCGCCGCCACTGGAATGCATGTCGCCCTTGCCGCGATAAAAATCCTCCGACTTCAGGAAATAGGGCAGGATGTCATCCCACCCCCAGCCCTCGCAACCAAGCTGGCGCCAGACATCGTAGTCGCGCGCCTGGCCGCGCATATAGATCATGCCGTTGATGGAGGAGCAGCCGCCAAGAACCTTGCCGCGCGGATAGATCAGGGATCTGCCGTTCAGCCCCGGTTCCGCCGCCGTCTTGAAACACCAGTCGGTGCGCGGGTTGTTGATGCAATAGAGATAACCGACCGGAATATGGATCCAGTGATAATTATCGTTGCCGCCCGCTTCCAGCAGCAGGACGCGATTGTTCGGGTCTTTCGAGAGGCGGTTGGCGAGAACGCATCCCGCACTTCCCGCTCCGATGACGATATAGTCAAATTCCGCCATGCTATTCTCCATGCGGCACCCTTGCCGCGTCGCCCCGACGCGGAGGAGCCTTCCCCCTGTTTCAAAAAAATTCTTAACCGCGGTGCTGAAACCCTAGTTTCCGCCCCAGCCGCGAAGCGTAGAACTCGCCGATCAGACCGCGCCGGAACACCAGAACGCAGGCCATGAAAACGAGGCCGGTAATGATGGTGACCGGGAAATCCGACGTCGCGAGATAGTTCTGCAAAGTAACGACGAGGCCCGCCCCGAAGATCGGGCCGATCATGGTGCCGATGCCGCCGAGCAGGGTCATCAGGATCACCTCGCCCGACATCTGCCAGGCCACATCCGTCAAGGTCGCGAACTGGAACACCAGCGCCTTCAGCCCGCCCGCGAGACCGGCGAGCGCTGCCGACATGACAAACGCGCCGAGCTTGTAGCGCTGCACGCTGTAGCCAAGCGAAATGGCGCGCTGCTCGTTTTCGCGGATGGATTTCAGGATCATGCCGAAGGGCGAGTTGACGAACCGCCAGATGACGAGAAGGGCGAGCACGAAGGCGGCCAGCACCGTGTAATAGATGTTCAGCGGCGCATTCAGATCGAGAAGGCCGAACAGGTGGCCACGCGGCACGCCCTGCAATCCGTCCTCGCCATGGGTAAACGGTGCCTGAAGGCAGAAGAAATAGAACATCTGCGACAAGGCAAGCGTGATCATGGCAAAATAGATGCCTTGGCGACGAATGGCGAAGAAGCCGATGACGAGGCCGAGAAGGGCCGCCCCCACCATGCCGATGAGGAGCCCGACCTCAGGCGTGACGCCCCATTCTTTCACCGAATAGGCGGTGAAATAGGCAGCACCGCCGAAAAATGCCGCATGGCCGAAAGAAAGCAGCCCGGTATAACCAATGAGCAGATTGAAGGCGCAGGCAAACAGCGCGAAACACAGCAGTTTCATCAGAAAGATCGGATAGACGAACATCGGCGCTGCAATCAGCAAGGCCAATCCTGCCAGTATCAGCACGGTCTTGATGGTTCCGGCGGTTGCGGAAACCTCCGCCTGCGGCATCGTGCCGGCTGTCGGGTTGTGAGTGGCTTTGGACATATCAGGCGTCCTTTCCGAAAAGTCCGGCGGGGCGGATGAGCAGCACAAAGGCCATGATGACGAAAATGACGATGTTGGAGGCCTCAGGGTAGAACACCTTGGTCAGGCCTTCGGCGATGCCGAGCATGTAACCGGTGACGATGGCACCCATGATCGACCCCATGCCGCCGACCACGACGACGGCGAAGACGACGATGATGAGGTTGGTGCCCATCAGCGGCGAGACCTGATAGATCGGCGCGGCCAATACACCGGTGAAACCGGCAAGGCCCGCACCCAAAGCGTAGGTGAGCGTCAGGAGCACCGGCACGTTGATGCCGAAAGCCTGCACCAATGTCGGGTTTTCCGTAGCCGCGCGCAGATAGGAGCCGAGCCGCGTCTTTTCGATCAACGCCCATGTCGCGATGCAGGCGATGAGCGAGATGACGACGACGAAAGCGCGGTAGTTCGGCAGGAACATGAAGCCGAGATTGGTGCCGCCGGCAAGCTCGCGCGGAACCGAATAGGGCTGGCCGGCAGCGCCATAAAGCCAGCGGAACGTGCCTTCCACCACCAGCGCCAGGCCGAAGGTGAAGAGCAGCCCATAAAGCGGATCGAGATCGTAAAGCCGCGACAGCAGCAGGCGCTCGATGATGGCGCCGAAAAGTGCCACGACCAGCGGCGTCACCAGCAGCGCCCACCAGAAGTTAATGCCGAAATATTGCAGGCCGAGGAAGGCCACGAAAGCGCCGAGCATATATTGTGCGCCATGGGCGAAATTGATGACGCGCAGCAGGCCGAAAATGACGGCAAGGCCGAGCGACAGCAGCGCATAAAACGAGCCGTTGATAAGGCCGATCAGCAATTGCCCGAGCAGGGCCTGAACCGGAACGCCGAAGAGCATGGTCATGGTTAAACCCCCAGCACTTTATTGAGTTCGCCCATGCGGCCGGAAAGCTCGGCCACCGGAAAATTGCTGACCATCTGGCCATGATCCATCAGGTAGAAACGGTCCGCGATGCGGCTGGCAAACCGGAAATTCTGCTCGACCAGAACCACCGTCATGCCACGGCTTTTCAAGGTCTTCAGCACCTCGCCGATGCGCTGCACGATGACAGGTGCAAGCCCCTCGGTCGGCTCGTCGAGCAGGAGAACCTTGACGCCGGTGCGCAGGATGCGCGCCATGGCCAGCATCTGCTGCTCGCCGCCGGAAAGCTTGGTGCCGGGGCTTGCCCGGCGTTCGTAAAGATTGGGAAACAGCTCGTAGATTTCATCGAGCGTCATGCCGCCGGATGCGACGACGGGCGGCAGTTTCAGGTTCTCCTCGACGCTGAGCGTCGCGAAGATGCCGCGCTCTTCCGGCACGAAACCGAGGCCGTATTTCGCCGTGCGATGCAACGGCACCGGCATCAGATCCTTACCGCCGAGCTTGATCACGCCCTTGCGGTTGCGGATGATGCCCATGATGGTGCGCAGCGTCGTGGTCTTGCCGACGCCATTGCGCCCGAGAATGGTGATGGTTTCACCTTCGCCGACGCTCAGATCGACACCATGCAGCGCCTGGCTTTCGCCGTACCAGGATTGCAGGTTGGAGACTTCGAGCATTGCCGCCATATCACGCCTCCTCCGTGCCCATATAGGCCGTTCGCACGCGCGGATCGGCCGAGACGGTGGCATAATCGCCTTCCGCCAGAATTTCGCCGCGCTGGAGCACCGTCACCTGATGACAAATATCGGCCACGACCTTCAGATTGTGCTCGACCATCAGCACCGCCCGCGTTTTGGCCACTTCGCGGATGAGATCGGCGACATGGGCGACATCCTCGCCCCCCATGCCGGCCATCGGCTCATCGAGAAGCAATACCTTCGGGTCGAGCGCAAGCGTGGTGGCGATTTCGAGAACCCGCTTACGACCGTAAGAAAGATCGGCCGCAAGCGCATGTTTTTCCCGGGTCAGGCCAACCGTCGCGATCAGCTCTTCTGCGCGGGCGTTCAGCCTGTCGAGTGACGAGAGCGGCAACCAGAATTGCGTTGCTAGGTTGTTTGGCCGCTGCAACGCCACCCGCACGTTCTCCAGAACCGTCAGATGCGGAAACACCGCCGATATCTGGAACGACCGCACAAGTCCAAGCCGCGCCACCTTGTCCGGCGGCGTCTTTGTTATATCCGTTCCCATGAAGGTGATCGCCCCGCCTGTCGGCTGGAGAAACTTGGTCAACAGGTTGAAGACCGTGGTTTTGCCGGCGCCGTTCGGACCGATCAACGCATGCACGCGGGCATGGTGAACGTCGAGATCGACGTTCTTCACGGCCGCGAATGCGCCGAAGGTCTTGGAGAGACCGCGCGCCGAAAGTACGACGCGGGGTTCCGTCTGCCCGGCAAGGGCGGGAGCGATCGTCATCGGGCTTCCCCTTTTTTTACTGCGTCACCAGCGGGCAACCGCTTTTTGCGGGGTCCATGAAGGCTTCCTTGCCGGGGATCGTGGCAAGCACCTTGTAATAATCCCACGGCTGCTTGCTCTCATCCGGCTTCTTCACTTCCATCAGATACATGTCGTGGATCATGCGGCCGTTTGCCGCCACATGGCCGTCTTTTGCAAAGACGTCGTTGACCGGCATTTCCTTCATGGCCTTGGCGACAGCGTCGGCATCGTCGGTGCCGGCCTTATCGATGGCCTTCAGGTAATGCAGCACGGCGGAATAGGTGCCGGCATGCACCATGTTCGGCATCGCACCCGTGCGTTCCTTGAAACGTTCGCCGAATTTGCGCGATTCATCGTTCCGGTCCCAATAGAACCCTTCCGTCAGCGTCAGGCCCTGCGCCGCTTCGAGACCGAGGCCGTGCACTTCGGCAAGCGTGAAGAGAAGGGCCGCAAGCCGCTGGCCGCCCGCCACAATGCCGAATTCGGCGGCCTGCTTGATGGCGTTGGAGGTGTCGAGGCCGGCATTGGCAAGGCCGATGACCTTCGCGCCCGATGACTGCGCCTGCAACAGGAAGGAAGAATAATCCGTCGTTGCCAGCGGATGGCGCACGGAACCCAGCACCTTGCCGCCATTGGCCTTGACGAAATTGCTGGTGTTTTCTTCCAGCGAATACCCGAAGGCGTAATCGGCGGTCAGGAAGAACCAGCTGTCGCCGCCCTGCTTCACCAGTGCGCCGCCGGTGCCGACAGCCAGCGAATAGGTGTCATAGGCCCAGTGGAAACCATAGGGGCTGCACTGCTTGCCCGTCAGCTCCGTGGTTGCCGCACCTGTATTGACGGTGATCTTCTTCTTGTCTTTGGAGAGAGCCTGCACGGCAAGGCCCACCGACGACGAGGTCAGTTCCATGATCGCGTCCACCTGTTCGGTGTCGTACCATTGCCGGGCAATGTTGGAGGCGACATCCGCCTTGTTCTGGTGGTCGGCGGTCACCACTTCCACCGGCGCGCCCAGCACCTTGCCGCCAAAATCCTCAACCGCCATCTTCGCGGCCTCGTAAGAGTATTTGCCGCCGAAATTGGCGTAGACGCCCGACTGGTCGTTCAAGATGCCGATCTTGACCTTGCCGTCCGAGATATCGGCAGCATAGGCGGCGGTGCCGGCGGCCAGTGCCATGGCCGTGGATAAAACGATACTCTTGCGCATGACTTCTCCTCCCAGAGATGATTGCGAGCCTCAGATGGGTCTGTGCAACGGTGAACGAAACCGCATGGCGGTGTTTTTAGCCATTGCACCCTGATGGTCACACCACCCTCCTCAAAGCGGTGCATCCTCAGACTAGAGTTCTCGAATTCGGCCGTTGACACAAGAGCGGGGCATCATCAAATTGCGAACAGGAACTGTTCATTTTTGAACAGAACTCGCAATGGAGACGGAATTGGCCACGCCTTTTACCTGGGACGACCTGCAATATTTCCTGGCGGTGGCCCGCACCGGCCAGCTCTCATCGGCGGCGCGCAGCCTGCGCACCAGCCACGCCACCGTCTCCCGCCACATCGACCGGCTGGAATTCTCGCTTAAAACCAAGCTGTTCGAGCGAAATCCGCGAGGTTACGAGCTGACGACGGTCGGGCGGCGGCTGGTCGATACGGTCGAGCGCATCGAGGCGGAAGCGGAACGGCTGCAATCGGACATTTCCGAAAGCGGCAGCCTGCTGCGCGGCGTGGTCAGGCTCAGCGCTCCCGAGGGTTTTTCCAACTTTTTCTTCGTGGAAAGGCTGAAAGACTTCGCAATCACCCATCCGCACATCATGGTGGAGATGGTGACGATCCAGCAGATCATGGCATTGTCCCGGAAAGAGGCGGATGTGGCGGTCACGCTCGATCCGCCGAAAGCCGGTCCCTACATCAACGAACAGATCATCGATTACACGCTGCATATCTACGCATCGCGCTCCTATCTCGCCAGCCACCCGAAAATCACCCGGCGCGAGGATTTGCCCGATCATTTCTTCATCGGTTACGTGCAGGATCTGATCTTCTCGCCGGGCCTCGATTATATGCGCGACGTGCTGCCGGGCCTCAGGCCCAATTTCCAGTCATCGAGCATTTTCGCGCAGCTGACCGCAACCCTCAGCGGCCGTGGCCTCTGCATATTGCCGAACTTCATCGCCGCACGCTTTCCCGATCTGCAAATGGTGCTTGCCGGGGAAGTGGAGCTGCGGCGCGGCTATTGGCTGACAAGCCATCAGGATTTTGCCAATGTCCCGCGAGTGCGCTCGCTGATGGATTTTATTCTCACGACAGCGCGCGCCCACGAAAATCTCTTCATCCTCGACCGCAGGACGATTGCCTGAAACGACCGTCGTTCACATTTCGGCGACAGCCTGTTTACCGCAGGCCGATTGGATGATCCGTGCGTCAACCTATATGAGTTGCAACAAAGACGCCGGCCGACCCGGCTCTCTCCAATGTTTTGAAGGTCATCATGAAAAAGATCGGATTTTTATCGTTCGGACACTGGACGCCCTCGCCCCAGTCGCAGACCCGCTCGGCGGCAGACACCCTGCTGCAATCGATAGACCTTGCGGTCGCCGCTGAGGAGCTCGGGGCTGACGGCGCCTATTTCCGCGTGCATCATTTCGCCCGCCAGCTGGCCTCGCCCTTTCCGTTGCTGGCCGCCGTCGGCGCCAGAACGAAAACCATCGAGATCGGCACCGGCGTCATCGACATGCGTTATGAAAACCCGTTCTACATGGTGGAAGACGCCAGCTCCGCCGATCTGATCGCCGGCGGACGCCTGCAACTCGGCATCAGCCGCGGCTCACCCGAGCAGGTGATCGACGGCTGGCGTTATTTCGGCTATCGCCCGGCCGAGGGTGAGAGCGAAGAGGACATGGCGCGCCAGCACACCGAGGTGTTTCTCGATCTTTTGAAGGGCGAGGGTTTTGCCCAGCCGAACCCGCGACCGATGTTTCCCAACCCGCCCGGCCTGCTGCGGCTGGAGCCGCATTCCGAAGGTCTGCGCGAGCGCATCTGGTGGGGTTCCAGTTCCAACGCAACGGCGGTGTGGGCGGCAAAGCTTGGTATGAACCTGCAAAGCTCCACCCTGAAAACGGATGAGACGGGCGAGCCCTTCCATGTGCAGCAGGCGCAGCAGATCCGTGCTTACCGCGCCGCATGGAAAGAGGCTGGACATGCCCGCGAGCCGCGCGTGTCGGTCAGCCGCAGCATCTTCGCCCTCGTCAACGACCGCGACCGGTCCTATTTCGGTTACGGCGGCGAGGGCGACGACAAGGTCGGCTACATCGACGACAAGACGCGTGCGATCTTCGGGCGCAGCTATGCCGCCGAGCCGGAAGCATTGATCGAGCAGCTGAAAGCCGACGAGGCCATCGCCGAGGCCGACACCCTGTTGCTGACCGTGCCGAACCAGCTGGGCGTCGACTACAATGCCCATGTCATCGAGACCATCCTCAAACAGGTGGCGCCGGCACTTGGCTGGCGTTAAATCATCGCCACTCCGCCACCCCGGACTGAATCCGGGGTCCAGCGTGATCAAGTCTTTGATCGCGCAAGGCTCATTTCACGGCGCGGACGCGCCGTGGCTGGATGCCGGCTCAAGGCCGGCATGACGGGGGAGAGGTTTCTCCTTGATCGTGCCGTTCATCTCACCGCTTCGCCATAACGGGCAATGCTTTCGGCCAAAGGCGTGGTGCTAGCGCCGGGGTGCTCCGGGCGTTTGTAAATGCCGTCGCGAACATGGATCGGTTCTTCGAAATGGTCCTTGATCCATGGGATATATTCAAGAATGGTCGAAGCGGGATGCCAGTAGCTCAGATGCACATGCACCTGGCTCATCTCACCGGCATGCGGCACGACGGGCAGGCGGTGGGCGAGCGCGAGGTCAGCGACCTGGATATATTCGGTTATGCCGCCAAGCCGGGTCACATCCGGCTGAACATAGGCGACAGCACCGGCATCGATGAATGAGCGGAAAGCATCCACAGTATAAAGCTGCTCTCCAAGAGCGATGGGAATGGATGTGTTGCGGGCCAGGCGCGCATGGCTCGTCACATCGTCATACCAGAGCGGTTCTTCAAACCAGTAGATATCCAGATCCTTGGCCGCCGCGCAGAAGCGCTGGCATGTCGGCAGATCCCACTTGCCGTTACCATCGATGGCGATGCGGATGGAGGAACCGAGACGCTTGCGCACGGCGGCGAGACGGCCGATATCGATATTCGGATCATCGTGCCCGACCTTGATCTTCAGACGGGTAAAGCCATCCTCTTCCACTGCCCTGGCGCTGCCCGCCAGCAGATTTTCGAGATTGAAGGACAGCCAGCCTATATCGGTATTGTAGGCTTCCACCCCTGCCGTGTGTGCGCCGCCGAGATATTGCCAGAGCGGCACGCCCGCCTTCTTCGCCTTCAGATCCCAGAGCGCCACATCGACTGCGGCGAGCGCCAGATGGGTGATGCCCGCACGGCCGACCCATTGCAGCGAAGGATAACGGGCAAGCTTCGTCCACAGCCGCGAATGGTCGGATGCGTCTTCGCCGATCAGCAGCGGCGCATAACAATCGCTGATGCAGGATGTGATCAGCCTGTCGGACGGCAGATGTGCGTGGGTTCCGGTGAAACCATAGCCCTCGAGGCCGTCACTCGTCGTAATTTTTGTACCGACGACGCCCCAATGGGTGATGCTGTGGGTGGAATCGGAAATGGAGTCCGATGTCAGCGGCAGATGCAGGATGAAAGGTTCGACAGCGGTTATTTTCATGATCGGTCAATTCCTCGACGCTTGAGCAGCCTTTGGGGAGGAATAAACGGAAGCCCCTTGCTAGATCGAAGCTCCGCCGATTGACCGGCAGAACCACGACAGCGTCTCGCGATCACCGCCCTGCGATTATTGACCGCAGAAGATGAAACTCAAGGGATTGCCCGGCCACCCTCCTCCAGCAGCCGGCTTCCGATGAACGATATAGCTAAAGCAAAATTGACCTTTGTAAAATAAAAAATTTTTTATTTTTTATATTCTATCATTGCCTGTCCTTCCCGGTTGGGCGATGGTGCTGCCATGAACACGTTGATCAAAATCACACTTGCCGAACAGGCGCATCAGGAACTGCGGGCGCGCATCGTCAGCGGCAGATTGCGCGGCGGCGAACGCCTGTTGCCCAACGAGCTTGCCGCCAATCTCGGCATCAGCCCGACGCCGGTCAAGGAAGCCTGCCTGAAACTCGAGGCCGACGGGCTGGTGGTCAATTCCTCAAGGCGCGGCATGGTCGTGCGCGATTTTACCGTGGAGGATGTGGAAGAACTCTACGCCGCCAGAATGCTGCTGGAAAAAGGCGCCGTGGAAGTGGCTTTCGGTGCCGGGCAACTGGACGACGCCCTGCATGGCCGGCTTCTGGAAAGCCTTGCCAAACACCGCGAATTTGCCCGGAGTACGTCGCTGGACGATCTCTCCAAGGCCCTGTTTCACGATCGCAGCTTTCACACGGCGCTTGTTTCGGCCGCGCGTATCCCGGTCATCTCAGGCACGCATGGGCGTATTCTCGACCAGACCCACACGGTTTTCGTGTCGATCCTTGGCGACTATGCCCGCTCTGTCGAGGAACACCAGAATATTGCCGATGCCATCGCCGCCCGCAGCAAGGCCCAGATCGTCGACGCCCTCTGGCGCCATCTGGAGCGCAGCCGGCAGAATACGCTGCGGCAGGTGCGCCTGCTCAGAGAAGCCGGGGCCTGATCTCGTCGGATACGAGGGGAGATTGTTGTCGCCCCGGAGCGCGGCTCCCGCAATCTTTTGAAGCCCTGAAAAAGAAACAGGCCGGAAATCCGGCCTGCCCCACTTATTCACAGATCAATCGTCAATCTCACGCCGTCGCGGCCTGCCGTGCCGCCTTGCGGCGCTCCACGCGGACGCGGATGGCGTCTACATCCGTCACCGGAGTCGCCGCAAACAGCGACGCGTATAGGCGTGCTGCGGATTGGCAAACAGCTCCTCGCGCGTGCCTTGCTCCACCGCCACACCCTTCGAGATCACCATGACGTCATCGGCGATGTAACGCACGACGGAAAGATCGTGGCTGACGAACACATAGGTCAGGCCGAACTCATCCTGCAAATCGGCCAGCAGGTTCAGCACCTGCGCCTGCACCGACAGATCAAGCGCCGACACCGGTTCATCCAGCACCAGAAGCTGCGGGTTCAGCATCAAGGCCCGCGCAATCGCGATCCGCTGGCGCTGGCCGCCGGAAAACATGTGCGGATAGCGGTTGAAATGTTCGGGTTGCAGGCCGACCTTTTTCAGCATCGCCTCGGCCCGGTCGCGCCGCTCGGAGGCCGGCATTTCGGTGTTGATGACCAGCGGTTCCATCAGCACGTTGCCAACCTTTTGGCGGGGATTCAGGCTGCCATAGGGGTTCTGGAACACCATCTGCACCTTTGACCGCAGCGAGGGCGTCGGCCGCTTGCGGCTGATATCGACGGGTTCACCATCAAGCAGCAACGACCCGCCACTGGGCGCGTCAATCAGCGCGATGATCCGTGCAAGGGTTGATTTCCCCGACCCGCTTTCGCCCACGATGGCAAGGGTCTTGCCCTTGTTCACGCTGAAATCAATGCCGCGCAGGGCGCGCACCTGTTTGCCTGCCGTGAACATGCTGCCGGGAACGTAATAGTCCTGAACGATGGCGCGGCCTTCGACAACGGGTTTGGTGTTGGCGTCACTCATGGCGTCACCTCGGGCACGAAAAAGTCGGATACTGTGGGCAGGCGGTCGCCGGTGGCGTGTTCCGGCAAGGCCGACAGCAGGGCACGGGTGTAGGCGTGCTGCGGCGATGAAAACAGCGACAGAACATCGGCTTCTTCCATCTTGCGGCCCTTGTATTGCACCACAACGCGGTCGGCAGTTTCGGCCACAACACCCATGTCATGGGTGATCAGGATCAGCGCCATGCCGTAATCTTCCTGCAACTTCATCAGCAGATCGAGGATCTGCTTCTGGATGGTCACATCCAGCGCGGTGGTCGGCTCGTCGGCGATCAGCAGGCGCGGTTTGGAGGCGATGGCGATGGCGATCATCACCCGCTGGCATTGGCCGCCCGACATCTGGTGCGGATAGGCGTTGAGCCGCTCTTCCGGGTCGGGAATGCCGACGGCGCGGAACAGCTCCAGCGCGCGTGCACGCGCCGCTGCCGGTCAGGCCGAGATTGAGGCGCAGGACCTCCTCGATCTGGAAACCGACGCGTGAAGGACGGGTTGAGCGAGGCGACCGGCTCCTGGAAGATCATGGTGATGTCCCGGCCGATGATGCGTGCGGCGCTGCCTGCGGCGATCATGGTCAGCAGGTCTTGGCCGTCGAAGCGCATGCTCGTCGGCGGTGATCGTCGCCGTGTCGGGCAAAAGCCCCATCACGGCCAGCATGGACACCGACTTGCCGGAGCCGGATTCGCCGACGATGGCCAGCACTTCGCCTTTGTCCACATGCACGTCGATGCCGTCGACGGCCGTGAACGCTGCCGGTGGCGGTGGCGAATTTGACGGTCAGGTTTCTGATTTTCAGAAGGGCCATGGGATCAGCTCCGCTTCAGTTTCGGGTCGAGCGCATCGCGCAGGCCGTCGCCCATCAGGTTGATGGCCAGCACCGTGATCAGGATGGCAAGGCCGGGGAAGGTCACCACCCACCAGGCGCGCAGGATGAACTCGCGCGCTTCGGCCAGCATGGTGCCCCATTCCGGCGTCGGCGGCTGCGCGCCCATGCCGAGGAAGCCGAGCGCCGCCGCGTCGAGGACGGCAGACGAGAACGAAAGCGTCGCCTGCACGATCAGCGGCGCCAGGCAGTTCGGCAGGATGGTGCGGAACATCAGCCGCAACCGCCCTGCCCCGGCCACACGCGCGGCGGTGACATAGTCGCGGCTGCTTCTCCGCCATGACCGCAGCGCGGGTCAGGCGCACGAAATGCGGCTGCAGCACGATGGCGATGGCGATCATCGCATTGATCAGGCCCGGCCCCAGGACCGCCACCAGCACCAGCGCCAGCAGCAGCGACGGGAAGGCCAGGATGATGTCCATCACGCGCATGATGACAGTGTCGACCCAGCCGCGGAAATAGCCGGCCAGCAGGCCGAGGAAGATGCCGCCGGTCAGCAGCGCGATGGCCACCACGACCACGCCGATGAACAGCGAATATTGCGCGCCGTAGATCAGCCGGGACAGCATGTCGCGGCCGACAGCATCGGTGCCGAGCAGGAATGCAGCACGGCCTCCATCCTGCCAGACCGGCGGCACACAGCAACGCAGTCGCGGTATTGCTGCGTCGGGTCGTGCGGCGCGATCAGCGGCGCGAAAACGCCACCAGCACCAGCACGGTGAAGACCACGAGGCCGATGACGGCGCCACGGTTCTGGCGGAAGTAGAACCAGAAATCGGCGAGCATGGCGGCGCGCGGATGGCGGCGGTCGGCAGGCGCTGACGCGACGCGGCTGTGGTCGCTCGCCTCAGTTATGCCGGATGCTCGGATTGATGAGCCCATAGATGCAGGTCGACGATCAGGTTGACCACCATGATCATGCCGGCGATCAGCAACAGCCCGCCCTGCACCACCGGGTAGTCGCGGCGCGAGATGGAATCGACCATCCACTTGCCGATGCCCGGCCAGGAAAAGATCGTCTCGGTCAGGATCGCCCCGGCCATCAGCACGCCGACCTGCAGGCCGATGGTGGTGATGACCGGGATCATCGCGTTGCGCAGCGCATGCAGGCCGATGACGCGGACGCGGCGACAGGCCCTTTGCGCGGGCGGTGCGGACATAGTCCTCGCCCAGCACCTCGAGCATGGCCGAGCGGGTCTGGCGCGCGATCACCGCGAGCGGAATGGTGGCAAGCACGATCGACGGCAGGATCAGGTGCGACAGGGCCGAGGCAAAGGCGCCCTTCTGGCCCGACAGCAGGCTGTCGATCAGCATGAAGCCGGTGACCGGCGGGAAGAAATACATCAGCGAGATACGGCCCGAGACCGGCGTCCAGCTGCAGGATGCCGGAGAACAGGATGATCAGCAGCAGACCCCACCAGAAGATCGGCATCGAGAAGCCGACCAGCGCCGTGCGTCATGGAGATCTGGTCGAACCAAGACCCGCGACGGATGGCGGCGATGACGCCGACCGGCACGCCGATCAGGGTGGCGAGAATGATGGCGACGAGACCAAGCTCGACTGTCGCGGGAAAGAGCGCGAGGAACTCGGTCAGAACGGGCTTCTTGGTGACGAGCGAATTGCCGAGATCACCCTGGAGAAGACGTCCGAGAAAATGGAGATATTGCTGACCAGATCGGCCGGTCGAAGCCGAGCTGCGTCAGCAGTTCGCGCATGCCGCTCGGGTGAAATACCACGCTCGCCTGCCATCAACAGCACGGGATCGCCCGGCAGGACGCGCACGAAGGCGAAAGCGCGACGATGGTGACCCCGATGAAAGGTCGGGATCGAGATAGACCGAGTTTGCCGAAGAATGAACCGGATCATGGCCTTGTTCCTGACAAAGACGCGCGGGGAAAGCTCCGTGCAGTTCTCCAGCGCGCCGGCCGCATGCTGTCCGCCGCGATTATTCGGCGATATCGACGATCGTCGAAGGTGATGGTCGCCAAGCGGGCTCATCTTGTAGCCCGAGACCTTCTTGCGACATCGGCATGAACGACCGTCGAGTGGGCGATCGTCGCCCACGGCGCCTGTTCGCTTGAAGACCACCTGCGCCTCCTCGTAGAGCTTGGTGCGCTCGGCCATGTCGGTACGGCCTTGGCCTTCTGGATCAGGGTGTTGAACTCCTCGTTGCACCACTGGGCGCGGTTGGCGCCGCCAACTGCGTCGCAGCCGAGACAGCACGGCCGAGGAAGTTGTCCGGATCGCCGTTGTCGCCGGTCCAGCCGAGCATGCACCGCACCGTCACGGTCCTTCGGCCTTGGACTTCTCGAGGTATTCGCCCCATTCGTAGGAGACGATCTCGACCTTGACGCCGACCTTGGCGAAGTCCGCCTGGATCAGCTCGGCCATGCGGCGGGCGTTCGGCATGTAGGGACGCTGCACCGGCATCGCCCAGACCTTCATCGACAGGTCCTTGACGCCAGCGGCTTCGAGAGCATCTTCTTGGCGGCTTCCGGATCGTAAGGGTCGTCGTCGATGGCGTCGTTGTAGGACCACATGGTCGGCGGGATCGGGTTCTTGGCAACCTTGCCGGCGCCCTGGAAGACGGCGTCGATGATCGCCTGCTTGTTGATCGCCATGTTCAGCGCCTTGCGCACTTCCGGCTTGTCGAAAGGCGCCATGGTTGGTGTTGTAGGCCAGGTAGCCGACGTTCAGGCCCGTCCTGCTCCATCAGGTTGAGGTTCGGTGTCGGCCTGGATGGCGGCAAGGTCGGCCGGGTTCGGATAGGGCATGACATGGCATTCGCCGGCCTTGCAGCTTCTGCATAGCGCACCGCGGCGTCGGGGGTGATGGCGAAGACGAGGTCGTCGATCTTCTGCTTGCCGCCCCAGTAGTCGGGGTTGGCCTTGTAGCGGATGACCGCGTCCTTCTGATAGGCGACGAACTGGAACGGGCCGGTGCCGACCGGCAGGTTGTTGAAGTCTTCCTTGGTGCCGGCCTTATCAAGCGTATCGGCATATTCCTGTCGAGACGATCGAGGCAAAATCCATCGCGAGGTTGGCGAGGAACGGTGCTTCAGGGCGGGTCAGCACGAATTTGACGGTGTAATCGTCAACCTTGACGATTTCCTTGATCAGCGACGGCATTTCCATGGAGTTGTAATATTCGTAGGTGATGCCTGCGATATACTGGTTCCACGGGTTCTTGGTGTCACCCTGGCGGTTGTAGCTGAAGATCACGTCATCGGCGTTGAAATCGCGGCTCGGCGTGAACTTTTCGTTGGAGTGGAACTTCACGCCCTTGCGCAGATGGAACGTGTATTCGAGGCCATCGCTCGAAACTTCCCACTTTTCGGCAAGGCCCGGCTCAACTTCGGTCGTGCCCTTCTTGAACTCGGTCAGACGGTTGTAGACCGGATGCGCGGAGGCATCGAAGGTGCCACCGGCGGTGTAAGGCGAAGGATCGAAGCCTTCCGGCGATGCCTCGGAGCAATATACGAAGGTCTTCGCCATGGCGGGCATGGCGGAAGCCATCGCAAGCGCAGAGGCTATAAGCAAACTGCGGGTCAGCGTTTTCATCTGGTGGTCCTTTCCCTCTTTTTCTGAGTTTATGCGGCCCTTTTTTAAGGGGCCTACCTGTCCTGGTCAGCGACGATACGGGAGCCCCCGCATCGCCGTTCGGTCCTGTGCCTCCCGACCAATTACCCGGCGACCGGCTGGAACAGCCGGTCGAGGTTCTTCTCCGGCGGGCAGAACCAGCGTGGTCCCACCTCCGTCATATAAGCTATGTCCTCGAGACGGACGCCGCATTCCCCATAAACGCACAGCATCGGCTCGATGGAAAAACACATGCCCGGCTGAAGAGCCGTGGCATTTCCTGCAACGATATAGGGTTCTTCGTGAATATCCAGCCCAAGCCCGTGGCCAGTGCGATGCGGCAAGCCCGGAACCTGATAACCCGGCCCGAAACCAGCCGTTTCCAGGCTGTCGCGCGCGGCCTTGTCCACATCCGAACAGGCGGCACCGACGCGAGCCGCCGCAAAGGCTGCAGCCTGCGCGTCACGCTCGGCGTTCCAGAGCAAACGCTGCCGGTCCGTCGGCATCCCGAAAACATAGGTGCGGGTGATATCCGAGCGATAGCCATGAAGGATGCCGCCGAGATCGACCAGCACCATGTCGCCGTCGTTCAATGTCTGCGCATGCGGCACGCCGTGCGGATAAGCCGTCGCCTCGCCGAACTGCACCGCAACGAAAAGCGGCTTCAGACCCAGCGCAATATGCGCGGCATTAACGAAATCAGCCACTTCGGTGGTGGAAATGCCGGAACGCAGGCCCTCGAACACGGCTTTCTGCACGCCGTAGCTCGCATCCATCGCCGCCTGGATAATGGCGATCTCGGCTGCGGATTTGACCTGCCGCTGGGCGACGATAACAGGCTGGGCGGACATGATCCGGCCTTCCAGACGCTGCATCAGCGCCGATGCGAAGACGAAGGGAGTGGCGGGATCGATGGCGACAAGGTGGCCGGGACAGCCGAGTGCTTCGATGCGCTTTACCATCAGGTCGAAAGGACTTTCATCCTCTTCCCAGACGGCGACATCACCCTCGATACGGATCATCGTGCGCAGCTTCGGCTCTTCAAATGCCGGGCTGACATAGAGGGGCTTGCCTTCGGCCGGCACCAGAGCGCCATGAATGCGCTCCGAAAGACCCAGCGACAGGCCGGTATAATAGGTCAGCGACGATGATGCATCGAGCCAGACCGCCTTGATATTGTGCTGGATGAGTTGCGCTTGCAGGCCGCGCAACCGCAACCTGAGCTCGTCTTCAGCGATCGATGGAACCGCGATCGGCTGAAACCGCTTCAGCGCCTCTTGAAAGTCTGCCATTCTCTCCCCGCCGCTTTCAGGCGCACAGACACAAGCGTGTCGGCAACTCCCAAGCGTTCTTTTGCCAATGTTTAAACACAGGCCGGGGCCTAAGCAATGGGCCAACCCCATGCACCGCCACAAAACTGTGCATATTCATCTAGACATAACGAAATCGTGATCGCCACGTGACCGATTTCAACAATCGTTGCCTTGACGGGAAAATATGAAATCCCCCCGCAAACGTAAGGGCAAAACGGGATGTCATCCGAGTGCGGCTGGCACGCGGAAACTGATCTTCAAAACATGTCCGGAAAAAGAAAAAGCCTGCCGCGGGAGGAGGTGCGGCAGGCTTCAAACTTGATCGGCGATTGGGAGGAGGAGTACCACCGATCCACATCGAGCGACACTGGGAGGAGGAGTGCGTCGCTTCGATGATTTGAATATAGCGGTATCCGCGATTTTTAACAGAGCGAGTCTCGCAATGCAGCATTGCATTTTTGCATAGCTCGAAAAATCCTGCTCTGTTTTTTAGCACTCCCGTTGAAAACGTTGAAGATCAACTGTCCCGATGCACCTGAAAACCGGCGAAGGACTGGTTGACCGGCATGAGTTCGAGGCTGTTGATGTTGATGTGTTTGGGCTGCGAGGCGACCCAATGGATCGTATTGGCGATATCTTCGGCGGTGATTGGATTGACGCCCTTATAGAGATTATCCGAGGCATCCTTATTGCCGCCGGTGCGAACAAGCGTGAATTCCGTTTCGCACATGCCCGGCTCGATGGAAGTGACGCGTACGCCCTTGCCATGCAGGTCGGAACGCAGGCCGAGCGAGAATTGCCGCAGGAAGGCTTTCGTTCCGGCATAGACGTTGCCGCCCGCATAGGGCCAGTGCGCAGCCACGGAGGACAGGTTGATGACAATGCCCCTGCGCTCGACCAGCTTCGGCAAGAGGTGGTGCGTGATGTTCAAAAGACCGGTGATATTGGTATTCACCATGGTCTGCCAGTCTTTCAGCGGCACCTGCGGCGCGGGTGCGGTGCCGAGCGCAAGCCCTGCATTGTTGACGAGAATGTCGATGTCCCGGAAGCCCTCAGGCAAGGCCGTCAGCGCCTTTTGGGTAGCATCCTCGTCGGTAATGTCGAAGGCAACGCCGTGAAAGGCCGCGCCGAGTTCCTGCGCCAGCGCCTCCAGCCGCTCCGCCCGCCGGCCGGTGCCGATGACCTTCCAGCCTTCCTTGACGAAGCGCCGCGCCGTGGCCTGTCCGAAGCCGGACGTCGCGCCGGTGATGAGGATGGTGCCGCTCATGATGATGTCTCCACTAAATTTGTTCTATCGGGATCAGTCTGTGTCAATAATTTTTCAGCGGCCGCCGCCAGACAGCGCTTATACGCTTCGAGATCGGTATAGAGGGTTTCTGCCGTGGCGTTGCCGATGATGAGGACGCCACCGCGCCGCAAAATCCCGCCATGCAGCATGAGATTGTCGACCATGTCGAAATTCTCTATCGACAGACCGTCCGGCCCGCGATAGCGGCCCGTCTCATCCATGGCGGCAACCCCATTATATTGCGCCTTGATACGGGTGAAGTGATTGGCCGCGACATTGGTGTAGGCGAAAACCGGCTTGCCGAGCGCGCACATGAACCCCAGTTCGTAGCTCGTTCCCGTATCGGCGGCGATGCCGCGAAACGGCGTGAGATTGGCGATGACCGCATCCGCTTCCAGCATCATCCGCTCGTCGACGGCATTGATGTTGCAGCCGTGGCCGATTTTACTATCAGCAGGCGGAATTTCCAGATCGCCCGGCGAAAGCGGCACAAAACCGGCCTCGCGTGCCAGCGAGGCCTTGAGATCGAGCATTTCACGGGCATTCGGCAGGAAGACCTCCGGCCCGGCGAGGTAGATTTTCTTTGTCATCGGGAATTTCATACAATCTGGAGCAACAGGATTTCCGCAAACCTAACCCGGAGACTTTCGCAAACGCAAGTGCCAAGGGCACGTGCCAAGGCGCGTGGCAGCGGCCATAAAACGGTATCGTCAAACCGGTCTTTCCGTTATAGCCGGGGCAACGAACTGGAAATTCCGGAGCAAGACAATGGCAGCAACCATCCGTTATCACGAAGGCGATATTTCCGCCGCAGATGCCGCACGCTACCGTGGCGCCATCGCAGTCGATACGGAAACACTGGGGCTGGTGCCGCGCCGCGACCGTCTCTGTGTCGTTCAGCTTTCTCCGGGCGACGGCACGGCGGATGTCATCCGCATCGCCGCCGGCCAGAAGGAAGCTCCCAACCTCACCCACATGCTTGCAGACCCGGCCCGGCAGAAGATTTTTCATTATGGCCGTTTCGATATCGCCGTTCTGTTCCACACTTTCGGTGTGACGACGACGCCGGTTTTCTGCACCAAGATCGCCTCGCGCCTGACCCGCACCTACACCGACCGGCACGGGCTGAAGGACAATCTGAAGGAAATGCTGGAGGTCGACATCTCCAAGGCACAGCAATCGTCTGACTGGGCAGCGGAAAAACTGTCGCCCGCCCAGCTCGAATATGCTGCCTCCGATGTGCTGCACTTGCATGCGCTGCGCGACAAGCTGACCCACCGCCTGGTGCGCGACGGCCGCCTCGATCACGCCGATGCCTGTTTCGCGTTTCTACCGACGCGGGCGAAGCTCGATCTTCTCGGCTGGGAAGAAACCGATATCTTCGCCCATAGCTGAGCGTTTTCGCGCTTCGTTTAAGGACTGATTTACCGAAACTGCCTATTCTCGGCCTCAACTTTGGGTGGCCGGGGACTTCCAGATGATTACGCCATTGCAGCAGACGGCAGGCATTGCAGTCAGCGACCTCATGCGGTCGATGGTGGAGACCATCGAGCAGCGCCATCGCGAAGAGCAGGAAAAGGCGAACGGCACCAAAAAGGACGACGCGGTAAAGACCCAGCCGCAGCCGGACCAAAGCCATCGCGTTGCCAATGAAAAGATAAGCGCCTATCTGTTCGGCGCCATGAAGCCTGACGGTGATGCCTTCGCCTCGCTCGTTTCCCGTTTCTCGTCTGCGCTTGGCATCACCCAGGAAAACGATGAATCGAACTCGGCTTTCGCGCAAAGGCTCCAGGACGCGCTGACCCTGACCGACGGTTTTGAAAAAACCGATGCGGCCGGAAAAGCCACGACGATTTCCCTGAAATCCTTCGGCGTTTCGGAAGCGCAGGTGGTGGACGTGCTGAACAACGGCATCACCGCCAAGACAGACCCCATGGCAGCCCTTGCCGCACGCATCGCTCAGACTGCCGGCCTCACCGGCAAGGAAGAGGATTTCGGCGAGCAGATATCGGATGCCATCATGGCCATGCGCGCCACTTTGCCGAAAAGCGTCAACGATCTGGAAGAATCGACAGGCCTCAAGGAAATCGGCATTTCGGCCACGCAGATGATCGCCGCCATCGCCAACCCATATGGCGATGCCGCGCGTGCCGTGAAGGATGCGCTGGACGAGCAGGCCCAGGCCAACGGCTTCATGACACGGGAAACGATGAAGGTCATCCAGCGGCTGGAAGACGTCGCCGACCCGAAAACCAAGGAAGAATTGCAGGCCGAACGCGGCGGAAACCGCATGGGCGAAATCAACGATGCCGAAGTGGCAGCCGAGCGGGAAGAGGATATCCAGACCCGCGAGGCGCAGGGCAAGCTCGACGATGTGCAAAAACTTCAGGACGTCGTGAAGGAACACATAGACGCTGCCGCCGAAGAACAAACGCCAGCGACAGACGGGCAAGGCCCAGTCGATATTTCATCGGAAATCGCCCTGATCTCCGTGCTTGCGGCAACACCTGCGAGCGAAACGGCATCGGCTGAAAACGACAACGAACCCGCAGAGACTGACGCCACCACCACGACGGGGGCCGAGCAGAAAGACGACGCCGAAAAACTACTCGATGCGCTGGCGGTCGTCGATAACACCCGCGACGCCATTCTGCCGATCTCGATCGACGACAATGGAATTTATGCACTGCTGAAGAAGAAGGCGGCATGATTGCGCCGCTGCCGATAGTCCTTTGAGCGAAACATGATGTGAGTTCAGACATGTCTAAAATTTCCGGCATATCCGGCAGCGCCGGTCTCGATGCCGAACCGAATGCGACGCAAGCGCTGCTCTCCATCGCCGCCCCGCCGCTGGCGCCTGATAACGCCAGCTTCGCTGCGGCAAGCGAGGAAGACGATCTCATCGCCCCCGTTGAAGACCGCTCCGAGAGAGGTTTTCCCAAGGCAAGCTGGCTCGACGCGATGCCGCCGGAAGCCTTTGAGGCGGCGGGAAGCGAACCGGACCATATTTCATCGGTCAACTCCGACGATAACGGGCTTTATCGCATGTTCATCAGCGTCTCTCCCTGACCCGCCCTATCGACGCAATTTTATGGTTAGCGAATTCTTAATATCTACGGCCCAAACTCAGGGTTGATGATTCTGTGTGCATCGCGACAAGCTGGCATTCCTGCCTTCGACGCACACGGCGCTCCCGCATGAGCGGGCGAGATGACACCTGTACATCACCGGCGCGGCAATCTTTCAACATAAGCCAAATGCGGATCTGAGAGCCAAGGACTGGCCCTTTCGCAGCCAGCGGCGGTAGTCGATAGGAACGGAGCGCAGCATGTTACCGCCTGTACCGAAAATTCCGGCAGCCGATGCCGCCTATGGAGCCGCAGCCTCGCAGACGCAGCGCGGCCAGCCGGCAGAGGCCGTGCAGCCGCAGACGAGCAATGCTGGACCCGACAATGGCAGCAATCTTTTCGCCAAAGCCGCGATCACCTCGCTTGCCAGCGAATATCAGCTTTCCCGCAGCACCGCCGTTCTGGCCGAGGCGCTTGGCAAGCTGATGAACCTGCCACGGGGCGATGGCGAAGCCATTCAAACCTATGTGGTGCGCCTGACGGATGCGCTGCGCGCCCTGCCCGCCCCGCAGCGCCTGGCACTGGAACAACAGGTCAGCAAAGTCCTGCAAGGCTTGAGCCTCTCGATGCTCGCGGAAATCCTGAAACAGCCAACCGGGCCGGAGGCCGCAAGGCTTGCGCTGCTGATCGAGCTTTCCCGCTACAAGGGAGCCGATCTCGCAGCAAGGGCGGTGGTATCCTCTTATCAGCAGAACAATTCGGCCACCCCGGCCGCCGCGCAGCCGCCGCAACCGAGACAGCAGAACATCCCCAGCCAGAGCGCTGAGACCCGCCAGAACCCGGCGGCGACCACCACCACGGCAGCACAAGCGGCAAACGCCGCCACGCCCGGCCGGCTGTTGCCGCTGCTCATCGGTCCGCTCGCCCAGAGCGCTGCCACGATAAAGGCCATGGTGGCGGCGCAGGCAGCGGATCATCAAACCCCGCAGATCAATCTTCCCGCCCCGCCTGCCGACACGCCGGATGCTCCGCGTGATGCGGCAAAGCCGGAGTCGAAAGCCGAAAACACCGCACGTCCGCTTCAGCCGCAAACCGGCAACGTTGCAAAAGAAGTGCTGGCAGAGGTCCGCCCAGAGGCCCGGACGCCAAATCCGCCGCGAACCGAGAATGGCGAGATGCGCCCTGCCCTCCAGCATCGGGACATGGTGAAGCCGGAGCCGAAGGAGGCCCGCACTGCCTTGAACCCGCCATCCGGCCAGTCCGCAGGTGGCATCAAGGACATGGAAAATCTCCTGCTTGCTGCCGTCGCCGCCAAGCTTCCCGCCAGGGCCACCACTGCCGCTCCGCTTTCGGCCCTGCCACCGGGCGCTGTGCCGCAGCCGCTCGAAGAGCAGCCTGCCGAAAAATCAGCCCTTGCAACGCCCATCATCCGCCCGACCGGTGAAGATGCGGAGACGGTTGCCAACCGGCCCGAAGCCCAGCCCATGCCGCGCGCCGCTCTCGACCCGGAAGCCAGAATGGCGATGCTGGAACAGACGGCCTCGCAATCGCTGATCGCTGCGGCTCTCGCAAAAGACGGCACGCCGTTACCGCTCGTCGCATACCCTCCGGCGGAAGATGACCATGAATCAGAAACGCCGCATCGCGGCCGTGGTCCATTTTCCGAGGATGAGGCAAACGGTGAGGCGGAGAGCGAAAATCCCGACGGCCAGGACGACGTGGAAGAGCGGGTGGCCGCCAATGACGAGATTGGCGATGAGGAAAATCTGCGCACGGCTGCTTTCGACGACAGTGCGGAAAATTATTACCTGAAGATGAGCGGCATGCACTGAATTCCGTGCCGCCCGGTGGCCACTAAACGAGCACTGCAGCCAACAAAAAACCCGCCGGAAATTCCGGCGGGTTCTTTATTTCAAACGATCTCTCGCGATTATTCGCTGCGGTTCTTCAGAGCCGCACCGAGGATGTCGCCGAGCGAAGCGCCCGAGTCGGACGAACCGAACTGTGCGACGGCTTCCTTCTCTTCAGCGATTTCCAGAGCCTTGATCGAAAGCATGACCTTGCGGTCCTTCTTCGAGAAGTTGACGACGCGGGCGTCGAAAACCTGGCCAACTGCGAAACGCTCCGGACGCTGATCGTCACGATCGCGTGCGAGGTCGTTGCGGCGGATGAAGGAGGTGATGTCCTCGTGGTTGACGAGCTTCACTTCCACGCCACCGTCGTTAACGGCGATGACTTCGCACGAAACGACTGCGTTCTTGCGCAGGTCGCCGGAGGTTGCGGCTTCACCGACAGCATCCTTGCCGAGCTGCTTGATGCCGAGCGAGATGCGTTCCTTCTCGACGTCAACATCGAGAACGACGGCCTTGACCACGTCACCCTTGTTGAACTCTTCGATGACCTGTTCGCCCGGACGGTTCCAGTCGAGATCCGACAGGTGAACCATGCCGTCGACATCGCCTTCGAGGCCAATGAACAGGCCGAATTCGGTCTTGTTCTTGACTTCGCCTTCGACTTCAGTGCCGGCCGGATGGCTGAAGGCAAATGCCTGCCACGGGTTTTCCAGCGTCTGCTTGAGGCCGAGCGAGATACGGCGCTTGGACGGATCGACTTCGAGAACGACAACGTCGACTTCCTGGCTCGTGGACAGGATCTTGCCGGGATGTACGTTCTTCTTGGTCCAGGACATTTCGGAAATGTGGATCAGGCCTTCGATGCCCGGCTCCAGCTCGACGAATGCACCGTAGTCGGTGATATTAGTGACCGTACCGGAGATCTTCTTGCCAACCGGGTACTTGGCAGAGATGCCATCCCACGGATCGGACTCGAGCTGCTTCATGCCGAGCGAGATACGGTGGGTTTCCTGGTTGATGCGGATGATCTGAACCTTGACCTGCTGGCCAATGTTGAGGATTTCCGAAGGATGGTTGACGCGGCGCCATGCCATGTCGGTAACGTGCAGCAGGCCGTCGATGCCGCCGAGGTCAACGAACGCACCGTAATCGGTGATGTTCTTGACGACGCCGTCAACAACCTGGCCTTCTTCGAGGTTCTGAACGATTTCAGAACGCTGCTCGGCGCGGGACTCTTCAAGAACCGTACGGCGCGAAACAACGATGTTGCCGCGACGCTTGTCCATCTTGAGGATTTCGAAGGGCTGCGGGTTGTGCATCAGCGGGGTAACGTCGCGGATCGGACGGATATCGACCTGCGAACGCGGAAGGAAGGCAACAGCGCCGTCCAGATCGACGGTGAAACCACCCTTGACCTGGTTGAAGATAACGCCTTCGACGCGCTCGCCAGCTTCGAACTTGGCTTCGAGCTTGACCCAGCTTTCTTCGCGGCGAGCCTTTTCGCGCGACAGAACAGCTTCGCCGAGAGCGTTTTCGATGCGCTCGACGTAAACTTCAACTTCGTCGCCGACCTTGAGCGTGCCGTCCTTGGACTTCGCGCCGAATTCCTTCAACGGGACGCGGCCTTCAACCTTGAGGCCGACGTCGACGATGGCGACGTCCTTCTCGATTGCCGTTACGATACCCTTGGCAACATAGCCTTCGGCAAGATCGTTAGAGGCAAAGGATTCTTCGAGAAGCGCTGCGAAATCTTCGCGCGTGGGGGTAGATACTGACATCAAATCTCCTGATTGCATCCGCTCGAAAGCGAATACAAAAGCGCCGGTGGGCTAGCGTTGTTGATACCCGAACCCATGCCCGCCTTTTCAAAAGGCTTTCCGGCGCAAGGACATGTCTTCAGGCAATTCCGGACTAAACGCGGACCGAATTCAAGCGGTTCCGCGAAAAACCTGTTTCTTCAGGGCGGCGTCTATTATCATTCGCGCGGCCTGAAACGCCGCCTCTATACTCATTTCCGACGTATCTAGCAAGTGCGCGTCTTCAGCCGGTTTCAACGGGCTGTCGGCGCGGCCCATGTCGCGCTCGTCGCGTTTCTTCACCTCGGCGAAAATGGCGCCGTAATCGGCAACGTCGCCATTGGCGAGAATTTCATCATAACGCCGCCGCGCCCGCACATCCGGCGAAGCGGTGACGTAAAGTTTCACCGGCGCCTGCGAGCACACGACAGTGCCGATGTCGCGGCCATCCAGAACCGTGCCTGGCTCCTTTGCCGCAAAACGCTGCTGCGCTGTCACGAGCGCACGCCTCACCGGCGTCATCACCGCGATCCTCGATGCCGCCTCGCCGATATCGTGTCTTGAGAGCACCGAGCGGTCGAGGCCGGCAAGGTCAAGTTCCAGCGCCACCTTCTCAGCGACGGTCTCGTCATCGAGCGGCAGGCCGGCGTCGAGAAGTGCCTTGGCGGTGGCTCTGTAGGTCAGGCCGGTATCGAGATGATGGAAACCATAGGTCTGCGCAATCTTGCGCGACAAGGTGCCTTTTCCCGCCGCAGCCGGCCCATCTATGGCAATCGTGAAGGTCATGAAGCTTTCCGCCTGTGCGTCCGTCATTAATACAGTAGAGTGCCGACGCCTCCAATCTTTATGAGCGACGCGGCATAGAAGTCGCATCACGGGAGGTCGGCCTCCAAAGTTTGTCTTTGACACGAAAGACCGCAACGATTAAGGGGACCGGCTAGAAATTTTACCGTCTATGCCGGTTTTACGGCGTACACACCGAAACTCATTCGACAATTTGAGGCTTAGACAGTGGCAAAAGCGGACCTTGGTACCAAGCGCACAGACCCCGATACCGGCAAGAAGTTCTACGATCTGAACCGCGACCCGGTCGTTTCTCCCTATAGCGGCAAGTCCTGGCCGCTCTCCTTCTTTGAAGAAACCACGGCTCAGGCAAAGCTGGAGCAGGCTGAAGAAGAAGAAGTCGCGGAAGTCGATGCCGAAAACACGGAAGTCGAACTCGTATCGCTGGAAGACGCCGATGGCGACAACAGTGGCGACGAGATCCCCGATCTGGGCGACGATGACGACGACGTCGAAATCGGCGATGATGACGACACGTTCCTCGAAGCCGACGAAGACGATGATGACGACGACATGTCCGGCATCATCGGCGTACCGGGCGACGACGAAGAAGTTTGATCTTATTGGATAAACCAGCCCGGCGACAAAAAAATGAAGCCGGGCTGTTTTTTGTGCTTGCACTCTGCGATTAGCCGAAGTAGTAAGCCGCCACCGAACGGAACAACAGCCGCTTCGGTTCCCGGAACCGGACAAAACACCGGAACCCTTATGGGGCTATAGCTCAGCTGGGAGAGCGCTTGCATGGCATGCAAGAGGTCAGCGGTTCGATCCCGCTTAGCTCCACCAAACCTCCTAAGATAAAATTCCCAACTTAAAGCCCGCGCTTTGACGCTGCATCATCGGCTGCCCGTCATGCTGCCTATTGCAACAGCGCCCGCACATCCTGCCCGTTGATCCGGCATTCGACAGACCGGGCAGCAGCACCCTCTTCCACCGCGCGACATTCCAGATATTTGCCGCGCAACCGGTTCTCCAGTGCCTTGAAGGCGTTGAGGCCGCAGGCATAACGGCGGCCGTCGGGGCCGGTGCAGACCCGGTTGCGGTCGATGTCTTCCATGCCGGCGAGGCGGAATTCCTGGCCTTTGAAGGTGAAGCGGTTGTTGGACAAAACGCGCAGGCGCTGATCGGCGTATATTTTTAAGGGATATGGGTCGGGCGGCGTTGGAATGCGTTCGTAATTCTGATGGCGGGGATCGACCCGGACAGGGGCGGTCGTCCACAGCGTTTCCGTGTTGGCGGAGAGGCCGGTCGCTGGATAGGCCGCCTCGCCGTTCACGAGCGAGGCGATGCGGATGCCGGCTATGCCGAGCATAGCGACCAGCACGATCTTAAACAGCAAAATGAAAACCTGCCGAACCATGTCACCGCAACATCAAAACAATCGACAAGAAATAGATCGGCGTTTTTTAAAAGAGGCCGAACACGATAAATATTACATCAATAAAATCTTGCGCGCGGTGATGTCACGCACGGTGCCCATCGCCATGAGTGGAATGCGGTCACCATCAAGCAGGACCCTGCCGGTTGTCCGCAACCAGCGAAAACCGCCGGATTTGAGTTTGATGCGGTATTGCTGATCATAGAAGATGCCGTTGGTCAGCGAATTGTAAATCGCCTTGGCCACGCGAGCCCTGGCACCGCTTTCGATCTGCGCAATGATATCCTCGACCGGAATGCCGCAGGCGGCTTTCTCTTCGGAAAAGTCGCGCAGCTGCGCCGCCACGCCATCCAGATAAACCAGATTAGGCCCGACGTTCCAGGTGTAATAACCCACAAGTGTTTCTTCGAGAGAGATATCCTCTAACATCGACCTTCTACATTATGAAATGCTTTGACGCGGGTCTTAACATAAAGGACGATACGCGACTAACCACAAGCACTTATTCTTTTGTTTCATCGCGACGTAAAGTTTTACCTGCGCGACGGCGCGCGCGTTTTCCCGCCCGCCGTGTTGGCGAAGCGGTATTCCTGTGCCAAAGAAGGCCGATACCGCCGCCAGCGACCAGAGGAGCCGCCGTGACCATAGGGCTTGCCCACGCCGAACTCATCGCCGTCGTCACTGCCATTACTGCGGACGAGCCGCGGGTGATGACCGTGCGGGCGGGTGCTGCACTTCCTTCAGGACCGTTCGAATTCGGTCACAGAACGCTTCAGAGCGGGTTGCGGGAGTGGATCCACGAACAGACGCATCATCCCGTCGGTTATCTCGAGCAGCTCTACACCTTCGCCGACCGCGACCGCAACAATGACATCCCTGGCGGGCGAACCATATCGATCGGTTATCTCGGGCTGGTTCGCGAACAGGAGCCACCCGGCAATGGCCGCCCTCTCTGGCATGGCTGGTACGAATATTTCCCCTGGGAAGATCATCGGCAGGGCCGGCCGGCGGTTCTGGATGCGCTGGTCGAGAAGCTGCGCTGCTGGGCGGATTCCGATCCTGCCTGCAAAGCCCAGCGCCATTTGCGGGCCGATTTCACCTTCGGCCTTGATGGCGGCGGCTGGAATGAGGAACTGACCCTGCAACGCTACGAATTGCTCTATGAGGCGGGGCTGGTCGAAGAGGCGCAGCCCGAGCCGAGGATCAATTTCGGCAAACCGATGTTTGCCGATCACCGCCGTATTCTTGCGACCGGCATCGCGCGCCTCAGGGCCAAAATCAAATACCGGCCCGTGGTTTTCGAACTGATGGCCGATGCTTTCACCCTGCTGCAATTGCAGCGCGCGGTCGAGGCGCTGGCCGGGCTGACACTGCACAAGCAGAATTTCCGCCGGCTGATAGAGCAGCAGCAACTGGTGGAAGAAACCGGCGGCATGGCGACCGAAACCGGCGGGCGGCCGGCAAAGCTTTTCCGCTTCCGCCAGACCGTCGTCGATGAACGCGCCCTCTCAGGAACAAAACTGCCGCTCTCCCGCAATTGACATATGCTCACAATGAGAATATCTCTTTGCCCTAGATATGCTCAAGTAGAGCATAAATGGGAGAGTGCCGTGAACGAACTGATATCCGCAGCCAGCCTCTACGACCGCGTCAGCCGCGTCATTCCCAAGGCGGAATGGATGGGCTTTCAGGACGATGTGGAGGCGATCCTCGATCTGAAGCGCAGGCGCAACGCCGTCATCCTCGCCCATAATTACCAGACGCCGGAAATCTTCCACGGCGTTGCCGATATCGTCGGCGACAGCCTCGCGCTTGCGCGCAAGGCCATGGAAGTGGAGGCGGACGTCATCGTTCTTGCCGGCGTGCACTTCATGGCCGAGACGGCAAAGCTGCTCAACCCGGAAAAAACCGTGCTTATTCCGGATATGGCCGCCGGCTGTTCGCTTGCCGATTCCATCACGCCGGAAGACATAGCGCTTTTACGCAAGGCCTATCCCGGCGTTCCGGTCGTCACTTATGTGAACACCTCGGCGGCGGTGAAGGCGGCTTCCGATATATGCTGCACCTCCGGCAATGCCCGCCAGGTGGTGGAATCGCTCGGTGTGCCGCGTGTGCTGATGCTGCCGGACGAATATCTGGCGAAAAACGTGGCGCGGGAAACCAAGGTCGAGCTGATCGCATGGCGCGGCCATTGCGAGGTGCACGAGCTTTTCACCGCCGACGACATCAGGGAATTGCGCGAAAGCCATCCCGGCGTCACCGTGCTCGCGCATCCCGAATGTCCGCCCGATGTCGTCGAAGCTGCGGATTTTTCCGGCTCCACCGCCGTCATGTCGGATTATGTCGGCCGGGAACGTCCGGCCCGCGTGGTGCTTTTGACGGAATGCTCGATGAGCGACAATGTCGCCGTGCATTATCCCGATGTCGAATTCATCCGCCCCTGCAATCTCTGCCCGCACATGAAGCGCATCACGCTTGGCAATATCCGCACGGCACTTGAGGAAAACCGCCACGAGGTGACGATCGATCCGACCATCGCGGTCGCCGCCCGGCGCGCGGTGGAAAGGATGCTGGCGGTATGAGCAAAGCTCTGTCGCAATATGCGGGCAGGACGGTCATCGTCGGCAGCGGCATTGCCGGCCTGATGGCGGCGCTGACGCTCGCGCCGCAACCGGTGCTGCTTCTGACGCGCAGCGCGCTGGGTGGCGAGACCTCCAGCGCCTGGGCGCAGGGCGGCATTGCGGCGAGCCTTGGCCCTGACGACAGCGTGGCACTGCATCTTGCCGATACACTTGCCGCAGGCGATGGCCTCTGCGACGCGGAGATGGTGGCAGACATCGTCTCCGCCGCCCCTGCCGTCATCGAGGCGCTGGAGCGGGCAGGGGTGCGTTTCGACCGCGATGCGCAGGGCAGGCTCGTTTTCGGGCTGGAAGCCGCCCATAGCCGCCGGCGCATCCTGCATGCCGAAGGCGACGGTTCAGGCGCGGCCATTGTAAGGGCTCTCGCAGCCGCCGTTCTCGACACGCCGTCCATCGCAGTTCTGGAAGGCACGGAAGTGCGCCGGCTGCTGACCGCTGACGGCGCTGTGACGGGTCTCGTCTGCGCCGGGCAAAAGGGCAGTTTTGTCCTGCCGGCCACAAACATCATTCTTGCGACCGGCGGCCTCGGCGGGCTTTACGAGGCCACTACCAATCCCTCCGGCAATTTCGGGCAGGGCATCATGCTCGCCGCGCGCGCCGGCGCCATCCTCACCGATATGGAATTCGTCCAGTTCCACCCGACGGCGCTTTCGTCTCCCCGGCGGCCACTGGCGCTGGTCAGCGAGGCGGTGCGGGGTGAAGGTGCCGTTCTTCTCAATGAAAACGGCGAACGTTTCATGGCCGCCGTTCCGGGTGCGGAACTCGCCTCCCGCGATATTGTCGCCCGCGCCATCGACCGGGAAATCCTGCGTGGCGGCAAGGTCTTTCTCGATGCCCGCCAGGCGCTCGGCAGCGGTTTTTCGGCGCGTTTCCCGTCAATCGACCTGCTGTGCCGCGAGGCCGGGATAGACCCCGCCCGCGAACTCGTTCCCGTCCGCCCCGCCGTGCATTACCACATGGGCGGCGTCGCCACGGATGGAAATGGCCGCAGCTCGCTTGCCGGCCTCTGGGTTGCGGGCGAAACCGCCTGCACCGGTCTTCACGGCGCCAACCGGCTGGCCAGCAACTCGCTTCTGGAAGCAGCGGCGATGGGCATGCGCGCAGCGCAAGGCATTGCCGGCAGGCAGACATCGGGCGCAAAATCGGTGGCGGTCGTCACGGCATTCGCCACGCCCGACCTCTCCGCCGTCCGGCCCATCGTCTCCCGCCATCTCGGCATCGCCAGACATGAAGCCGGGCTGCTCAGCGCAATCCGCGATCTTTTACCGATGGCCGAACAGAACGGCCCGGCATCAGACCCCGCCATCGTCGGGCTCGCCATCGCCGTCTTCGCGCTCTTGCGCCGGGAGTCGCGCGGGGGCCATTTCCGTGATGATTTTCCGGAAAAGGATGCCACCGTCACAAGGCGCAGGCTGAGCCTTCGCGAGATCATCGCCCTTGCCCATGAGCTTTCCTCTTCCAGCCTTTCCTCTTTCAGCATTGCGCGGAGCGCCTGACATGATCCTTGCCCCCCTGCCCCGCCTGATCGTGGAGCCGCTCGTCCGTAATGCTCTTCTCGAAGACCTTGGGCTCGCGGGCGACATAACCTCGGCTGCCGTCATCCCCGCCGCTCATCGCTCCATCGTCGTCATGGCGGCGCGTGAACCCGGCGTCATCGCCGGTCTCGATGCCGCAGAGCTGGCTTTCCAGTTGGTGGATCCGGCAATCGTGATGAAGCGGCAGGTGCAGGATGGCGCGGCGGTCGCTCCCGGCGATATTATCGCGACAATCGAGGGTCCCTCGCGCGGCCTTTTGACGGCGGAGCGCACCGCCCTTAATTTTCTCGGCCATCTCTCGGGCATCGCTTCCGTCACCGCCACAATCGCTGCCGCCATTTCCGCCACCAAAGCCTCTGTCGCCTGCACCCGCAAGACGACACCCGGTCTCAGGGCACTGGAAAAATATGCCGTGCGCGCCGGCGGCGGCATGAACCACCGTTTTGCCCTCTACGATGCCGTTCTCATCAAGGACAACCACATTGCCGTGGCCGGCGGCGTGCGCGAGGCAATCCGCAGCGCCAGGGCGGGCGTCGGACATCTGGTCAAGATCGAGGTGGAGGTTGATACGCTGGCGCAATTGCGCGACGTGATGGACGAAGGCGTCGATGCGGTTCTCCTCGACAATATGACGCCGCAACAGCTGCGCGAGGCGGTGGCGATCGTCGCCGGGCGTGCCATCACCGAGGCCTCCGGGCGCATCAACCCTGAAACCGCCGCAGCCATTGCTGCAACCGGCGTCGATCTCATCTCCGTCGGCTGGCTGACCCATAGCGCGCCGGTTCTAGATATCGGGCTGGACTTCCAAAGCCAAAGCTGACGAGACCGGAACAAAATCCTCGTCTGGCCGTTAAGCCTTTGCCTGGGGATCAAGAGGCGGGGGGATCAGTGCGCGCAAAAGCCTGTCCATATGCCTGCGGACCTCTCTCACAAAGGAAAGTCCTGTTATGGAAAACGCACAAATCGGCTGGATTGCAGCAATCATCATCGGCGGTGTCGCCGGGTGGCTCGCCGAACAGTTCATGAAAAGCAATATGGGTGTTTTCATGAACATCATCCTCGGCATCGTCGGCGCCATCGTCGCCAATTTCCTTCTGGGGCTTGTCGGCATCTCGCTCGGTGGCTGGATCGGCTATCTCATCGCCGGCTTCATCGGCGCCTGCATTCTCATCGCCGTCGGGCGCGCATTTCGCCGATAGAGGGAGGACATCATGAGCTTTTTCGACAAGATCAAGAACGCCATTTTCGGCAAGGCCGAGGCAGCGCCGCAGACGTCGGCTCCCGCCGGAACGCCCTCAACGGACGCAAGCAAGGGTGCAAGCCCGGCGGCACCCACCCCGGCTGCTACGGCTCCGGCATCCACCGGCAGCGTCGATGTGGCCGCCATTCTGGATGCGGCGGTCAAGCAGAACGGCCAGAAACTCGACTGGAAACATTCGATCGTCGATCTTCTGAAGGCGCTCGATCTGGACAGCAGCCTTACCGCGCGTAAGGAACTGGCCAGCGAACTCGGCTACACCGGCGACAGCTCGGATTCGGCGACGATGAATATCTGGCTGCACAAGGCCGTCATCAAGAAGCTGTCCGAAAACGGCGGCAAGGTTCCCGCAGAGCTTCTGCATTGAACCAGTGACCGGGAGAACCGCGATGGACGACTATTCAAGCCTGCGAGAGCAGATCGGCCAGGACCTCGACACCCTGCACAGGACCGAGAACCCGAAATCTCAAGCGAGCGCTGGTCGAAGACATCATCAAGGAAGAAGCGGACAAGCGCGGCATCGCGATCCACTAGCGCATTTCCAGGAAAAGTCGACCCCGATTTTCTGCCCGGAAATGCGACAAAATAAATCCGCGTGTCACGCGCGGCGATTATACCAAGGGCGGCATCCACCGGATGCCGCCCTTGTCTATTTGGCAGAGTTGCATCACCCGCACTCCCCTCACCCCGGACCAGATCCGGGGCCCCGCGCGATCAAGTCTTTGAGCGCAAAAGACCCGTTTCTCACGGCGCGACGCGCCATGGCAGGGTGCCGGCTCAAGGCCGGCAGGACGGAGGAGAGATTTCCGCCAAGGCTCTATTTTTCCAGTTTTGCCTCGGCCTTTCTGGCGTTTTCTTCCATCAATTCATACCACATGGCGTTCATGACGGCGAAGATGGCGGCGAGAGGCAGGCCGAGCAGCCAGGCGAAATACCACATGTTCGATCTCCTTGAGTGTGTTCGATATCAATAGGCATGGCCGCTATCGTCGCGGATCGCCTTTTCATCCACCTTGCCCCACAACACGCGATAGACCCATGAGGTGTAAGCGACGATGATGGGGATGAAGATGAGGGCGACGACCAGCATGATGAACAGCGTCATATGGCTCGACGATGCGTCCCAGACCGTCAGGCTCGATTTCGGATCGATCGAAGACGGCAGGATGAAGGGAAACATCGTCAGCCCGACCGTCGAGATGATGCCGAAAATGGCAAGCGAACTGGACAGCAGCGCCAGCACCTCCCGCCGGAGCCTGAACAACAGGAAGGCGACGAGCGGAGAACGATAAGACCCGAGCGCTGGCGCGAGCAGCATCCACGGATGGGCCGCATAATTGGCAAACCAGGCGCCGCTTGCGATCTCGACCGTCTTTGCCAGCGGATTGGACGGACCTTCGGTCACGATGGCAGAGGTGAAGCGATAACCGTCGATACCGAGCCACAACAGCACGCCACCGAGTGCGAACAGGACGGTGGTGGCAAGTGCGGCAATGCCGCCGAAATTGCGGGCACGCGCAGCAACCGGGCCTTCGGTCTTCAGCACCAGCCAGGCCGCGCCGTGCATCAGCAGCATGGCAACGGAAACGAGGCCGCAGAGGATTGCGTAAGGGTTGAGAAGCTCGAACAGCGTCGTGCCGTCATAGAAAATCCTGAGGTCGTCGTTGAAGCGGAAGGGCACGCCCTGCAGCACATTGCCAATCGCCACACCGAAGATCAGCGCCGGCACAAAGCCGCCGATAAACAGCGCCCAATCCCAGGCGCTGCGCCATGTCGTGCTCTCACGCTTGGAGCGATATTTGAAACCGACCGGCCGCAGGATCAGCGCAAACAGGGTCGCGAACATCGCAAGATAAAACCCTGAAAACGACACCGCATAAAGCGGCGGCCATGCGGCGAAGATTGCGCCGCCGCCAAGGATGAGCCAGACCTGATTGCCTTCCCAGACAGGGCCGACGGAATTGATGACGACACGCCGTTCGAGATCGGTTTTCGCAACGAAGGGCAGCAGCGCCCCCGTGCCGAGATCGAAACCGCCAGTGACGGCAAAACCGATCAGCACCACGCCGAGAAGCAGCCACCAGATGACGCGGAGGACTTCATAGTCGATGAGTTGATGCAATATCATGATCGTTTACTCCGCAGCGACGAGTTTTTCAGGAACGAGCGGCGCTTCCGGCTCGTGATCCGGATCCGGCCCCTTGCGGATCGCCTTCAGCATCAGCCCCATTTCGACGATGAACAGCACCGTGTAGATGGCGATGAAGCACAGAAGCGTAATCAGAACCGTCGAAGCGCTGAGGCTGGAGACGGCGGCGGCCGTCGGCAGCACGCCCTCGATGATCCATGGCTGACGGCCGAACTCGGCGACCACCCAGCCCATTTCAGCCGCGATCCACGGCAGCGGAATGGCAAAGACGGCGACCTTCAGCAACAGCGGATAGTGATCCAGCCGGCGGCGGGCCGAGAGATAAAAGAAGGTCGCCGTCAACAGAATGAAGAACATGCCGAGACCGACCATGATCCGGAACGCCCAGAACAACGTCGGTACGTGCGGGATGGTATCGGCGGCGGCCATGGCGATCTGCTCTTCGCTCGCCTGACGCGGATCGTCGACATAACGTTTCAACAGCAGGGCGTAGCCAAGCTCGTGGCCGAGTTCAGCAAAGGTGCCGCGCACCTCTTCGGGCAGTTCCGCACCCTTGCCGCTGGCGCGTATCTGCATCAGCGCATCATAGGCCTTGATGCCGTCGCGGATGCGGGTCTTTGCCAGCTCCACCAGATCGTTGATGCCGGGGATCTCGGTGTCGAGCGAGCGCGTGCCGATAAGACCCATCAGCCACGGGATTTTCACGGCAAAGTGCGTCTCGCGCGCTTCCTGATCGGGAAAACCGATGACGGTGAAAGGTGCGGGCGCCGGTTCGGTTTCCCACATGGCCTCGATCGAGGCGAGCTTCATCTTCTGGTGCTCGGTCGAAAGATAACCGCTTTCATCACCGAGCACGACGACCGACAGCGCCGCGGCCAGACCGAAGGAGGCGGCAACCGTCATCGACCGCTTGGCGAGATCGACATGGCGGCCTTTCAGCACGTACCAGGCCGAGACGCCGAGCACGAAGATGGAAGCGGTGACATAACCCGCAGACACCGTGTGGACGAACTTCGCCTGAGCGACCGGGTTCATCAGAACCTCGAAGAAATCCGTCACTTCCATGCGCATGGTCTGCGGGTTGAAGGCCGATCCCGTCGGGTTCTGCATCCAGCCATTGGCGATCAATATCCACAGCGCCGAGAAGTTGGAACCGATCGCCACGCACCATGTTGCGATGAGGTGCCCCAGTTTCGTCAGCTTGTCCCAGCCGAAAAAGAACAGCCCGACGAAGGTGGCCTCGAGAAAGAAGGCCATCATGCCTTCGATCGCCAGCGGTGCACCGAAGATATCGCCGACATAAAGGCTGTAATAACTCCAGTTCATGCCGAACTGGAATTCCATGACGATGCCGGTGGAAACACCCAGCACGAAATTGATGCCGAACAATGTGCCCCAGAATTTCGTCATCTGCCGCCAGATGCTGCGGCCGGTCATGACATAGACCGTTTCCATGATGGCGATCACCACCGACAGTCCAATCGTCAGGGGAACGAATAGAAAGTGATATAAAGCGGTAACCGCGAATTGCAGGCGCGATAGCGCCACGATGTCGAGTTCCATGTTTTTACCCCACCTTTATGGAGGCCAGCCTTCTGTTACATATGGCGTCGGCTCCGAAAAATTACTCAGTCCGGACGCAATGTCTGAAGCATTACGTCGTATTCCGGGGTACCGCTTTGACATTGGTCAAGTTGGCGCCCCTCTCCAAGCACGATGATGCGATCGGCAAATTCCGCCTCGCGGCGATTATGGGTGATCATCACGACGGTCCGGCCTTTTGCCCTGGCAAACAGCTGGCCGAGCACGTCGCGGGCGGTTTCGCCGTCCAGCCCTTCCGTCACCTCGTCGAGAAGCCAGAGCGGTCTGTCGCGCAGCAGGAAACGGGCAAGGGCAAGCCGGCGTGACTGCCCGCCGGAGAGGCCCTGCCCCGCCTCGCCGAGCTTCGTATCCAGCCCGGCGGCCAGAGTTTTGACATGGTCGCCAATGCCTGCCGATTGCAGGGCATCCCAGAGTTCAGGCTCGGTCGCGGCAGGTTTCGCCAGCCGCAGATTGTCGGCGATGCTGTCACGGAAAAGCTGGCTTCGCTGCGTCATCAGCGAGCACGGCAAAGCGCTGACCCTGCCCGCTGCCGGTTGCAATTCGCCCGCCAAAAGCTGGATGAGGCTGGTCTTGCCCGCACCGCTCGGCCCGATAATCGCGACCGTCTCGCCGGCGGCGATTGCAACGTTGATCTCCGTCAGGATCGGAATTTCGCTGCCGTCCCGCTCCAGCCGCACATTATCAAGCTCGGCCGCCATGCCCGCAGCAGGCAGGCGCGGACAGTGGACCGCAGCCTCGGCGGAAAGGCGCGGCGCGATGCGCCGTGCGGAAAAAAGCGTGCGCCCGAGTTCCATTGCACCACGGCGCAGCGCCGTGAACGGCTCCAGCGCGGCGAAACAGACGAGCAGGCCAAGCGCGGCAGTCGGCACCGTCACCACGCCATTCTCCGCAAGCCACGCCATGCCGAGAAGAGCCGCACTCAAAAGAAACGCCGCTGACACGCCGAAGGAAAAGCCGGCATTCGTTTCGATCCGGTTCAGGCGATCGTCGCAGGCGAGCAGATAAGCGTCGGCGCTTTCCACTGCCGCCACCTGCGCAGAAAGGCGGGACGTCGTCAGCAATTCCGCCTGTCCGTTGACGAGATCCGCCGTGCGGGCGCGCAGCGCCTCAAGCCCGATTGCCCGCCGGCGCGCAAATTTTTCCGCCCGCAATGCCGAACGCACCGAAATGCCAAGGCCCGCTGCGAGAAGGAAGACCGCTGCCAGACCGCCCGCAAGCGGATTGAGGAAGGCAAGCCCGATGCCGGTTGCGATTGCGGCAAGGATTGCGACGGCGGCAGGGACCAGCACCCGCAGATAAAGCGAATCCAGCGCGTCGATGTCAGCGGTCAGCCGGTTCAGCAGACGCGCTGGCCTCGCCTCCAGATGTTTCGCCGCCTGCGGTGCGGCAAAGCCGCGAAACAGCTTTTCGCGAAGCGCTGCCAAGACCGACAGCGTTGCCTCATGGGTGGTCATGCGTTCGCCATAACGGGCGGCGGTGCGTGACAGTGCCAAAAGGCGGATGGCGGCCGACGGCGCAAAAACGTCAAACGCATAGGCCGTCGCCGGAACCAGACCGGCAATCGCCGTCGCCGTAATGAACCAGCCGGAAACGCCGAGAAGGCCGATGCCCGCCAAGACCGTCGTTGCCGCGAGAACCGCGCCAGCCAGCAGCATGCCGCGACGCGCCGACCAGAACAGGGCGATGACGGGTTTCAATGCGCCAAAACGTGCGATCATGACTGCCCCCTCGAATGGATCGTCGTCATATGCACGATCCTGTCCATGCGTGCGGCGAGCACCGGATCATGGGTTGCGACGATCAATGTCCTGCCCTTTGCAAGTTGCAGCAGGTTGTCAGTGACGAGCGCAGCCGTTTCCCGGTCAAGATGCGCTGTCGGTTCGTCGACCAGAACAAGCTGCGTTGCGGGGTCGGCGAAAGCACGCGCAATGGCAAGCCGCACCGCCTCCCCGCCCGAAATGCCATAACCGCCGTCGCCGATCGGCAGATGCCGGCGTGCTCGCGATAGTGCATCGAGCCCGGTGCGGTGCAACATCTCCTCGACCATGCTTTCGCTAACGCTTTCACGGCCGAAGCGAATATTCGCCTTCAGCGAACCGGCAAAAAAGAACGGCTTCTGGCTGACCCAGCCGATTGTCCTGCGCAGCCCATCGGCCGTCGCATGATCGAGCGTGACGCCCCCGATCCGTATTGCGCCGCTGCCAGCCTCGGCCAACCCGGCAATCAAGGAGAGTACAGTTGATTTACCACAACCGGAAGGCCCCAGAATCGCAACCGTCTCACCCGGCTGGACCTTAAGGCTGAGATTTCGGATGACGGGCGGCGCATTGGGATAGGCGAAGGAGAGATTATCCAGCTCCACCAGACCGGGCGCCGGGAATGGGGCCGATACGACCTCCTTGCCCTCGCCGACGATGGCTGTACCACCGCGCGTCAATGTGCCGAGCGCGCCCAGCGCTGCCTCGCCGGCTGCGCGGTCATGCCAGACGGCGGACAATTCCCGCAGCGGTTCGAAAAAGGCCGGCGCCAGAAGCAGGATGAACAGCCCCTCGGCAAGCGTCAGCTTCGCACCCCAGGCGCCGAAATCGAGAAAACCCAGCAGATGGAAACCGATATAAACGGCCGTCATGGCAACGCCGAGGGCGGCGAAAAGCTCCAGCACCGCCGAGGACAGAAAGGCGATCCGCAGCACCGCCATCGTCCGCTTCTTGAGGTTCTCCGCGTCCATGCGCAGGCGTCCAGCGGTCAGATCGACGGCTTCCAGCGCGCGGATGGTTTGCAGGCCGCGCAGGCGATCGAGCAGGAAGGCATTCATATTACCGGTCTCGGCCAGCTGTTTTTCACTCGCAGCCTTCGCCTGCCAGCCGATCAGCGCCATGAAAAGCGGGATTGTCGGCATGGAGAGCAGCAGAACCAGCGCCGCAATCCAGGTAAATGGCAGGATTGCCAGCACGAAAACCAAGGGAACGATGGTGGCTTTCATCCGCGCGGGCTGGAAACGGGAAAGATAGGGCACCAGCGCTTCCGCTGCCTCGGTGATAACGCTTGCCGCCTCGCCGGAGGCGGTGCGCGACAGATCGAGCGGCGATACCTTCGCCACGGCATGAAGCGCTTCCAGCCGCCGCCGCGAAAGGGCGGCACGCGCGGCGCGAAACGACAGTCTCGCGGCGACTTTTTCCAGCCATGCCTTGATGAGACCGAGAATGAGAACAGCGACAGCCGCCGGCAGGATCGCCGTCATCGCTGCGCCCTCAGCAATTTTTCCGACCGAAAAGGCAAGCAAACCCGCCTGCGGCAACCAGATGAGAGCCGGCAGGACGTGCAGCAGAGCGACCGGTCTTCCGACCGGCGTTGCCTTTGCCATTTCCGCCGTGTCTGCACCCTTGTCACTGGAAGATTTGCCGAAAAAGCGCCGCCGCGCCATATCGGGAGAGACCGCCGCTTTCACTGGACCGTCGGCATCATCGCTATTGGCCGATTGCCGGATTTCTGCGGACATGCGCACGGACATCTCCTCACTTGTCCTTCTTGCCACGCGGTCTGGCGAGAGAGACGATCTTGTCCTTGGCCTCCAGAAGTTTCGTGACCCTGGAGCCGAGCGCCAGAAGCGAAGCCAACCGCTCCGTCTCCAGCCTCTTCACATCATCATACCAGCCGGTGAGCTGCTCGATCAGCGTTTTCATCTCATCGATGCGCTTTTGCGCATGCCGCTCCTCTTCGTTTTCCGGTGTCTCCATCAGAATTTCGCGAAGCACGCTGAGTGTCGGGTCGATCTCGCGCTTCTTGCGCTCCTCGGCAAGGGTGCGGAGAATTTGCCAGACATCTTCAGGCGTCGTAAAAAAATCGCGCCGGTCACCGGGGAAATGCTTGAGAATTGCAAGGTTCCACGCCTGAAGCTCCTTCAGGCTCATCGACACATTGGAACGGGAAATGCCGAGCGCCTCGACAATGTCGTCCGCGCAGAGCGGCTGCGGCGAAATGTAAAGCAAAGCATAGACTTGCCCGACCGTGCGGTTGATGCCCCAACGGCTGCCCATCTCGCCGAAATGCAGCACGAAGGACTGAACGAGCGGAGAAAGACTGGTTGGCATTTCTTTTCTTCCTGTATTTTCAGTAATTTCTGAAATTTCGATAAAGCAAAAAATGGCAGGCGGCAAATCACCTTTTTGACCTGCGTCAAAATGTGCAAATCAGCCAGCGACACGAGCGATGATATCGATAACATCGACAATGGGTTGTTACCGATGGAAGGTGCGCGCATAAAAAATCGGCGGCGGAACAATCCGCCACCGATCAAGAAGTATTTAAACCAGCGCGCGGTACAGGCGCTTACGAAAAAGCGATCTGCACCTTCATGGCGCGGCTGCGGTCGGAGGCGAATTCGAAGGCCGCAATGGCGTCTTCGAGTTCCACCGTCTGGGTGATGAACGGCCTGACATCGATCAGGCCCTTGCGCATCAGTTCGACGCCGGTCGCGAATTCCTCGTGGAAACGGAAAGAGCCGCGCAGATCGAGTTCCTTGGCGGTAATCGCCATCATCGGCAGGCTCATATCGCCACCCAGGCCGAGCTGGACGATGATGCCGCGTGGCCTGAGCGCGATAATTCCGCCCGCAAGTGCAACGGCGGCACCCGAGCATTCATAGAGAACGTCGAAGGTCCCCTTGTTGGCGCCATAAGCCGCCAGCGCGTCAGGCTCATCCTTGCTGTTGATGACACGGTCCGCGCCCGCTTCCCGCGCCTTGGCCAGCGTGAAGTTGGAGAGGTCGGTCGCGACGATTTCAGCGGCACCGGCGCGGCGCGCAGCAAGGATGGAGAGAATGCCGATAGGGCCGCAGCCGGTGATGAGCACGCGTTTTCCGAGCAAATCCCCTGCGCGGCGGGTGGCATGCAGCGTTACCGCCAGCGGTTCCGCCATGGCCGCCTCGCCGGCACTCAAGCCGTCGGCCGGAACGCATTGCAGCGCATCCGCCACGAGAACCTCGCGGAAAGCGCCCTGAATATGCGGAAACGGCATGGCGCTGCCATAAAAGCGCATGTTGAGGCACTGATTGTGCAGACCCTCCTGGCAAAACCGGCAGGTTCTGCACGGACGCGACGGCGAAACCGCGACCAGACCGCCAACCTTCAACCCCTCGACGCCCTCACCCAGTTCCTCGACGATGGCGGAGACCTCGTGTCCCAGCACCATGGGTTCGCGAAGCCGCACCGCGCCGAAACCGCCGTGATTGTAATAATGAAGATCGCTGCCGCAAATTCCGCCCCGAGCCAGACGAAGACGCACTTCCCCGGCCCCCGGCGCTTCCTCGGGCCGCTCCTCGATGCGTACAT
>JAXHOC010000066.1:0-19682 GCA_034519725.1 Agrobacterium sp.
CCTTCGTGCCGCCGGGGGCGCGCAGGAGATTGCGGTGACGACTGGCCCCAACCAGATCAGCCGCGAAAATGGCAAGCGCCGGATCGTGGTGGCAGGCCAATGTGCGCGGGGCGCGAGCGTGGGCGAGGCGTGGGGGTGGCGGGATGGCGCAGGAGGGATATCGCGTCGGATGTGCGCTTGCCGGCGGGGGGCTCATCTCGAATGGGGTGGGCAGTTCGGTAATCTGGCGTCCGCGCGGGATCGGCTGTTTGCTGGTGGTGGCCTGCCTGTTTCGTGCTGATCCTGCTGCTGCTCTACGGGGCGCTGGGCAATGGTGCGCGATGCGATGATCGTCTTTATTATGCAGGCGGGCCGCTGGCGCTTAGTCGGTGGCGTGCTGGCGCTGTTCCTGCGGGGCATGCCCTTTTCCGTGTCGGCGGCGGTGGGCTTCATCGCCTTGTCGGGCATTGCGGTGCTCAAACGGGCTGGTGATGGTCACGGCGATCCAGGAACTGATCAGGCAGGGTATGGAGCTGGGCTAGCGGCGGCCGAGCAGGGGGGCGAATGCGCCGTCTGCGGCCGGTAGTGATGACCGCGCTGGTGGGCATCGCTCGGCTTCGTGCCGATGGCGCTGGGCGACCGGATCGGGGGCGGGAGGTGCAGAAGCTGCGCGGCGACGGCGGTGATCGGCGGGGCTGGTGCCGGCGACGCTGTTGACCCTGGGGCGTTCGTGCTGCCGACGTTCGGCGCGCGCTTCGGTGGGTGGCGGTCCTGACGTCAGGGCAGGGGGCGGTGGTGCCGCCCCTTGCTGGTGTTCAGGCATCGACCGACACGACGCCGCGCCGTATCTGGTCCAGCTCGATGGACTCGAACAGGGCCTTGAAGTTGCCCTCGCCGAAACCCTCGTTGCCCTTGCGCTGGATGATCTCGAAGAAGATCGGGCCGATCATGTTCTCGGTGAAGATCTGCAGCAGCATGCCCCCGCCGGTCTCGAAGCCGCCGTCGATCAGGATCCTGTTGGCGCGCAGGCGCGGTCCACGATCCTCGCTATGGCCGGGGACGCGGGCGTCGATCACATCGAAATAGGTGTCGATGGTGTCCTGAAACCGCACGCCGCTGCGCGCGCATCGCCTCGACCGTGACGTAGATGTCGTCGGTGAAGCGCGATGTGCTGGATGCCCTCGCCCTTGTAGTCGCTTGAGGAATTCCTCGATCTGGCTCGTGGTCGTCCTGGCTCTCGTTCAGCGGGATGCGCATCGCATGACAGCGGGCGCGGTCATCGCCTGGCTCGAGAGGCCGGTCGGCTTGCCCTTGATGTCGAAGAATTTCTGCTCCCCGAAGCCGAAGAGGGTGCGGTAGAATCTGCTCCACACCTGCATCTGCCCGCGCCGGACATTGTGGGTCAGATGGTCGAGCAGGTCGAGCCCGACATTATTTTGCGCCTCCGCTTCCTGCCAGCCGGGAAACTCGGCCCAGTCGGCATAGGGATCTTGCCCATCAGGCATGAAATAGAGGTAGGAGCCGCCAATGCCCTGGATCACCGTGTCATCCTTCTTCGGTCGTCGGGTGCGCCATGGTCGAGCGCCCAGCGCATCGCGGCCTGCGGATCGGCGACGCGGAAGGCCATGGCGCTGGCGGAGGGACCATGGACTCCGCGAAAGGCGGCGACGCGCCCGGCATCGTCGCGGTTGAGCATCAGGTTGATGCGGCCCTGCTTGTAGCGGGTGATATTCTGGTCGGGTGGCGGTGTCGGCACAAAGCCCAGTTGTTCGAACTGCGCCGCCATCGCCGCCGGATCGGGCGAGGTGAATTCGGCGAACTCGAAGCCGTTGAGGCCCAGGGGATTGGGTCTATGGTAGCGGTCATTGCGGCTCCTCTTCCTTTTCTTGGCAGCTTGCGTCCCGCGGGTGGTAGACGCGGTCGGTCGGCAGGATGGTGTCGGTGTCGAGATCGGGCAGGCCGTCCAGTTCAGCGTAGAGCGGGGCAAAGTCGGTCTCGACCGTCTGGCGCAGCAGATCTTCGAAACTGTCGATGACGAAATAGCTCTGTTGATAATCTGCGTTCTCCGCCGTCGGCAAAGCCGGAGAAAGTATGGGAAGGCGTGGACGGGATCGCCATGCAGGGGAGGCGAAGTAGACGTCGCCGCGCTCGTAAAAGATGTCCTGCGTGCCGTTGCCATGGTGGAAATCGACATCGAGTACAGCCACCCTTGCGGCACCGAGGTCGCGCAGACGCTCAGCGGCGCAGGCGGCATTGTTGATGAAGGAATAGCCGCCATAGAGATCGATCGCCGCGTGATGGCCGGGCGGGCGGCAAAGCGCGAAGGCTGCCCGTGCGCCACCGTTGATGTGCTCGGCCGCCGAAAGCGCACAATCCATCGCCGCAACGTGCGGCAGCATAAGTGCTCTTCTGTGAACGACGTTTCCGCGGCGAAAGGGGTAGTAGCCAAGCGCGCCGTCGATATCCTTGGGCGGATGCTGGCGCATGCGGCGGGCAGGGAAAGCTGGTCGGGGATCGCCTCGCCGCGATAACCGTCGGCGACCCAGCGCGCCCAGGCGGTTTCGAGAAAGTCCAGATAGTCAGCTGCATGCAGCTTGCCGGCCGTCTCCAGCTCCGTGACGCTCCGGCGCGACAACGTCACGAAACCCCGCTTCCTTTACCGCCGCCAGGATCCATTCGGCCTCGAAACGGCGCTTCGAACGGCGACACAAGTTCTCCGCCGAACAGTTCGGTGCTGGCGTCACGGAGCTTGCAGGAATCGTCGGAAAAGAAAACGCGCATGGCAATGTCCCGATTGAGTGTGCGGCAGGCGAAGCGTCGGCAAACTAACTCAGTGATCCGGGTCGTTGGCTATCTCAGCGCCCCCTCACCCCGCCTGCCGGCCACCTTCTCCCCACAAGCGGGGCGAAGGAGACACGCCGCAACCTCCAGCTCCCCCTCTCGGATTGCAGGGAGAGGTATGGGACGAGAAAGAAGCACATTACTACTGGGAGTCATCAAACCAAAATGAGCGGCGCCCCTAAGCCGCGATGCGCTTGTAGAAGAGCGTGGTGGCGCAAAAGCCGCCTTCCGGCCAGCAGCGCATAATCGGGGATGACGCCGACGCGCTCCCAGCCGAGACGCGGATAGACGTTTCGGCCTCGCTGCCGGTTGCGGTATCGAGCACCAGCACGCGTCTTGCCGCGTAGCGCCGCCTTCTGCTTCCGACAGACTGCATCAACGGCGCGCGGCCACGCCCTGGCCGCGGGCGGCACGATGAACGAGCAGCTTCTTCAGGTCGCCGCGATGCGGCTGGTTGGGCATCTGCGCGACACCCACCTGCACAGTGCCAATGATCGCGCCCTTCGTCTTCGGCGACCACCAGCAGCGTTTGCCTCAGCGGCAACCGCATGCGGCAACGCCCTGCCAGTAGGCGAGCGCTGCCTGCGGCGGATAGGCAGCATGAAGCCGACCGACGCACCGCCCTCGACGCAATCGGACAGCACTTCGGCAAGTCGCCGGCATGGCGGAGCGGCGCCTCGGCATGTCGACTGAGCGAGGCGTCATCGTGGTCGTCAGGCATGGTCAAATGCCTGGTTCGGTCTGAGGATGACGGCATAGTGAGCCGGCTCATCATGAGGGATTGTGAAAGACATGGGCCTCGTTCGATGCCCCATGAACAGGCAGCTCGCCCCGATGCGATGCAGTGGCCCGGATTCCATGGTCAGTTCGAGCCGGCCGGAAAACAGCCAGAGACGCTGGGTGATGCCGCGGTCGGCCGGTTGCCGCGCGGAGAGCGACGCGCGCGCCGGGCGGAAACTCGACCTCGACGATATCGACCGGCGAACCAACGCCGGCGGCGCGAGACCGGAACGACGCAGATAGCCGGATTCCGGATCCCGCCAAAGGTCTTTGCTCGGCGCGCCAGCAACCGGAGATGCCCGCCTCGACCGTCAAAGGCGAAGAAAGCGCCGAGAGCGTGGTCGAGAGAGCGCTGCAGAGCCTTGGCCAGCAGCTGCGCCGTCGGGCTCACCTCACCGCGCTCGATGCGCGAGATCATCGCCCGGCTGACGCCCGACCGCGTCGGCCAGATCGTCGAGCGTCAGGTTCTGTTCGATGCGCAGCGAACGAACGCGGTCGCCGATGCGCTTGCCAGGCGGGTCGATTGCGTTTTCCATTATTATGAGATTGCAATTTCTATATAATGGAGTCAAGACCATAACCATCTTGTAAAATACGCAGCGCGGCGGATGCCGCTTCGGCGACATTGCGACGAGCAGATTTCGGCTTAAGGTCCCCAACATGGCAACCGAAGCGAAAAGACGTTCCACGTCAATAATTTAGACGATCCTCAGGCAACCACCCACACGGCAGACGAAACGGAGACGGCAAGACATGCGACAAGCAGCCCACCTCGCTGATCTCGATCGTCAGCATCGTCGCTGTCGATGACATCCGTCGCCATCGGCAACGGCATGATGCTCGCCTATGTACCTTATCGTGTCTGACCAGGTCGGGTGCTCCGGAATGGGCGCCGGGCGCCGCGGTCACGATGGTGGCTTTCGGCGGCCTTGTCGGCTGCGTCATTGCCGGGCCGATCATCCGCCGCGTCGGCCATGCAAGGGCGTTCTCCTGCTCGATGGCACTCGTCATCCTTTCGCCGCACTCATCATCAGCGCTCGGCATCGCACCCGATCCTCTGGGTTCTGGCCCGCGGCCTTTACGGCGCGGCCGGCAACACCAATTTCATCATCAGCCAGAGCTGGCTCAACCACGCCAGCGACAATCATTGGCGCGGCAGGGCAATGTCGTTGTTCTACATGGCCTATGTGATGGGGCTTGGCCTCGGCGCCTGGCTGTTCGGCCAGATCCCCGCGGACGGCAATCCTGCCGCCGCTCATCACCATCTTCTTCACCGCTATTGCCATCCTGCCGATCGGCCTCACCCGCCTGCCCACGCCGCCGGCACCCGCCAAGCGTCAGCATCGATATCGCCGATGGCCTGGCGCAATTCGCCCGTCGCGCTCATCGGTGTGCTCGCCGCCGGTGGCCTCTCCATGGTCGTGCAGGGCTTTACGCCGATCTATGCCGCCACCAACAATGTCGGCCAGAAGGACGTGGCGCTCCTGATGTTCGTCATGCAGTTCGGCCTGCTCTTCGTGCAATATCCGCTCGGCACGCTGTCGGACCGCATCGACCGGCGGCGTGCGTGCTGATCGCCACCTGCCTGTATCATCATTGGGGCCGGCATCGCCGCGCTCTTCGGCGTCCTTCCAGGCGATCGTGCTCCTGCTGATGGTGGTCTTCGCGTCTTTGGGCCGGGGCGGTCGAAAGCGTCTATTCGATCGCCAATGCGCACGCCAACGACCGCACGGATCCCAAAGATTTCGTGCCGCTTGCCTCGACGTTGCTCGTCGCCTGGTCGGCGGCCGCAACCCTGGTGCCGATGCTGGTAACGGTGCTGACGCCGGTGTTCGGCACCAAGCACCTTCATCTATGCCGCCATGGCCGCTGCAGTCCTCTACGCCCTGTTCGTGCTTCGTCTGCGCCTCAGCGAAACGCGACGAGGTGCCGGCCGGCGAGCGCGAGACCTTCGAGACTGAAGAGCGCCCAGATCCCGAATGCCGGCGCACTGATCGAGCGCCGAGAAGAGCCCGAATAGGCGCGCAAGCCTTCCGCGATCATATGTGAACCGAAGCCTTCATTTACCGCTTTGCGCGGCTTGAACGCGCTGCTATAGCGCGGGGCATGAGCACAAATTCGACCCGCACGCCCCTGGACCATATCCGCAACTTCTCGATCGTGGCCCATATCGACCACGGCAAATCGACGCTGGCCGACCGGCTGATCCAGTCGACCGGCGGCCTTGCCGAACGCGACATGTCGGAACAGGTTCTCGATTCGATGGATATCGAGCGCGAGCGCGGCATCACCATCAAGGCACAGACCGTGCGCCTGCACTACAAGGCGAATAACGGCGAAATCTACGTGCTGAACCTCATCGACACCCCCGGCCACGTCGACTTTGCCTATGAAGTGTCCCGCTCGCTTTCGGCCTGCGAAGGGTCGCTGCTGGTGGTGGACGCGTCTCAGGGTGTGGAAGCACAGACGCTGGCCAACGTCTATCAGGCGATCGACAACAACCACGAGATCGTGCCGGTGCTGAACAAGATCGATCTGCCGGCCGCCGAACCCGACCGCATCAAGGAACAGATCGAGGAAGTGATCGGCATCGATGCGTCCGAAGCGGTGCTGATTTCGGCCAAGACCGGTCTTGGCATTCCCGATGTTCTGGAAGCCATCGTCAACCGCCTGCCGCCGCCGAAGAGCGATGTCGGTGAAAACGCGCCGCTGAAGGCGTTGCTGGTCGATAGCTGGTACGACACCTATCTGGGCGTCATGGTTCTCGTGCGCATCATCGATGGCGTGCTGAAGAAGGGCCAGCAGATCCGCATGATGGGCACCGGCGCGAAATACAGCGTCGAGCGCGTTGGAGTGCTGACCCCGAAGATGGTCAATGTCGATGCGCTCGGCCCCGGCGAGATCGGCTTCATCACCGCCTCGATCAAGGAAGTGGCCGATACCCGCGTCGGCGATACCATCACCGACGACAAGCGCCCGACGGCGCAGGCGCTGCCGGGCTTCAAGCCCGCGCAGCCGGTGGTGTTCTGCGGCCTGTTCCCGGTCGACGCCGCCGATTTCGAGGATCTGCGCGCGGCCATGGGCAAGCTGCGCCTCAACGACGCCTCCTTCTCGTTCGAAATGGAATCGTCCGCCGCGCTCGGCTTCGGTTTCCGCTGCGGCTTCCTCGGCCTGCTGCATCTGGAAATCATTCAGGAACGCCTCGAGCGCGAGTTCAATCTCGACCTGATCGCCACGGCGCCGTCGGTGGTCTACAAGCTGACGCTGACTGACGGCACCGAGAAGGAACTTCACAACCCGGCCGACATGCCTGACGTCGTGAAGATCAAGGAAATCCACGAGCCGTGGATCCGCGCCACCATCCTGACGCCGGACGAATATCTCGGCGCCATCCTGAAGCTCTGCCAGGACCGGCGCGGCCTGCAGATCGAGCTGACCTATGTCGGCACGCGCGCCATGGTCACCTACGAGCTGCCGCTCAACGAAGTGGTGTTCGATTTCTACGACCGGCTGAAGTCGATCTCCAAGGGCTACGCCTCGTTCGACTACACCATCATCGACTACCGCGAGGGCGACCTCGTGAAGATGTCGATCCTCGTCAACGGCGAGCCGGTGGACGCGCTGTCGATGCTTGTGCACCGCTCGGCGGCCGAAAAGCGCGGCCGCGGCATGTGCGAGAAGCTGAAGGAACTGATCCCGCCGCACATGTTCAAGATCCCGATCCAGGCGGCCATCGGCGGCAAGGTGATCGCCCGCGAAACCATCTCGGCGCTGCGCAAGGACGTGACCGCCAAGTGCTACGGCGGCGACGCCACCCGCAAGCGCAAGCTGCTGGACAAGCAGAAGGCCGGCAAGAAGCGCATGCGCCAGTTCGGCAAGGTCGAGATCCCGCAGGAAGCCTTCATCGCCGCGCTGAAGATGGACGACGAATAAGCGACAGCTAAATCGCCATTGATTGACAAGGGAGGCTTAACGCCTCCCTTTTTATATTCAAGGCGCCTGTTCAGCCATGCAGCTTCGCGCCCTTGGTGATCTTGTCGACGATTTTCCTGTCGGCCCTCAGCGCCATGCCGACGACCTTGGCATTGTCGGGAGAAAACTCCGAAAATACCTGGCGGTTGGCAACGTCGTGGCCGGTCGCAAACATTTCCTCGATATAGAGCGAGGTTGTGACGCCGCGTTCCAGGGATCGCTGATGGATCTTGCGCAGCGCCTCCTGATCCGTGGCCATGACGACTATCGGCTGGACGGACAGGGGATTGTAGACGTTGCCTGCACTGTCGCGGTATGGTTCCCCGATGATCTCTGTGGTCTGGGCGACGATCCCGGACATCAGAAATGCAGTGACGTTCAATTTTTGCCACACGGCAAGGTCATCGCGAAGGATGACGGCGATCTTGGTATCAAACATGCGAACTCAATCTGGCTGTGGTTACGAAAGAGAAGCGACCCTAGACGCTTCGGGCACGGGCGATCTTGAACGTTCGTGCACATTCGAGGGGATCGTGCAGGCACCTTCCAGCGAAGGTATCGAGCGCATAGAAGCGCGCTTTCACGGCAACGCCTATGCGCCGCACCGCCATGACACCTATGCGCTGGGTGTGACGCTTTCGGGCGTCCAGACCTTTTCCTATCGTGGTACATCGCATTTCAGCACGCCCGGAAAGGTGATCGTGCTGCATCCTGACGAAGTTCATGATGGTGGCGCCGGCACCGACGAAGGCCTGCGCTACCGTATGCTCTATCTTCCGCCGGAAAAAACCATGGAGGCGGCGACCGGATTTCACGCGCTGCCCTTTGCAAGAAACCCCGTCATCGAAGACGATGCGTTCCGGCAATGCCTGATAGAGGCTCTCGGCAACCTCGAGGGCGAGCCGGACAATCTGCTGATGACCGACTGGCAATCGAGACTGTCGGATCTGCTCTGGAAGCATTCGAACGGAAGCGAGAGGACCACCAGGCGGCTGGACCGGATCGCCGTTTTCCGTTGCCGGGATTACCTGCTGGAGAACAGCGCGATTGCCGTCAGCTCAGAGACGCTGGAGCAAATAAGCGGGCTTGATCGCTTCACGCTGTTTCGGCACTTCCGCTCCCTGTTCGGCACAAGCCCGCACCGTTATCTCATCATGCGGCGTCTGCAAAAATGCAAGGACATGATGCAGGCGGGTGCGGGCCTTGCGGAAACGGCCTTTGCCTGCGGCTTTGCCGATCAAGCGCATTTTACCCGACACTTCAAGAGTGCCTTCGGAATGCCTCCGGGGCGCTGGTTGAGCCTTGTTTCACACTGATCATTCCGGAAAAATGATCGATCTGTGCGCCGCACTCCCTGTCAAGGTGCCGTCATCGAACTAAAAAGGAACGAGCCGGCCGTGGTCTACTTCACGGCGTCCATCGGGACATGTGATCCCTCCGCCCGCCTTCCACGCGCATGGGAATGGGGCGTCTCCCCCGAACGTTATCGCAACAAAAAACCGCCTGCCGAAAGGCAGGCGGCTTTGTCAGATCATCTCACCTGTTACGGCTGCGTCTGCGTGCCGCCGGTGTTCGGGCTTGCCGGGGCGGCATTGTTGGCAGGCGGTGTTGCCGGCACGGTCGGCGTCACGGGCGCTGGCGCCTGCTCGGTTGCCGCAGGCGGCATGGTCGAGGATGTCGTGGCGGGATCTGTGTTCGGACCGCTCATCTGCGACCAGGCAAATACGCCCACCAATGCGACGACGAGAATCGCCAGCCAGGGCATCCAGGACGGAGACTTGCGGGCAAGCGGTTCATTGCTGATATTCAGTTCCGGACGAAGGTCACGGTCCGGGCGCGGGTTGTTAGGATCGAATGTCATGGTATTTCCTCCTCTTCACTCTGAGGAGAAAACGGTGTTCACGGGATTTTGTTCCTGACAGCACCGGCAGGCCCGATAACGGCGGTGATGGCCTCCCTGCCTAGACTGGTGCTTTGCGGCATTGCCGCACTCGCACAGTGGCAATTGCTGCAGCCGTTCTTCGGGCTGGTGCTTACAGCAAACCCGCTTCCCGAGGAGGTCAGCCCCGTCAGCTCGAGCGGCGATCCACCCAGCGATGCCAGGCATCCTCGTTGCCGTTGAAGACATTGAGATCGATGCGGCCATCGACACCCTGCGACAGGCCCGAGCCGGAATATTGCCAGAACAGCCACTTGCGGCCGGGATAAACCACGGATGGATGCTGGGCGACAGCACGCAGCCAGAAGGGATAGTTCTGGAACTCGCCGGTCAGATTGTCCTTATAAAAATCGGGCGCCGTGTAAATGATCGGGCGCTGTCCGTAATGGCGCTCGAGCTTATCCATGAACACGCGCATCTTTTCCAGAACACGCTCGCGGGAAAGGCGCATCTTGCAGCTCGATTCGCCGTTATATTCCACGTCGATCACCGGCGGCAGCGCATCCGGATCGCGCGGTACATTGCGAATGAACCAATCCGCCTGCTCGCCGGCCGAGCGGCACCAGTAAAAGAAGTGGTAGGCACCCCGGCGGATGCCCGCTTCCTTTGCGCGCTGCCAGTTGGTGCGGAACATCGGATCAAGATGATCGCCGCCATCCGTCGCCTTGATGAAGGCGAAGTTGGCGCCGCGCGTGCGCAGCTGCGACCAGTCTATATTCGCTTGCCAGCGCGAGACATCCACGCCGTGAACCTGGAAATGGCGTGGCTGAACCCTGCCGAAATTGATGGGCTTGGCATCGCTGAAGCTGGAGCGGAAAATACGCGACCGGATCTGCGCACCGGCACTCGCCGCCGGGGCGACCGCCATGGCCAATTGCACCGGACGCTCCATCTGCCGTTCCATAGGGCGTTCTGCCGGTCGTATCATTCCGGCCTGTGACGGGGCCGGCAAACGGGTTTCAAGCCCGCTCTGCGGCACGGGCGCGCGTGGAGTAACGGCGGAAAAGGCCTTGGGTTCTTCAGGCACCGGCCCGCCCCATGCCAGAACTTCCTGTCGCGGCTGGGCCGTGATGGGCTGGCTGCCGACGCTTGCCTGCGGCACCGGCGCAGATGGCGTGACCGAGCTCGTGGTTTCCTTCGACGGCAGGCCGGCCATCAGGCCATCAGGCCCGGAACTGGACGTACAGCCACCAAGCAGAAGGCAACCGAAGAGTAGTGCTGGCACAGCCGATGAACGCATGAAAACCCGTACGCAAAACAATCCAGGGGCACTCTGACGCCGCCCGGGAACCTCGAAATACAATTGCTAACGGAAGATTATCAAAAAAGACTGAATCTTATCTTTACGCCGGCACCTGCCAACACGCCTGTCATTTCTGACAGGCGGATGCTTCGACGTTTCGCGAAACGCAGAGCTTCAGGCGGTCATCGTGCTCAGATCGACAGTCTCGGCGCCGGGGGAGTTTTTCTTGATCGATTCGATGGCATGGATGGCCGATGCCTTCGCCTTGTAGCCTTCGGACGAAAACATCGTTTCTCCGTTGGATGCCTTGAAGCGGAAGCGATATTCCCCGGCCCTGTCCTGATAGATTTCGAATTTATACATGATCCTGGCGCCTCCCTGGCGAATGTAGGTTAATGGCAGCCAATTCTGAGCGCGCTTCACAATTTTCGCAACCGATAATTGCCGGATCAGATAAGCCGTACCCAGGCACGGGCAATTTCCAGACCAGCCACATCGGCCAAATCTGCCCGCCCGCCGTGGCGATTGCGGTCATTATCGATCCAGCCGGGCGCCATTTTTTCGACGGACGCCGGGAATGCCTCGCACCAGCCATCGACCACGGCCGTGGAGGCCTCAAAATGAAATTGCGTGCCATAGGCCGCCCGGCCGACGCGAAAGGCCTGATTGAGCGTTGCGCCGTTGGTGGCAAGTCTCGTCGCTTCGGGCGGAAGCGTGAATGTGTCGCAATGCCACTGAAAAACGGGGAATGTCTTTTCGAGCCCCGCAAGCAAAGGATCCGACTGGCCCTCTTCCGTCAGCGATACAGCCTCCCAGCCGAATTCGGGCGGGCCGGCCAGAATATTCTCTCCGCCATAGGCGCGCGCCAGCAACTGGCTGCCGAGACAGACGCCCAGAACGGCCTTGCCCGCATCGCCAAAGGTTTTCATCAAATTCGCGAGGTCCGGTAGATAGGGATAGAGGGCATCGTCAAGGGCGTTCTGTTCACCGCCCAAAACGACCAGCGCATCATGGGCAGCGGCATTGGCTGGAAGCGCCTCACCCGCATAGGCGCGGATGACATGTACTTCCGCCCCCGCCTCTTCCAGGGCAACGCCGATCTGTCCATGCGGCGTGCCCGCCATGTTTTCGATAATTGCTACGCGCATGGGGCCTCTTGCCGACAATGGGGAATTCAATCGGCTGACACCGCCGATCGAATTCAGCTTCACCACGGGAAAAACGGATTTTCAAGAGGCGCAATATCGTCAGCAAGGCAATAGGTGGACAAGCTGGCCCCGTGGCGCCTTAAAACTCCCGCGACAGCTTTGCGTCAACGGAATGCCGGTTGCCGCCGCGAACCGCGAAGAACAGGAAAATGGCCGCCCAGAGGATCGACTTTTCCGCGCCGCCCAGACCTTCCGCCTTTACGACACCGTGAAAATAGACCGTCACCAAAAGTACGATCATGGCGGCAAAGGATGCCGGCCGTGTGAACAACCCGATGGCGACGAGAAGTCCGCCGAAAAATTCGGTGGCGGCCAGCAGCGGCGACCAGAATACACCGGGATAAAAACCGAGGCTCTCCACCATGCCGACAGCGCCGAACGGATTGGCGATCTTGCCGAAACCGTGGGTGACAAGAAGAAGCCCCGCCACGACGCGCAGAACGGTCTCCGCCAGATCATGCGTCGCATTATAAAGCGGTGCGACCGCCGGAACGAAAAGACGCTGACGATTATTGTCGAACTGGGCCATAGGATCTCCACGTTTTAGCCTTCGATGGCTTATCTGTTCGCAAAGCAGCATGATAAGAACAAGCACGCCCGGGTAAAAACATGAGTATTGCAGTTGACATTATCGTGAGCATTATTGTCGCCGAGCGCTGAAGGAGACGTGACCATGGCCGAGACCAAGCCCCGCATAACCATCCGCTATTGCACACAATGCAACTGGCTGCTTCGTGCGGGATGGATGGCGCAGGAGATTTTGCAAACCTTCGCTTCTGACATCGGCGAAGTCAGCCTTATTCCCTCAACGGGTGGCCTGTTCGAGATTACCGTCGACGGCGAAACCATATGGGAGCGCAAGCGCGATGGCGGTTTTCCGGGTCCAAAAGAGCTCAAACAACGAATCCGCGATATCATCGACCCGGAACGTGACCTCGGTCACGTCGACAGAACGAAGCATGACGGGCTCGACACCTGACCCGGCCACATGTTTCAACAGCCTCCAATAAGTTTTTTCCCTTTAAAATCAACGATAGTCATAAAAGTTCAAAAAGTCTGTTGACACCGGACGGCTGCCCTCGTACATCGCTCTCCGTCGCCCAGATGGCGGAATTGGTAGACGCGCCAGCTTCAGGTGCTGGTACTCGCAAGGGTGTGGAGGTTCGAGTCCTCTTCTGGGCACCATTCCATTTTTGATCTTAGCCAGATCAAACACTTAGACGAAAAAACAGCAACATTTGGTCCTCCTGCAAAACGCCGGGGAACATGTTGCGGTTTTTCGTTTTGCTGGCGAGCAGCCGCGATCTTACCCGCAAAAATGCTGCTCAGGATGAGCGCGAGGGCTCTGTCACTTTGACAAAATGCCAGCTATTCCCGCGCGCGGAATTCCAATCTGTTCAGACCTGATATGGGGTTACAGCTCGCTTAGGGCTGAGCGTCTTTGTCGCCACTGTTTTGCGAATGTTGTTCGCAATTCGGCGTACAGGACAGCACGGTCCGTTCCGTCTGGCGGAAAACGCGAACCGTATTGCCTTCGTCGATGGAAACGAGAATGCGCTCATCCACGATGGGATTGCCCTCGGCATCGAGAAGAACAAGATTTGTCGTGCCGAAACTGCGACCGGTCAGCACAATCGTGGTGGCATCGGCGACCGTCGCGTCGGCGACTTTCGAGTTGCCGACAATGACCTTGCTGACGGGACGGTCGAGGCGAAGGACACGGGCGTGGTTCATCGAAACGCGCAATATGTCTTCCTGAGCGAAAACGGGTTGCAGCGCTCCTACCAGGATGACTGACACGCCGACCAAAATTTTCGCCAGTTTTACGGATGACACGCGTTTGGCCCTTATTCACTCTCAGCACTTTACTATGCGATACAATGCGCGGTTTTAGTGAATGAAGCGTTAAATGCCGGAAATCCGCAGGGCGGACGGTAACCATGCCTGATGTGGCAAGATTTTCCCGCTTGTCTCCGTTCCGCACCAAAACTGAACACCTCTGTCTCGTTGAGAAGTCACTTGCCCCAAAATGAGCAACAGCCAGCCGCTTAATATATTTGTTTCAAAGCAAATATAAAAATGAGGAAAATACTTTTTGTTTTTATTTACCACAAGAAAATCATCCTGCCGTTTACTTTGAATTAAGCCTCTTCTTTAAGCGCTTGGAAATTGCTCGTCTGTAATTTGGACGCAACCGAACAACGGAAAACAGTTGTCGGCGTGCTGAACCAACACAAGAGTTAGGAGAGACCCATGACCAAGATTTTCGCTCGCTTCCTGAAGGATGAGTCCGGCGCCACGGCAATTGAATACGGCCTGATTGCAGCGCTTATTTCTGTTGCCATCATCGGTGGCGCAACTACCGTTGGCAGCCAAATCGGAACGCTTTTCACAAACATCGGTGATAAGATGACGACGGCTGCCACCAAGTCGGGCGAGTGATCGCTACGAACCTGTTTGAATGGCCGCCCCGAAACGGGCGGTCATCTTAGTATTTTTGGGCATCCACTGTGTATGGTTGCCATTCATATAACGAATCCCTTGTGGAACTGATCTAATGGTCGTAGCAGCAATTTTTCTGATTTTGCCTCTATGTCTCGCCTTTGCTGCGCTGAATGACCTGTTCAGCATGACCATACCCAACAGAATACCACTCGTACTGCTGCTATCCTTCATTGTGGCTGCACCCTTTACCGGAATGGATTGGCAGACTTTCGCTTTCAGTATCGCCGCCGCCGCCGCCGTTTTTTTTGCTTGTTTTGCCCTCTTCGCCGCCAATGTCATGGGTGGAGGAGACGCCAAACTCTTGACAGCTGCCGCAGTCTGGTATGGCTTCAATATATCGCTGGTGGAGTTTTTACTCGGGGTAGCATTCCTCGGCGGTATCTTGACGATCGGCATCCTGCTTTTGCGCTCGCGCTCGCAGGAAATCATGGCGGCCGGCATTCCCATTCCGGATTCCCTGCTGGTGGCGAAAAAAATCCCCTATGGTATCGGAATCGCCATTGCCGGGCTTTTGACCTATGGCGAGACACCGCTTGTAAAAGCCGCCATCGCAAGTCTTTCCTAAAAAAAGCTGCGTTCACGACAGGTTAAAGGCCTGTTAACCAGAAATCCAAGCACAATATTAACCATAATTACACCAATCACACGCCATCCTGAGGGGAGAACAACCTGATTCCCTCAAGGATCGAGCATGAAACCGTCGCGTATCGTCATTCTGTCCGTTGCCCTGGTCGCCGCCGGTCTTGCCGGTGTCGTCGCCATGCAGATTTCCGGCACCAAGCAGGTCATCGAAAAAGCGGAAACGATTATTCAGAAGGAGCCGACGGTCAACGTTCTCGTTTCCTCGGTCAACCTGCCCGTCGGCAGCCGCCTGAACGATAGTTCGGTGCACTGGACGCCCTGGCCAACTGGCAACATCATCGACAGTTTCATAACGGAAGCGAAAAGCCCGAACGCCATCACCGAACTTTCCGGCGCTGTCGTGCGGCTGCCCTTGTTTCAGGGCGAGCCGGTGCGGCCTGAAAAAGTGGTCGATTCCAGCACCCGTATCATGTCCTCGCTTTTGCCGGCCGGCAAACGCGCCGTCGCCACTGAAATTTCCGTCTCAACGGGGGCCGGCGGTTTCGTGCTGCCGAATGACCGGGTCGACGTCATCATGGTCCGCAAGGGCGATGCCGGGCGCTTTCTCACTGAAAATGTTCTGAACAACGTCCGTGTTCTGGCAATCGACCAGCAGATCAAGGAAGGCGAAGACGGCACCTCCGCCGTTGTGGGTGCAACCGCGACGCTGGAACTCACACCCGAACAGGCCAAGATTATCACCGTGGCGCAACAGATGGCGGATCGCCTGACGCTGGCTTTGCGCTCCGTCGCCGATGCGCAGGAAAACGACACGCTTTCAGCCGGTTACCTGCTGAACGGCGGCTCCGGGCAGCCGGAAATCCAGGTGATCAAATCCGGTTCGATCATGAAAGCTGGACAGGGAGCATCGCAATGACCGGGGGTTCCATGGCAAAGCGCATTAAACAACATCTGCGGTCCTCAATGGCGGGCAGCCTTGCATTTTGCCTAGCTTTTTCAGGCATTCCGGGTCAGCACGCACCCACATTTTTGCGCATCAGCGAAGCCGAGGCGCAGAGCGCGAGCATCGTGCGGATCAACGAAAGCGGCACAGGCGTTCGCAAGCGCCTGAAGCTCGGTCTCAACAAGGCACTGGTTATCGACCTGCCGGAAGATGCACACGATATTCTCGTCGCCGATCCGAGCCTTGCCGATGCCGTAACCCGCACCTCCCGGCGAATTTATCTGTTCGGCAAAACGGTGGGCCAGACCAATATCTTCATTTTCGGCGAGGGTGGGCGTGAAATCGTCAGCCTCGATCTTGAGGTCGAGCGCGACATCTCCGGGCTTGAGGCCAATATCCGCCGCTTCATTCCAGAGTCAGACATCAAGGTGGAAATTGTTTCGGACAACATCGTTCTTACGGGATCGGTGCGTACACCGCAGGATTCGGCACGCGCCGTACAGCTTGCCGAAGCGTTCCTGAAGGGCGGCGAAGCCACCACCCGCAATATTTCCCTGACAGGCGGCGACAATGGCGGCGACGCTGCGATTTTTGCCGAAAACCGCCAGACATCGCAGATCGTCAATATGCTGACCATCGAAGGCGAAGATCAGGTGACGCTGAAAGTCACCGTCGCCGAAGTCAGCCGGCAGGTGCTGAAGCAGCTCGGCTTCAATGGCTCCATCAGCAGTTCGACAAGCAATAACGGTTTCGAATTCGCAAACCCTTCCAATCTCGGCAACTCAATCGGCTACGCATCGAAGATAGCAAGTGGCGCCATTGGTTCAGGTTCCCTTAATTTTGCAAGCTATCTCAACGCTATGGAGCAAGCGGGCGTCGTTCGCACATTGGCCGAACCGAGTCTAACCGCCATCTCTGGCGAACAGGCAAAATTCTATGTCGGAGGCGATTTTCGGATTGCCGCAGAACAGGAAGTCGATGTCGATAAGGAAACAGGAACTCCGGAAAAAGTCATTCGCAAGACTGAAACGGTCGATTACGGCATCACTTTGAATTTCAGACCGGTGGTGCTTTCGCCCGGCAGGATAAGTCTCAAGATCGAAACCAACGTTTCCGAACCGACCTATGAAGGCAACGTTGTAACCGGAAACTATGGGCGTGGCATCCCAGGCTCGACCTATATGTCGGTCCGCAAGCGCGAAACATCTACGACGGTCGAACTCCCCTCCGGCGGCTCGATCGTCATCGCGGGTTTGGTCCAGGACAATATCCGCCAGGCGATGTCCGGACTTCCGGGCATGTCGAAAATCCCGATCTTCGGCACGCTTTTCCGCAGCAAGGATTTCATCCGCAACGAGACGGAACTCGTCATCATTGCAACGCCCTATCTGGTGCGGCCCGTTGCGCGCAACCAGATCGCCCGGCCGGATGACAACTTCAACCCGGAAAACGATGCCGCCATGTATTTCATGAACCGCGTCAACAAGGTCTATGGCCGCAAGGATCAGGTTCAGGCGGCTCCGTATCAGGGATCAGTGGGGTTCATCTACAAATGACGACACACACACGAAATCCCCTTTTCACAGCAAGCCCGGTCCGGGCAGGAAACGCCATGCAGGAAAAACCCTCTTCCTTTTCCTCCAGCCTGTCAGGCAGACGGGCAGGTCTCGTCGCCATGGTGGCACTTGCCGCCAGCCTGTTGCAGGGCTGCGCGCGCGACCCGTTGACGACCAACGCCATTCCGGACGACTATCGCACACGCCATCCGATCACCCTGTCGGAAGCCGAACATTCGCTGGATATTCCGGTTTCGGCAGGTGACATCAGGCTGACCACGGCAATGGCGGATAATGTCCGTGGTTTTGCCCAGAATTACGCCTCGATGTCGACGGGTGTCGTCAATATCCAGATGCCGTCGGGATCGGCCAATTCGGCAGCGGCCTCACGAATGGCGAAACAAATCCGCTCCGCGCTTTCCGGCGCTGGCGTACCCTCCGGCAAGATCATGGAAACGCGTTACGCCGCGTCCCGGAATGGCGATGCCGCCCCCGTTCGCCTGAGTTACGTGGCCATTACCGCCATGACCGGGCAATGCGGCCAATGGCCCGAAGACCTTTCCGACAATACCTTCGCCAACAAGAACTGGTACAATTTCGGATGCGCTTCCCAGAGCAATCTCGCGGCACAGATTGCCAATCCCATGGATCTGGTTGGTCCGCGTGGCATGAGCCCGATCGACGCGGAACGTCGAGCCGTGGTGATCGACGCTTATCGCGCCGGCAAATCCACGGCGACGCCAAATTGACGCGGTTCCAACAATTGTCAGGGCAGGAAAGACGATGAGCGCTGTAGAATACGATATCAAGTCAAGCAGCGGCGCGGAAGCCGAGCAGCCGGCATTGCGCGCCTCGGATTTGGATCGCCTGCGGCCCCTGCCCCGCATATCCGTCCATGCCTTCTGCGTCAGCGAAAACATGCAGCGCGTGATGGATGCCCTGTCGGGAGACCGGCGGATGAGCAAGGTCACCCTGCGGGTAACCAAGGGCGATATCAACGCGGCGGCGACGATGTTTTCTGCCTCCCCCACGCCCAATCTCATCGTTCTCGAAACAGCAAGCTCGCCGGCTTCGCTGCTGGATGATCTCGCCCCGCTGGCAGAGGTTTGCGACCCCACCACCCGTGTCGTCATCGTTGGCCGCCACAACGACATCACGCTTTATCGCGACCTCATCCGCAACGGCATTTCCGAATATCTCGTCGCTCCGATCAGCATGGCCGACCTGTTGGCCTCGATCACGACGATCTTCGTCGATCCGGAGGCGGAGCCGCTCGGTCGCAACATCGCCTTCATCGGCGCCAAAGGCGGGGTGGGCTCGTCAACGATCGCGCATAATTGCGCCTTCGGCATCTCCACCCTGTTTTCCACCGAAACCATTCTGGCGGATATGGATCTCGCCTATGGCACCGCCAACATCGATTTCGATCAGGATCCCGCACAGGGCATGGCGGAAGCGGTGTTTTCGCCAGAACGGCTGGATGAGGTGTTCCTCGACCGACTGCTGACGAAATGTTCCGACCACCTCTCGCTTCTGGCCGCCCCGTCTCTCCTCGACAGGACCTATGATCTTGATCGCCAGGCGTTTCTGCCTATCCTTGAGGTCCTGCAGCGCAGCGCGCCTGTCGCGGTTCTCGACCTTCCCCATCAATGGTGTGACTGGACACGGGCGGTGCTTGCGGAAGCCGACGAGGTGGTGATTACGGCGGTTCCGGATCTCGCAAATCTGCGCAACACGAAGAACCTGTTCGATGCGCTGATCAAACTGCGGCCCAACGACAAGTTGCCGCATCTCGTTCTCAATCAGGTCGGCATGCCGAAACGTCCGGAGATCGCCCCGGCGGATTTCCTCGACCCGCTGGAAATCGAGCCGGTCGCAATCATTCCATTCGACACCCAGTTGTTCGGAAATGCCGCCAACAGTGGACGTATGATCAGCGAGATGGATGAAAAATCCCATATCGCGGAAACGTTCTCGCAAATTGCCCATGCCATTACAGGCCGTACCGTTCTGCGCAAAAACAAGCGCGGCGGTCTGGACAGGCTCAAGAATATTCTCAAGCGCAAATAGGCTGCCTTTTGGGCCTTTAGACGGAAACGCCAATGTTCGGAAAACGCGGGCCAGAAGGCCCAGC
>JAXHOC010000049.1:0-14456 GCA_034519725.1 Agrobacterium sp.
TGCCGCTGCATTACACGACCGGGCGCACTTCGGACGAAACGAGCTTGTCCTTCGTCTGCGACGAAAACTTGGGGTCGGGAACCTTGACGGACAGAATGGCCGTCAGACCTTCGCGGCAGTCCTCACCCTGCAAGCTCACCTTTTCCCGTTTCATGATGCCTGATGTCTCGGCATAGGACGTCATCTGACGCGTGAGCGCCGCGCGGAAGCCGGCCATATGGGTGCCGCCGTCGCGCTGGGGAATGTTGTTGGTGAAGCAGAGTACGTTTTCATGGTAGCTGTCGTTCCACCAGAGCGCGACCTCAACCGTGATGCCGTCCTTTTCGCCGTGAATGGCGACCGGCTTGTCCACCAGCGGTTTCTTGGCGCGGTCGAGATAACGCACGAAGGCTTCAAGACCGCCATCGTAAAGCAGCTCTTCCTGCTTGATATCCGAATGACGCTTGTCCGTGAGCACGATACGCACACCGGAATTCAAAAACGCCAGTTCGCGCAGACGGTGCTCCAGCGTACCGAAATCATAGTCCGTCATGGTGAAGGTATCGGGGCTCGCCAGGAAGGTGACTTCCGTGCCGGAGCGGCCTTCATATTCGCCAATGACCGACAGCGGCGCATCGGCAACGCCATGGGTGAAGCAGATTTCGTGCAGCCTGCCATTGCGGCGGATTCTGAGCTTCAGCCAGACCGAGAGCGCATTCACGACCGAAACGCCCACGCCGTGCAGACCGCCGGAAACCTTGTAGGAGTTCTGGTCGAATTTTCCGCCCGCATGCAGCTGGGTCATGATGACTTCGGCGGCGGAGACGCCTTCCGAAGAGTGGATATCGGTCGGAATGCCGCGTCCGTTGTCCGTTACCGTCACCGATCCGTCGGCGTTCAGCGTCACCGTCACCAGATCGGCGTGTCCCGCGAGCGCCTCATCGATGGCGTTGTCCACCACCTCGTAGACCATGTGATGCAGGCCGGAGCCGTCATCGGTATCGCCGATATACATGCCGGGCCGTTTGCGCACAGCATCAAGACCCTTAAGGACCTTGATCGAATCGGCTCCGTATTCAGTGTTGGCGCCGACTTCGCTTGACGATGTTTCGGTCATTAGTACTCTTTCCAAAATTTCCTGGCCAAGTTTTCAGTGAGAAGGCCTTAAAGCCCGCGAATCACTCAAATCCGACATACGACTATAGAAATTCTACACTCAATCCCAAAGGCCACGTGCCTCAGAACGCTGCATAAAGCAGGGGATAGAGGGGTTTCAATCGCAAGAACGGCTTTTTTGCAGCACCGCTGACAGTTCCTCTATCACACTCGGCGGCAGCTTGCGAATATCCCGCGCCAGCCGATTGGCGAAAGCCGTATATTGCGGCGGCAGACCGACCGTGTCGATCGCCACCTTGGGGTCGGAGGAGCCGGCGAGAAAGAACAATTCCTCCGCCTCATCCCAGATGATGTTGAAATATCCGGCGATGCGCTGGAGGAGATCGAAGCTCGGTTTGCCGCGTTTTCCGTGCTCCAGCGCCGAGAGATAAGCGGGTGAAACGCCGATTGCCGCCGCCATCTCCTTCTGCGTCACGCCCTTGCGCTCGCGAAGCAACCGCACGGCCTCTGCAAAGGGCGTCATGATTTTTCACCCTTGCGGCGGGCCAGCCGGACATAGAGAGCGCCATCGCCGCCGTGATTGGCGGATGCGTCCTCATAGGACGAAATCAGGTAACGATATTCCGGTTTGGAGAACCACATGGGCACCGCTCTTTTCAGCGCGCCATCGCTGCCGATGGAGCGCCCCTTGCCGGTGATGACGAGCACATGCCGAAGGCCGCGTTCGTGCGCCCGCAACAGAAAATCGAGCAGAACCGCATGGGCTTCGCTCTGGAACATACCATGCAAATCGATACGGCCTTCCAGGGGCAACCGCCCGCGCGTCAACTTGCGTTTGACCGGCTTTTCCATCGGTTGATGAATTTTGGGCTTCCTGTCCGGCGTGGTGGGCAAAACGTCCACCGGTTCCGCGAGCATCCGCGGGAAGCCGCCGTTTGCCGTTTGCGGGACGACAGGTTCCGCCGTGGTTTCCTCGATATCGTCGAAAGCCAGCAGATCCTCCATCCTGCCGGACATGGGCCGCGCTGTTCTTGCGACCTTGCCCCACAGAATGCGTTCTTCCTTGCCAAGCTTTCGACTGCCCTTCATCGCCGATACCTTTTCGCAGCACCCTGTGGCAGCAGCATATAGAAATCGGCGTCGTTGCGCACGGTGCCTGCAAGTTCCCCCGCCTCAAAACCCGAGCCGGTGAAAATATCGCCGCGTGCCGGGCCGACGATGGCGGACCCGGTATCGAGCGCCAGCATCAACCGTGCGAAGGGCTTTCCATTATCCAGGTGGGTCAATGACGGCGCATGGATGAAAAAGGGAAAACCGAAGGTGTGGATGAGCCTGTCCACCGCAAGCGACCGCCCGGCGACCAGCGGCACCTTGGCGGCGGCGATCGGTCCCATGTCCAGGCCGGCCACATCCGCCTCGCGGAAAAAAATATAGGAGCGATTGTGCCACAGCACCGCATCCACCTCATCCGGGTGGTCGGCAAGCCATTTGCGGATCGTCTGCATCGAGATCGTTTTCGGGTCCAGTTCGCCGCGATCGAGAAGCAGCCGGCCGATGGGCGAGAAAGGATGCCCGGCCTTGGCGGCATAGGTGATGCGTTTCACCTCGCCATTCGGAAACAGAAGACGGGCAGCACCCTGAACGTGGACGAAAAACAGATCGACCTTCGATTTCGCCCAGGCGATCTCAAGACCCTTGCCCTCCAGATATCCCTCATCGATCGCGCGGCGATCGGGAAAATAGGAAATGCCGTCCTCGCCCTGTCTGCCAAAAGTATAGGACGGATCAAAACCGCTCGGACGGTTTTCGTCGTCGATATCCACCAGCTCCGGCGGCCGGCGATAGACCGGATACTTCCAGACATCGTCGCGCACGGACGATACCTCAAGCTCCGGCTCATAAAAGGCCGTTACAAAACCGCTCTTTCCGCCGGCTGGCGAAATTTTGAAAGGCACACAATTCGTCTCGAAAAACCGGCGGGCCTGTTGCGGGCTATCCGCCTGCTCTTCATCGGCCTTTTCCAGAAGCGCGGCCAGTTCGACGGCCGTCAGACCCAGCGCGCCGGTCCTGTAGGATTTTGAATGTCGAAGATGTGACAGGATCGTCCGCATCGCCGGAAACAGCTGGCGCGGATCGTCATCCTGCCATCCCGGCAGATCACCGAAAGAAACTTCTTCGAACGAAAAGGGCGTATTCATTGCTCGGATTCGGTGGCGATCAGCTTCCAGTTGGGATCGCGCGAGCGAACGTCACGCGAGAAGGTCCAGATGTCGTCCACTTCCGCAACCGCCTCGGGATCACCATCCACCAGCTTGCCATCCTTGTCATAGGTGGCCGAAATCAGCTGGCTGATAATTCTGAGCGTGATCTGCTCTTCGGAATCGCGGATGCCCGCCTGGGTGATATCGGCCTTTTCTATGCCCACGAAAGTGGACTTAACCACCTCACCGCGACTTTCCCGCTCAGAAATCGCCGCGTCGAAACCGTCGAACACCTCCTTCGACAGAAGGTTCTTCAGCGTCTTGCGGTCGCCATCGGCAAAACCCATGACGATCATCTCATAGGCCATGCGGGCGCCGTTCAGGAATTCCTTGGGGCGGAAGGTCGCGTCCTTGGTCATCAGCTCTCGCAGCGATGCATTCAAGGCGCTATCGACGGGTGCCAGAGCATCCGCTTCCGCAAAGCGGTTTTCATCCTCCGCCTCGGGGCGCTTGGGCAGGGTCACGACCTTGTTATCGTCCGTGACGGGGCCTTTCGCGACATCGCGCGGGCTATAAGGGTCGAATGGCGGCTTTTCATTGCCGGTTCGGCGACCAAGAACGCTGCGCAGCTGAAGAAAGATCAGCACCGCTGCAACGAGAAAAAACAATGTGATAAAGTCGCTAAAGCCCATCTTTTACCAAAACCGCCATTTAAATTCAAAAACCTGAACATCATATAGTCTGCATCTTATCATCATTCAAATGTGCAGATTCAATCATCGGTGTTCTCGGGAACCGGCAATCTGCCAGAGATGCACACGCAAGGCTAGAAGATGCGCTTTTCCTTTCTCCCCATCGTCATCCTGATGATGCCAATCCTGGAAATTGCCGGTTTCATCATCGTCGGCAAAACCATCGGCCTCTGGCTGACATTGGCGCTCGTCCTGTTCACGTCGTTTCTGGGGTTACTGATCCTGCGGCTCGGCGGCATCGGCATGGTGAGAAATCTCCAGGCGGCCGGCCGCACGGGTGCCCAGCCGGCCGATGAGCTGGTCAACGGCGCCATGCGCGTCGTCGCAGGTATCCTGCTTTTCATCCCGGGTTTCATCACCGATATCCTCGGCCTCCTGCTTCTATCTAAATCGGTAAGACGCTTTTTCTGGAATATCCTCGGACCACGGGTCGTCGTGGCCGGTTCCTTTCGCCAGTCGGGTCAATCCGGCGGCCAGACCGGTCCCCAACCCGGTGACTTTTCCGGGTTCAGCGACGGTCAGGGAAACAAGGGTAATTCCAAGGTCGTGGACCTCGACGAAGAGGAGTTTCACCGCGATGGGCAAAAGGATTCTCCCTGGTCCAACAAGCCGGATGATCGCAACCTGCCCAAACCCTGACGCCCCGGTGGAGGCCGCAGTGGGAGGCCGCCGTGAAGGGTTGTAAGGCTCGGGTCGAAATGATAGACCGCCTTCCACGAATTCACGCCGCGAGGAAACGTAATGACCGCTGAAAATGGCGCACAGGGCGCAGTTAGTCCTTCCCTCAACATTCTTACCCAGTACATCAAGGATCTTTCTTTCGAAAATCCCGGTGCTCCTCGTTCGCTTCAGGCTCGTGACAATGCGCCGTCGATCAACATCAACGTCAATGTCAATGCAAACCCGATTTCGGGTTCGGATTTCGACGTTGTGCTGACGCTGAATGCCGAAGCCAAGGATGGCGACAAGGTTCTGTTTGCAGCCGAGCTGGTGTATGGCGGCGTATTCCGTATCGCCGGTTTCCCGCAGGAACACATGCTGCCGGTGCTGTTCATCGAGTGCCCGCGCCTGCTGTTCCCCTTCGCACGCCAGATCATCGCCGATGTCACCCGCAATGGCGGCTTCCCGCCGCTGATGATCGATCCCATCGATTTCGCGCAGATGTTTTCGCAGCGCGTTGCAGAAGAACAGGCCAGATCCAAGGTTCAGGCCGTACCGAACTGAATGGCACGCGGCGCCGCTCTTTTCAGAGTTTGGACAAAACAAAACCCGGGTTCATCGCCCGGGTTTTTTATTTGACGGCATTCTTCATTTTGCAACGCCGCATCTCAGATGCCTGGTGCGGTCAATTCTGGTAACGGTTCCAGATCGCCTTATCGCCCATGCCGAGAACAAGCTTGCCATGCGCAGCCACCGTCTCCGCATCCAGTCTTGACGGGAGAGGATGCGGCCTTTGCAGCGGCCCGTGCGATACATCATCTTCAATAATGACCGTTTGCTGTTTGGCGGCGGAACCGAAACCGAGCGCTGTCTGGCGCCCGCCGATCATTTCTATATAGACTTCGGCGAGCAGTTCGGAGTCGAGAAGCGCGCCGTGCTTGGTACGGTGGGAGTTATCAATCCCGTAACGCCGGCAAAGCGCATCCAGGGAATTCGGACCCATCGGATGCTTGCGGCGTGCCAGAGAAAGCGTATCCGTCACCAGATCGGCCGAGACCGGCGCTATGCCGAGACGGGCGAATTCCGCATTGATGAAACCCATGTCGAATGTCGCATTATGCGCCACCCAGCGGGCGCCTTCGAAAAAGTCGCGGATCTCGTCAACGACATCGGCGAATTTCGGTTTGTCTTTCAGGAAGTCGTCGGTAATGCCGTGAACCGCTAGCGCATCCGGGTGAACCTTGCGGTCTTCCGGGTTGATATAAATATGCAGCGTGCGGCCGGTCGGAAAATGGTTGTTGAGCTCGATCCCGCCGATTTCAATCACGCGGTCCACTTTCGATTCAAGGCCGGTGGTTTCCGTATCGAAAATGATCTCACGCATTTTGCTCTCCGTCGCCCGAACCGGCACTTAATCTCTGCAAAATCTCTCTTACCTGATCCCGCGCCGCTTCGACACCGTTTCCACTATCGAGGATAAAATCAGCGCGCCGACGCTTTTCGGCATCCGGCATCTGCCGGGCCAATATCATGTCGAATTTCTCTTCCGTCATACCGGGGCGCGACAAAACCCGTTGGCGCTGGATTTCCGGCGCGCAACTAACGACGACTGTTTTATCGACCCGCGTTTCCGCCCCTGTTTCAAACAGCAGCGGGATATCGAGAACGGCGAAATTCTGATGTTCCGCTTTCGCCTTACCGAGAAAAGCGTCCTGTCTCTCCCGAACAAGCGGATGGACGATTGCTTCCAGCTTGCCAAAATTAGCCGGATTCTCCCTGAGGATATTTCCAAGTGCAAGACGGTCAACCGTGCCGGAAATCGTCGTACCCGCAAAGGCAGCTTCGATCATCGGCACGGCGTCTCCACGATAGAGGTCGTGCACTACAGCGTCAGAATCGAGAACCGGCACGCCTTCCTCGGCGAACAGTTTCGCCGTGGTGGTTTTTCCCATTCCGATCGAGCCGGTCAGACCGATGACGATCATCAATGTTTCTCCATATCCTCGATGATGAGGGCGCGGAGACTTTCATCAACGTCCGGCGTTCCACCGAACCATTTCTTAAAACCGGGCTTTGCCTGATGAAGTAGCATGCCAAGCCCGTCAACCGTCGCGATGCCCTGCATCTCAGCCATCTCAAGGATTGGCGTTCGCAATGGCACATAGACGATATCGGTCACGACTGCCCTTGCGGCGAGCGGCGAAAAATCGATCTCGGGCGCTTCGGTGCCATCCATGCCGAGCGATGTCGTGTTCACAAACAACCCGGCGCCCTGCATGACCTCGTGAAGCGCGCCCATGGGATGGGAAAAAACCCGTGCGCCAAAACGGTCGGCCATTTCGCGCGCCCGTTCGACCGTGCGGTTGAGGACATGGATTTCCGAAATGCCACGGTCCCGCAGCGACTGAACCACAGCCCGGCTTGCGCCACCTGCTCCGAACACCACCGCCCGGTCGGTTTGATCCCAGCCGGGATGACGCTCATCGAGATTGGAAACGAAGCCATAACCATCCGTATTGGTGGCATAAAGCCTGCCCTCTTCCATCCAGACGGTATTGGCTGCACCCAGTTCTTCCGCCAACTCGTCGGGGCTATCGGCCAGTCGGTAGACTGCTTCCTTATGCGGGATCGTAACATTGCCACCCACCATACCGCCGGGTCGCTGTTCCCTCAGTGCCGCGATGAAATGAGGGAAGTCGTCAGGAGCAACCTCAACGGCTTTATAGGAGCCGGCTATGCCGAATTTCTTCAGCCAGTAGGAATGGATGATCGGCGAGCGGGAGTGCTTGATCGGGTAACCGACAACGAAGGCATTTATAGTTAATGTTTCACGTGAATCAGCCATCGATGACTTCCATGTCGCGCAGTTTCATTAAGAGAGGCAAAAGCGGCAGGCCGAGAATGGTGAAGTAATCGCCCTCTATCGCGGTAAATAGCTGGATTCCTTCTCCCTCGAGCTGATAGGCGCCAACACTGCTCAAGGCCTTATCTCCAACACGTTGCAGGTGGCGGGAGACAAATTCGGCGCTTAGATGTCGTACTGAGAGCTCGGCACTGGAAATCGTCTGCCATAGCACCTCCCCGCCGCAGGCGAGAACGGCCGCACTATTCAGGCGGTGAACCTTGCCGGATAATGACAGCAGATGCGCTTCGGCTTCCGCCATGGTTTTCGGCTTATGGTACACCCGCGCACCGAGCGCCATCGTCTGGTCGCATCCAAGAACGAGCGCTTTAGGATGGAGGGCGCTTACCGCCAGCGCTTTGGCCTTGGCGAGTTCCAGCGCCACCTCTTCCGGCTTTGCGCCGTTTTTCTCCAGCTGCTCATCCAGCTCGCGCTCGTCAATATCCGCCGGGATCGCCGAAAATGTCAGCCCCGCATTGCGCATCAACATCTGGCGGGATGCGCTGGACGACGCGAGGATCAACTCTTGTTTCATCGACTGTCTGCTCCTGATGGTGCGACCCGGATTATCGCGTCCTCGGGCGAAGGGCAAGGATGGCGGCCGCCGTTTCCTCGATGGAACGGCGCGTGACATCGATCAACGGCCAATTGTTGCGGGCGCAGAGCGCACGCGCATATTTCAGCTCTTCCATGATGGTGGCGCGATCCGTGTAACGCCCGCTGTCAAATCCGCCGGTCGTGCCGAGTTCGCGGTTTTCGCGTATCTGCGATATGCGGTCCGACGTCGCGACGAGACCGACGATCAATGGTCGGGTGGCCGCATAGAGGCTTTCCGGTAACGGCACGTTTGGAACAACAGGTATATTGGCAGTCTTTATGCCCCTATTGGCGAGATAGATGCTGGTTGGTGTTTTCGACGTTCGGCTGATCCCGATGATGACGATATCGGCTTCGTCATAGGTTTCCGGCATCTGCCCGTCATCATGGTCCATCGCAAAATTGAGCGCTTCGATCCGGGCGAAATAATCCGCGTTCAGCGCGTGCTGCGCCCCGACCCGCCGTCTGGAAGGCGCACCGAGATAGGTCTGGAAAATGCCGATGATCGGTTCGAGGACATTGACGCAGGGCACCCCGATGGCGTGGCAGCGCAAATCCAGAAACTGGGCCAGCTGCTGATCAACGATCGTATAAAGGACGATGCCCGGTTCCTTATCGATCAGATCCACCACCTGGGCGAGCTGCTTCTGGTTCCTGATCATCGGATAAACATGTTCCACCGGCATGGAAGCGTGGAACTGGGCCGAGACGGCACGACCGGCCGACATCAGAGTCTCTCCGGTTGAGTCCGAAATCAGGTGCAAATGGAAGAAACTTTTTTTGTTCTCCACGCTGTTATTCTCTCGCTGTTGATAAACCGGGACAAAGGTCTGAATTATTCGGCGGGCCGCGCCGCCCCGTGGATAAAGTGGTTTTTTTCCACAATCCGCAAGTGGCGTCCTTGCTGTCAGGCATGCCTGTGGATTGTCGGGAAACTCTCACCTTGTTCAAATCTATCCACAGCCGGTCCACAGGCAGCGGCTTCCAGGGATGGAAATTAAATAGCTGAAAATATTATATAAATATCGATTTTCCGATTTATACCCGTGAACCGGCAATATGCCATGCCCAGGCGCCGGTGTTAACATCCGGCTGCGGCATATCGACTGGAAAGATTTTAATCCTTGCTACTCACCGACTCTAAGAAATAGAAAATCTTTTAAATCTCTTAGATTTTATTTTTTGGAAGTTGGGTAGCATGAGCGAGCGTAAGGTTCTAAAGGTGTTGAACGGGCAAACGGTCACACCTCCACCGATATGGCTGATGCGGCAGGCGGGTCGGTACCTTCCCGAGTACAGGGAAACGCGAAAGAGCGCCGGTAGTTTCCTCGACCTCTGTTATAATCCCGAACTTGCTACCGAAGTGACGCTTCAGCCCATCCGCCGGTTCGGTCTGGATGCAGCTATCCTATTTTCCGATATTCTGGTGATCCCCGATGCGCTTGATCGCAACGTGTCTTTCACCGAAGGAAAGGGTCCAGCCATGGATCCGATCGACGCAGACGGGATTGACAGGCTGGATGCGACTGATGTCATCGCGCATCTTTCGCCCGTTTTCGAAACCGTCTCCCGTTTGCGCAGGACGTTGCCGGATGAGACGACGCTTCTTGGTTTTTGCGGCGCGCCCTGGACGGTTGCCACCTACATGATTGCGGGCCATGGAACACCTGATCAGGCGCCGGCGCGGCTGTTCGGCTATCGCGAGCCGGCAGCCATGGAAAAGCTGCTTGCCCTGCTGGCCGAGGTTTCCGCCGATTACCTGGTGGCGCAGATCGATGCCGGGGCCGATGCGGTGCAGATTTTCGATTCCTGGGCGGGTGTGCTCGGCGAAAAGGAATTCGAGGAATATGCGGTCAAACCCGTTGCCCGCATCATCGCCTCGGTGCGTGCCCGCCGTCCTGCAGCAAAGATCATCGCCTTTGCCAAGGGGGCCGGTTATCTTCTAAAGGATTATCGCCGCAAGTCGGGCGCAGACGCCATCGGGCTCGATTGGTCGGTACCGCTCGGTTTCGCCAGGGATTTGCAGAAGGAAGGCCCGGTACAGGGCAATCTCGACCCGATGCTGATGGTAGCGGGCGGCATGGCGCTGCAGGACGGTATCGACGCGGTGCTGGAGGCTCTGGGACAGGGGCCGCTGATCTTCAATCTCGGCCATGGCATCACGCCGCAGGCCGATCCGGAGAACGTTGCCAGGCTGGTGCAGCGGGTTCGTTCCGGCGGAGCCGGGGCATGAGCGGCGAGAAACAGACCTCCGCCCGTTCCGGAAACAGGGCCGCCCTTCGCGCAGGCATGGCGCTCGGTGTCTTTGCGGCCTTTGTCGCCGCGTTGCTTTACGCCGATCCCGCCGATCTCTATCTCTGGATCAAGGCGCTTCATATCATCGCTGTGATTTCCTGGATGGCAGCGATTTTTTATCTGCCGCGGCTGTTCATCTACCACACCGATGCGCCCCTCGGTTCGCAGCAATCCGAAACCTTCAAGGTGATGGAACAGCGATTGATCAAGGTCATCATGAACCCGGCGATGATGATCAGCTGGATGTTGGGGCTTTATCTCGCATGGGCGGTTTATGGTTTTTCCGGCGGCTGGCTGCATGCGAAAATCGCACTGGTGGTCCTGCTCACCGTCGCCCATGTTTATTTCACCCGCAGCGCCAGACGGTTCGCGCGGGATGAAAATACCAGGCCTGCCCGTCACTGGCGGTTGATGAATGAGGTTCCGACAGTACTGATGATCCTCATAGTCATACTTGTGGTTGTGAAACCGTTCGGTTAAGAGGTCGCAACGATAAATTTCGCGGAATTCGTGCTTTCCTCTTGCAGTAGCCCTATTCAATCGCTATTTTCGGACCACTCATCTCGTGGCATGTGAATTATTCAGTCATCTGCGGCTTCTCCCACAGCATCTGATTCGCGAACACGCCCTCCCCCGACATTACATTATCAAACGGTCTTTCCTTCATGGCTGAAATGAAGCTTCAGGAACTTAAGAGCAAATCGCCTACCGACTTGCTTACTTTTGCTGAATCCCTGGAAGTTGAAAATGCGAGCACCATGCGCAAGCAGGAGCTTATGTTCGCAATCCTCAAGGTTCTCGCGAGCCAGGACATCGAAATTATCGGCGAAGGCGTCGTGGAAGTCCTGCAGGACGGTTTCGGTTTTCTGCGATCTGCAAACGCAAATTATCTTCCCGGTCCAGACGATATCTATATTTCGCCCTCGCAAATCCGCCGCTTCTCGCTGAAGACCGGCGATACTGTCGAGGGGCCGATCCGTGGACCCAAGGAAGGCGAACGTTATTTCGCGCTTCTCAAGGTCAACACGATCAATTTCGACGATCCTGAAAAGATCCGTCACAAGGTTCATTTCGATAATCTGACGCCGCTTTATCCGAATGAGCGGTTCAAGATGGAGCTGGAGCTTCCGACGTCGAAGGATCTGTCCGCGCGGGTGATCGATCTGGTCGCGCCGCTCGGCAAGGGCCAGCGTGGATTGATCGTTGCGCCGCCGCGTACCGGTAAAACGGTTCTGTTGCAGAACATCGCCCATTCCATCACGGCAAACCATCCGGAATGTTACCTGATCGTTCTTCTGATCGACGAACGTCCGGAAGAAGTCACCGACATGCAGCGCTCGGTCAAGGGCGAGGTCGTGTCCTCCACCTTCGACGAACCCGCTGTACGCCACGTCCAGGTCGCCGAAATGGTCATCGAAAAGGCGAAGCGCCTTGTGGAACACGGCCGCGACGTTGTCATCCTGCTCGATTCCATCACCCGCCTCGGCCGCGCCTATAACACGGTCGTTCCGTCTTCCGGCAAGGTCCTGACCGGCGGTGTGGATGCCAACGCGTTGCAGCGCCCGAAGCGTTTCTTCGGCGCCGCCCGTAATATCGAAGAAGGTGGCTCGCTGACGATTATCGCGACTGCGCTGATCGACACCGGCAGCCGCATGGACGAAGTGATCTTCGAAGAATTCAAGGGTACGGGTAACTCGGAAATCGTGCTTGACCGTAAGGTCGCTGACAAGCGTATCTTCCCGTCGCTTGATATTCTGAAGTCCGGTACACGTAAGGAAGATCTGCTGGTGCCGCGTCAGGATCTTCAGAAGATTTTCGTGCTTCGCCGCATTCTGGCGCCGATGGGAACGATGGACGCCATCGAATTCCTGATCGACAAGTTGAAGCAGACGAAGACAAATTCGGATTTCTTCGAGTCCATGAATACCTGATCCGGAGTTTTACCGGTCTCATCGACAAAGCTTTAGAGCCGCATCCGTTTGTTCGGATGCGGCTTGACTGTTTTAACCGAGGTGAATGATGGCAGCTTCCGCCGATACGATTTATGCGCTCTCCAGCGGAGCATTGCCGGCCGGTGTGGCTATTGTCAGGATCAGCGGGCCGCAGGCGTTCGACGCCTTTGTGCGGTTGACCGGTCAGGACCTTCCTGAGCCCCGGCGGGCGGCACTACGTTCGATTCGAGACCGAAACAATGAGGTCATCGACCAGGCGCTGATCATCGTTTTTCCGGCACCCAATTCCTTCACCGGGGAAAACTGCATCGAAATCCACTGCCACGGCAGCCGTGCGGTCGTTGCTGCCCTGTTTGCCGAACTCGAACAGATCGATGGATTTCGGCCTGCGGATGCCGGTGAGTTTTCGCGCCGCGCCTTTGAAAACGGCAAGATGGATCTTCTCGAAATCGAGGGTCTGGCGGATCTGTTGCAGGCTGAGACGGAGATGCAGCGGCGGCTGGCGGTGGAGCAGAGCACGGGTCAGTTGTCAGCGCTCTACGATGGCTGGGCCAGCCGATTGACGCGCGCGCGGGCTCTGATCGAGGCGGAACTGGATTTTGCCGACGAGGAGGACGTGCCTGATTCGGTCGCCGCGCAGGTCTGGGATGCGATGACTGAGCTGAGAGACGAGATCAAGGCCCATCTGCTAAACGGCGGAGGTAGCGAGATCATCCGGGACGGTTTCAAGGTTGCGCTGGTGGGCGAGCCGAATGTAGGCAAGTCCACACTTCTCAATGCGCTGAGCGGTCGCGACGTTGCCATTGTCACAGATATTGCGGGCACCACCCGAGACGTACTGAGCGTCGATATCAATCTCGATGGCTATCTGGTGCGAATATTCGATACAGCAGGCATTCGCGAGACGCAGGATGTGGTCGAAAAGGAAGGCGTGCGGCGCGCCGTCCTCACTGCGGAAACCGCAGATCTTGTTTTGATGTTGCAAGACAACGATTCGACCCCGAAACAATCCGTCACATCCTTTGAAAACACACGTCGTTTGCACGTGCGGACCAAAACAGCGCTGTCTTCACAGGAAGATAGCGGTTTTGATCTCTCTATCTCTGCCAAGGAAGGTCTTGGTCTGGAAGAATTGCGTCTATCGATCAGACAAGAGATTGAAAGCAGGGTTGGTGTTGCGCAAACATTGGTGCCTGCCCGGGCGCGTCATAAAAAACGACTTGAAGAGACGCTGAACTATGTTAGTGATGCGCTCAATTCCGAGACCATGGACCTTGCGATAAGGTCTGAATATTTGCGACTCGCAGCCACATCGCTTGGACGTATTACCGGTCGCGTCGATGTGGAAGATTTGCTCGGCGTGATCTTCTCGGAATTCTGCATTGGAAAATGATTCACGTGAAACATTGGCGGCCGTGGCGGCAATGCCGATGATTGAGGATAAGGCACAGCGATATGCCCCAGTCATTTGATGTCATCGTTATCGGAGGCGGTCATGCCGGCAGCGAAGCTGCTGCGGCCGCGGCGCGACATGGCGCAAGAACTGCGCTCGTTACTCATAAGCGAGACACGATCGGTGTCATGTCCTGTAACCCGGCGATCGGCGGTCTGGGCAAGGGTCATCTCGTCCGCGAAATTGATGCGCTGGATGGTTTGATGGGTCGGGTTGCCGATGCCGCCGGCATTCAGTTCCGTATGCTCAACCGCAAGGGACCCGCTGTGCGCGGACCGCGCACGCAGGCCGATCGGCGGCTTTATCGCGAGGCGATGCAGCGCGAAATCAACGCGATTGCAAACCTGACGATTATTGAAGGCGATGCATTCGATATTGAAATGGCGATGGATCGAGTCTCTGCCGTTATCATGGCAAACGGTAGCCGGATTCCATGCGGCGTCGTTGTTTTGACCAGCGGCACTTTCCTGCGCGGACTTATTCATATCGGTTCCGAAAAGATTCCTGCCGGCCGGGTTGGCGAAGCAATACGCAACCAACGGGAAGCAT
>JAXHOC010000024.1:0-72280 GCA_034519725.1 Agrobacterium sp.
GATGCTTCGTTCGATTACGATTGCTGCCCTATTATCATCTAAATTCTTTCATGTATATCAACCCAAGTGTACTCGGCGCCTCAACAACCCCCTCTCTTTACAAACAAGTTCGTTGAACTTAGCTTGCGCCTTTTGCACAAGCGGGAGTGCCTCCTCTTTGATGATGGAATTCGTTCCGCAATTATTGACCCGTATAACTTCTCCAAGCAGGCAGGTACACTTTGCCAAACAATTTTATTTTGTGGAGATGCATAAGCCAAATGGATATTCTTCAGTAATTCTTCTGCTTCAGTAAAGTTGTTCTGAAGATACAGTATCTCCTGCAAAATAATACAAGCATTCAAGGGTAATGTCCTCATCTCTATTTTCAATAGATAAAGAGAGTAGTGAAAGAAGAACATTGGTGGCTTTGCGGAAACGGGTTGTTTCAATATAGGAAATTGATTGCAGTAGCTGGTATGCTGCTCTGCTACGCTCGCTTGCCGTTATTGTACGGTCAATAACACTAACGCTTCAGTATGATTCCCGCAGTTGCAACTGTTTAATTTGATTGAACAGGTGCTCGTTTTTATCTATTGCTGATTGCATTCTGATCACTCTCCTAACAGTAGTGTTTTTTTCGTCGTACTGGGCACCATCTTTTAAACGCCAAATTGAAAGGTGGGGTAATCCATGTGCAGTTGATGCCGATAGATCGACATGTGCATTCGAGGTGGCTGGTTGCAGTATCGTGGAAAAAGTTCGTTGCCCCTTTACATTGTATGACTCGATAGTACGCCAGCTATTACGATTAGGTGAGTTACCACTAACAATTATCGACTTACCTGCACGATAGGCATTAATTCCGTTATAATTTCTTTCACCGCTGTTTTTAACAACGCCTGCAGCGGTAATTTTAATTTGGATGGAGTCGACATTTTTATTTCCGGCATTATCGGTAACGGTAAGCAGAATGGTATACGTACCATTTTTACTGTATACATGCTGCTGGAATGCTGTCTTCGGATCTGCCCCCATCTCCAAAATCCCATTTACGCAGTGCAATACTCCCATCTGCATCGAATGAATTGGTTGATGAGAAAGGTATCCTCTGATTATAGGCGTCTGCACTATCGGGCGACCACTCAATTATTGCATAGGGGCGCAGATCGGGTGGTGGTGGCAAGGTGCGCTTCGGTGCCGAAATTTCTCCTGAAAGGTCGACATTTGAGCAAATGCAAATACGATATGGTTAAAATGATACAGCTGGATTGCCTCAGAGTCGGATGCCGGGGGGGCATTGTTTGTTTCGAGGATGTGGTCTAAACCGGCTTTACATGCATCTTCGTCTCCTGCTTACCCGTGCAGCCCACAAGGACAAAATTAGCCCGCTGTGGCTCGATAAAGAGGTGCTTTACACGGTAAAATTCCGGATAGCCCGGTTCCTGCGCTGCCGAGTCAGCACGATGAAATGGGAATTGGCGATAAGGATTAGGTCAATACCAGAAACTTCTGTTGGGTCAAAGAGAAAACTACTTCCGTTCGAAGCAATTTTCCCTGCAAGATGATCGCTCAGGTATTGATCTGTTCGGTAAATTCCGATATATGTTTTTAAAGAATTGTATCCAGGGCTCCTGTTAAATAATCGACCGTCACGTTGGTATCTGGTGCATCTGCAAGCTAGTCACGGCAAAGGGACTGGTAGTAACAATTCAAAGGTGGACGAAGTCTCCTCGGGTAGAAAAGTCCTAGAAGTGGAAGCAATTGGAATGATACAGCGTCACTAAGTGCTGTTTTTTTGCAAGAGCGTTTGCGCGAGATAACGAAAGGGTAAAACGTATTGATAACCTGCGCGGGCCAGAGCGTACATTTTGAACTATTGGGCGCGGAAGTCCGCGAACTGTTGTTTTTCCCATTCCTTGAGCTCCGCCCCCGGGGGATATAGCTTCCACCCCTTTTGAATCCAAGGGGGACTGGTCGTGCAAAAGGCACCCGTTTTCGAAAAGAGCCTTACGTATTCTGATGGGTAATTGCTCCGGGTTGCAACTCGATTCCTGCATACAGTCCGACGTTAAGGATCCAGTACCGCGAATGTATTTGACAGGCGCGGCACTGCTGCCTATTAGGGCAAAATTTCTTCCGGCTGAAGCATTAAAAACGAGTACCATGATCAAACTGAGAATGAGTAGAACTGTTTTTTCAAATACCACCTCCAGTGTTATCGCTATGAAAAGATATCGGTATGTACGGTCCCTAGCGGTTTATTTACTTATCGGTACTCGGTTGCTTTACGCATGGAGATTACCAGGATTCACGTACCCACCACTTATAGCAGCAGTTATGCGGGGCGATACCTGTGCTGCGGAAATTAACTAATGCAGTAGCTTGCCAAAGGGGTACCACAAATAATATAAATCTCCTGCAGAGAACCAGTATGGTTCTAATGTTAAAAAACAAGAACTGTTCGAGGAATTGAATTTGCCTTAATCGGACGATCAAATGACGACTTGTGCTGAGGCGAGGAGTCGAAGCATGAGATGCATCCCGATTGCAATCGGGATTGAGCAGAACGGATTTGGGAATGCAGAAGGGCATATCTATTTGCCGTTTGGGGGCATCACTCGGTTACAGCAACCGTTTTCACTATAAAATCATTACCATTTTGCTGGTCGGTAATGAAAAGTGTTACCGGAAACGTTCCCGCACTTTCGAAAGCATGCACAACTATTTGTCCGGTTGCAATATGCCCGTCACCAAAATCCCACTGGTAGGACTTGATTTCTGTACTTGCCGGATCACTGGGTATTAATGGTTAAGCATGATTCTCCGTTGAAGGTAACCTCTTCGCCAGTCTTCGGAATTGAGGGTTGATTCAACGAAATAAACAGAGAGCTTTTTTATGGATTGTATAGTCAAAAAGTTCCATGCCGCAATTTGGATTTATGCGCGCAATATAACGGAATAGACGGTCTTCATTGTAAATGTATCACCTTCATAGGTTGTATTACTATTTGCCGTTGCGCCGGTGCCGCGTTCCCCAAGTGGGAGGGCCAGGTGAGTTTTATCTTCCGATATAAAAAGTAGAACACGGGCCTGCACCTGACGTATTTTCTCCGGCAAGTTTGAATTCGAACGTTCCATCAATATTGTCAAATGGCGTACCATAATCCAAGTACCAAAACAGTTTGAGCGGTTGGCATCAATAGAGGTATTGCAGGAGGTTCCGGTACACTCAAGTGATTTGCGGGAGGTGAGCGTATTGACGATGGTGTAGGGCATTAGCGGTTATTGCGTCATTAAATGTTGTAGTACGAATTCCTATGGGGCCTTCGCCTTTCACTGTAAATAAATGAAGTCCTCGTTTAGAATAAACGTGAGATGGCTTTCAAGCAGGCTGGTTGCCCCGTCGTCCAAATCCCATGTCCAAGAACGTACTGGGCTGCTGTTAGGTTTACACTTCGGTACAAAGGTGACCACCAGAAGTGTTATTACTCAGTTGCAGATGGTGTCATCGTTACTTCAAAATCGGGTGCAGTAATCAATTGACAAGTTACCTCTCAACGGTTCGGAATGCACAATTCATAATAAGCAACGTTCCATAGGCCTGACCTTCTGCATTTCTTATGGGGGCGCAACAAAAGCGGTATTCTTCCTTGGCACCTGCCTTTGACCAGCGGAAGTCATTGCTGATGACAATTACCATTCAGGTTACCGGTACCTTCACTGTTTTCAGGGTGAAGACAACCTGAAGACTCTCTGGTTGTATAGAACCGATTTTGAGGTGATCGTATCGGTAAGGGTATCTTTGGGAATTGTGGTTGTATTCAGTTTTAGAAAAACACTTTGGAATGAATTAATGGTACATGTTAATGGTTTCGAATTGATATTTGAAAGAACCGATGGAACAGTTAGTTTAAACGGGTCATTTCGCAGGTATCGTTTGTCGACCGGATCACCAGTTCTTAATGAACATGCCATGTTGTGTTCATACGCTCTGTTGCGGATGAAGTCGGAGTAGTAGAACCAGGCTGTCGTTAAAGTAGGTGTTGGTTGACTTGAGGTTGTGTTGGATGTACTGATCCATTGTCCAGCCTGGAGCTGCAGACCACGTAAGCTTACTGCTTTATTGTCTGTAACAAGTCTGTTAGATAGTCTAACTTGTTGTTTTTGTATTTTATTGCAAAACCAAAGAAGTCATGGTAGTGATATCGATATATGGTGTCTTGTAAAAGTGGGAAGTCAAGGAGATATGCATTGTTAATGGTAATCGTTTTCGTTGGCAACTTTAAAGTCATAGGAGACGGGCGTACGAAAATACCATTCGTCCCACTTAAATTATAATCAAGAGTATGCCCGCATACGGTCGCGATTGCTTCATGGAAAATTCTTGAAGCACAATATGAGTTGACTGATTCAATTGGGGAATTATTGAAAATGTAATCAAGGTCATAACCATAAATAATCCCATGCATCATTTCGTGCGCGAAAATACGCTTTTCCGCTTCCAAGTTCAACTGCTGGTTCAACTTTGGTTAACCAATAGGGAGAAATAAGGCCTTTCGGTTCCCAACTGTTGGTAATAAATCGATGTGTTTCACCAACAGCATATGCATCAATTTCAGGAATTAAAAAAAACAGATAGTAATACCCCAGATAACTTCCTTTTAAATAATCACCGTTAATATGACTATGTGGTGGATTATAAAATGGAATCAAATTCTGGCGCTCAATCATGCGGTCATATGTATGAGATATCAATTGATGGAATAATTAGCCTGTCAATAAGGAATATATTGATGTCACTGGCTGTGACATCGGCAATTGACCCGCTTTTTTATAATAATCTGCCACGTATTGTCGCAGAGAACCGTCAAGTTGATCGAATGCACACCACCATCGATAGCGGGGCCAGGGGCTTGATGTTGCAGCTTTTATTTAGCCCGGGTTTGTTTAAAGTGAGTCGTAATTAACGTCTATAGAAACCATATTCAGGTTATATCCCGCAAAATAACGATCCGGAATCAATCGACGGCAGGTGAATTGATTAAGGTATCTCCGGAAAGATATCCGTGATATTGAATAGACAAACTATCCTTTTGGAGAATGGCAAAAACAGTCAAGGCGTCAGGGCTTTTCAACTTGTTTAACGCTAAGGGTATTCTAATGACAAATCCACTTGTATCGTGCAATACGTCACTTGCGGATATAATCATAGGTGAACAGATCACAGAATCGTTTTTTCCATGGTTTTATCAAATTGCCGTTAAACAGGCTAATTTTTACCGATCCTACAATAAACGTATTCGACTGCGGAAGAATAATCACCTGCTCATTTCCGATGTTTTTCGTATTGAGCCAGAAAAGGCGTCTTAATGAGAGCTATCAGTTTCAAGGCCTTTGGTATAGTTATCTATAATAAGCTGCTGGTCAAAATATCCTGGTTTGGAGATAACAAGGGTATCATGTACCTCGTCTGCCATTGCCTTCATAAGTGCAGGAGTACCTGTTGCACCACTACTGCGATTATTCGGTGACCTTCGATGTACTCCATGATTTTGAAGGTGTTTACCTCGTTTCCTATTCGAACTCGCAGCAGATAAAACTGGCTGGAGAGCTGGATGTTAGCGAGGGAAAACGGACTAATTTATATAATTACCTGATGTAAATATACTGTTATTTAACCGGCATGGCAATCCGTTTTTTGCCCAAAATATCAAAGATCTCGATGCAGACACTTGTTCCCCTCGTCGGGGATGCAGAAGAGACGGATTTTCCGTTAAAGGTTGTTGGACTGTTTAAAATGTGCAGTTTTTTTAAAACCGGTGCTGGCGACAACAATGCTGAATGTACCGGTAGAATCGGTAACTGTTGCAATATCTGCAACAGTGAGTTTGACAGTAGCACCCTCAACCGCAAGGTGATTCGGGGTGTATAACGGTACCGGTAATTTCAATTAATGGTGAGGCCTTACTACTGCTAAAAATACTGAGAATGGCGACAAACAATGGAATAGAGCGTTTCATGGGAGTAGGGAACTTTCATTTGAAAAGCTAAAAAATGATAGTGGCCTAAAATCGTACGATTACTTTACGCGATCTGCTTCGCACCGTGAGCTGTCGTCGTTAGTGGCTTTGATTAGGCCGCATGTACTTCTGGTTAAAATATGAAAACGATTGGGTGTTTCAAATAAAAGTAAAATTAATGTAGCGGGGTATCCGCTTAAATACACCAAGAATTAGCTCATGATGAAGCGCACAACATCCAGCCAGGCTGACCTGCCTGCCGCAGAAACCGCTACGGCGGAGGCGGGGCTGGGTATACATCAATATACAAGTTATTCAAGAAGCCCTGACAGGGCGACACATGATCCTCTGTATCAGAAATAATAGCAACGGTAAACATTCGACCTTGGTTGTGCCAAAAATCTGTTCCGCCCTTTCAGGGCTCATCGTTATTCGATTCTTTCGATACCCGGGCCTTCTGCCTCCGCCGTAGCCTGTCCTCCGAAGTTACTACGGAAGGTGGACGGCTTCGCGCAGGCAGGTCAGCCCGGGCTAGTATGTTTCGCGCCTTCAGCGCTTATTTTGATGCCTGTCCGAAAACCCCTCCGGTCTACGGACGGCTGCAGAAACTTACGGTCTGCGATGTTGGTCTGCATCGATATATTTTCAATAATATGGCTGGTTGCCTCCGGCGCTCTCCTTGGGGTAAAAAATGCGGGCAGAGTCGAGTCGACCTCCTTGCATCCCGCATTTCTCGCTCGTCCTCGCCGTCGGAGATGGTTTCGGGACGGAACACTATTTAAAGCTTTTTCAAGTAACTTACAACTGGTGTATTTAAGTGGATACCCCACTTAATGTATTACCCTGTCAAAGCAATGCTGTTTGCACCATTGATTATCATGGGCAATTATTTGAATGTATGATTATCTTATGTGATGAAGCTATTATTGTCGGAATGGTAGGTCTAACACACTTATTATGTGCAGTGAAGTAGAAACTGTTTGAACAAAAAAAACGGTATTTATTTTGTGATTCAGACAGTAAAAATTTGTTATGCTCGAATTTGAGATAAGCCTTTAAAAGAACCTCTCTGCGTACCACCCAATTTTCGCAAGTCAAACATTTCACAAAAAATGCACCCAATGGTTATTGGGGTTGCATTTCTTGTTATAAAATAGTATAATTACATAACATGAGCAACAAAAACACACATACATTCGATTCAGAGTCAAATAGTCAGCTTCGACAGCGACTCCATAAGTTGTCCAACCGGCATAAGGAATTACTCGATAGTATTGTAGATACCGATCAAATGGTCATCGGCAGTATCTTTGAGGTGTACAAGACATGCAGTAAGGAAAATTGTTGCTGCCAGCGAGGTGAAAAACATGGGCCTTTCACAGCGATCTCTTACTCTATTAATGGAAAAGTTCATCACAAAATGATTCGAGATGATGATAAAGCCACAGTAATCAAAGATGTTGGTTCATATAAGGCTTTTCAGAAAAAACGGAAAGAATTACGACAAATACAACGTACCATCAATGAGCAGTTAGATTTGCTCAAAAACCTTCAATCCAGAGAATACACATGAGTGCATCAAATTCCAGATGGACACCGGTTGTCTACGAAGAGAACAAAGTCAAAGTATTGGAGCACCTGCGTCAAGGTGAAGTTGAATACATGGATTTAAGCAGCTGGAGCTACCAAGATCGTTTCTTTGCTTTTTTGTTGGGCATCCGTTTTTTTGAACTTTGTGCCGCCAGTTACCCAAGTCCTCGCAAGAAAGAGGAAGTTCCTTTATGGTTTCTTCTGTGTTGTGCAGTGCAGATGAGAGTAAATACGACCAGTGTTTACAGTAAGCTGCCAGGACTGTTGAAAAATGGTCCGATATTATCTCGTGTAAAATTCAATGTGGGTGGTATGGAAGGTGGCTTCAATCGAAAAAACCATTCTGACAGAACTTGCCCTGTTGACTTTGATTGTGTTCGAAAGTTTTATAAAGACACACCCCATTCCGAATTACGCCAATGGTATAACAGGGATGTAACAAAGTTTTTTCGTCACAATCGTGCATTTGATAAGCATGGCTATTTTTATTCTGGATCAAACGCACATAGTAGTACCTGATAATAAAAATTATAAAGATGCGGTATATATGCGAGTTGATGAGTTTGGTCATCGATACGATACCTATGGCATGAGTGAAGAACAAAAAGCCGCACTGCCATTGCATCCCTGTTATGCTTTGAGTGAACTATTGCATATTGGTAAAGATGACAGGTGCTTTATGATTGCTGGATATCAATTGGGGCCTGGTAATACCGATGATGTCGAACAGGGCAAGCTACTGGTTCGGGATTTTGTCGATGCAGTGGGGCAAGACGTAATGAAGTTGCTTATTGTAGATCGTGGTTTTATTGATGGTGCATTCATTGATCTTGTTTGCAAAGATATTAAATCAGATGTATTGGTTCCACTTAAAAAAAATATGGATCTTTATCTTGCTGCAAAACGCCGCGTGGAATCAGCAGATTGGAAAGGGGTTTGGACTCCATATCGTACCTATGTAAAAAAGGTGTTACTTATCAGGAAGATGTCTCCGTTATTGAAGACCACAACGGTATTTGGGGAAATTGCACCACCAAGCTTTATGTGTCAATGATGCGTACCAAAGCATCCGATAGTAATGACTATACTTATTGGGCACTTGCGACTTCATTCAAGCCCAAAAAAGCAAAAGAGGCATTTGAAACTTATGCGCTACGGACCGAAATCGAAGAACGTCACAGGCAGCTTAAGCTTTCGTGGCATATTAATGATTTTTCTTCACCTCACGAATCGTTGGTTGAAGCTCATGTGTTATTTACATTACTGACTTATACATTAGTACAATTGCATCTTGTAAAAAAGCATCTTGTGGAGCTAACTTCAAAAACCATCGAAACGCTTAAAGCAGAAGAGTCTGTTGGTACCAATAGCGTTATTATCTACCATGGAAACTATTTTGCCGTATTTAACCTTGATGATTATACACTGATTGTGGCGGATCTGGAACCACATGCTCGAGATCGTCTTAAATCATGGATAGAAAGGCAGAAACAAATGTTCAATCCTACAGGCTAACTATTTCAAATTTAACAGCTCCGCCTGCCCAGCTCCTTATTTTCCTGCTTATCGAAAAGCCAAGGTACGATCATATCCACCCCAGTACAATTTCTTTGAGTGCGAAAAATTTGAAACCGGATCTGCGGAATTCAGCCACGTGTATCTCTTTTTTATGCCTGAAAACAAGGTCTTTCACTAACACGGTTAAATACACTGTCTGAATCACAAGTATTTATTATTTAAATTTGCACCACTTGCGACAAAAGTTTATTTTATAGCGTCAAAAACGCCTCTGTTTTTGTTCAGAGCCTCAAATGCTTTGGATGCCTTGAAGTTTATCTTGCTAACAGCCTTCGGTACGTTCCCGGTGTTAGTTATTCATATAGTAACAATTTATTATACCAAGCTATCAGTTTACTGATGTATTACTGGTACAGGGGAAGGTTGTATGATTAATAGTGTGAAATCGGCAATATAAGCTGCGTGGCCATTTTAATAGGTGTTTTCTCAAGTTTTGGTGCGCATTACGGTGTATGAGGTGCCCGTTGAAAAAGATACCATGAAATTCAGGTTCGATACCTATGCGTATGATCAGGAAAAAGATTAATGAAGGTGTACGATTTACACTTTTACTGCCCTGGGCAATGATTCTGTGGCGATTGTTGTCGACACTGTTGCAGCCTATCCCGCATCAAACAAGTCACGCCCGGTTTTTTACGGTACTGATGCAAGTTTTACAACCATCGTACGATCTTCGGGGAATATAACCACTACCGCGATTTTGCCTCTTAAACCAACCGCTGTGAGGCCGCCGACGCAAAGAAGGTCTGCTTCATCTATGTCGGCAGCCGTACCGATGGCGGCTGGACGCAGGCGCACGAGATCGGCCGCGAGGAGCTTCAGAAGCATTTCGGCGACAAGATCGAAACGCCGTTCCTCGAAAGCGTTCCGGAAGGCCCGGATGCCGAACGCGCCATCGAGCGCATGGCCCGTTCCGGCTGCGAACTGGTCTTCACCACCTCCTTCGGCTTCATGGATGCGACCGTGAAGGTTGCCCAGAAGTTCCCCAAGGTGAAGTTCGAACACGCCACCGGCTTCAAGACCGCCGAAAACGTTGCGACCTATAATTCGCGCTTCTATGAAGGCCGCTACATTCAGGGCCAGATCGCCGCGAAGATGTCGAAGAAGGGTGTGGCCGGTTACATCGCTTCCTTCCCGATCCCGGAAGTGGTGATGGGCATCGATGCCTTCGTTCTCGGCGCGCAGTCCGTCAATCCCGAGTTCAAGGTCAAGGTCGTCTGGGCCAATACCTGGTTCGACCCCGGCAAGGAAGCCGATGCCGCCAAGGCGCTGATCGACCAGGGCGTCGACATCCTGACGCAGCATACCGACACCACCGCGCCGATGCAGGTTGCAGCCGAACGCGGCATCAAGGCCTTCGGTCAGGCGTCCGACATGATCGCTGCCGGTCCGCAGACACAGCTGACCGCCATCAAGGACACATGGGGCGCCTATTACATCAAGCGCACGCAGGCCCTGCTTGACGGCACGTGGAAGTCCGAATCCATCTGGGATGGCCTGAAAGACGGCATCCTGACCATGGCGCCCTACACCAACATGCCTGACGACGTGAAGAAGATGGCTGAGGAAACCGAAGCCAAGATCAAGTCGGGCGAGCTGCATCCCTTTACCGGTCCGGTGAAGAAGCAGGACGGTTCGGAATGGCTGAAGGCGGGCGAAAAGGCCGAAGACGGCGTTCTGCTCGGCCTCAACTTCTACGTTGCCGGCGTGGACGACAAGCTGCCGCAATAATCGGACGTTCGGCATTCGTCGCTCACCTCGCGACGTGTGACCTCTTAGCGCGGCGAGGCACGCGAACTCGACCTCATCCTCGGCCCTGTGCCGGGGATCTGCCTGCGTATCGAAAATCGATGGGTTGCAGATGCCCGGGGCAGGCCCGAGCATGACGAAGCAGAGGTCTGAGACCTGTTGCCACTCTTAAAGGCCGCGCATGAAATTCACGCGCGGCCTTTATTACCTTCATCTGATTTACGCTGCGGATGAAATTTGGCTTTGCTTTTCACGCCACTTGATGTTTTTCACTATAGTCTGACTTGAAATACACACGTCTGGCGCGATTTTTTACAGCGCCAGCCGAATGGAAGGACATGGGATTTGCAGCGCGGAATGCTCGATGCGGCGATCGGTTTTCGAAAGCTGCGGACAAATCATGCTCAGGTCGTTCACAAGCTCGGTCTCGACATCGTGTCCGGGTTTTTCAAGACGGGTGACATCCTGCCGGGCGATGCCGAGCTGATGGAGCGGCTGAAAGTCTCGCGGACGGTGCTGCGCGAGGCGATGAAGACGCTGACCGCCAAGGGCATGATTTCCCCCAAGGCGCGCATCGGCACCCGCGTGACGGAGCGCGAAAGCTGGAACATGTTCGACAGCGAGGTGCTGCTCTGGCACTTCGAGGCGGGTGTCAGCGAGGAGTTTCTGCTGCATCTCTACGATATCCGCCAGGCGTTTGAACCCTATGGCGCGGGTCTTGCTGCTGTCAGGGCCAAAGACGCCGATATCGCAAGACTCGTCGCTTATGCCAACGAGATGGGCAATACGGCCTATTCCAAGGAAAAGCGGGCGCTTGCGGATATGAATTTCCATGTCCTCATCACAGAAATGTCCGGCAACCCGTTCATGCGCACCGTCGGTTCGCTGATAAAGGCGGCGCTGGCGGGCATTTTCAGGATGAGCAACCCGGAAGCCGACCCGAGCGAAATTTCCGACGTGTCTGCCTCTCACCTGAGGCTGGTCGAAGCGTTTCGGTTGCGCGACGAGGCGGCGGCCCGGCGCGAAATGGAAAGGCTGATTGAAAACGGCCGGCAGCAGATACTCGAATTCACGGCCCGCAACCCCGGCCGGTCCATCATGTAAGCCCGCCGCCGATCACGTTTGATGAAAATCGGCGTGGAAATTTGGTGGAAATTTGCATGGTTTCTTAAGCGGGGCGCCGTTATAGCAGTGCCGGAAAGAAATCACCGATACGCCGTCCGCACTACCGGCCGGCGTCAAGTCAAACATTGCCCCTGTCCGGGCCGCCTGTGGCCGGTGACGGGGTGTTGGAGGTCTTATGGAGCGCAGCTCTCTAGCCGTTATTCTCGCAGCGGGCGACAGCACGCGCATGAAGTCTTCGAAGTCCAAGGTGCTGCATCCGGTCGCGGGGCGTCCGATGATCGGGCATGTGGTGGAGGCGGTGGCTGGAGCGGGCGTCGGCGCGGTGGCGCTGGTGGTCGGGCGCGATGCCGACAATGTCGCTGCCGCCGCAAGCCTTGGGGACCTTCAGGTGGAAGCCTTCCTGCAAAAGGAACGCAAGGGCACCGGCCACGCGGTGCTTGCCGCACGCGAGGCGATCGAGCGCGGTTTTGACGATGTCATCGTCGCTTATGGCGATGTGCCGCTCATCACTTCGGCAACGCTCGACAGGGCGCGCGAGGCGATTGCCGCCGGTGCCGATGTCGCCGTCATCGGTTTCCATACCGAGCGGCCCACGGGTTATGGGCGCCTCCTGGTCGAGAATGGCGAGCTGGTGGCGATCCGCGAGGAAAAGGACGCCACCGACGAGGAACGCAAGGTCACCTGGTGCAACAGCGGATTGATGGCCATCAACGGCCGCAATGCGCTGGATCTGCTTGACCGGATTGGCAACAACAATGTGAAGGGCGAATATTATCTGACCGACATCGTCGAGATCGCCCGTTCGCTCGGCCGCCGCGCCATTGCCATCGATGCGCCGGAAAAGGAACTGACCGGCTGCAACAACCGCGCCGAGCTTGCCTTTATCGAGAGGCTCTGGCAGGAGCGCCGCCGCCACGAATTGATGGTGGACGGCGTTTCGATGATTGCGCCTGAGACAGTATTCCTTTCCTTCGATACGAAGATCGGTCAGGATGTGCTGATCGAGCCCAACGTCGTTTTCGGTCCCGGCGTGACGATAGAGCCGGGCGCCATCATTCATGCGTTTTCGCATATGGAAGGGGCCTATCTGGCCGAGGGTGCGGTTGTCGGTCCGTTTGCGCGGTTGCGTCCGGGTGCAAACCTGCATGCCAATGCCAAGGTGGGCAATTTCTGCGAGGTCAAGAAGGCCGAGATCGGCGAGGGCGCCAAGGTCAACCATCTGACCTATATTGGCGACGCTGTCGTGGGTGCAGGCAGCAATATCGGCGCGGGTGCCATCACCTGCAATTATGACGGTTACAACAAGTCCGAAACGCGGATCGGGGCCAACAGCTTCATCGGTTCGAATTCGTCGCTGGTCGCTCCCGTCACCATTGGAGAGCGGGCTTACATCGCCTCCGGCAGCGTGATTACCGACGATGTGCCTGCTGATGCGCTGGCTTTCGGGCGGGCACGCCAGGAGGTGAAGCCGGGCCGGGCCATTGCCCTGCGCGAGCGGGCGAAAGCGCTGAAGGAAGCGAAGAAAAAATCCTCTTAGATGACGTTACCGAGCGATACTGAAAGTGACCGGCGGCACAATTGCCGATTTCAGGGAAACGGGTAAAGCATTTCCAGTAAGACTGCGCAGCGGTTTTACGTCCGAAGATGCGTCAAAACAAAAACGTGAAGTATTTTCGCATTTCAGGGAAACGCGGAAATACTCTGGAAGTTTCGGCGAAGAGATCGCCGTCTGGAGAAATATATGTGCGGAATTGTCGGAATTGTCGGAACCCAGCCTGTTGCTGAACGGCTTGTCGATGCGCTGAAGCGCCTCGAATATCGCGGTTACGATTCGGCCGGTGTCGCCACCATCGACAAGGGCGCGATGGATCGCCGCCGGGCGGAAGGCAAGCTGTTCAATCTGGAAAAGCTGGTGTCCGAAAAGCCGCTGCCGGGCGTGATCGGCATCGCGCATACACGCTGGGCAACGCATGGCGTGCCGAACGAAACCAATGCCCACCCGCATTTCGTCGATGGCGTTGCCGTCGTTCATAACGGCATCATCGAGAACTTCTCCGAATTGCGCGAAGAGCTGAGTGCCGAGGGCGCCACCTTCACCACCCAGACCGATACCGAAGTGGTGGCGCAGCTGCTGGCGAAATATACCCGCGAAGGGCTTGGCCATCGCGAGGCGATGCTGAAGATGCTGAACCACGTGACGGGCGCCTATGCGCTGGTGGTGATGTTTCAGGACGATCCCGATACGCTGCTTTCGGCGCGGTCCGGGCCGCCGCTTGCCGTCGGTTACGGCCGGGGCGAAATGTTCCTGGGGTCCGATGCGATAGCACTTTCGCCTTTCACCAACGAGATCACCTATCTGGTGGATGGCGACTGCGCCATCGTCACCCGCAACGGTGCAGAAATCATCGATTTTTCCGGCAAGCCGGTGAAACGCGAGCGCCAGATTTCGCAGGCGACGGCTTTTGTGGTCGACAAGGGCAACCACCGCCATTTCATGGAAAAGGAAATCTACGAGCAGCCGGAAGTCATTTCGCATGCGCTCAGCCATTATGTGGATTTCGCCTCCAAAACCGTGAAGGATGCCGATAAGGCGATCGATTTCGCCAGGCTTTCCGGCCTTGCCATTTCCGCCTGCGGCACGGCCTATCTGTCCGGCCTGATCGGCAAATATTGGTTCGAGCGTTATGCGCGCCTGCCGGTGGAGATCGATGTCGCCTCGGAATTCCGCTATCGCGAGATTCCGCTCGTCCCAACGCAGGCCGCGCTGTTCATTTCGCAATCGGGCGAGACCGCCGATACGCTGGCGGCCTTGCGTTATTGCCAGCAGGAGGGATTGAAGATCGGCGCGGTGGTCAATACGCGCGAATCGACCATGGCGCGCGAATCGGATGCTATCTTTCCGATCCTCGCCGGTCCGGAAATCGGGGTCGCTTCCACCAAGGCATTCACCTGCCAGCTTGCCGTGCTGGCGTCGCTTGCCGTTACCGCCGGAAAAGCGCGCGGCACGATCACACCTCAGCAGGAAACCGAACTGGTGCAGCAGCTGATCGAGATGCCGCGCATCATGAGCAAGGTGCTGAACCTCATCCAGCCGCAGATCGAGGGGCTTTCGCGCGATCTGTCGCGTTTCAAGGACGTGCTTTATCTCGGCCGCGGCACCAGCTTCCCGCTGGCGCTGGAAGGCGCGCTGAAGCTCAAGGAAATCTCCTATATCCATGCCGAAGGTTATGCCGCCGGCGAGCTGAAGCACGGGCCGATTGCGCTGATCGACGAGAACATGCCTGTCATCGTCATCGCGCCGCATGACCGCTTCTTTGAAAAGACCGTGTCGAACATGCAGGAAGTGGCCGCGCGCGGCGGCCGCATCATCTTCATCACCGACGAGAAGGGCGCTGCCGCCTCCAAGCTCGATACCATGGCGACGATCACGCTGCCCAATGTCGATGAGCTGATCGCGCCGATGGTGTTCTCGCTGCCGATCCAGTTGCTCGCCTATCACACGGCCGTCTTCATGGGCACCGATGTGGACCAGCCGCGCAACCTCGCCAAATCCGTTACGGTGGAATGATCGTCCGGCCGGAACGGCAGGGCGATGAAGAGGCGATTGCTCGCGTTACGGAAGATGCCTTCCGTAACGTCGATCATAGCGACAATACGGAACATTTGATCGTCGAACAGCTGCGCAAGGCCGGCGCGCTGACTGTTTCTCTGGTTGCCGAGGACAGCGACGGCATTATCGGCCATATCGGTTTTTCACCGGTAACTCTGCCGGGCGGCGAGACCGGCTGGTTCTGCCTCGCACCGCTTTCCGTGACGCCAGAGCGGCAGGGACAGGGTGTCGGTTCAGGGCTGGTGCGGGAAGGGCTTGCCGCACTGGAACGTCTAAGCGCTTCCGGCGCGGTTGTCGCCGGCGATCCGGACTATTACGGCCGCTTCGGTTTTGCCCATGTCGAGGGCCTGAGCGGCGACGGGATTCCTGACGAATATTTCACAGTTCTTCGCTTGCATGGCGGAACTCCATCCGGCATTGTCGGTTTTCATCCGGGTTTCGATAGCGACAACGCTTAATTCCGAACGGTAAATGACCGATATTCCAGTCAAAATTTCATTCGCAGCCCGTCTGCGCAACAGCTTCCTCACGGGCGTCCTCATCCTTGCGCCTGTCACCATCACCATGTGGCTGGTGTGGAGCTTCCTGCAATGGGCGGATAGCTGGGTTAAGCCCTATATTCCCGCCCGTTACGACCCCGAGCAATATTTCGATGTGGCTATCCCCGGCTTCGGCCTGCTGATCGCCGTCATCGGCATCACGCTCATCGGCTTTCTCGGCAACAACCTGATCGGCAAATGGATCGTCGGTGTCGGCGAGTCCGTGCTCAACCGCATGCCGCTGGTGCGGCCGATCTACAAGAGCATCAAGCAGCTGTTCGAATCCGTTCTGAAGGAACATTCGAATTCCTTCAAAAAGGTCGGCCTGATCGAATTTCCGTCACCCGGCACATGGGCGATGGTGTTCGTCTCTTCCGAAGTCAAAGGCGAGCTTGCCCATCGCTTCGACGAGATGGGCCAGCAAATGGTCGCCGTCTTCCTGCCGCCAACCCCGGTGCCGACGGCGGGTTTCCTGCTGTTCGTGCCGAAAGACAAGATCGTGATGCTGGATATGACGCCGGAAGACGCGGCGAAACTGCTGATCTCGGGTGGTCTGGTGGCCCCGGATTTCACGCCGCCGAAGGTGATTGCGCCGGTTTGAGGTTCAAAGAACGCTCGGGATGTCTGTCTGGGAAAAATCGTTGCCGATGTATAGCAGACGACAGCCTTCGTTTTTCGCCAGTTCGTAAGCAAAACAGTCGCCGAAGTTGAGCCCTGCGGGATGAATGCCCTTGCCCCACATCCTGTAGGCTTCGGAAATACCGCGCGTGGACTTTGAGGTGACGGGTCTGATTTCGGCGCTCAAAGCGTCGAGCAACATCGCAAATTCCCGACCAAGGTCGCGTCGTTGCGCCACGATCATTGCCTCCGCGAGCGTACCGGCAGAAATGAGCAGAGGCTCATCCGTTTCGAGTGCTGCGACGCAGGCATCCGCTGCGGGTTCATCGAGCAAAATCGCCATCAGTGCCGACGTATCGATGACGATCATTTTGGGAGGCCGTGCTCGTCATAGAGAAAATCCTGACTACGCGCGGCATCCGGGCCACCGTCAGTCTTGGTCGCGATTGCCGCGCGCAGATTTGCAAGGGCGGCCTTGCGAGATTTCTTATTGGCCACTGGTGTAACCGGAACCAGCCGCACGGCTGCGTGACCGTGCCGTGTGAGAATGACCTCATCTCCAGCCTCGGCGCGGCGCACCAGTTCGGTCAGTTGGCCTTTGGCATCGGTCACGGATATCTGCATTGCGAAGTCCCGCATTTCTTTTCTGTTGAGAAAAATAGTCCATTTCATGGACCATATCAAGACGAGTGTCAGGAATCTTGACGAACCACAATGGTTGACCAATAATCATGGCGAACCAGGAAGGGTCGCGATCATGACTGCATTTACGGTGCGCTTGCCGGACGAGGTTGCTGACAAACTCGATCAGCTTGCGGAAAAACTTGATCGCTCGCGGTCCTATATGGCGGCGCGGGCGATTGAAGACTATGTCGCCCGCGAGGAGTGGCAGCTTGCCGAGATCGAAGCCGGGTTGGCGGAAGCGGATCGCGGCGAGTTCGGTACGCCTGACGATCTCGCAAAGATTGTCGGAAAATATGTAAAGACCACCCGGCCGTCATGAGTGACCGGAAAATTCTCTGGACTTTGCGGGCACTGCAACGGCTGGACGAAATCGGTGCGCATATCGAAACGGACAATCCGACTGCTGCGGCTCGCGTGATTGACCGTATTGTTTCAGCGGTCGATATGTTGGTGGAGCAACCAGCAATGGGGCGGGTTGGACGCATCAGGGGAACGCGGGAAGCCGTGCTGTCCGATATTTCCTATATCGTTGCCTATCGTGTCGGCAGGGATATCGAAATTTTGACGATCATCCACACCGCGCAGCGATGGCCGTCAGGACTTTAACCAAACGATCTCTCAGACGCGTCGATCAATCCTCGTCATCGAGATCGTCCACCTCTGTCCCCGTCGTCGTCGCGTGGAAAACGGGAACGAACAGCCGCATATAGACCAGCCGCACGGTCCAACCCTGTTCCAGCGCCTCTGTCCACGCCTTTTTGCGGCCCGGCTTCTTGAAGGCCTTGCCGATCGCTTTTTTCTGGCTTTTGGCGAAGGTGTCGGGTTGCAGCATGTTTTGCGGCGAGCAGAGCGCATAGCCCTTTCTGAAGGCGGGCGGTGGGCGGCGTGGGTCGATCATGTTCATGGCGGTTCACTTTCAGCCGGCGTGGAGGAAGCGGATCGCTTCGTCGCGGCGGTGCAGATAGAGAAGGGTGCGCAGGCTCTCGCCGCGCGGGCCGGTCAGTTCTGGGTCGCGCTCGATGACATAGGCGGCATCCTTGCGGGCGATTTCCAAGAGGTCGGCATGGGCCTCGAGGCTGGCGATGCGGAAACCCGGCGTGCCGGACTGGCGGGTGCCGAGCAACTCGCCTTCGCCGCGCAGCTTCAGGTCTTCTTCGGCAATCAGGAAGCCGTCCTCGCTGTCGCGCAGGATGGACAGCCGGGCGCGGCCGTTTTCGCTGAGCGGCCCCTTGTAGAGCAGGATGCAGGTGGAGGCCTCGTCGCCGCGTCCAACCCGGCCACGCAGCTGGTGAAGCTGGGCAAGGCCAAAACGTTCGGCATGTTCGATGACCATGATCGTCGCATCCGGCACATCGACGCCGACTTCCACGACCGTCGTTGCCACCAGCAGCCGGGTGTCGCCACTCTTGAAGGCCAGCATGGCGGCGTCCTTCTCGGGGCCACTCATGCGCCCGTGAATGAGACCGATATTGGCTCCGAGCATCTGCGAGAGAACCGCATGCCGCTCTTCCGCCGACATCAGGTCGGACTCTTCCGTTTCTTCCACCAGCGGGCAGATCCAGTAGGCCTTCTTGCCGTCCTTGATTGCGCCGCGCAGCCGCTCGACAATGTCGCCGATGCGCTCTGTGGGGATCGTCACCGTCTGGATAGGTTTGCGGCCGGCGGGCTTTTCGGTGAGCTTCGACACATCCATGTCGCCGAAGGCGGCCAGCACCAGCGTGCGGGGAATGGGGGTGGCGGTCATCACAAGCATATGCGGCGTGATGCCCTTGGCGGTGAGGCGCAGGCGCTGGTGCACGCCGAAACGGTGCTGTTCGTCCACCACCGCCAGCACCAGGTTTTTATAGCTGACACTGTCCTGAAACAGCGCGTGGGTGCCGATGACGATCTGCGCTTCGCCTGATGCCACGCGCTCCTCGATCTCGCGGCGTTCCTTGCCCTTGGTGCGGCCGGTGAGGACCTCGACCGTGATGCCTGCGGCATTGGCGAGTTTGGAGATGGTGGCGAAATGTTGCCGGGCAAGGATTTCGGTCGGGGCCATCAACACCGCCTGCCCACCGGCCTCGACAGCCGTTGCCATGGCCATCAGCGCCACCAGCGTCTTGCCGGCGCCGACATCGCCCTGCAGCAGACGCAGCATGCGGTCTTCACCGGCCATGTCGGTCAGGATATCTTTCACCGCAGCGCTCTGGCTCGCCGTGAGCGAGAAGGGCAGCTGGGCAAGGATTTTTGCGGCAACGTCGCCCTTGGCGCGGATCGGCTGGCCTGCCACCTTGCGTAGCCGCTGGCGCACCAGCGCCAGCGAAAGCTGGCCGGCCAGGAATTCGTCATAGGCAAGCCGTCTGCGTGCCGGGGCCTGCGGCTCGATATCGGCGCTGTCGCGCGGATCGTGCAGCTCGCGGAAGCTCGATGCCACGTCGCCAAAACCCTGACGGGTCTTCAGCGTCTCGTCGATCCATTCGGGAAAGGCCGGCAGTTTCGCAAGCCCGCCTTCGATGGCCCGCCGCAGCACCTTCGGAGATAGTCCGGCGGTCATGGGATAAACGGCTTCCACCAGCGGCAGGTTCTCGGCTTCGGAAAGCTTCACCATGAAATCCGGATGCACCATGGAGGCGCGACCGTTGAACCAGTCCACCTTGCCGCTGACGAGAACCTCTTCATCGACGGGCAGGGCCTTGGACAGCCAGTCGCCCTTGGCGCGGAAAAAGGTCAGCGCCAGTTCGCCGGTCTCGTCATGCAGGAAAACGCGGTAGGGTGCTGAACGATTGCCCGGCGGAGGCGGCTGATGGCGGTCGACACGTCCCTGAATGGTGACAATGGCGCCGGGGGCGGCAAGCGCGATGCCCGGGCGATTGCGCCGGTCGATGACGTTCGACGGGGCGTGGAACAGAAGGTCGATCACGCGGGTATCGTCGGCATTTTCCCGGCTCAGCAGTTTTGCCAGAAGGTCGGCAAGCTTCGGCCCCACACCGGCAAGGGTGGAGACGGAGGCAAACAGCGGATCGAGAATGGCCGGGCGCATGGTCAGCAAAATCGGGGAAGGGGACGCGTTATGCAAGACGTGGGCCCCGACAAAGGCGGTTTATCACCGGCAGATTTTCACTGACGTGGCATTATTTCGATAAAAACCGGTTCCAAGCGTTCGCCTCCTGTTCTATAGGAGGTCACAATAGACGAGGCAAAGATTGAAGGGCGCGCTGCAAGTTCGAAGCCTGCTGTTTTCACGATGCTCTCCTCTTCCTCATCCCTGTGCTTGTCACAGGGATCCAGCCAGCCCAAGTCTTTGGGCTGAAGGGACTCTATTCGTCGCGCAGACGCGCGCCGACTGGATTCCTGTGACAGGCACAGGAATGAGGGTGGTGGGGATGGACCGGCAGATGAAACCATTGAACCCTGCACTGCGATCCATACGGGAAGGAAAATGCGATGACTGGACTGGTGCGCACGAGCGCCGACCTCGATCCGAGACGCAGGCGGATACTTTACCGCTGCTGGCACCGGGGCATTCGCGAGATGGATCTTGTGCTCGGGCAATTTGCGGAAGACAATATTGCCGGGCTTTCCGACGAGCAGCTCGACGAGCTTGAGATCATCATGGCGGAAGAGGATAACGACCTCGTGCAGATGGTGACCGGTGCGCAGCCGGTGCCGGAAAAATTCCAGACGCCGCTGTTTGAAAAGATCGCTTCCTACCGTCCCGATTTCGATCTCGTCACGTCCCAAACCCTGAAGGCCTGAAACATGATAGCCGGATTCGATGCAAAGCTGGTGGCGTCGGCCGATACGCCGCTGACCATCGGAAACGTGCCTTCCGGTATGGAAGCCCTTTTGCTTGCCGATATGGCGCGGGCGGGGACATCGGTGGCTTATGTGATGTCGGACGGCCAGCGGGTTGCCGATCTCGAACAGATCCTCGGTTTTGTCGCGCCTGACATTCCGGTCATGTCGCTGCCGGCCTGGGACTGTCTGCCTTATGACCGCGTGTCACCGAGCGCAGACACCTCGGCGCGCCGGCTCGCGGCGCTTGCCGGCCTCATCAATCACGCCAGGAAACCGCATCCGGCCATCGTTCTCGTCACCGTCAACGCCATGTTGCAGAAGATGGCGCCGCGCGACATCATCGCGAGCCTCGGCTTTTCGGCCAAGCCCGGCAACCAGATCCGCATGGAAGACATCGCAGCAAGGCTGGAGCGCAACGGTTTCGACCGGGTGGCGACGGTGCGCGAAGTCGGCGAATTTGCCGTGCGCGGCGGCATTCTCGATGTCTTCGTGCCGGGCACCGAAGAGCCGGTGCGGCTCGATTTCTTCGGCGATACGCTCGAAAGCATCCGCACCTTCGATCCGGCCAGCCAGCGCACCATCGCCCAGGCGCGCTCGCTCGATCTCAACCCGATGAGCGAAGTGACGCTGACGCCGGATACGATCGGCCGGTTCCGCAAGAATTACCTGTCGATGTTCGGCGCGGCGACCCGCGACGACGCGCTTTATCAGGCCGTCTCCGAAGGCCGTCGTTATGCCGGCATGGAGCACTGGCTGCCGCTGTTTTACGAACAGCTGGAAACCGCCTTCGACTATCTCAAGGGTTTCCGCATCGTCACCGATCATACGGCGCGCGAGGCGGCGAAAGAACGCTCCAAGCTCGTGCTCGATTATTACGAGGCGCGGCGGGCCTCCGGCGAGACCAAGGGTTCGACACAGGGTGCGCCCTACAAGCCGGTATCGCCGGGGCAAATCTATCTCGACGGCAAGAGCTTCGAGCGCGGCAGCTCGCGAGGCGTCAATGCGGTGCGACTGACGCCGTTCAACGAACACGACAGCGAAGGCCGCCCGGTCGCGACGCTCGATGCCCATGTCGGGCCGCGCTGGGCACGCCCACCGACAGAAGGCGATGGCGCAGAACGGGTCAATGTTTTCGATCTGGCGGTGAAGCACATTGCCGAACGCCGCGCCAAGGGCTGGAAGGTGTTGATCACCGGCTGGTCGGAGGGTTCGCTCGACCGGCTGTTGCAGGTGTTGAACGAACACGGGCTTGAGAAGATCAAGCCGGTGACATCGCTGAAAGAGGTCGAGAAACTCGGCAAGGGCGAGGCGGCTTCGGCGGTGCTGAGCCTCGAAGCCGGGTTTCGAGACCGGCAACGCTCGCTGTCATCGGCGAGCAGGACATTCTCGGCGATCGCATGGTGCGCCGTTCCAAGCGCCGCAAGCGCGGTGCGGATTTCATCTCGGAAGTGGCGGGTCTGGACGAGGGCTCGCTCGTCGTCCACGCCGAACACGGCATCGGCCGCTTCGTCGGCCTGCAGACCATCGAGGCGGCGGGCGCGCCGCACGCCTGCCTCGAACTGCACTATGCCGGCGACGCCAAGCTGTTCCTGCCGGTCGAAAACATCGAGCTGCTGTCGCGCTACGGCTCTGACGCTGCGGAAGCGACGCTCGACAAGCTGGGTGGCGGCGCCTGGCAGGCGCGCAAGGCCAAGCTGAAGAAGCGCCTGCTCGATATGGCCGATGAGCTTATCCGCATTGCGGCCGCGCGCTCAGGATGCGCCGCGCGCCGGTGCTGATCGCGCCGGACGGGCTCTACGACGAGTTCTGCGCCCGTTTCCCCTATGAGGAGACCGAGGACCAGCAGGCCGCCATCGACGCCGTCATCGACGATCTCGGCGCCGGCCGGCCGATGGACCGCCTGATCTGCGGCGATGTCGGCTTCGGCAAGACCGAGGTGGCGCTGCGCGCCGCCTTCCTCGCCGCCATGAACGGCGTGCAGGTGGCGGTGGTGGTGCCGACGACGCTGCTGGCGCGCCAGCACTTCCGCACCTTCTCCGAGCGCTTCGCCGGCCTGCCGGTCAAGGTGCGCCAGGCCTCGCGCCTCGTCGGCGCCAAGGAGCTGACGCCGACCAAGAAGGGCGTGGCTGACGGCACGGTCGACATCGTCGTCGGCACCCATGCGCTGCTCGGCACCGCGCATCAAGCTTCGCCAATCTGGGCCTGCTGATCATCGACGAGGAGCAGCATTTCGGCGTCACGCACAAGGAGCGGCTGAAGGAGCTGAAGAGCGACGTGCACGTGCTGACGCTGTCGGCGACGCCGATCCCGCGCACCTTGCAGCTGGCCATGACCGGCGTGCGCGAACTGTCGCTCATCACCACGCCGCCGGTCGACCGCATGGCGGTGCGCACCTTCATTTCGCCGTTCGATCCGCTGGTGATCCGCGAGGCGCTGCTGCGCGAGCGCTATCGCGGCGGCCAGAGCTTCTATGTCGTGCCGCGCATCGAGGACATCGCCGAGGTCAAGGACTTCCTCGACAAGCAGGTGCCGGAGCTGAAGGTCGCCGTCGCCCATGGCCAGATGGCGCCGGGCGAACTCGACGACATCATGAACGCCTTCTACGACGGCAAGTACGACGTGCTGCTGTCGACCACCATCGTCGAATCCGGCCTCGACATCCCGACCGCCAACACGCTGATCGTCCACCGCGCCGACATGTTCGGCCTGGCCCAGCTCTACCAGCTGCGCGGCCGCGTCGGCCGCTCCAAGGTGCGCGCCTACGCGCTGTTCACCCTGCCGGTCAACAAGACGCTGACGACGATGGCCGAGCGGCGGCTGAAGGTGCTGCAGTCGCTCGACACGCTGGGCGCCGGCTTCCAGCTGGCCAGCCACGACCTCGATATTCGCGGCGCCGGCAACCTGCTGGGCGAGGAACAGTCCGGCCACATCAAGGAGGTCGGCTTCGAGCTCTACCAGCAGATGCTGGAGGAGGCGGTGGCCGAGCGCTGAAGGGCGACGTCGAGGTCGGCGCGACAGCGGGTGGTCGCCGCAGATCTCGGTGGGCACGCCGGTGCATGATCCCGGAGGACTACGTCGCCGGACCTGCAGCTGCGCATGGGTCTCTATCGCCGTCTCGGCGAGCTTGCGGATATCGCCGAGATCGACGGTTTCGGCGCCGAACTGATCGACCGTTTCGGCCCGCTGCCGGAGGAAGTGCAGCATCTGCTCAAGATCGTCTACATCAAGGCGCTCTGCCGCACCGCCAATGTCGAGAAGGTGGACGCCGGGCCGAAGGGTGTGGTCGTGCAGTTCCGCCACAAGGAATTCCCCAATCCGGCAGCGCTTGTCGCCTATATCGGCAAGCAGGGCTCGATGGCGAAAATCCGTCCCGACCACAGCCTGTTCCTGAACCGCGATCTGCCCACGCCTGAAAAACGGCTGGCGGGTGCGGCGATGGTCATGACGCAGCTTGCGGAGCTGGCGCGGTCGTGATGGGAGGGTTGGGGGCATTGACGGGTGGGGCTTTACCCCCCTCTGCCCTGCCGGGCATCTCCCCCTCAAGGGGGGAGATCGATATGCGGCTAGGTTTCGACCCTCTCAACGGTCGAGGATGAAGTGACGAGAGGGCGTCTTGTCGATCTCCCCCCTTGAGGGGGAGATGCCCGGCAGGGCAGAGGGGGGTAAAGCCTCACCCACCTTCGGTCCGCCGGTGGTTTACCAGCCCGTTTATCCACGCTGCCACGTTGCCTGGAGGCAGAATGCCTGGGGCGACATGGATCGGGTCAGGGTTTGTGATTGATCGAATGCCATTCCGGCGACGTGAATACGCGTCGCCGGTTCTTTTGCATTCTCTCGACTTCAGCGCCCGTCTTCCGGCGTGATCGCTACCGCCACATTCTGGTCCGTCGCGGCAATCGACGCGGGCAGCGGCACCTTTTTCTGCTTTTCGCGCAGAAGCGTCAGCAGGCCGGAGCCGACGATGAGGGCGATGCCGACAAGCATCCAGCTATCGATATGATCGCCGAAGATCAGGTAACCGAACAGGATGGCCCAGAGCATCTGGCTATATTGCGTCGGGCCGATCATGGCGGCCGGGGCAGATTGCGCGGCATACATGATCAGCACGTTGGCAATCGCGCCGAGCAGGCCGTAGCCGGCCAGGAGCAGCCATTGTTCGCCGTTCGGCAGCGCAAAGGTCGGGATCATCGCAAAGCCGCTGATCGCCAGACAGCCGAGCACGCCTGCACCGTAAAGCGAGACGTTCTTTTCGGACGGTCCCATGGCGCGAAAGATCACGATAGACAGCGCGCCGCTCAGGCCGCCGATGATGGCGCCGAGATGGCCGATGCCCAATTCGCGGAAGCCCGGCCGCAGAATGACGAGGACGCCGAGAAAGCCGATAATGACCGCCGACCAGCGCCTGATGCCGACCTGCTCCTTCAGGAACACCACCGACATGATGGTGACGAAGGAGGGCAGCAGGAAGATCAGCGCGAAAGCTTCGGCCATCGACAGATGGGTGAAGGCGGTGACGCTGCCGACCGCTCCGGTGCCGGAGGCGAAAAAGCGGATGAGCCATAATGGCCGGTTCGTCGTCTTGACGATATCAACCCAGCGGTCGTTGCGCTTGCGGATGAAGGGCAGGGCGACAAGCCCGAACATGGCGCCGAAGAAGGCCGATTCGATCGGCGAAACCTGGCCTTCTATGAGTTTAACGCTCGCGTCGCTCCATGCGTAGGCAGCGAAGGCGGCAAAGGCAAGCAGAATGCCTTTCGGGGTCTGGTCGGACACGGGAAAACACCAACAGTTTATCGACTAGGGCAAGCTGCCGGTGGTTCGACCGTCAGTTCATCGACTTATGCTCGTCCGCCTTCATTTTTGCAATATCCCGCAGTGCAGCAATCAAGACATCGGGCGTTTGTGCGCCGCTGATGGCGTATTTCTGATCGACGATGAAGAACGGCACGCCGGACACGCCCATTTGCTGCGCCGCGTCAATTTCGGCGATGACGGTGTCCTTGTCCGCATCCGATGCCAGAAGCCGTGTCACCACCTTGGCGTCCATGCCGGCCTTTTCGGCAATATCGGTCAGCACGGCGTGATCGCCGATATTGCGGCCTTCCTCGAAATTCGCCTTGAACAGGGCAGTGACGATCTTCTCCTGAACGTCGCGGCCTTCGGCATGGGCCCAGAGCGACAGGCGGTGCGCGTCGAGTGTGTTCGGGCCGATCTTTATCGCGTCGAAATCATAGTGGATGCCGACCTGCTTGCCGAGTTCGACCAGCGAGGCGTGGACCTGTTCGAGGCGCTCCTTGCCGAGCTTTTCCTCAAGGGCCGCCTTCTGGTCGACGCCCTCAGGCGGATAGTCCGGGTTGAGGCGGTAAGGCCGCCAGTTCACGTCGACGCTGATTTCGTCCTGTACCTCGGCAATGGCAAGATCGAGCCTTGCCTTGCCCAGATAACACCAGGGGCAGACCATATCCGATACGACGTCGATAACGATGCGTTCCATGGCTTTATCTTCCGTTATCCTGGACCGGGCAGGCGGCGGGTTATTGTGCCCGCGCATCCCACCAGGTCTGTTTCTGATTGCCTGATATCGGGGTCATATCCGGGCGGTCGATGTATTTCCAGCGCGCGATCCATTGCGCTCCGATATAATAGAGCGGAATGACATAGTGGCCGGCGACGAGAAGGCGGTCGTAACCGCGCACCGCCGCCTGAAAATCTTCCGTCGAGCGGGCCTGCAACAGGGCCTCGATCATGCGGTCGATGTCGGGGCTGGCCGCACCCGCATAGTTGAAGCTGCCCTGCGCATCCCGCGACAGTGAACTCCAGCGATTGAGCTGCTCGGCGCCCGGCGAGAGCGAGGAGGGCAGCGAGCGGATGATCATGTCGTAATCGAAGCTGTTGGAGCGCGCCTGATATTGGCCGTCATCGACCGAGCGGATGCCCATGGCGACGCCGATCAGGTTCAGCGAACGCTGATATGCCAGCGCTATGCGCTCCTGTGCCGGGTTCTGCGTCATGATTTCGAAGGCAAGCTGGCGGCCATTGGCGTCGGACATCCTGCCATTTTTGATGCTGTATCCGGCCTCTTTCAGCGTGTCGACGGCAAGCTTCAGGACCTTGCGGTCCGCGCCGGTGCCGTCGGTGGTGGGCATGGCGTAGGTTCCCGCCAGAAGTTCCGGCGGCATGGTTTTCGCCGCATCGCCAAGCAGCGCAAGTTCGCGCGCATCTGCGGCATTGCCATAGGCGCCGAGCACGGAGTTCTGCCAGTAGCTCTGCGTGCGCTTGAAGGCGCCGCCGAGAATGTTCTTGTTCATCCATTCGAAATCGAGCGCATAGGACAGGCCCTCGCGCACCTTTTCGTCGGCAAAGACCGCGCGGCGGGTGTTGAACACCAGCCCGAACATGCCCGATGGCAGCTGTGGCTGGAACACGTCCTTGACGATATCGCCGCGATGGACGGCGGGGAAGTTGTAGGCTTGCCCCCAATGGGAGGTATCCGAGGTGCCGTTGATGGCGTCGCCTTCGGGATAGATGTCGATATCGCCTTTCTTGAAGGCCTCGAACATGGTGGTGACCTGAAGGAAATAGGTGACGCTGATCTCGTCGTAATTTTCGAAGCCGACCTTGCTCGGAATATCCTTGCCCCAATAGTCGGGGTTCCGTTCCCAGATGATTCGTTCACCCGGTCGCAATGTCTTGATTCGGTATGGACCCGAGCCGACGACAGCGCCGAGGCCCGCCTGCTCGAATTTTTCCGGATCGATCGCGTGTTTCGGCAAAATCGGCGTGGAGGAGGCGAGAATGAGCGGGGTTTCGCGATTTGCCTTTTCGTTGAAGGTGAAACGGACGCCGTGTTCGCCGATCTTTTCCATCTTCGCCACGCCGTCGAGACGGCTGTTGAAGGGCGGGCGGCCTTTTTCCTTCAGGAGGTTGAAGGTGAAGATCACATCATCAGGCGTCACCGGCTCGCCATCCGACCATTTGGCCTTGGGATTGATGTTGAACTGGGTGAAGGTGCGTTCCTCGTCCCACTCCACGGTTTCGGCCAAAAGACCGTAAAGGCTGAATGGCTCGTCGCTGGAGCGCTGCATCAGCGGTTCGTAGAGGAGATTGCCGAATTCCGGGTCCCAGACACCGCGTGCGGTCGTGCGCATTCCCTTTAGAACGAAGGGGTTGAGGCTGTCGAAGGTGCCGACGACACCGTAGGATATGCGGCCGCCCTTCTTCACATCGGGATTGACATAGGGGAAGTGCCGGAAGTCGGCGGGAAGTGCCGGTGTGCCGTGCATGGAAATGGCGTGCAGCGGCTGCGCCACGGCGATTTCAGGCAAAAGCAGGGCCGATCCCCAAAGAAACAATGCGGGTATGAGGGCCGCAACGCTGCGCATGTCACTATCCTGTCTCAACTGTCCGTCCAATTTTCATCGTGAACGGGTTTTCCGTCGTGATTCTGGCAAATGTGTAGCATAAGCCTATGACCTGACCCATGCGAGGGCGGGAAATCTTGGGCTCGCTCAAGAAAAAGTTAAAGAAGTGCTGGATATCGCCGCGAACGGCATGTAACAGGGTGGCCGGAAGAGACGGGTCACGCATTTGCCTCATTTAAACGACAGTTGAACGGGCAGAAGGATACCGCCATCGGCGAGCAGGACCTGAGGTTCTGTTCTGGCAGACATTCAGGAGACGGAACTCTTATGATGCAAAAGGCAAACACATTCACCCGGACGGCTCTGTCCGCTCTCGTTCTTTCCCTGGGCGCGGTTTCCGCTCCAGCCATCTCGCAGGCACAGGATGCTGCTCCCGCCAACCAGGGTGCCGGCGCTCCGCCGCTTGGCTGGTTCAAGACCTGCTCCAAGCAGGAAGACAACGATGTCTGCGTCGTGCAGAACGTGGTTCTTGCCCAGAACGGCCAGATGATCACTGCCGTCGGCCTCATCACCGTCGAAGGCAAGGTCAACCGCAAGCTGCTGCAGGTTTCCGTTCCGACCGCGCGTCTCATTCCTCCTGGCGTGATGATGCAGATCGACGGCGGCAAGGGCCAGAAGCTCGATTACGCCGTTTGCCTTCCCGACAAGTGCACGGCCGAAGTTCCGCTGACGGACGCAATGATCGCGTCGCTGAAGAAGGGCAACGAGATCATCTTCACCTCGATCAACTTCCGTCGCGCACCGAACCCCATCAAGATCGCGCTGACCGGCTTTACCGGTGCTTATGACGGCGCTGCCATCACCCAGTCGCAGCTCGCAGAAAGCCAGCGTACGCTTCAGGAAGGCATGCAGAAAAAGGCCGAAGAGGCCCGCAAAAAGCTGGAAGCCGCCCAGGACGCTGCCAAGAGCGCGCCGAAGCCCTGATCGCTTTACGAGACCACGAAAAAACCGGCCTGTTCGCAGGCCGGTTTTTTTATGCGCGGTTTTGATGCCGAAGCATTGCAGTAAAGGCTCAAAGCGCGCTGGTGATCGCTGTTAGAGCGCGAATGCGCTTGCTAGTGCGCCAGCGACAGCTTCGGCCGCCATTCGCCGTTGGGCGCCTTGTCGAACATGCGCTCGATGTTGCGGTTCCGCAGCGGCGCATCGTTTTCGTCATGGACGAGGTTCTGTTCGGAAACGTAGGCGACATATTCCGTCTCGTCGTTTTCCGCGAGAAGATGGTAGAAGGGCTGGTCGCGCTCCGGGCGAATATCGGCGGGGATGGCGTTCCACCACTCTTCCGTATTGGCATATTCCGGATCCACGTCAATCACCACACCGCGGAACGGAAACACCTTGTGGCGGACGATCTCGCCAAGCGTAAATTTTGCGTCTCTTTGTTTCATGGTATGAACTTCCTTTCCCACTAATAGTTGGGTGCGGCACGGGAAATATCAAGGGCTAGCGGTATACGGCCCTTTTTTCATGAAGCTGTTAGTTCTCCCCGGATGCTCTCAGGCGACCCAGCGGCCAAGCGGGGCGGTGGCGAGGATGACGCCGCCGGTGACCAGCACGATGCCGATGGCGTGATAGGTTTCAAAGGTTTCCCCGAGGAAAAGCGTGGCCATGAGGATCGAGACGGGTGGCATCATATAAAGCGTGATGCCCGCCGTGGCGGGGCCGAAAACGCGGACCGTGTGGGTGAAGCAATAAAAGGCAAGCAGCGAGGCGAACAGGATGATGCCGCCGATCTTGGCCCAGGCCATTGGCGTTGCCGGCATCAAGCCGCCATGCGCCAGCTCCAGTGCCGCCGGTGGCAACAGCACCAGCGCGCCGGAGAAGGCGATCAGGCCGAAAAGGCTGAACGAGGCCATCTGCCGCGCCGCCGGATCGCGCAGCAGCAGCGAATAGACCGCAAAGGCAATTGCCGCGATCAGAATGGCGAAATCGCCGATGTTGAATTTCAATTGCCAGAGAGCGGCGATATCGCCCTTCAGCACAATTGCCGTTACGCCTGCAAAAGCGATGATCATACCAGCCAATTCCAGCCTGCGGATCGGGCGGCCTTCAAAGATGCGCTGGAACAGGATGATGAACAGCGATGAGGTCGTGTAGATCAACGTGCCGTTGGCAGCCGTCGTCATGGTGAGGCCCCAATAGACCACGCCGCCGCAGACGCCCATGCCGAGAATGCCGAGAACGAGCCAGAGCAGCGTTTTTTCGCGCACGAAGGCGGCGCAGTTTCGCCAGTCGGCGATCATGAAGGGGGCGATGACGAGGCTCGATCCGATCCAGCGGATGAAAGCGGCAATGAAGGGCGAGACCTCGCCGATGACGCCACGGCCAAAGATGATGTTGCTGGAGAAAAAGAACGGCACCGCCAGAAAGATGAGCCAGTCCGTGAGGCGCGTTTGCTGAGAGGCTGGCTTGATCGACATGGTCCGCGATGTGGCTGGCTTCAAAAGAAAACGGCGGCTTTCCAAGGGAAAACCGCCGGAATGGATAGGGAGCGCTCCATGGGAGCGCTCCGAATGCCGATCAGGCCGAGTAGTACATGTCGAATTCGACCGGATGCGGGGTCATTTCGAAACGCATGACTTCGACCATCTTCAGTTCGATGTAGCTGTCGATCTGGTCGTCGTCGAACACGCCGCCGGCGGTCAGGAACTTGCGATCCTTGTCGAGGCTTTCCAGCGCTTCGCGCAGCGAGCCGCAGACGGTCGGGATCTTTTTCAGTTCCTTGGCAGGAAGGTCGTAAAGGTCCTTGTCCATCGGCTTGCCGGGGTGGATCTTGTTCTTGATGCCGTCGAGGCCGGCCATCAGCATGGCTGCAAAACCGAGATAGGGGTTCTGGGTCGGGTCCGGGAAGCGGACTTCGACGCGCTTTGCCTTCGGGTTGGAGCCGAAGGGAATGCGGCACGATGCCGAACGGTTGCGGGCCGAATAGGCCAGCAGCACCGGCGCTTCATAACCCGGCACCAGACGCTTGTAGGAGTTGGTGGTGGGGTTGGTGAAAGCGTTGATGGCCTTGGCATGCTTGATGATGCCGCCGATGTAATACAGGCAGTTTTCAGACAGGCCGGCATATTCATCGCCAGCGAAGGTCGGCTTGCCGCCCTTCCAGATCGACTGGTGCACGTGCATGCCCGAGCCGTTGTCGCCGAAGATCGGCTTCGGCATGAAGGTTGCCGTCTTGCCATAGGCATTGGCGACCTGGTGCACGACGTACTTGTAGATCTGCATCTTGTCGGCGCTGGACACCATCGTATCGAACTTCACGCCCAGCTCGTGCTGTGCGGAGGCGACCTCGTGGTGATGCTTTTCGACGACGACGCCCATTTCGGCCAGAACCGTCAGCATTTCGGAGCGCATGTCCTGCAGGCTGTCGATCGGCGGAACCGGGAAATAACCGCCCTTGACGCGCGGACGGTGGCCGAGGTTGCCGGTTTCATAGTCGGTGTCGTCGTTGGACGGCAGTTCGGAACTGTCAAGCTTGAAGCCGGTATTGTAGGGGTCTGCCTTGTACTTCACGTCGTCGAAGACGAAGAACTCCGGCTCTGGGCCGACGAAGATGGTGTCGCCGATACCGGAGGCCTTGAGGTAGGCTTCGGCCTTCTTGGCGGTGCCGCGCGGGTCGCGGTTATAGGCTTCGCCGGAAACCGGGTCGAGAATGTCGCAAAGGATGACGAGGGTAGACTGGGCGAAGAACGGATCGGTATGGGCGGTTGCCGGATCGGGCATCAGCACCATGTCGGACTCGTTGATGGCCTTCCAGCCGGCGATCGAGGAGCCGTCGAACATGACGCCATCGGCGAACATGTCTTCGTCTACGCAGACAACGTCCATGGTGACATGCTGCAGCTTGCCCTTGGGGTCGGTAAAGCGCAGGTCCACGAACTTGATGTCGTTATCCTTGATCTGCTTCAAGATATCGTTTGCGGTCGTCATTTAAACGTCTTCCTTGAGTGTGGTGGTGACGAGGTGAAAAACCTGAGCCTCCCTGGCTCAGGACCTGGTTCCGATTATATGGCGTCCACGCCTGTTTCACCGGTACGGATTCGGATGACTTCCTCGATATTGGACACGAAAATCTTTCCGTCGCCGATACGTCCGGTCTGCGCCGCGTTGCGGATAGCCTCGATGACGGCTTCCGCGTTTTCGTCCGCCAATACGACTTCGACTTTCACTTTCGGCAAAAAGTCCACGACGTACTCCGCTCCGCGGTAGAGTTCCGTGTGGCCCTTCTGACGACCAAAGCCTTTTGCTTCCGTGACCGTGATTCCCTGAAGTCCGACTTCCTGAAGGGCTTCCTTCACTTCATCGAGCTTGAAAGGCTTAATGATCGCTTCGATCTTTTTCATGAGAAAATATCTCTCCGCTTCTCCCGTTAAAGCAGGTTATTCCCGCTCTGCCACAAGAATGCACGTATTGTGCCAGATCGGAAGCGGGCTTGAAGAAAAAACTTCGCTTGCCCGGCTTTCTGACACAAAATGCATTCGCTTTTGATGATTTTCCAGCCAATTTCTCGCGGAAACCCGAAAAATCAGTCATCAATTCTGTCTGTTTTCGTTATTTTAGTTATGTTGAATGTTTGTAGGAGCGCAGGCGGCGCTTTGTTGATTTGGTTATATTTTGTGCATTTGATTATTATTTCGCCGCAGCGATTTGCTTATTTTTGTATCGATTGCCTTTCCGGCGTTTTGAAGGGATGATCGCGCCATGAAATCCCTGTTGCATCTCCTTCTGATCGACCCGGCCGGCATGGCCCACATCGATGCGGCTGCCGGCCAATCCGGCATTCCCCTCTACGATCTGATGGAGCGGGCCGGGCAGGCGGTCGCGGCTTCGGCCCTTCGGCACTATCCGGACGCGCGGCGGTTCGTCGTGCTCTGCGGCGGCGGCAACAATGGTGGCGATGGTTACGTCGCGGCACGCTCGCTTGTGCAAAGCGGGGCGGCGGTCGCGGTTCATCACCTCGGCGATCTGACGGCGCTGAAAGGCGACGCGCTGATGGCTTTCGAGCGCAGTCAGGTCACGCCCCTGCCGCTTGGCGACTACGTGCCCATGGCCGGTGACGTGGTGATCGACGCTGTTTTCGGTGCCGGATTGGCCCGCGATATCCCCGTCGAACTTCGCCTGACAATCGATGCGGTAACACAGGCTAGCGTGCCGGTTCTCGCCGTCGATCTGCCGTCTGGTCTCTGCGGCAGGCGGGGCGTGGCTCTCGGCGCTTCGTTCAGGGCGGCGCGGACCGTAACCTTCATGATGCGAAAACCCGGCCATCTGTTGATGCCGGGGCGGGAATTGTGCGGGGCGCTGGAGGTGTTCGATATCGGCATCCCCACCCGCATTCTCGCCGCTCATGCGGGGTCGGTTGCCGAAAACGGTCCCCTGGTCTGGCGCGAAGCCTTGCCCCGTGCCGAGATTGAAACACATAAATTCCGCCGCGGGCACCTGACCGTTTTTTCTGGCCCGCCACAGGCGACCGGAGCAAGCCGCATGACGGCGCTTTCGGCGCTGAAGGCGGGGCGGGCATCGTCACCATCGCCGCGCCGAAGCAGGCGCTTGATGTGCTTGCGGTGACGCTGACGGCGGTGATGAGTGCTGGCCTCGACAATACCGACGATCTGCGAGGCTGGCTGCACGACAAGCGCCATGGAACATTCGTTCTCGGGCCGGGGTTTGGCGATCTCGAAAAGGCGCGGCAATTCGTGTCCCTGCTCGGAGACAAGGCGGTCGTGCTCGATGCCGATGCGATCACCGCTTTCAAGGATTGCCCGCAAACCCTGTTCGACCTGATGATTTCAGGCGCGGGGAAATTCGTGCTGACCCCGCATGAGGGCGAGTTTGCGCGGCTGTTTCCCGATCTCGCCATGGATGCGGCACTCAGCAAGATCGAGAAGGCGCAGACCGCATCGGCCCGCAGCGGCTCGGTGCTGGTCTACAAGGGTGCGGACACGGTCATCGCCGCGCCGGATGGCCGGGCGCTGGTCAACACCAATGCGCCGTCGAGCCTTGCAACGGCGGGGTCAGGCGATGTGCTTGCCGGCATCATCGGCGCACTGTTGGCGCAGGGAGCCCCCGCCTTCGAGGCCGCCGCTGCCGGGGTCTGGCTGCATGGCGAGGCGGGTAAGAGGGCAGGTGCCGGCATGACGGCGGAGGATCTGTCGCACGCGGTGCGGCCGTTTGCGTGAATTTGAGGTGGTAGTCCACTCCGTCGCCCCGGAGTCGATCTGGGGGCAGCGCGATCAAGTCTTTGATCGCAGGATGGTCCTTCCACGACGCAGACACGCCGTGGCTGGATGCCGGATCAGGTCCGGCATGACGGAGGACAGGTTTTATCCATTGATGCCTGCCGTCGCACCTGAGACGTTTAAAGCTGCGCCTTCAGTGCGCAGCTTTGCCCTGGCTTGCCGTCACCATTCGCGAGGCGCTCATCAGAAGCTTGCGTTCGGCCCGTTCCTGCTGCGGGGTGCGGTTGTAGACCTCCCGGTAGCATTTCGAAAAATGCGAAGCGGACACAAAACCGCAGGCAACCGCGACCTCGACAACGGGCATGGCGGATTGGATGAGGAGATGCCGCGCGCGGTCGAGGCGGATTTCCAGATAATAGCGGGCGGGCGAGCGGCCCATTTCCTGCCGGAAGAGGCGCTCCACCTGCCGGCGCGACAGATCGGCGGCGTCGGCGATATCGAGCAGCGACAGCGGTTCGGACAGGTTGCCTTCCATCAATTCGATGATCGACAGGACCTTGTTGTTCTGCACGCCGAGGCGGGCGCGCAGCGGCAGGCGCTGGCGGTCCTGCGGGCTGCGGACGCGGTCGGTCAATTGCTGCTCGCAGACGCGGTTGACGAGGGTCTCGCCGAAATCGCGGCCGATCATGCCCAGCATCATGTCGAGCGACGCCGTGCCGCCGGCACAGGTGTAGATGTTGCTGTCGACTTCGAAGAGATCGGCATAGACATCCACCTGCGGGAAAGCTTCTGCGAAACTCGGCAGATTTTCCCAGTGAATGGCGCATCTCTTGCCGTTCAGCAGGCCGGCCTGCGCAAGAATATGGGTGGCGGTACAGAGGCTGCCGATGGCGATGCCGCGATTATAGGCTTCGCGCAGCCAGGCATTGACGGATTTGTTGCCGTATTGTTCGACGTTCAAGCCGGAACAGATGATCGCCATCTCGGGCCGGTGTTCGCCGGTGACGTGGCGTCTTTCATCGGCAAGACAGGTGTCCGCCTCAAGACAGATGCCGCTGGACGACATGACCTTGCCGCCATCCAGAGAGGACAATCGCCATTTGTAGGCTTCGAAACCCAGCATCTGGTTTGCAAGGCGCAGCGTCTCGACGGCGCCGGTGAATGGCAACATCGTAAATTGCGGAATGAGAAAAAAGACGATCGAGCGTTTCTTGTGGGAGTCCTTGCTCATGTGTCAATGCTCCGTTGCCAATACGCAATTCCTCTCTTGGAATTGGTATTCTGGATGTCCTGTATACGACATCTTTCGCGAAAAATACGCCGCGGAATCGGAGCTGTCAAAAAATAGCTTTTGAAATATGCAAAATTTACTGTGAGCCTTTTTAAAAGGTGCGGTGTCGCATCGTAAAACAGGCAGGTCATTTTACGCCTCTGCCGGGGCCATCAGGGATGGGCGGGCATGGCTCGCAAGTCTCAAGACGGCTGCGAGCCATGGGGTTGCGCATCATTTGCGGATCACGCGCGGGAGGTCGCTGTCGCTTGCCGGCCATCCGATATCCTTCAGTGTTTCAGGCGGCAAAGCTTCCAGCGCGCGCAGCATTCTTGCGCGGTGCCATGATGCATGGAGAGCGGAAATCTGGCCCGACAGGCGCTGGAACCAGCCGTCGGTTGCGGGACGGTGCGAAGAACGGTTCGCTGCGGGGTGATAATGTATCATGGCCATGTCTTGATCCTTTCGTGAACCACGATCCTGTTTGCGACTTCGGTATGCGCTGACATATCCGATCAAACAAGAGAATGAATTTTATGTCATTCATCAATTTTAGGAATGACTTGTATGCGCCGCCTGCCGGGATTTTCTGACTGTCCCTTTGACGGTCCAGCGCTTCATTCCGACGCGGCGTTTCGTTGCTTTGTCATTCGATGTCGCTGATGGTGCGCCCGTGTTGACATTCAATCAAACGAAATGATATCCATCTATAAATCAAAATATTTGAAGGTGCGTGCCATGACCGTGACTTTCCGCCAACCGCTGCCGCTGCTGGATAATGACATCCTGAGGACCTTCGTCGCGATTGCCGAGACCGGGAACTTCTCCACTGCCGCAGAAGTGGTGTTCAGAACGCCGTCCGCCGTTTCGATGCAGATCAAGAAGCTGGAGGAGCAACTGAAGACGACGTTGTTCCTGCGCGACGCCCGCTCGGTGACGTTGACGGCGCATGGCGAGACGCTTCTGACCTATGCGCGCCGCATGATTGCGCTGTCCAACGAGGCGGTGTCGCGTTTCGTCATGCCGGAACTGTCCGGCATCGTCAGGCTCGGTGCGCCGGAAGATATTGGCGAGCGCGGTTTGCTGCCGGGCATTCTCAAGCGTTTTGCCGAGGTGTTCCCCGGCATCATGATCGATGTCACCATCGATTCCAGTTCCAATCTCTACAAGCGCATGGACGAACGGCGGCTGGATCTGGCGCTGGTCAACTGTGCGTCGCATCCGCTCCGGGATACCGGCGAGGTGCTGATGCGCGAACGGCTCGTCTGGGCGGGTGCCAAATGCGGCACGGCCTATCTGCGCGATCCGCTGCCGATATCGATTTGGGAAGAGGGCTGCATCTGGCGCTCGGAAGCGATCAATTCGCTTGAAAAGCGCGGGCGCAATTTCCGGGTGGCCTATCTCAGTGGCCATACCATGGCGCAGCGTGCGGCGATTGCCGCCGATCTCGCCATTGCGCCTCTGCCGCGCTCCTATGTGCAGAACGACATGGTCATTCTCAGCGACAAGGAAGGCCTGCCGGAACTCGGCTGTTTCGATATTCGCCTGATCACGTCCGAAAAACCCTCGCGCCCGATCCTTGCGGTCGCGGAAAGCATCCGCAACGCCTTTGTCGAGGTCGCCAAAGCCGCGTGAGGCATCGTCTGATCACGGTAAAACGCGACGGCAGGTGTCCGTCGCGTCCTAGGCAAAGTTGGGCGGCTTAGACCGCGACAGTGTCCCGCGTTGCCGAACGGTCCGCATCGCCGGATTGCCAGCTTCCACGACCGACCAGCCATTCCGACGAATTCTGCAATCCGCCAAACGGGAAAACGTGGATTTGCTGGATCGGCCCGGCCGGATTTTCCTGCCAGTGCCGTTCGATAGGGCCGACAATGCTTTCGGGTGAATGGCCCTTGGCCAGCGTCGTCAGCGAAAGCGCGTTCTTTTTCAGATAGGCGATGGAATTGCCGACGCCGCAGAGTGCTGCATATTTCAGCAGCGTCGTTATCCTGGCCGGGCCGGAAACGCCGATATGCACCGGCAGGTCGATGCCGGAGGCGGCAAGGCCTTCCGCCCAGGCAATGAAGCGTGCGGGGTCGAAACCGAACTGGGTGACGATGCGCATGGAAGCATCGCTTCTTTCGGCAAAATCGAGCTTCAACCGCAAGGCGGCCATTGCCGTCTCTTCACTGAAATCGGGGCTGCCTTCGGGGTGGCCGGCGATGGCGATCTGATTGATGCCGCAGCGATCGAAGATGCCGGTCGATAGCATATCCATGCTGGATGCGAAGGGACCAGCCGGCCTGGCAACACCACCGCCGACGACCAGCACATCCGAGACACCGGCTTCGCCTGCCAGCCGCTTCACCTGCTCCTCAAATTCCACGCCGGACGACATGCGCCGTGCCGCAAGATGCGGCACCGGCGTGTAGCCGAGATCGCGAAGATGTTTCGCGGCATCGACCAGCCTGTCCTGCGAGGCCTGTCCGGTGTCGGTCAGATAAACGCGCACGCCCTGCGGAAACAGGCCGGCAAGACTTGCCGGGCCGAGCACCTGTGCGGGCGAGGCTTCGATGGAGGCGGCAATGGCGGGGGAGTCAGCGATATCGTGCAATTTGAATTTTGTCCTTTTGGCCATCATGCACCGGTTTTTTGCCCACGTCTTTGCCTGTTGCGGCAAGACAGCCCTGCATCTGCGACGAAGCTGGGTTTCATACCGTTGGCTGGCGGGATTGGCCGGTTTCTCTCACCAGACCCGTTTGGTGAGGCCGTTCCACAGCCAAGTCCAGATGGGCGGTGGAAACCGCAGCACCGATTTTCCGGGCAAGGGCGGCTGCGGCGCAAGGCTGCCGGAAAGCGCGTCCTCGATGGCGCCGGCCGCAATATCGACCGAGGCGGCGGTCAGAAGCAGCGGGTAGGTGGCAATCGTGTCGGAAGGCGAGGGCTTCAGCCGCTTTTCGTAAAGAGTGGCGCCGGTATCCACGCCCTTGTCGACCAGATGCACGGTTGCGCCGAAATTGCCGCGATCGTTTTCCACCAGCGCCCAATAACCGCCCATCTGGCCGCGATAGGCGGGATTGATGCCGGCGTGGAAATTGATGACCGGGCAGCGCAGGGCCTGAAGCGTTGCCGGTGTCAGAAGGCGGCAGGAAATGGTGAAGATCGCCGCCGGTTGCAGGGCGTTGACGGCCTTGTGGCACTCCTCATCGTTGAGCGAAGCAACGTGCGTAACCGGAATGGTATCGCCGAGATCGGCAGAGAGGCCATGTTCGGCAATGATCTCGTTGGTTCTTCGAACCGTGAAGCGTTTGCCGAGCCGCGAGGCGATCATCGTTGCCATCTGGCCTGCGGCCATAATCCAGCCGAGCCGCCGTGCCCGTCTTTTCAGAATGGCCGATTTGCTTTCCGGCTGCTCCACGAAGACATGGATATTCGCAAACCGGGCGGCCAGCGCATTGATCATGACATTGGGGTTCAGCCCGCCCGCCGTCATCACCACCAGCCGATTGTTTATCTCAGTCATCTCACCCACACGATTTTCCCGATCCTGATGCCTGCGCCCGAGTGTCCCTCGCGAACTTCAAAACCATGTTAATTTTCACCGACGGGATTTTTTGAAATGCCGGTGGAACCGATTTCCATTGCTCACGTTATTGTGACGCATATCACATTGGCGCTTGCCTTTGGACGGCAAGTCATAGGGGAGTTGTTTCAAATGATCACACGTATTCTTTCGACCGTTTTCGTGGCTTTGCTGACCGTGGTGACCTTGAGTTCCTGCGGTAATACCATTCGCGGCGTTGGCCGGGATACGGCGAATGCGGTTGACGCAACGCAGGACGCAGGTCGCAACGTAGACCGCGCCGCGCGTCGCTAAATCTCTCCCCTCCAAGGTCTGGCGTCGCCCCTGATTAAGGGGTGACGCCTTTTCTTTGACCTGATTTCACCGTCACAGTTGATGCTGTAAGAATCGCGCCGTCTTATGCGGGCGAGAGGGCATGAACGGGCTGTCGGTGAAACTATTGGCGATGAAAAGACTGATAAAATTCCTGCTGCCATTGCTGTTGCCGGTATCGGCTCATGCGGGCGGGCAGGCGGATTTCTGCAAGACCATCGATCATGCCGGCGGGCGTTACATCGTCTGCAGTTTCGATCCGGCAAAAAGCACGATCAGGATCTACGACCGCGATCATGTCTCGGGTGAGGGATATCGCTCCTTTTCCGATCTCTCCTCCGCCCTGTGGCGGCAGCACATGTTCAGCGTCTTTGCCATGAATGGCGGCATGTACCATTCCGACTATTCTCCCGTTGGCCTGTTTATTGAAAACGGCGTCGAACGTTCGCCGATCAGCACCAGCGACGGCTGGGGCAATTTCCATCTTCTGCCGAATGGCGTGTTTTATCTGAAGGGGGCAACGGCGGGGGTTCTGGACACGCAGGCCTATCTCTCGGCCGGACTGAAACCGGATTTCGCCACCCAGTCCGGGCCGATGCTGGTGATCGACGGAAAGCTGCATCCGCGATTCCTGCCCGATAGCGACAGCCTGAAACGCCGCAACGGCGTCGGCGTGTCGCGCGACGGCATGGTGCATTTTGCGATTTCGGAAAACACCGTGCGGTTTTACGATTTCGCGACGCTGTTCAGGGATGTGCTGGATGCGCCAAACGCACTCTATCTCGACGGCACGATTTCCAGTGTCGACATTCCCGCGATGAAAAGACGCGATTCGCTGTTTCCCATGGGGCCAATCATCGCCGTCGTCGACAAGGTGCCCGACTAAAGCGTTTCCAGTAAAACTGCGTAAAAACAAAGAATTAGAGCACGCCAAACGGACCCGTTCTCTGGGTCAGATCGGCGCTTTTGGGTAGGCCTTTTCGAGACCCGCCGATGCCGTCAGCCCCTTGCGGAAGGCGAGATAGGCGGGATGCTGGCTGGCCTTGGCCGTTTCCATGATGCGTATTTGCAGGCGGGCAGGCGCATTGCTGCCAAGCCACTCGCCTGATGTCTCAAGTTTCAGGCTGTTGAGGAAGCGGGCATTGGCCTGCTGATCGAGATGGAGATTGAGGCCGGCCAGCAGGTTTTCATCCTGCAACACGTTTTCCATCAAAAAGCAGCAGCCACGCCTTATCCTCGCTTGCAAGCGAGGCAAGTTTCGATGCGACCGTCTCGCGGTCCGGAAAGGATGATGCCTGCTGCATGTAATGATGAACCCCGTTGCCGTTTTCTGTCGATACGGCAGAGACGGCAGGCTTTCAAGACGCAACAGTGAGGGTGCGAAAATTCAACCCTGGAATGCCAGTTGCCGCTGGTTTCAACAGGCGTTTGTGCGAAACCTTCATAAATCGGTTACACTTTAGTTCAAATTGCGGCGAAGGGCATAATGGGACCACCCGGCACCCCCGGCCTAACGCTTTGTTTTTTCACATACCTATGCAATTGGCGAATGGCAGACCGTCAAAAACGCCTTCATTTAGCCGCTTTTTGCATTTGCGTTCTGCGTCGGATTTTAATAAATGCTTCCCCCAACGGGCCCGGTCTTGGAGATCGCCCGGAGAGTGAATAGCTGGAGTAATCATGGAAGAAACCGCTCAGAAATCCTGCTGGGGCGTCACCATACGCGCACTTGCAGGCTTTGCCGCATTTCTCGCATTGACGTACATTTTTGGCAGCCCATAAGCACTTCTCATTGAATGACGGGTTTTAAAACGGCGCGGTTTCCTCTGGGAACCGTGCTGTTTTCGTTTCTGCGACCCGTATGTCGCAGTTGCAAAAGCCGGTGCCGCTCTTTTGTGGCGATCCGCCGCAGCTTTGGATATGATGGTTGGGAAATTCATCATTATTCAAGGTAAGCCTCATGTTTCTTTCGGTCTTCGACGTCTTCAAGATCGGTATCGGTCCTTCCAGCTCGCACACGATGGGGCCGATGACGGCGGCGAACCGCTTTCTCGCGCTGATCCTCGGTGATGAATGGCCGCGTCCGGCGGGTGCTTCGGTGTCGCGCCTGAAAGTCAGCCTGCACGGGTCTCTGGCCTTTACCGGCATCGGCCATGGCACCGGCCGTGCCGTCATTCTCGGCCTGACGGGCGAGCGGCCGGATCTCGTCGATCCCGACGCCATGGACCCGATCATCGACAAGGTGGAAAAGGCCGGCACCGTGTCGCCGCCGGGCCATCCGCCTTACGAGTTCAATCCCGCCGAGGATCTGGTCTTCGACAAGAAGAACCCGCTGCCCGGCCATGCCAACGGCATGACCTTTTCCGCTTTCGACAATCAGGGCAGGCTGCTTCTCAAGCGCATCTATTATTCCGTCGGCGGCGGTTTCGTCGTCACCGATACGGAACTGGAATCCATCAAGCAGCGTGGCAAAACCATCGATAACGGTCCGCGCGTGCCTTATCCTTTCGCCACCGCGCGGGAAATGCTTGAGATGGCGGGCCGCTCCGGCCGCACCATCGCCCAGATGAAACGCGCCAACGAAGAGACGGTGCTCTCCCGCGACGAGCTGAACGAACGCCTTGACCAGATCTGGGAGGCGATGAACGGCTGTATCGAGCGGGGGCTGAAGGTGGATGGCATCATGCCTGGCGGCCTGAAGGTGCGCCGCCGCGCCCGTTCCATCTACGAGAAACTAAATGAGGAATGGCGCAGCAACCGGCTCAATCCGGTCATGGCGAATGACTGGCTGAGCGTCTATGCCATGGCGGTGAACGAGGAAAATGCGGCGGGCGGGCGCGTGGTGACGGCGCCGACCAACGGTGCTGCGGGCGTCGTTCCGGCGACTGTGCGGTATTTCCGGCATTTCCATGAGGATGCGACCGTTGATGACGTGCGTGATTTCCTGCTGACGGCCGCCGCCATCGGCGGCATCATCAAGCATAATGCGTCCATTTCAGGTGCTGAAGTCGGCTGTCAGGGCGAGGTTGGGTCCGCTGCCGCGATGGCGGCGGCAGGCCTTGCCGCCGTCATGGGCGGTTCGCCCGAGCAGATTGAAAATGCCGCCGAAATCGCGCTCGAACATCACCTCGGCATGACCTGCGATCCGATCGCCGGGCTGGTGCAGATACCCTGCATCGAGCGCAATGCGCTGGGTGCCGTGAAAGCGGTGACGGCGGCCTCGCTGGCGCTGAAGGGTGACGGCCAGCATTTCGTCCCACTCGACGCCTGTATCGAAACCATGCGCCAGACCGGCAACGACATGAGCGACAAATACAAGGAAACCTCGACAGGCGGTCTTGCCGTCAACGTTGTGGAATGCTGAGCGGGCAGGGCGTCAGGCATGGTTCACATGCTTGACGCCCGCCGCAAAAAGGCATTGATAAGCATATGCCTCTACATCTCATAAAACTTTGCGTCGGCGCGGATTCACTCCAGGATTTGAGAGACTGGGTCGCGCATCGCTCGCTGACTGCGATTGCCGCAGGCCTTGAGCCGCACAGCGTCCACACCACCCGAATGTTCCCGAAACGGGTTGAAGAGTTGCTGGACGGCGGTTCGCTCTATTGGGTCATCAAGGGCCACGTGCAGGCGCGGCAGAAACTTCTCGATATACGCTCCTTCAAGGGCGACGACGGCATTACCCGTTGCGATCTCATTCTCGGACCCGAGGTGATCGAAACCTCGCCGGCGCCGAAGCGGCCGTTTCAGGGCTGGCGTTACCTCAATGACCACGAGGCCCCGCGCGATCTCGGTGGCGGCGACTTCGGTGGCGAGGAGATGCCCTCCGACCTCAAACGGGAACTGGCCGAGCTGGGCCTGCTCTGACGCTCAACGGGCATAATGCAAAGGTGAAATTTCTCTTCCGTCATGCCGGACCTGATCCGGCATCCAGCCACGCGCGTCTGCGCCCCGAGAAGATTTTCCTGCGATCAAGGACTTGGTCGCGCTGGACCCCGGATCACGTCCGGGGTGACGGAGTGAGTAAGACACAGATTTATCAGACGCAGTTTTGGGGCTCGATCGGCAACTGAAAAAGCCGGCTTCCCTGCGGAGCCGGCTTTTTCATTTGGGGAGACGGTATATTCGGGGGCTGGCTTCAGTTGATGCCGCCAACCGCAGTGGTGGCGCGGCCATCCTGTATTTTCACCCAGCGCCCGGGATTGGCGGTGTCCTGACGCTTCAGGTAGGTATATTCGGTCTCCGACCAGTTCATGACCTTGTTGCGCATGTTGTCGAGGATGAAGTCGCCGCGATCGGTGCGCACGGTCAGCACGGCATGGCCTTCGCCATTCGGCTGCAGAACGACCGTGATCAGCAGGTTGTTGGCGGAGAAACCCTTGTTCATCAGCATCTTGCGCTTCAGAAGCACGAAGTCTTCACAATCGCCGACCGTGGTGGGATAGGCCCAGCGTTCTTCGACACCGTAGATTTCCATGTCGGTCATCGGCGTGATCGTGGTGTTGGCGGTGTAGTTGACGTCGAGCATCGTCTTCCAGCGCTCTTCGGTCAGTTTCATCGGGCCGTTATCCAGCGATGTCGGCTGGCATTCGCTCTGATAGGTCTGGCAGAACTCGTAATGGCCAATCGGCGGGTTTGCCTTGCCGATCACGCGCATGGCGGCAGATGGCGAAGCGCTGGCCTGCTGGGCGATGGCGCTGACGATGAATGCGATCAGAAAGAAACCGAAACGGTTGTTTTTGTTCATTGCTTGTCTCCCCGTGTTGGAGAGACACTCGCATGGATATTTTGACCCGGCGGAAAGATGCGCGTGGCAATTTGAGCTTATATTTCAGCAAATTAGCAGATATATTGAAGTGTATTTGAGTGAGTTTTTATGCGTGTTTGAAGCAAATTTTACTACAATTTTACGCATCTCGACCTTAGGTTTTTGGTAGCCATTTAGGCCGCTGTATTAAAAGCGATTTTCGCCGCAGGGATATTTTTGTGACGCCCGGCGGTCAGGCTGCGGAGCGTGTCGAAGACGCCGATTTCCCGTTTTGGGAATGCTGTTTCAAGCCGGGACAGGCCAAAAAAGGCCGCGAAAAAAACTTCGAAAAAACTGTGTTTTTTTGAAAAAATGTCTGGAGCCGGCTTTTCCCCTTCGGATTTGCGCGAGCACCAAGGCGAAATGGCGCGCGCCGATCATCTTGACCGGAGGGCTCGGCAGCCGGTTTTAACGGAATCCATCATGCGGGGAAGGAGGACTTCAAACGGTCGGCGCAAATCCACGCGCTGCATTTGCAATCATTCCGGCTCAAGGCCGGAATGACGGCAAGCGATAGCCGCGACAGGTTCCGCGAACGCCGCACTTCCCGTGTAGAGATACCGCTCGATGGCGTTACTGGAGATGATCTAGAGAAATTCGATCAGGGCGTCGGGCGACTGGACGCGGTCAAATTCGACCGCGACGCCTTCCATGAAGTGGCGCACGATCTTGCCGCTCATGTTCTTGCCAAGCTGGACCCTGGTACCAAGTGGAGGCCGGTTTCCGATCTCGATGGCTGCGCCCGACAAAGAAAGGTCGATCAGCCGGCAAGAAAGAAGCGTGCCGTCTTCCAGCACCAGATGTGCCCGCGTATTGCGCGGTGTCAGGCGGTCGTGGCGGCGGTCTTCCGGCAGGCCGAGCAACTGGCGCTTGGCGATCCATGCCAGCTGGGCTGCGAGCTTTTCCCGCTTGCGCTCGGGCGCATTGATGGCAATGACGAATCCCGACGCGGTCAGCGCCGTAACCTTACCTTCGATGCGGCCGATATGCTGGAGATAGGCGATGACGCGATCGCCGTTGCGGGCAATGCCGGTGCAGGCAAACAGCGCCCGTTCGGCGGTCATCTCGGTTGCGGTGCAATCATATTCCTGGTGATCGGGCAACATCAGACGGCCGGTGAAGGACACACGGACGGGATCGTCCAAGTGAACCTCTTCCACCGGACGCAGTATCTGAGCAGTGTTGACCGAACGTGATGAGAACATGGACAGCGCAATTGTAACCAATGATTGATGGGGAATATCTACGCCGCCCGGGTTAACAGACTGTATTGTTTAACCCTTACAATTTTTCCCATCGGCAAGATCGTTACAGCCCTGACGTATTTCCTGCGAAATTCAGGCGGAATGCACCTCGCCATGCGGGCCGTCAGCGGGTTACCGCATGCGGCATGACAGCGTTTCCGGCATGCGTCGAATACATCGTCGGGGCGATGTCCATGCGCAGCAGGCGGCTGCTTTTCATCTTGAGGCAGCTGACCGGCGCTGCGAATTCGTGGCGCGGCCGTTCCGGCAACAATGCTCCGAGCAATCTCGGGGCGGCGTCACTATCCGAACTCAGCGGCAATAGTAGCATTTCGAAGGCCAGCGGTGTTGCGCCATAATCGTCCGCCGCTTCGATATCGAACAGCACGGGCAATTGATGTTGCAGGATGCCGCGTGCGACCCGGCAGGGGAAGGTGGCATCTGCCGCCGGCCACAGGTCCGAAAACGGGCTTTCCCGCAATTCCCGACCGAACAGGTCGCACAGGCGCGTGCCGGCCAGGCGGAAGAACGGTGTTCTTTCGCCCTTGTCCACGAGGATGAAGAGGTCGGGCAGATGATGTTTCAGCTTTGCGGGGTCGAAGTCTTCGCGGCGGGGCGCCGGCTTCTTGCCACGCAAGGCGTCCCAATAGTCATATATGTCCAGTCCGGCCATGCTCTTCATAGCATTTTCTCCATGTACGCTTTTGGGACATCATGTCCATCCGAACGCCTCTTACTGGTGGTGTAGCGAATTTCATGCCAACCGGTTTTGTTAGGGTTAACAAATGGTTGAGATTGCGCTGTAACCAATGCCGTGGCATCGGTGCGGCCAGGTCGGGGAGATGCTCCCAGTCAGCACGATTGATGCTTTTGCCCGCGATTTTTTGGCGGGCGTGCAGGCCGGACTGCCCTTGAGTGCCGGCGCCTGAACCGGTTGCGGTTTTCGCGTCATGGCCCAAAAGGCAGGACGGCTTTTTTTTCGTCCGGGCTTCCTATATTGCTCGGAAGACGCAAATTTCCACAAAGACAGGGATAAAATCATGCCCGAATAATGACGGTGAACAGGGGCTTGTTTCGGAAACTGGGGAAGTGGAAGTTGAGAGTAAAAATGCAATCCCGTCTTCAACCTGCCGCCGCTTCTGGTCGGCATATTGGCGGCGCTGCTCGTGGCCTTTGTGGTTCCGGCCTATCTTCTGTCGGAGGATGGCAATGGCTGGTTCATCTTCACCTTTAATTTCATCCTACGCTGCGTTATGTTGCAGTTTTTTTCGCAGCAGGGGCTGGAATGGCTCTGGACGCCGGTGACATATTCTTTTCTGCACGGTGGCATCGAGCACATTCTCTTTAACGGATTGTGGCTGATGGCCTTTGGCGCGCCGGTTCTGCGCCGGATCGGAACGCTTCGGTTCGTGCTGTTATGGTGCATATCCGCCGCCGTCTCGGCCTTTGGCCACGCGGCGCTGAACTGGGGGGATGTGACGGTTCTGATCGGGGCATCCGGTGTCGTTTCGGCGCTGATGGGGGCCGCGTGCCGTTTCGCTTTCCCTTCACGCGGCGGCTATAGTGCCTCTTTCGGCCATCTGATGCCAAGGCAGAGCATTCTGGCGGCGTTGTCCAACAGGACCGTGCTGATCTTCACGCTGATGTGGCTGTTCGGCAATGTGCTGATTGCGGTCGGCGTGCCGCTGTTCGGCGATGTCGGCGGTCAAATCGCCTGGGATGCGCATGTGTTCGGCTTTCTGCTCGGCTTCCTGTTCTTCGGCCTGTTCGATCGCCCGATCCGCGACAGCTTTTTCGATGACGGTGCGGAACACCCGCTCTAGCGGTTATCACGCTCCTTGTCGGCCGTGGCGCAAATTTGCTTGTGCAGGTCCCCATCCGGGATTGCATTCGCATAGGCCTCAGCGCACCATGGCGATGATTTGCAACCGCGGAGAGACTTCGCCGCGTTGCAGATTGCTGACAGGAGGAGGAAGGCATGGCAACATTCGTAAAAGATCTTCTCGACCGCAAGGGCCGGGATGTCGTGACTGTGGGTCCGAGCGTAAGCATCGGCGAGGCGGCGGCTACGCTGAATGCGCACAAGATCGGCGCCCTTGTCGTGACCGATGCCGACGGCGTCGTTCTCGGTATTTTCACGGAACGCGATCTGGTGAAGGCCGTGGCAGGCGAGGGCGCGGCCTCGCTCCTGCAATCCGTTTCGATGGCGATGACCAAGAACGTCATCCGCTGTCATCACAATTCCACCACCGACGAGTTGATGGAAATCATGACGGGCGGACGGTTCCGCCATATTCCGGTTGAGGACGACGGTCGTCTTGCCGGCATCATCTCCATCGGCGACGTGGTGAAGGCGCGGATCGGCGAGATCGAGATGGAAGCCGAACATATCAAGGCCTATATCGCCGGATGAGGTTTTTGTGGCGGACGATGCCGGAGGGCTAGTATCTCCGGTTTATTGGCCCGCCACCTTTATTCCTGTCAGAAGCACAGGAATGAGCGCAGGAGATGGTGCGCCATTCATCAGCGCCGGAACGCCTGCTGCATCCGCTCCAGCTCGGGAATGCGGGCGCGCGTTTCCTCATATCCCCTGTCGATGGCTTCGCTGGCGCGATGGAATTCCGACAGGCCGATATCGTTGATGCGGGGATGCAGCATGAGGTCGGGCGGGTCGCCGGCCAGGCGCGAGCGCGAAATCCGGTCCTGAATGATATTGAAGGCCTGCACCATGACGCCCGGCAGGCCGGGGCGCGGCGGACCTTCCAGCGAAGGGGCAGCCCCGTTCGGCGGCGAAGACGCATGTTTGACCACGGCGGAGCGGCCGAACAGATCGTAATTGAGATTGACGGCGACGACGAGCGCCTGCTCATAGGCCCGGCAGACCGAAACCGGCACGGGGTTGACGAGGGCGCCGTCGATCAGGGTGCGGCCGTTGCATTGCACCGGTTCGAAAATGCCCGGCAGCGCATAGGATGAGCGCAGCGCGGTGACGAGGTCGCCCTGATGGATCCAGACCTCGTGGCCGGTGCGCAATTCCGTGGCGACGGCGATGAAAGGGTGCTCGAGGTTTTCGACGCGCAAACCTTCCAGATGCTCCTGCATGCGCTTGGTCAGCCGCATGCCGCCGAACAGACCGCCGCCGCCAATCGTCAGATCGAGCAGGCCGGCAATGCGGCGCATCGTCAGCGAACGGGCAAATTCTTCCAGCTCATCGAGCTTGCCGGCGAGATAACAACCGCCGACCAGGGCGCCGATCGAGGTTCCGGCAATCATGCCGATCTTCACCCCGGCCTCATCAAGTGCCCGCAGGACGCCGATATGGGCCCAGCCGCGCGCAGCACCACCGCCGAGCGCAAGCGCAATCCGGCGCGTATCGACGATCTCTTTGACGATGGTTTCGGTGTTGCCAGCCGCAAGAGCATTGTGACGATTGCTTCCCCAGCCCAACATGACCGTACACTCCCTGCCAGCTTTTCGGATCCGGTGTGTTCCTCCGCGAATCCTGAATTATTGGTAGCAAATTGGTGCGGCGGATGGAAGGTCGCCGTTCACGTGCCCGAATAGGTTGTCGCCGGGTCGAAATGGCTGGTGTCGTCGGTGATTTTCGTCACGGCATTGCCATCGGCCAACTCGACCGTGCGGTAAAAGCAGGAGCGGCGGCCGGTATGGCAGGTCGCATCGTGGCCGGCGACGGAGACCTTCAGCCACACGGCATCCTGATCGCAATCGGTGCGGAGTTCCTTCACCGTCTGGAGGTTGCCTGATGTTTCGCCCTTTTTCCAGATCTTGTCGCGCGAGCGGCTGTAATAGTGGGCGATGCCCGTTTCCAGCGTCAGCGACAGGGCCTGCGCATTCATGTGGGCAACCATCAGCAATTCGCCGTCACGCGCATCGGTGACCACGGCGGTGACGAGGCCGTGGGCATCGAATTTCGGCGAAAAGAGACCCGCGTTCTCAAGCACTTCCTTGTCCGCAGGTGCGGACGGAAACGAAATGGACATTGCAACCCCGAGGGAAAAGCGGAACCTTTAGCGGCTCCGCACCATGGTCATGAAGCGCACCTGCTCGGCCGGATCGTTCTTGAACGTGCCGGTAAAGCTGGTGGTGAGGGTCGTGGACCCCTGCTTGTTTACGCCGCGCATGGACATGCACATATGTTCGGCGTCGATCATGACGGCGACGCCGCGTGGCTTCAGCGTTTCGTCGATGGATCTTGCGATCTGCGCTGTCATGTTTTCCTGCGTCTGCAGGCGGCGGCCGAAGATTTCGACGACGCGGGCGATCTTCGACAGGCCGAGCACGCGCCCAGCCGGAAGATAGGCGACATGCGCCTTGCCGACGATCGGCACCATGTGGTGTTCGCAATGGGAGAAGAAGGGGATGTCGCGCACCAGCACCACATCGTCATAACCGCCGACTTCCTCGAAGGTGGTGCCGAGCACGTCCTGGACGTTCAGCTCATAACCGCCAAACAGTTCGCGATAGGCCTTGGCGACGCGCTTGGGCGTATCCAGCAGTCCTTCGCGGGTGGGATTTTCTCCCGCCCAACGCAGAAGAACGCGCACTGCATCTTCCGCTTCAGCCTGGCTTGGGCGAGCCTCTGCCACATCGGTTTTTGCGCCGGCGCCGGGGAAATTCTTCACGATCGCATCCATTTCGTCTCTCCCGATGCGGGTAAAGGCCGCACCTGAACTTTGTTTTTCGTAGTGGGGACTTCGTCCACCGTTGTTGCTATCTGGTTGTTTTACAGCAATTTGGCAAGGCCGATGCTAATATTTCGGTATCGGAGCCGTTAATTTCACACCGGCTTGATGTCCAGAAAGCTCGTTAGCATATAATGGGAATGAAGGGCAGGAAAGCATCACCGCGAGAAACGCTGTGTTTGAAAAATTTGACCTGTCCCGTTTTGGGCATTGTTGAAGGCGCCGGATACCTGACGATGGACGATATCTACAACAACAGAATTCTGGAGTTTGCCGGAAATATTCCACTGACCGGCGTGCTTGACGATGCCGATGCCAGCGCGGAAAAACACTCGCGGCTGTGCGGCTCCAAACTCAAGGTCTATCTGAAGGTCGAAGACGGCATCGTTACGGCTTTTTCGCACGAGGTTCGTGCCTGTGCGCTCGGCCAGGCATCCGCCTCGATCATGGCGCATCACGTCGTCGGCGCCTCCAGCGGTGAAATCCGCCAGGCGCGGGAAGACATGCTCGCGATGCTGAAACAGGGCGGCGAGGGGCCGACGGGCCGTTTCGAGGATATGCGGGTGCTTTCCCCCGTCCGGGATTTCAAGGCCCGCCACGCCTCGACCATGCTGACCTTCGAAGCTGTCGTCGATGCACTCGACCAGATCGAAGCCCGGCCGGTTCTGAACGCTGCGGGTTAGGCGATGTGCGGCGAACCGGAGTGCGGACATCAGAAGACGGCGCAGAAGATCGGGCGATCCCGCAACTGGGCAGGGTCCTTTGCGAAGACGCCGGGTCGTCTTTTCGGCGTCGGCTTCATCCGGCTCTATCAGCTGACCCTGTCGGGTTTCGTCGGCAATTCCTGTCGCCACATCCCCACCTGCTCCGAATATGGCTATGAGGCCATTGCCCGCCACGGGCTTTGGCCGGGCGGCTGGATGACGTTGTTTCGTGTCGCGCGCTGCGGGCCGGGCGGCACCAGCGGGCTCGACCCGGTGCCGGAAACGCTGACTGCCGACAAACACTGGTGGACGCCGTGGCGGTATTGGATGCGGCATCGATGACCCATGTGGCTCTGCTGCACAGCATCGTGCTTGGCGCCGGCAGGCGGCTGATCATGGCCGATCTGCGGGAAATGGCGCAGGAGTTGGGTTTTGAAGGGTGCCGGACGCTGGTTGCGACCGGAAATCTGGTCTTCCGGGCAGCGGAGGCCCCTGTTTGCGAGATTGAGGCGACGCTGGAGCGCGCCTTTGAAAAACGGTTCGGCAAACATGTCGATATTCTCGTTCGCCGGGCTCCCGATTGGCTCACCCTCACTGCCATGAACCCGTTTCCTGATGGCAATCCGGCGGATGTCTGCATAAGGGTGATGCGCGCGCCGCTTGGCGGCGAGGTTCTCGGATTTCTGGAGACGTACCGCCGGAAGGAAAAGATCGCCCTCGTTGGCGGTGACCTGTGGATCGACTTTTGCGGCAAGCCGAGCGAAAGCCGGCTTCTGTCTGCGCTGACGACCAAAAGGCTTGGGATCGGGACGACCCGCAACGCCAATACCGTCAATGGAATTGCCGAAATGCTTCGCTGAGCGGCCGTTCACCTTTGACTGGAACGGGAAAATTCTTTATCAGCCTGCCTGCCCATCTCTAAAAGCGGGCGTTCATTTTATTCCAACACCACCCGCATTCGTTGGCGGGACTGGATCAGGAGCATTCGACCATGTCACAAACCGTTTCCCTTACATTTCCCGATGGTTCCGTACGGAGCTATCCCGCCGGCACGACCGGCCGCGAGGTCGCCGAATCCATCTCCAAATCACTTGCGAAGAAGGCTGTCGCCATTGGGCTTGATGGCACTCTGCGCGATTTGTCCGAGGCCGTCACCGATGGCAAAATAGAGATCGTCACGCGGGATGACAGCCGCGCGCTGGAACTCATCCGCCACGATGCCGCCCACGTCATGGCCGAGGCCGTGCAGGAGCTGTGGCCCGGCACGCAGGTGACGATCGGCCCGGTCATCGAAAACGGCTTCTATTACGACTTTGCCAAGAACGAACCTTTCACGCCGGAAGATCTGCCGAAGATCGAAAAGCGGATGAAGGAGATCATTCAGCGCAACAAGCCGTTTACCCGCGAAGTCTGGTCGCGCGAGAAGGCGAAGCAAGTCTTTGCCGCCAAGGGCGAGAACTACAAGGTCGAGCTGGTCGATGCCATTCCCGAAGGTCAGGACCTGAATATCTATTATCAGGGCGACTGGTTCGATCTTTGCCGCGGCCCGCATATGGCCTCCACCGGTCAGGTTGGCACCGCCTTCAAGCTGATGAAGGTGGCCGGCGCCTATTGGCGTGGCGACAGCAACAATGCGATGCTGTCGCGCATCTACGGCACCGCCTGGGCGACGCAGGAAGAGTTGGACAATGTGCCCATGCGTCTGGCTGAAGCCGAAAAGCGCGACCATCGCCGTCTTGGCCGCGAAATGGACCTGTTCCATTTCCAGGAAGAAGGTCCGGGCGTCGTGTTCTGGCACGGCAAGGGCTGGCGCATGTCTCCTAGAGTCGTCGCTGACGGCCTTTGCAGTGCGCCGGCGTCTTGCCAATACCTATCAGGAAGTCAACGCGCCGCAGATCCTCGACAAGTCGCTGTGGGAAACCTCCGGTCACTGGGGCTGGTATCAGGAAAACATGTTCGCGGTGAAATCCGCCCATGCCTTTACCCATCCCGATGACGAGGATGCCGATCAGCGCGTCTTTGCCCTGAAGCCGATGAACTGCCCCGGCCACGTGCAGATCTTCAAGCATGGCTTGAAGTCTTACCGCGAAATGCCGGTTCGCCTTGCGGAATTCGGCAATGTCCATCGTTATGAGGCATCCGGTGCATTGCACGGCCTGATGCGCGTTCGCGGCTTTACGCAGGACGATGCGCATGTGTTCTGCACGGAAGAGCAGATGGCGGCGGAATGCCTGCGCATCAACGATCTGATCCTCTCCGTCTATGAGGATTTCGGTTTCAGCGAGGTCGTCGTCAAGCTTTCGACCCGCCCGGAAAAGCGCGTCGGTTCCGACGATCTGTGGGATCGCGCCGAAAGCGTGATGCTGGAGGTTCTGAAGACCATCGAGGAACAGTCCGGCGGCCGCATCAAGACCGGCATCCTGCCGGGCGAGGGCGCTTTCTACGGGCCGAAGTTCGAATATACGCTGAAGGACGCCATCGGCCGTGAATGGCAGTGCGGCACCACGCAGGTGGACTTCAACCTGCCGGAGCGGTTCGGTGCCTTCTATATCGACCAGAATTCCGAAAAGACGCAGCCGGTGATGATCCATCGCGCCATCTGCGGCTCGATGGAACGCTTCCTCGGTATCCTGATCGAGAACTTTGCCGGCCACATGCCCCTGTGGTTCGCGCCGCTTCAGGTGGTCGTCGCGACGATCACCTCGGATGCCGACGATTATGGCCGCGAGGTTGCCGAAGCACTGCGCGAGGCTGGCATGGCGGTCGAGACCGACTTCCGCAACGAGAAGATCAACTACAAGGTTCGCGAACACTCGGTGACCAAGGTTCCGGTCATCATCGTCTGCGGCCGCAAGGAAGCGGAAGAACGCACCGTCAACATCCGCCGTCTCGGTTCGCAGAACCAGACGCCGATGTCGCTCGAAGACGCGATTACCAGCCTCGTGGACGAGGCGACACCGCCGGATGTGAAGCGCAAGCTTGCGGCGAAGAAGAAGTTGCATGGGAAGAGAGACGGATCTGCCTTCGGGGCCGTTTTTTCGTTTGCGGGGCATCCGTGCCGCTGGCCACCCCGGACTGGATCCGGGGTCCAGTGCGATCAAGTCCTTGATCGCGAAAGACGTTTTTCACTGCGCAGACGCGCCGTGGCTGGATGCCGGATCAAGTCCGGCATGACGGATGAGAGGTTTTCGGGCCTTGCCGCTGGCCTCGCGATGAGTTCAATCGAGGCTACTCGAAATCGCCGGTCATGTCTTCCGGCGTCTGATCCTTCATCAGCACTTCCACATCGGCGTCCCGGCCGGAGGTGACCTTGAAGTTGCGCTGGTAGGCCTTGTCCTTGTTGCGCTTTCGCGAGTAGCGGTATTCGCCTTCCGCCAGAACCATGGTCGAAAACGCGCTGACGCTTTCGTTGACCACGTCGCCGCCGCCGTTCAGCACCGACCAGGCCGTATCGGCGATGGCTTCGCCGCCCTGTTCGGAGACGAGCTTGAGGGTGATCTGTGCCGCCTGATGCTGCAGGGTCGCTTCGGTCAGCTTGCCTGCCTCCACCTGAATATCTGCGCGCACCACGGCATTGACGTTGCCGTATTCGGAAACGACATGATAGGTGCCGGCATTGAGGCGCACGACGGTATTCGGAACTTGATGTGAGCCCAGCGACAAGCCCGCGCAGCCGCCATCCGGCCGGTACGCTCTGAGGAATAGACGGAAAATTTGAGCTGGTTTGCGGAAATCTGCTTGTCGGAACCGGCAATCGCGTTCAGCACGAAACCGCCGGCGTCGAGAATGAGCACCTGTTTCTGGACATTGCCTGATGTTGGAACATTGAGTTTCTTGGTGACGCCTGCGCGCCCGAAGGCAACGTTGACGAAATATTCGCCGGGTACCAGATGGAACTGCGCCGAACCGCCCTCGGAGCTTGCCAGCATCGGCAATTTGCCGTCAGCGCCGGGAATGGGGCTGAAGACGCGCCAGGACAGGCCTTCCTTCACCGCTTCGCCTTCGCTGGTCAGCTTTGCTTCCATGGCGATATCGCGGGCATTGCTTGCGGGAGCATCGGGGGCGGAAGGGGCGGTGAAAGCGTTGAGTTTCGGCATTTTCGGCGTGCCGCCCAGCTGCTTGAAGTCCTTGAAAGCGTCCTGTGACAACGCTGTCTGCGATAAAACGCCGGTCGCGGCGAACACGATCGCCAGACGTGTCGCGAATTTGGCCACGAATTTCATTGCCGACATTTTCGATACCGATTGACTTCTTGATTTTCCCGCATCACTTCAAAACCAATGCCGTGGCTATTTCAAGGCCCATAATTTCGCGATGACAGTAGAATGGAAGAATTTTGATCATGACAAGTGACATCAAGCTCCTCGACTATCTCAAGGTTCGCCGCTCCACCCCCGCTTTGCAGCTTGCCGAGCCGGGTCCATCGAAAGCGGAAATCGAGGAAATCCTGCGCCTTGCCGTGCGCGTGCCGGATCACGGCAAGCTGGCGCCGTGGCGTTTCATCGTGTATCGCGGCGAAGATCGCGTGCGTCTGGGTGAGGAAGCGCTGCGGATCGCGCTCGAGAAGAACCCGGAACTGGACCTTCAGCAGCAGGATGCGGAGCGCACCTGAAGCCTTCACCTGGCGCGCTCTGCGTCGTCATCGCCGCCATCAGCACCGCCAAGCCGCCGTGAAGCTTTGGCGAGATTCCTGAATGGGAACAGGTCATGTCCTTGCCGGTGCGGTGTGCCTCAACCTCCTCTTCGCCGCCAATGCCAATGGTTATGCGGCAAACTGGCTCACCGAATGGCTTGCCTTCGACCAGACCTTCCTGTCGGAACTGGGGATTGGCGCAGACGAGAAGGTCGCCGGATATATTCATATCGGCTCGACGACATTCCCGGCGGTGGAGCGGCCCCGGCCGGAGCTTGCCGATGTTGTCACCTGGGTTGGGGACGTCTGATGTTTTACACCACCGACACCAACCAGCACGGCCTGCCGCACGATCCGTTCAAGGCCATCGTCGCGCCCCGGCCTATCGGCTGGATCGGCTCGAAGGGCCGGGACGGCTCTCTCAACCTGTCGCCCTATTCGTTTTTCAACGCGATTTCGGACCGGCCGAAGCTTTGTGATGTTTTCCTCCAGCGGCCGCAAGGACAGCCTGCGCAATGTCGAGGAAACAGGTGTCTTCACCGCCAACCTCGTCAGCCGCCACCTGGTCGACCGGATGAATGCATCTTCCGCGCCGGTGGATTATGGTGTCGATGAATTCGCCCTTGCCGGTCTGACCGCCGTTGACGGGCGGGTGGTGGATGCGCCTTTCGTCGGCGAGGCGCTCGCGGTTCTGGAGTGCCGCGTCACCGAAATCATCCAGTTGAAGGATATCGACGGCAAGCCGGCGGATTCCTGGATGGTGATCGGGCAGGTCAGGGCAATTCACATCGACGATGCGATCATTCGCGATGGCCGCATCGATATGGGGCTTGCGCGTCCGGTGGCGCGCATGGGTTATATGGATTATTGCGACGGCGGCACCGACGTGTTCCAGTTGAAGCGTCCGTCTACCGCGCCGTAGAACTTCTTTGCCGGCAACCGTTAAATTTTATGGTGAACCAAACGTAAACCATTTGCGCCTAGAGTTTTATACATGGTGGCGGCAATGATGCCGTCAGCCATTGTTGCGAATGTGTTTCGAGGCTCAGGTGATCGTACAGGCATTTCTTCGCTGGTCTGAAAAGGCTGGATCGACCGAGCGGGCGAAAGCCGCCAATGCTCTTGGCCGTGCCTTTCTGCAGTCCGATATGGCCCGCGAGAACCGCGACGCCGCCTATATGGCTATGACCTATCTTCTTGACGACCCTTCGCCGCGCGTGCGGCTGGCGCTTGCCGAGGCGCTGGCGGATGACCCCGATGCCCCGCGCGCCATCATGGTTTCGCTTGCCGAAGACCAGCCGGAAATCGCCTGCACGGTGATTGCCCGTTCGCCGGTTCTCAGCGAAGCCGATCTTGTCGATCTTGCCGGGCGTGGCGAAAGCCTGACGCGCGCCTTTATCGCCGCAAGGCGGGGCCTGCCGCGCGGGGTTTGCGCCGCACTTGCCGAAGTCGGCGATCTGCCGGAAACGCTGATCCTTCTTGAGAATGACGACGCCTTCATCACACCATTTTCGCTGCGCCGCATTGCCGAGCGCCATGGCTGCAACGCCGATATCCGCGACCTGCTGCTGTGCCGCGAGGTGCTGCCCGCCGATGCCCGCCATCTTCTGATGGCGCGTGTCAGCGAGGCCCTGGCGGGTTCGGCACTGGTTCATGCGCTGGTCACGCGCAACCGCGCCGACAGTATTTTCCGCGAGGCCGAAGATTCCGCCACGATCCTCATCGCCGCCAATGTTTCCTCGCCTGAATTGCCGGCGCTGGTGGAGCATCTGCGGCAAAGGCTGGAACTGACCCCGGCGCTGCTCATCCATGCCGTCTGTTCGGGCCGGCTGGAATTTTTCACGGCGGCGATGGTCAATCTCTCCGGCCTAGACGACCGCAAGGTGCGCGCCATTCTGGCGACCGGACGGCCGCATGCGCTGAAGGCGCTGTTCCAGTCCGTCGGTCTTTTGGGTGATGTCGTCGATGTCTTCATCGAGGCGACACTGATGTGGCGCCGCGCCGCCCGCTCGCATCTGTCGCAGGCCGCAGCCTCGGTTTGCGCCGAACTGCTGGCGCATTTCCGCAATGTCGACGGTTCCGAAACGCTGTTCGAACTGCTGCACGCCGTGCGTAAACTGACCATTGCCGAGGAACGGCAGAAGGCGCGGCATTATGCGGAAGCGCTGACGGTCGAGGCGGCCTGAGGTTACTTCTCGAACCGCTTGGCAATCCACGAATAGCTGTTTTCCACCATTCTGACCGGCGTTCCGAGCAGGTGCTTCACGCCTTCGGTGGAGGGCAGGATGCGGCTGACGCGGCTGATCGCCTGTTTCGTCAGGCTCTCTTCTTCCTTCTGCGTGACCTCTCCGGTTGGCTGCTGCGTTCCGGCAGGCGCGGTGGCGGCCGGAGGCTGCGCGGGCGCGTTGCCCGCGGTCTGCGGTGTCTGCTCGCCCGGTGTCTGGCACACGGCCACCACGACCGGGTAGGACGCATTGGCGTAACGTTCCAGCTCCTGTTCCGACACGGCGTCGCACAGTTCGATGCTCGTCCAGCGCTGCTGCGAGGTGGCGAGGTAATGGCAATCGGTGGCTGTGTCGTCACAGCCAAGGAAGGTCATGAGAACGAGGGCTGTTTTCATGGTGCGTGTTGCCTCTGTCGGGAATTATGCTCTAGAAACTAATCTATCCCGATTGCAGTGACATTACGACGAAATACGCATTTTTTGAGAGAAACAGGCATGGCATTGGCCCCCGAAATCAAGCTTGAAACACCCCGCCAGGAAGCAGTTCTGCGCCTTATCGATCTGTCGAACACCTATATGGCATCGCTTTATCCCGCCGAAAGCAATCATCTCGTGGATATCGGCCAGCTGGAAAAGGACAATGTTTCCTTTTTTGTGGCCCGGCATGAGGGCCGCGTCGTCGGCTGCGGCGCGCTGGTGGAGGCCGGTGATGGCACGGCGGAGGTCAAGCGCATGTTCGTCGATCCGGAGGCGCGGGGATTGCGGATCGGCAAGCTGATCATGGATACGCTGATTGCCCACGGCGCCGAGCTTGGGCTTGCCGCCATCCGGCTTGAAACCGGCATCAGCCAGCCGGAAGCGATCGGTCTTTACCGCAAGGCGGGGTTTGTCGAGATCGAGGCATTTCCGCCCTACAAGCCGGACCCGCTCAGCCTGTTCATGGAGAAGAGGCTTTAAGGCGAAGGCATAGATTTGCCTGATGGACTGGCGATGTGGACATTTAAGACGTTGCCATAACATCCACCCACGTCACCCCGGACTAGATCCGGGGTCCAGCGCGATCAAGTCCTTGATCGCAATAGACTCTTTTCACGGCGCAGACGCGCCGTGACTGGATGCCGGATCAGGTCCGGCATGACGGAGGAGATGTAAACGATCTTGGTCTGCCATCCGGCGTTTCAGGCAATCGCCCTTCACCGCAGGCTTCAGCAATCAGAACGCGGCTTTCCGGAAAGCCGTCGTTTCGCTGCCATCGTCTTCACGCGCAACGGTGCCGTCGAGGTCGTTTTCAGGCATAGGGGCCGGTGGAACATCGAGGCTGGTGCCAGCGGAGATTTCCACTTCACGCACCCATTCGCGCCAGATCGCCACCAGCAGCGCCATCAGCACCGGGCCGATGAACAGGCCGAGGAAGCCCATGGTCTTGACGCCGCCGATCAGGCCGAAGAACGTCGGCAGGAAGGGCAGCTTGATCGGGCCGCCGACCAGTTTCGGGCGGATGGTCTTGTCGACGATGAAAAGCTCGACCGAACCCCAGATGAATAGTCCAAGCCCAAAGGCCGGAGAGCCGCTGGCGACCAGATAGATCGATACCAGCGTGAAGGAGAGCGGCGCGCCGCCGGGAATGAGCGCCATGACGCCGGTGAGCACGCCGAGCGTGACGGGCGAGGGCACGCCGGCGATCCAGTAGGCGATGCCGAGGATGATGCCTTCGCCGATGGCGATCAGCGTCATGCCTGTCACGGTGGAGCTGATGGTGGCGGGCACGACGCGGGAGATGCGCTCCCACCGCGTCGGCAGGATGCGTTCTCCGACAAGATCGACCTGATGGGAGAAGCTGGCACCGTTGCGATAGACGAAGAACAGCGCGATCAGCATGAACAGCAGGGTGAGCACGAGGTGGAACGCGCCGTTGCCTGCGGCGAGGATCGCCCGGTAGATATTGCCGATATTGGCACCGCTGACGAGCTGGATCACTTCACCGATTGCACCCGGCGTGCCGATATATTTCACCCATTGCTCGCCGAGCCACGACCCTACGCCTGGCAGCGCCGCGATCCAGTCCGGCACCGGAGCGCCCACCTTGTTGACATGCACCGCCCAGCCGAACCATTCGCGGATTTCGCTGGCCGTATAGGAGGCGGCAATGAAGATCGGCACGACGAGGAAGGCGAGGATGAGGATGATGGCGATGGAGGCGCCGAGCGTGGTATTGCCACCCACCTGGCGCAGAAGCCGCGTATAAACGGGCCAGCTGGCGAAACCGATGACGAGGGCAGCGAGAACCGGAACCAGAAAGCCATGGAAGAAATAGATGCCGGCAAGAGCGACGAGAACGAGCAGCCAGCGCGCAGCCGATATTGGCGGGATCAGGGCGATCCGCGTCGGGCTGGCGGGACCAAGCCATCTCGGTTCGCCACTGGGCTTACGGCTGTCAATATTACTCACGGCAGGCTCTTTCTCGCATTCTCCCCGAAAGGTGCATTCACTCTGTCACACCGATACATATAAGTGCAATATAACCGGATCACATTACCGTTGTGTGTTTATCGCTTAGCCTATTGAACGATTTTGGTAAAAATAGAACATCGGTCTTGGCGTGCGGATTGAAATATGACAATTGAACTCCGTTTTTATTGCGGCCTTCGCCTGCCGCCCCCGCTCTTCAGGTCATGCCATGCTGCGACGCTTCTTCGCCTATTACCGTCCCTATCGCGGTCTGTTCATTCTCGATTTTTCCTGCGCGGTGCTGTCGGGTGTTCTCGAACTCGGCTTTCCGATGGCGGTGAAGGTGTTTGTCGACGTGCTTTTGCCGGGCGGTGAATGGGCGATCATCCTTGCGGCATCGGTCGGGCTTCTGGTCATCTATGTGCTGAATACGGGGCTGATGGCGACCGTCACCTACTGGGGACACATGCTCGGCATCAATATCGAGACCGACATGCGGCGGCTGGCCTTCGACCATCTGCAAAAACTGTCCTTCCGCTATTTCGACAACCAGAAGACCGGCCATCTGGTCGGGCGGCTGACCAAGGATCTGGAGGAGATCGGCGAGGTGGCCCATCACGGCCCCGAGGATCTGTTCATCGCCATCATGACCTTCATCGGCGCGTTCCTTTTGATGCTATCGGTCAATGTGCCGCTGGCGCTCGTCACCGCCGCCGTCGTGCCCGTGACAGCCTGGGTGACGAGCCGTTACGGCGGCCGCATGACGCGCAATTTCCGCGCGCTTTACGGCCGTATCGGTGATTTCAACGCCCGTATCGAGGAAAATGTCGGCGGCATGCGGGTGGTGCAGGCCTTCGCCAACGAGGACCATGAGCGGGCGCTGTTCGAGAAGGACAACCAGAGATACCGCCGCACCAAGCTCGATGCCTACAAGATCATGGCCGCCAGCACCTCGCTCAGCTACATGAGCATGCGGCTGACGCAGATGATCGTGATGATCTGCGGCGCCTGGTTCGTGCTCACCGGCGGCCTGACGCCGGGCGGTTTTGTCGGCTTCCTGCTGCTGGTCGGGGTGTTTTTCCGCCCGGTGGAAAAGATCAATTCGGTCATCGAGACCTATCCCAAGGGCATTGCCGGTTTCCGCCGCTTTACCGAGCTTCTGGACACGGCGCCCGATATCGTCGATGCGCCGGATGCGATCGATGCGCCGGCGCTGTCAGGCGCCATCGAATATCGCCATGTCGGTTTCGGTTATGCCGAGGGCAAGCAGGTTCTCGACAATATCGACCTGAAGATCAACGCCGGCGAGACTGTCGCCTTCGTCGGGCCTTCGGGGGCGGGCAAAACGACGCTGTGCTCGCTTTTGCCGCGCTTTTACGACGTCACCAGCGGTTCGATCACCATTGACGGCATCGATATCCGCGAGATGAAACTCGCCTCGCTGCGCAACCAGATCGGCATCGTGCAGCAGGATGTCTTCCTGTTCGGCGGCACGATCCGCGAGAATATCGAATATGGCCGGCTTGGTGCTTCCGATGCCGACATCATGGATGCGGCGCGGCGCGCCCGGCTCGAGGGTGTCATCGAGGCGATGCCGATGGGGCTCGACACTGTCATTGGCGAACGTGGCGTGAAGCTCTCCGGCGGGCAGAAACAGCGTCTCGCCATTGCCCGCATGTTCCTCAAGAACCCGCCGATCCTCATTCTCGACGAGGCGACCTCGGCGCTCGACACCGAAACCGAGCGAGCCATCCAGCAATCGCTGACCGAGCTTGCCAAGGGCCGCACCACGCTCGTCATCGCCCACCGTCTGGCGACGATCCGCGATGCGTCGCGCATCGTCGTCGTGGACCAGACCGGCATTGCCGAAACCGGCGCCCATGCCGAGCTTCTGGCCGCCAAGGGCCACTACAGCCGTCTGCATGAAGCGCAGTTCAGTGGGCATCTTGCCGGTTTGAGTTAAGCGGCGCGGCTTAACGCGCCGTAGCGTTTTCCTCGATGATGCCGGTATTCGGCTCGGGTTTGCCGGGATGGCTGCTGACGAGATATCCCATCGCGACGGCGGCGGCGACGATGAACAGCAGCACCATGCCGCTGATGGTCATCAGCCAGTCGCGCGGTCTTCGCTGCGCCATGATATATTTCGGCCATCGGCTCGGCTGGTTTCCCACGCTGAATTTATTGCCATTTCGCATGAGCTTCCCCGGACTATCGTTGCTTGGTGAATGATAAACGCGGGCATGGGCGCGGCTGTTCCGCAATGGCCGGGCAGGGGCGATGACAAGGCCGTGAGGGGTGCGGGTTGATCGGCTGTGGGTTGCCGTTGTCCACGGGTTCCGGCGCGGCAGCCCCTGCATGTGCGGCAGCCCGCTTGCTCTCACCTTCCGTCATTCCGGCCTTGAGCCGGAATCCATCCGACGCGCGTCGGCGCGGCGAAGAGAGCCTTTTTCAGCCCAAGGACTTGGGCTGGCTGGATACCGGCTCAAGGCCGGTATGAGGGAGGCGGGGTTTCATGTCACCAAATCCATGGCGCGTTGTGCTGGATTGTTTCAAACGCGCACCGTCTGCGGCATCGCGCACCGGCAAACAGCTTCTAAACTCCCCTTGCCAGCCGACATCCGTTATGCGAATGATTTGCAATTGCATTATTCGATTTCGATTTGAAAGTTCGCAAGATGGACAAGCCTGTGTTTGGATGGCGGCGGAGTGGTGACGATCTGTCGCTGTCCGACGTTCACAGTTCGATCAAGATAAGCCCGAATGCCGGTACGTTTCGCCGGGCGATGGCGTTTTTCGGACCCGGTTATCTCGTCGCGGTCGGTTACATGGACCCCGGCAACTGGGCGACATCGCTCGCCGGTGGTTCCAAGTTCGGGTACACGCTGCTGACGGTGGCGCTGATATCGAACATCATGGCCGTTGTCCTTCAGGCGCTCTGTGCCCGTCTGGCGATTGCGTCCGGGCGCGATCTGGCTCAGGCCGGTCGCGATGCCTATCCCAAACCCGTGGCGATCGTGCTGTGGTTGCTCGCCGAAATCGCCATCATCGCGACCGATATCGCCGAGGTGATCGGCACGGCGATCGGTCTCAACCTGATTTTCGGCATTCCGCTCGAACTCGGCGTCCTCATCACCGCGCTTGACGTGTTCCTGATCCTTTATCTGCAAAGGCTCGGTTTCCGCTGGGTGGAAGCGCTTGTCATCACGCTTCTCGGCGTCATCGCGGTGTGTTTCGCCATTCAGCTGGCGCTGGCCGATCCCGACTGGGGCCAGGTGATCCGTGGTTTTGCGCCGACGACGGAGATCGTCAGCAATCCCGAGATGCTCTATCTGGCGCTCGGCATTCTCGGCGCGACGGTGATGCCGCATAATCTCTACCTGCATTCCGGCATCGTGCAGACGCGCGCCATTGGCGACACGATTGCCGAAAAACGCGAGGCGCTGAAATTCGCCACGCTCGATTCAACCATCGCCCTGACATTCGCTCTTGTCATCAACGCCGCGATCCTCATCCTTGCGGCAGCGACCTTCAACAAGACGGGTCAGACGAATGTTGCCGAGTTGGGCGAAGCGCATAATCTGCTTGCGCCGCTGCTCGGCCTTGCGATTGCGCCGACGCTGTTCGGGGTGGCGCTTTTGTGCTGCGGCCTCAACTCCACCGTCACGGCAACGCTTGCGGGCCAGATCGTGATGGAGGGTTTCCTCAAGATGCAGCTTGCCCCGTGGCTGCGCCGCCTCATCACCCGCGGCATCGCCATCATCCCCGCCGCCGGCGTCACCATCGCCTTCGGCGACAGCGGCACGGGGCAACTGTTGATCCTGACGCAGGTGGTGCTGAGCCTGCAACTCTCCTTCGCCGTCTTCCCGCTCGTCATGTTCACCGCCGACCGGACGAAGATGGGCGAACTATGCGCCCCGCGCTGGCTCTCGGCATTTGCCTGGTTCATCGCGGTGGTAATTGCTGGCCTGAATGTGAAATTGCTGTTTGATTTTGTGGCTTGAGCAAAGGCGTCAGGCCGCGCCTTTTTGAAGTGCTGCCGCCGTGCCCTCGGGATCGACGGCGATGACTTTGAGATAGGCGCGGGCGGGTTGATCCGGCTCGCTGCGACCCTGTTCCCAATCGCGCAGGGTGCCGAGCGGAATATGGTAGCGAGCGGAAAACTCCTCCTGCGTCAGCTTCAACGCCCGGCGGATGATTTTTATGCGCGGCATTTTCTTCGCATTAGCGAGCTGTTCGGCGGAAAGCGGCGGATTGTCGGGATCGGTAAGCGCATTGGCATCCGCTTCTTCGTCGGTCATGGCGTGCAGGCGGACCCAGTCGGTTTGATCGATTTTACCAGCCATTGTCGTCATATTCCTTACGCTCTGCTCGTATGTTATTTTGATGGCGGCTTTCCTGCTGCCGCTAATTTCGCATTTAATGCGGCCTTTTTTTGAGCTGCAACTGCGGGGCGTTCGTAAAAGTGGTCGAACAACTCTTCTAATATTTCGAGACACCACTCGGCTTCTTCAGCCTCCACATCTATGATTTGCAGCGTTGTTTTTTCATCTATCGGATGCGCAGAAAAGTTTCCAAAATTACGGATGGCATCAACTGTTTCATGCAAGCCAATCGGTAGCGCTTTCTTGGGGTCTGTCTCACTAATTAGGGCGTCGACCTGCTTTGCCAAATCTTTTGCTTTATATCCAAAGCTATTTAGAATGTTTTGTAAGCAACGACGCGCTAGTGCGGCTGACGCCTTTGGACTAATTGGTAGAACGTTACATGCCTCAAAGTAATCTATTGATATTTCATGGGGAACAAATGCGGATATTGGTTCTCTTGAATTAGTGTTCGGCTCCACCATGCGCTGTTGATCATCTTCATCTTCAAGTAAGATAGTCAATTTATCACATTCTGGACATAAGGCGGTATTGTATGTCCAGTTCGTTGCCTTGTTGTGTCTATAAATAAATCCACGAATCCAATTTTCATGAAAATTAATCGAGCAGTGAGGGCAACGCATTTTGAATCCTTCAAGAAAAATCCCCGCAGCGAACAAAATCGCTGCAGGGATATAATCATCTCAACTTTAGCAATTTAAAAGTGGAGATACCACTTATACATGTATTTCTCAGCTGCAACCGCTCGTTGCACCACAAGTATCGCACTTCTCACACGTGCCATTGCGAACCATCGTAAAATTCTGGCATTCCGAGCACATGTTGCCGGTATAGCCTTGAGCAATGGAGCGCATGCGGCGTTCGTTTTCCACCTTCTTGGCTTCGGTCTTGGCCGATGCGGCGTCTGCGGCGGCCTTGTCGGAGAAGAGGGCGGTGGCGGTCTGTTTGGTTTCCTGGACCACGTCGTCGATCACCTCTTCGGCAATCTCTTCCGCCAGTTCCTTGGCACGTTCCTCATAGTCACGCTTGAAGGCGACGATTTCGGAGGTGTTGATGGCAACTGTCGGTTCCAGCTTGCGGGCGGCTGAGCCTGCAAAGGAGGTGACGTTGGTGGACGCGCGGGCGGGGGCTGCCGTTGCCGAACCCTTGGGCTCGGAAGCGGCGCGTTCGCCTTCGTTGCTGGAAACCAGCGTCGGCTTGTAACCGCGTGTCCAGCCGGTGGAGAGCAGGTTGGTCTTGCCTTCCTGGATACCCTTGCCGAGTGCGGTATTGGAGAAATCCGACGTATCGACATGGGCGAGATCGTGGCGGCCGAGATAGGACACGGCGAGTTCACGGAACACGTAGTCGAGGATCGACGTGGCGTTCTTGATCGCGTCGTTGCCCTGCACCATGCCGGCCGGCTCGAACTTGGTGAAGGTGAAGGCCTCCACATATTCTTCCAGCGGCACGCCATATTGCAGGCCGAGCGAGATGGCGATGGCGAAGTTGTTCATCATCGCGCGGAAGGCGGCGCCTTCCTTGTGCATGTCGATGAAGATCTCGCCGAGGCGGCCGTCGTCGAACTCGCCGGTGCGCAGATAGACCTTGTGGCCGCCGACGGTTGCCTTCTGGGTGTAGCCCTGACGGCGGTTCGGCAGCTTTTCACGCTCGCGCGATACGCGCTCGATCACGCGCTCGACGATCTTTTCGGTGATCGTCACGGCCTGCTGGGCCAGCGGCTGCTGGATCAGTTCCTCGACGAAATCTTCTTCGTCGTCATCTTCCACCAGCGAAGCGAGTTGAGCGGCTGCGACAGCTTGGAGCCGTCGCGGTAGAGCGCGTTGGCCTTCAGCGCCAGCTTCCAGGACAGCAGGTAGGCCGATTTGCAGTCCTCGACGGTCGCATCGTTGGGCATGTTGATCGTCTTGGAGATCGCGCCGGAGATGAAGGGCTGAGCCGCCGCCATCATGCGGATGTGCGCTCTCGACCGAGAGATAGCGCTTGCCGATCTTGCCGCAGGGGTTGGCGCAATCGAACACCGGCAGGTGCTCGGTCTTGAGGAACGGCGCGCCTTCCAGCGTCATCGCGCCGCAGACATGGACGTTGGCCGCCTCGATGTCCTTCTTGGCAAAGCCGAGATGGTCGAGCAGGTTGAAGCTGACGTCGGAGAGTTGCTCGTCGGAAACCTTGAGCGTGCCCTTGAGGAAATCGGCGCCGAGCGTCCACTGGTTGAAGACGAACTTGATGTCGAAGGCGCTCTTCAGCGCGGCGTTGACGGCCTCGATCTTCTCGTCGGTGAAGCCCTTGGCCTTCAGCGTCGAGCCGGGATTGATGGCCGGCGCCTGGTTGAGGTTGCCGTGGCCGACGGCATAGGCCTCGATCTCGGCGATCTGGCTCTCGGTGTAGCCGAGCGCGCGCAGCGCATCGGGCACGGCGCGGTTGATGATCTTGAAGTAGCCGCCGCCGGCGAGCTTCTTGAACTTCACCAGCGCGAAGTCGGGCTCGATGCCGGTGGTGTCGCAATCCATCACGAGGCCGATCGTGCCGGTCGGCGCGATGACGGTGGTCTGGGCGTTGCGGTAGCCGTGCTTCTCGCCAAGCTCCAGCGCCTGGTCCCAGGCGGCGGTGGCGTGCGCCGATCAGGCGCCTGTCCGGGCAGTCGGCGTGCGATCGAGCGGCGACCGGGCTGACGCGACAGGCCCTCGTAGCCGTCGGTGTCGCCATAGGCGGCGCGGCGGTGGTTGCGGATGACGCGCAGCATGTGGTCGCGGTTGCGGTTTTCCTCGTAGTCCGGGAAGGCGCCGAGCTCGCCGGCCATTTCGGCCGAGGTGGCATAGGACACGCCGGTCATGATCGCGGTGAGCGCGCCGCAGATGGCGCGGCCCTCGTCCGAGTCATAGGGGATGCCCGAGGTCATCAGCAGGCCGCCGATATTGGCGTAGCCGAGGCCGAGCGTGCGGTACTCGTAGGACAGCTCGGCGATCTCCTGGGACGGGAACTGCGCCATCATCACCGAGATTTCGAGCACGACGGTCCACAGCCGGCACGGTGTGCTCGTAGGCGGCGACGTCGAACGCTTGGCCGTCGGCGTTGCGGAACGGTCAGCAGGTTGAGCGACGCGAGGTTGCAGGCCGTGTCGTCGAGGAACATGTATTCCGAGCACGGGTTGGAGGCGCGGATCGGGCCGGCGGCCGGGCAGGTGTGCCACTCGTTGATGGTGGTGTGGAACTGCAGGCCCGGATCGGCCGAGGCCCAGGCGGCGTAGCCGATCTTCTCCCACAGGTCGCGGGCCTTCAGCGTCTTGGTGACCTTGCCGTTGGTGCGGGCGGTCAGGTTCCAGTTGCCATCGGTCTCGACGGCGCGCAGGAACTCGTCGGTGACGCGCACCGAGTTGTTGGAGTTCTGGCCCGAGACGGTGAGGTAGGCCTCGCAATCCCAGTCGGTGTCGTAGATCGGGAACTCGATGTCGGTGTAGCCCTGCCGCGCGAACTGGATGACGCGCTGGATGTAGTTCTCCGGCACCAGCGCCTTGCGGGCGAGCTTGATCTCGCGCTTCAGCGCCGGGTTCTTCGTCGGGTCGAAGCAGTCGTCGCCGGTCGCGCCGTCGCAGTTCACGCAGGCCTTCATGATGGCCTTCAGGTGCTTCTGGACGATCTTGGAGCCGGTGACGAGCGCGGCGACCTTCTGCTCCTCCTTCACCTTCCAGTCGATGTAGTCCTCGATATCGGGATGGTCGACGTCGACGACGACCATCTTGGCGGCGCGGCGGGTGGTGCCGCCCGACTTGATGGCGCCGGCGGCGCGGTCGCCGATCTTGAGGAAGCTCATCAGGCCCGACGACTTGCCGCCGCCCGACAGCTTCTCGCCTTCGCCGCGCAGCGACGAGAAGTTGGAGCCGGTGCCCGAGCCGTACTTGAACAGGCGCGCCTCGCGCACCCACAGGTCCATGATGCCGCCCTCGTTGACGAGGTCGTCCTCGACCGACTGGATGAAGCAGGCATGCGGCTGCGGATGCTCGTAGGCCGACTTCGACTTCGTCAGCTTGCCGGTCTTGGAGTCGACGTAATAGTGGCCCTGGCCGGGGCCATCGATGCCGTAGGCCCAGTGCAGGCCGGTGTTGAACCACTGCGGCGAGTTCGGCGCGACGCGCTGCGTGGCCAGCATGTAGGCGAGCTCGTCGAAGAAGGCGCGCGCGTCCTCTTCGCCGTCGAAATAGCCGCCCTTCCAGCCCCAGTAGGTCCAGGTGCCGGCGAGGCGGTCGAAGACCTGGCGGGCGTCGGTTTCCGAGCCGTAGCGCTCGGCCTCGGGGAGCTTGGCCAGCGCCGTCTCGTCGGGAACCGAGCGCCACAGGAAGGAGGGAACGTCGTTCTCCTCGACCTTCTTCAGCACCTTCGGCACGCCGGCCTTGCGGAAATACTTCTGCGCCAGAACGTCGGTCGCCACCTGGCTGAACTGCGCGGGAACGTCGATATCCGCCAGACGGAACACGATCGAACCATCCGGGTTCTTGATCTCGCTGACGGCCTTGCGGAAGGCGATTTCCGCGTAAGGCGACTGGCCGGGCTTCGTGAAGCGGCGTTCGATGCGCATGGTTTCCTGTTCCTCGTCCATTGGGCGCCCGGCAAAGGGCGCAAAAATTCATGCCAGCCGTGCGAACTCTGCGCGCAGCCGGTTGTTGCCGATCTGAAAGGGATGTTCATCCTTGGATGTCATCCCTGTATCTCGTGGCTTATACGGCTGCAAGCATAGTGTGGAATACTAAATATAGTATCAACAGCTTCCTGAAGCCAGTGTCCCGCGTCATGTTTTTGGCGCATCTCGAAAGCCACGCAAATCCGCTGGCGCACCACCCTTCATGGGTCGGAAAGCCTTGTTCTCGAACTTGCGAGCTGAGATTGAAAAGAACCGGCCTCGTTACTCTCCGGTCCGTTGCCGCCGCAACATAACTGTCACTTTCCTCCCGTGACATAGATTCGTCAAGCGCTAGATTGAAACGGTTTTTTAACCACAAGATATTGTGTGGAGTGCCTGTGGAAAACGGGGATAGGAAAAGCGTTCAAAAAAATCAGTGACTTGGCGCGGGACTTTGAAGCTTGCGCGGGGCTGGTTTCCGCAACGGAAAGCGAAAACCCCGCATTTCCGGGGTGAGGCATAAAGGCGACACTGCGGTTTTTCCGTGTTTTTTACCGTCGCCTCAAAAACGTTTCCCCACAAAAAAGCCGCCCCGGCGGGACGGCTTTTCCGGCTTGATTTTCGTGGCGGCCAGCGATCAGCCGCGCGATCCCTTGGCGATCGGCTCCTGATAGGTGAAGCCCATGTCCCAGGGAAAATAAATCCAGGTGTCCTGGCTGACTTCGGTGACAAAGGTGTCGATGGTCGGCACGCCCTTTGGCTTGGCGTAGACGCAGGCAAAATGTGCCTTCGGCAACATTTCGCGCACTTCCAGGGCGGTCTTGCCGGTGTCGGTCAGGTCGTCGATGACGAGCACGCCTTCGCCGCCATCGGTCATCAGGTGTCGGGCGCCATCGCCCTTCAGAGAACCTGCGTGTCGCCCTGGTCGACGTAATCGTGGCGGGTGGCAATGCACACCGTGTCGATCAGGCGGATGTTCAGTTCGCGGGAAATGATCGCCGCCGGAACGAGACCGCCACGGGTGATACAGACGATCGCCCGGAACTCCCGGCCAACGCCTGCAAGACGCCACGCAAGCGCGCGGGCATCGCGGTGAAACTGATCCCAGGTGACGGGAAAGGCTTTTTCGGGAAGGGACATGTCGTCTACCATCTGGTCAAAATTGTCGATGGCTTTGGCTAATAGCCGCAAGACCTGCAAAAAGGCAAGCTTTGTGCACAAAGTCCTGCGGGAGATCCGATACGAAGCGCAAGAGCGCTGCTTTTTTCTTCTCCCCGCCGGGGAGAAGGTGGCGCGAAGCGCCGGATCAGGGGGCAACGCCAGCGATTGGACCGCAAGCTTGCCCCCTCAACCCGCTGCCGCGACCTTCTCCCCGGCGGGGAGAAGACACAAGCGGCGTTCGCTCGCTTCATGCGTGATGCCGAAGGGGAGCTTGCGGCGGTATCCGCGCCGCATGCGTGTTTGCCGTATTAACGCGACAAAAGCGTCATCGCCGTCATGGAATCGAGCAGCGTGCGCGTCACGCCGCCGAACAGCAGTTCCCACCAGCGGGAATGGCCGTAGGCGCCCATGACCAGAAGGTCGATGCTGTGGTCCGACAGCCGGTTTTCGATGGCGGCCTGCGCCGAGACGCCGGCGATTTTTTCCTGCGCGGTCACCGTGACATTGACGCCGTGGCGGGCAAGCGTTGCGGCGAGTTCGGTGCCGGCCAGGCCTGAAGATTGCGTTTCGCTCTCGGCCTGGTCGACGGAGAAGATTTCGACGCTCTCGGCCGCAATCAGGAAGGGCAGGGCGTCGAAGGTGGCGCGCGTCGCCTCGCGGGAGCCGTTCCAGGCAATCAGCACGCGCTTGATCGGTTTGGCGGCCGTCAGCACATGCGGGACAAGAAGAACCGGGCGGCCGCTTTCATAGAGAAAACCGTCTATATCCGAGCGGCTGTCTGAGAGTGCCGAGGAGTTGCTCTGGCGGGCGACGATGAGATCGGCGCAGCGGGCGCTGTCGATGGCCGATGACGAGGCCTGCTTCAGTGTCCGGTTTGCCTGCCAGGATTCCCATACCAGTATCCTCCTTGCTGGAACGGCACGCACAGGATGCTGGTCTGACCATCCCCGTTGAAGTCGCCAGCGTAAGTCGAAAATTGTCCGAGCAACTTTGGACTGAAAGCCTCGCCGGCGGCTCATGGACGCTGGTGAAGTCCGACCGGCAAACCAAAACGGCCCCACCACCAGGTCGGTCTTTCTGCCCCGGTTGAAGTCGCCGGTTGCCGCCTGTGTAGAACTCATCCGACAGTTGGAGACGTTTAGCCCGTATCCAGCCGCTGTTCCACCCCGTATCCAGTCGCCCGGCAGGTCCTTCCTGTCCTCTTCCGTGATGCGCAGGATCATCCCGCAACCAGCCAGGCGTTGGGTGATTCGCCAGCAGATCGTTCCAACCCTGGCAAGCGACCCCGGCCTTGTCTTGGATCGGGGGTCAGGCCGCAGCAATACGTAACTGAAATGAAGTACA
>JAXHOC010000006.1:0-44374 GCA_034519725.1 Agrobacterium sp.
TCAGTTACGTATTGCTCTGAAAACTTTAACCTCGCTGAGCAACACTTGGCGGGGTGCTGACCGTTTCCGTTGCATCCACGCAAGAATACCGTTTTCTACCGAGATAATAACACACTTTTTTAGATCTACATAAAAGCATCAGCCTACAGGTACAAAATTTCGTAGATGGTTCGAAACTGGGAATTGTATGGCATTCTGCAACAAAACTGGTTCCGCCGGAAAAACATGTTACCGGCCGTCAAGAAAGATGAATTGCTCTCCGATGTAATTTACCATTTTTTCATTTTCTTTATTTTAAATTCCTGCCTGGAACCATATCATAATTCATTATACATATAGATTATTGTTATTACGGGTAACACGATTTATATGCGCGCCTTTTAGGATTGGGTCTTTCGAGTCAAGAGATTTGGGTGCCGAAAATTCGCTACCTTACCGTATTTGACTGCCAAGATGAGGGAAAATTTTCCAATTCGTTGATTATTATCAATGCAAGCGCTATGCCTTCCGCCATCTGCTTGATGCGATCCTGCGCGAGATCGCGCACCGTCTCGTCCAGGCTGCGCACCGTGCCGGCAATCAGCGCGTCGTTGGGAATGATGTTGTGGCTGGAGCCGGCGTGAAAGCGGGTGACGGACACGACCACCGAGCGGATCGGATCGGCATTGCGCGAAGCGATCATTTGCAAGTTGCCGACGATCTGTGCGCCGATGGTGATAGGGTCGATGGTGCGGTGCGGCTGGGCTGCGTGGCCGCCACGGCCTTTGACCGTGATCGAGAACTTGTCCGGTGCCGCCATGATGCCGCCCTTGCGGATGGCGAAAGAGCCGAGCGGAATGCCCGGCATATTGTGCATGCCGTAGACCTCATCAATGCCGAAACGCTCCATCAGGCCGTCCTCGACCATGGCGAGCGCGCCCGCACCGCCTTCTTCGGCGGGCTGGAAGATGACGGCGATGGAGCCGGTGAAATTGCGGGTTTCCGAAAGATATTTGGCGGCGCCGAGCAGCATGGCGGTGTGGCCGTCATGGCCGCAGGCATGCATGGCGCCTGCGGTTTTGGAAGCCCAGGGCTTGCCGGTTTCCTCAAGGATCGGGAGAGCATCCATATCCGCCCGAAAGCCGATGGTGCGATTGCCCGGAACATTGCCTCTGATGACGCCGACCACACCCGTGCGGCCAAGACCGGTCACGATTTCGTCAACGCCGAAAGATTTCAGCTTGTCGGCAACGAAGGCCGCGGTGTTGTCGACATCATACAAAATCTCGGGATTTTCATGCAGGTGATGCCGCCATTCGCTGACTTCCTGCTGAAGTTCGGCGGCTCTGTTCAAAATCGGCATTCGTTCATTCCTGGGTTCATCGGTGCGGCCTGTCGTAAAAGCCTATCCTCCGTGGTGGATAGTGCGCCGCATAATTGACGTAATCAATGTACTTTGCCATTGCTAGGACATATATGGTGAATATTGCCATTCCCAGACTGAAGACGGGAATTCGAGGATAAGCCTTGCCACAGAATCTTAAATCGCCAAACGCCGCCCGGCGGCTCTCCGCAGCCATCGCCATCATGACCGCCGGCCTTGTTGCCGCTGCACCGGTGGCCAATGCCAATCCGAAAATGGTGGTCGATGTCAAAACCGGCAAGGTGATTTCCCACCAGGAAGCGTTCCGCAAGTGGTATCCGGCCTCGCTGACCAAGCTGATGACCGCCTATATCGCCTTTTCGCAGATGAAGGCCGGCAAGCTCAGCCCGCAGACGGAAGTGGTGATGAGCAAGAAGGCCGCCGACCAGCCGGCCTCGAAAATGTATTTCAAGCCGGGCCAGAAGCTGACGATGGACAGCGCGCTGAAGCTGCTGCTCATCAAATCCGCCAATGATATCGCCGTGGCGATCGCCGAAACCATCGGCGGTACCAGCGATAATTTCGTGGCGCAGATGAACGCGCAGGCGCAGCGGCTGGGCATGAACTCCACCCATTACATCAATGCCAACGGCCTGCCCGGCAAGGGGCAATATACGACGGCGCGCGACCTTGCCCTGCTGGCGCTGATCATCAAGCGCGAATTCCCGGAATATGCCCATTATTTCTCGCTGGAAGGCGTCACCACCGGCAAGAAGAACTATGCCAACTTCAACATGCTGGTCGGCCGTTTCGATGGTGTTGACGGCATGAAGACCGGCTTCATCTGCGCCTCCGGTTTCAACCAGGTGTCATCCGCCGTGCGCAACGGCCGCTCTGTCATAACAGTCGTTTTGGGGGCGGACAGCCTTGCCGGACGCACCGACCAGTCCGCCGATTTGTTGCAGATGGGGCTGACCGCGCCGTCGGGCCAGGGCGTTTCGCTCGCCTCGCTGGCACCCTATGGGGATACCGCTGAGGTCAATGACGTCAGCGCCGAAATCTGCAATCCGAAGGCCGCCAAGGTGCGCAGCGAAGGCCGCGACGATGCCGGCCGCATGGTCATCCATTCGCCCTACGTCACGGAAATGACCCGCCCGCCGGAATATTCCTTCGCGGGCCTCATTCCCGGCAGCGAGACGGTGGCGGTCAACACCCCCAAGGGTGCCAGCGCCAAGGGACAGGTGGCCAACGTGCCGATCCCGATCCCGCGTCCGACATTCTGATCGCGCCTGACCGCTCTCGTCTTGGATGAGGGTGGGCGCTGGGCGTGAACCGCCGTGCGGATTGTGTATTCGCAGCTTCGGTTTGTTATGATATTACAGTGTCGCTCGTGGCCTTCAGGCCTCGGGCGATTTTTGTGATTATTGCGCGGTTCCGGGTCTGATATCGTCCAACGATCTGCCGGAGCGGCCATCAACATCAAGGCAAGGCATGTCTCGCGATCGCATACCGGTTTCCATCATCACCGGATTTCTCGGCGCCGGAAAATCGACGCTGCTTAACCGGCTGCTCAAAGACCCTGATATGAGTGACGCCGCGATCATCATCAATGAATTCGGCGATGTCAGCATCGACCATATGCTGGTTGAGAGCGCAGGCGAGGGCATTATCGAACTGGCGGAGGGCTGCCTGTGCTGCACCGTGCGCGGCGAGCTGGTGGATACGCTGGCGGAACTGATGGACGGCATCCAGACCGGCAAGCTGAAGCCGGTGAAGCGGGTGGTTATCGAAACCACTGGGCTGGCCGATCCCGCCCCCGTCATGCAATCGGTCATGGGCAATCCGGTGATTGCGCAGAACTTCGTTCTGAACGGCGTCATTACGGTGGTGGATGCCGTGAATGGCCTCTCCACCCTCGACAATCACGAGGAAGCCGTGAAGCAGGCGGCGGTGGCCGACCGGCTGGTGATGACGAAGCGCGCGCTTGCCGATGCTTCCACCATTTCCACGCTGACGGCCCGCCTTCAGGCGCTCAACCCGCGCGCGACGCTCGAGGATGGCGACAAGGCCGACTGGAGTGCTGCGACACTGCTGGACAACGGCCTTTACGATCCCGGCAGCAAAAATGCCGATGTCGGCCGTTGGTTCGGGGAAGAGGCGGGACATGATCATCACGACCACGACCACGACCACGACCACGATCATGGCCATGGCCACCACCACGATCATGGCGACCACGATGGCCACCATCATCACCACGATGTGAACCGGCACGATGCGTCGATCCGATCCTTTTCGATCATTCACGACCAGCCGATATCCCCGATGGCAATCGACATGTTCGTGGATTTGCTCCGCTCGGCGCATGGGGAAAAACTGTTGCGGATGAAGGCCGTCGTCAAACTGTCGGACAATCCGGACCGGCCGCTGGTGCTGCACGGCGTGCAGAACATTTTCCACACGCCGGAGCGCCTTGCGGCATGGCCTGATCCTTCGGACCAGCGCACGCGCATGGTGCTGATCACCAAGGATTTGCCGGAGGCGTTCGTGCAGGACCTGTTTGCCGCTTTCACCGGCACGCCGGGCATCGACCGTCCCGACAGGCAGGCGATGACGGACAATCCGCTGGCGGTTTCGGGGTTGCGGTTTTAGGCGGAGACACGGTTGCTGAAGTCCGAGGGCGCGGGGCACCCCCCTCTGCCCTGCCGGGCATCTCCCCCTCAAGGGGGGAGATCGACAAGCGGCTTGCTCAGACACCTTTACCGGGCATTTGAGAACGCGGGCGTTAAGGATGCGAGGGACTGAGCGAGTACTCCACCCGATCTCCCCCCTTGAGGGGGAGATGTCCGGCAGGACAGAGGGGGGTAACCACGGTCGAGACCGTCAACGTCGGTTTACCCGCCCTTCACAATCCGAAACCGATGCCCTTTATCCACTGCAACCGTATCGACCAGTCTATGCCCATCCTCATTGCACATATGGGCGATGTCGATGACCGCCAGCGGGTCGGTCGTCTCGACAACAAGAACATCGCCCGCCTTCAGGCCAGCGAGTTTCTTGCGGCTTCTTAAAACCGGAAGGGGGCATTTAAGCCCCCTCAAATCGAAAATTATCTCGGTTGTGCCGTTCATTCCTTGGCCCAGAACTTCCAGAACGGCTTCTTTTCCGGCGCTTCCGCTGGCGGTGCGGCGGAAAAGGCGAGCGGGTTCATGGCTGGCACGGGCATGCTCTGGGCGGCCGTTCCATTCTGGCCGGCGGCCGCAGGTGCTGCGACGGCAACCATGGTCGGGGCTGCCGGGGCAGGGTTCGATTGCGGCGCGGCGGGCCGGGGTGCCGAAGGATGCGGGGTGCGCAGAGACGAGGCGGTTGCGGTGGTCGCCGGTGAAGACGAGGTCACCTGCTGCGCCTTCTTTTCCATCAGCGCGGCATATTCCGTTTCCTTCATCAGCTTTCCGGCCTTCAGCGCCGAGCCGGTCGGGGCATAAGCGGGTTCGCGGCCCTTGCGCTTTTCGGCAACCAGCGCCTTGCGCTCCGCCTCGCTCGGGTCGTACCAGGCCATGCCGTCATATTTCTTCATCGCCTTTTCATAGGCGAGATCATAGGTCTTTTCGTAGCTCGAAAGCGCGCTGACCAGTGCCGGCGGCGTGCTCATGGCCGGGCATTGCGCAGATGCGTTGAACGTGCCGCCTTCGGCCTGCTGGTTGAAGACATATTTCTTCTCGCAGACATTCACCTCCGGCGGGCGCTTGGTGACTTCGAAATTGTCGTAGCCGACCTTCAGCATCTTCCAGAATTCGAGATGTTCGCTCTGGCGGTGGCGGGCCATGTTTTCCGCGCTCATGCGGAAGGGGAAGGCCTGCAGCTGAACGGTCTTCTGGCCGCCCTTGAAGGCGTCGCGGGCGAAACCATAGATTTCAAGGATCTGCGCATCCGTCATCGAATAACAGCCGGAGGACGAGCAGGCGCCATGGATCATCAGGTTGGTGCCGTTGCGGCCGTTGGCGGCATCGTAGCGGTTCGGAAAGCCGGTGTTGATGGCGAGGTAATATTTCGAGTTCGGATTGAGGTGCGCGGGCGTCAGGTTGTAGAAACCTTCCGGCGCCTGCCGGTCGCCCTCTTTCACCTTTGGGCCGAGTTTGCCGGACCATGCGCAAATCTGGTACTCGGCAATCTTGTCGAAGCGGTTGTCACGCTTGGCTTTCCAGATTTCCAGCGCGCCTTCTTCCTTGAAGATGCGGATCATGATCGGCGAGGTGCGATCCATGTTCTTCTTGTCGATCTCGGCAAGAATGGACGGAGAAAGCGGGTAATCAACCTTGTTCTTGACGTGGGAGACGTCGCGTTCGACGGTTTCGAGCGTATCGTTGCAGCCGCTGAGAACGAGCGCAGTGCAGGCGAGAAGTACAAAATGTCTCAAACGCATGATCTGATCCGAAAGACGATGGCACGGGCGACGGAGTTCTACACTGTCCCGCGTGTGTTTTAAATACGGTATTAACCGTTTACATCTTCTTAACTCAAATCGGATCCGCCCGCGCGGCCGCCGATACATCTGTTGATGTGACCGGACTATGGCCGAGTTTGGGCGAGATTCAAGGAAAATAAGGCTGGAGTCAGATTGTTTTGGCTTTTCCTCGATCCGCCAAAACAATCTGACCCTGTCTTTTTACGCATTTTCCGAACGCAAAGCCGCTGCGCAGTTTTAACGGAAATGCTCTAGAGGTTTCTGCCGATATCCAGGAATTTCTGGCGGCGTTCGGCGCGCAGCTGCGTGCCGGAGCGCTGCGAAAGATCGGCAAGCGCCTTGGCGATAACGTCGCCCGTGGCACCGATCACGGCCGCCGGATCACGATGCGCACCGCCCATCGGCTCGGCAATGATGCCGTCGATAACGCCGAGCGACTTCAGATCTTCCGAGGTGATCTTCATGTTGGTCGCGGCTTCCTTGGCACGGGTCGAATCGCGCCAGAGAATCGAAGCGGCACCTTCGGGTGAAATCACCGAATAGATCGCATGTTCGAGCATGTAGACGCGGTTGCCGGTGGCAATCGCGATTGCGCCGCCCGAGCCGCCTTCGCCGATGACGACGGAGACGATCGGCACCTTGACGTTGAGGCACATTTCCGTCGAGCGGGCGATGGCTTCGGCCTGGCCGCGCTCTTCGGCGCCGACACCGGGATAGGCGCCAGCGGTATCGATGAGGGTGACCACCGGCAGCGAGAAGCGGTCGGCCAGTTCCAGCACGCGGATCGCCTTGCGATAACCTTCCGGGCGCGGGCTGCCGAAATTGTGCTTCAGCCGGCTTTTGGTGTCATTGCCTTTTTCCTGGCCGATGATGGCGACGGGCTGGCCGTTGAAGCGGGCAAGACCCGCCTGAATGGCGGCGTCTTCGGAAAATTTGCGGTCGCCGGCAAGTGGCGTGAATTCCGTGAACAGCGCCTTGGCGTAATCGACGAAATGCGGGCGCTGCGGATGACGCGCGACCTGCGTTTTCTGCCAGGCGTTCAGCTTGGAATAGATGTCCTGCATCGCGTCGTTGACGCGCGATTCCAGGCGGTTGATCTCCTCCGAGGTGTCTATGCTCTCGTCTTCATCGGCAAGCTTCTTCAGCTCGATGATCTTGCCTTCAAGGTCCGAGATAGGTTTTTCGAAGTCGAGATAATTGTGCATGAGATCCGTTTCCGATCGTTTTGCGCAAGGTTTGAGCCGGATTATCCGGCGGTTCCGGTCGCTCTAATCAAGGTTTTTGCCCTGTTTGGCAAGGGGGTGATGTGTTTGTACCAGCTCTTGCAGGCGTTCTTCCAGCACATGTGTATAGATTTGTGTCGTGGAAATGTCGGAATGGCCGAGCAGTTCCTGCACGGCGCGCAGGTCCGCACCGTTCTGCAGAAGGTGGCTGGCAAAGGCATGACGCAGGACATGCGGCGACACCGCCGAGGGGTTGAGCCCGGCGCGAATGGCAATGTCCTTCAGGTCGCGGGCAAAGACCTGACGCGGGAGATGCCCTTCCTTGCTGTTTGATGGAAACAGCCACGGACTTTCCGCGCTGTCAGCTTTCTTCTGCGGCGAAGCCGCTTTGGTTTTCTCCGGCACGAGCGACTTTCTGGCGGCGTCGTATTTTTCCATCGCCTCGATGGCCGCGCGCGACAGAAGAACCATGCGGTCCTTGTTGCCCTTGCCGCGGATCATCAGGAAGCGTCCCTCCTGGCGCAAGACCTTGACCGGCAGCGAGACGAGTTCGCTGACGCGCATGCCCGTCGCATAGAGAAGTTCGAGCAGCAGATGCATGCGGATGCGGGCCAACTGGCCGGGACCGCTTGCGGCGGCCTCCTCGGCGGCGATGCCAAGAAGCTTCGTCACATCAGCAACGCTCATCGTTTTCGGCAGGGTGAGGCCCTTTTTGGGCGCGTCGATGATTCCGGTCGGGTCGTCGCTGCGAAGTCCTTCCGAATAGAGGAACCGGTAGAATTGCCGCATGGAGGACAGGCGCCTTGCCTGCGAGGTGGCGGCAAAACCCTGAGCGGACAGGTGGGTCAGATAGGCGGAAAGATCGGCTGTGGCGGCCTCCATCAGGGACTGGCCTTTGCCGGCAAGGAATTCGCGCAGATCGGAAAGGTCGCGCTCGTAAGAAGAGAGGGTGTTGGCGGCAGCACCTCGTTCGGCGCTCATCATTTCCAGAAAACTCTCGAGCCGCGCGCCGTCGCGCCCGCTCATCTCCTTGCCACTCATGGGGTGCGCCTTGCCGGTTCCGCCGCCGGCGGGTTCAGCCGCTCGGATGGAATGCGCACCGTCACCTCGCGGTCGTTCGGCTTGACGAACAGAACCAGCAGCACCATGCCGCCATAGATCAGCCCCGCGATGGTTGCCAGTATCATCGTGAAGCGGAAGAGGGTTGGCATGGCGGCTCCGTTGATGTGGCGGTGTGACTGTATATGCGGTGCAGCGAAAGCGGCGACAAGATCAAAAAGCATGCCTTCGCCGCTGCCGCACGCGGCGATGATTGTGATTCAACGCAATTCAGTCCGCAATTTGGCTTGACGCTTCGTAAACATTTGCAGATATCCATGCCAAACGGGCTTTCAATTTTATGAATGAAAAGAATTTATCTGTCCCGGTCACACTCGGGGAGCAAGCGCGGGCGAGGCTCGCCGGGCGCAACGTTGTCTTTGTCGGACTGATGGGGGCTGGAAAGTCCGCGATTGGCCGCATGGTCGCCCAGCAACTCAAGGTCTCCTTTATCGACACCGATGTCGAAATCGAGCGTGTTTCGCGCATGACCATAGCCGAACTTTTCGCCACCTATGGCGAAGAGGAGTTCCGGGCGCTGGAAACGCGGGTCATCAAGCGGCTGCTGCGCGGCGGCCCCAAGGTCATCTCCACCGGCGGCGGCGCCTTCATCAACGACAATACCCGCCGGCACATCACGCGCGGCGGTATTTCGCTGTGGCTGAAGGCCGATATCGATGTTTTATGGGAAAGGGTCAGCAAGCGAGACCACCGTCCGCTTCTCAAGACCGAAAATCCGCGTGCGACGCTGACGGCCCTGATGGAGAAACGCTATCCTATCTACGCGGAAGCGGATCTGACCATCGAATCCCGCGATGTCCGCAAGGAGGTCATCGTGACCGAAGTCCTGACCGCTCTTGCCGGTCTCGAACAGAAAGATTGATACCATGACGCCTTCCCAGATCCAAGCCGATGAACGTCTCGTGCATGTGCCGCTCGGTGAGCGCGCCTATGACATTCTGATCGGACCGGGTCTGATCGGCAGGGCGGGCGGCGAGATTTCCTCGCGGCTGAAGGGCAGGCGAGCGGCGATCATCACCGACGAGCACGTTGCGCCGCTTTACCTGGAAGGCCTGATGGACGGCTTGCAGACGGATGGCATCGAAGCCGTGTCGCTGACGCTGCCAGCGGGCGAGAAGACCAAGAGTTTCGACCATCTGGTCACCGTTTGCGATGCGGTTCTCTCCGCACGGGTGGAGCGCAACGATGCGGTGATTGCGCTCGGCGGCGGCGTTATCGGCGATCTCGCCGGTTTTGCGGCGGGCATCGTGCGTCGCGGCGTGCGTTTCGTGCAGATACCGACCTCGCTTCTGTCGCAGGTGGATTCCTCTCCGTCGGCGAAAGCAAGATATCGGTATCAACACGCCCGCCAACGGTTTTTTTACCTCAGAACCTTGTCGGTGTTTTCCATCAGCCCGATCTGGTGCTGGCGGATACGGCGGTGCTCGATACGCTGAGCGAGCGCGAATTCCGCGCCGGTTACGCCGAGGTGGTCAAATACGGCTTGATCGACAAGCCTGATTTCTTCTTCTGGCTGGAAAAGAACTGGGATGAAATCCGCACCGGCGGTCCCGCCCGCATCCAGGCGATTGCGACGAGCTGCCAGGCGAAGGCCGATGTGGTGGTGGCCGACGAGAAGGAAAACGGCGTCCGCGCGCTTCTTAACCTCGGCCACACATTCGGCCACGCGCTGGAGGCTGCGACCAATTACGACAGCAAGCGGCTGGTGCACGGCGAAGGTGTCGCCATCGGCATGGTTCTCGCCCACCAGTTCTCCGCCCGCCTCAACCTCGCAAGCCCCGATGATGCCGCCCGCGTCGAGGCGCATCTGAAAGCGGTTGGTCTGCCTGTGTCGATGAAGGATATCCCAGGCGAACTGCCGCCGGTCGAGACGCTGATGACGGCAATCGCGCAGGACAAGAAGGTCAAGGGCGGCAAGCTCACCTTCATCCTCACCCACGGCATCGGCCAGTCCTTCGTGGCCGACGATGTGGCTGCCTCCGAGGTGCAGTCCTTCCTGTCGGAGAAGCATCCGGGGTAAACCGATTTCTGGTGAGAAACGGTGAGGGCACCCCCTCATCGCCTCGCTTCGCTCCGGCACTTCTCCCCGGCGGGGAGAAGAACCAGCCGTTCGAACAATGCCATACCGATACGTTTGTACAGCGACACTGAGGTCAACGTCTTGAGCAAAGCGCTGCCGCGCGGTTTCTTCTCCCCGCCGGGGAGAAGGTGGCCCGAAGGGCCGGATGAGGGAGCTTGCTCTCGGCCCGGATGACAGCGTTAATCTAAAACCGAACCGTTTCCCCCGGTGCCGCCACCTCTATCGCAAGCGCATGCAGTCCGGCGTCGAGTTCCGGCTTCAAAACGGCGTTGATCGCCCGGTGTCGCTCGACGCGTGACTTGCCGGAGAAGCTTTCCGACACTATCTGAACACGCATATGGGTTCCGCCCGTGCCGGTAATGCCCGGCTGGTGGCCCGCATGCATATGGCTTTCATCGATCACCGTCAGGCGTTGCGGCAAAAAGCTCTGCTGGAGCTTCGTTTCTATGCGTTCTCGCAGGGACATGTTGTGGGTTCCATTCCTGTTGGCTGCTCTTTGAAAAGGGGTTCCCTAGAAGCCTGCAACATTCCGCTTTGTCAATTCTTGTTGTGTGCCTTTTCGCACTCCATAATCAGGGCATTATGAAACTGATCTCCAAATATTTCGATCGCATCCGCACACGCAGGAAAAGGGAAAAAGAACCTGAGGTTCAGGTTCCCAACTGCCAGTGGGACGGATGCGACAAACCCGGCGCCCATCGTGCACCTGTCGGCCGCAATGCCGAGGGGCAATTCTTCATGTTCTGTTTCGAGCATGTGAAGGAATACAACAAGGGCTATAATTATTTCTCCGGCCTGTCCGATACTGAGATCGCCCGTTACCAGAAGGAAGCGATTACCGGTCATCGCCCCACCTGGACGGTCGGCGTCAACAAGACGGCGCGCGACAGCCCGCTGCATTCGACGTTACGTTCCGGTTCGGCGGGTGCGGCCAATGCCCGCATTCGCGATCCTTTCGGTTTCGCGAACGGTTTTGCCGGAGGGGCGAAAGCCGGCGGCCAGCGCCTGCAACAGGACCGCAAGCTGAAGACGCTGGAGGCGAAGGCCTTCGATACGCTCGGTCTTTCTGCCGCTGCAAAGCAGGAAGAGATAAAAAGGCGCTACAAGGAGCTTGTCAAAAAGCACCATCCTGATGCTAATGGTGGCGATCGTGGTTCGGAAGAGCGTTTTCGGGCTGTTGTTCAAGCATATCAATTGTTAAAGCAGTCAGGTTTCTGCTAAGCCAACGTATGAGTTTACCGCCTGATTGATGATGTGGCCGGGTGGCTGCCGCCCGCCTTGGAGACGTGATGAGCAAAATCGACCTTGATATTTCCAACCTGCCCGACACGACGGTGTCCGTGCGGGAGGTTTTCGGCATTGATACGGATCTGCGGGTTCCCGCCTATTCGCAGGGCGATGCCTATGTGCCGGATCTCGACCCCGACTATCTTTTCGACCGCGATACGACACTCGCTATCCTCGCCGGTTTTGCTCACAACCGACGTGTGATGGTGTCCGGCTTTCACGGTACCGGTAAGTCCACCCATATCGAGCAGGTGGCCGCGCGCCTCAACTGGCCTTGCGTGCGCGTCAACCTCGACAGCCATGTCAGCCGTATCGACCTCGTCGGCAAGGATGCCATCGTCCTCAAGGATGGCAAGCAGATCACCGAATTCAAGGACGGCATTCTGCCCTGGGCCTACCAGCACAATGTCGCGCTCGTGTTCGACGAATACGATGCCGGTCGCCCGGATGTGATGTTCGTCATCCAGCGTGTGCTGGAATCGTCCGGCCGCCTGACCCTGCTCGACCAGAGCCGCGTCATCCGTCCTCACCCCGCTTTCCGCATTTTTGCGACCGCCAACACGGTCGGCCTTGGTGACACCACCGGCCTTTACCACGGCACGCAACAGATCAACCAGGCGCAGATGGACCGCTGGTCCATCGTCACCACGCTGAACTATCTGCCGCATGAGCAGGAAGTGAACATCATCGCCGCCAAGGTGAAGAGCTTCGACAACCCCAAGGGCCGCGAAACCGTGTCCAAGATGGTGCGCGTCGCCGATCTGACCCGCTCGGCCTTCGTCAATGGCGACCTTTCCACGGTCATGAGCCCGCGTACCGTCATCACCTGGGCGGAAAATGCGGAGATTTTCGGCGATCTCGCCTTTGCGTTCCGCGTGACCTTCCTCAACAAGTGCGACGAGCTGGAACGCACGCTGGTTGCCGAACAATATCAGCGGGCTTTCGGCGTCGAGCTGAAGGAAAGCGCAGCGAACATCGTGCTCAGCGCCTGATCTTTCCCGGCCTGTCCGGGAGATCACCGATTACCTCAAGACGCAGGCGGGCCGCGCATCCCTCGATGGGCGGCTCCCGGAGTGGGATGGTGAAAAATCCGGGCGGTTTTCGCCTGAAATCCCGCTCTCACGATACGATTTAGATCAGGATGATTTCAGGTCGATCAGATCAGACATCAGCCTCATCTAACGTCGATAACTGACAGGAAAGACAATGGCAGCGCGCGGCGACAATTCCAGAGCAAAACCGGGTACGGCGGTCGATACCGAACCGTTGCGTCAGGCGATTGCCGGATGTGTGCGATCGGTCGCCGGCGATGCCGAGGTCGAGGTCGTGTTCGCCAATGAGCGGCCCGGCCTTGCCGGAGAGCGCATGCGCCTGCCGGAAATCTCCAAGAAGCCCACCCAGCAGGAAATCGCCATCACCCGTGGCCTCGGCGATTCCATGGCGCTTCGCCTTGCCTGCCATGACGCCGACACCCATGCGGTGATGTCGCCGCAGGGTGCCGAGGCGCGGCTGATCTTCGACGCCGTCGAACAGGCGCGGGTGGAATCCATCGGTGCGCTGCGCATGCCGGGCATGGCCGCCAATATCAAGGCCATGAACACGGAAAACTACGCCAAGGCGAATTTTTCGGGCATCAACAACCAGGACGATGCGCCGCTTGCCGAAGCCGTTGCCCTTTTGGTACGTGAAAAGCTGACCGGCGAAAAGCCGCCGGCCAGCGCCGGCAAGGTTCTCGACCTGTGGCGCGATTTCATCGAGGAAAAGGCCGCCGGCGATCTTGGCGATCTTTCCAAGGTGATTACCGACCAGAAGGCGTTTTCGCGGCTGGTGCGCAAGATGCTGACCTCCATGCAGATGGCGGAGGATTTCGGCGACGAGGATAACGAGCAGGAAAGCCAGGAGACGGAGGCCGACGAGGATCAGCCGCGCACCAACGAGACCGAGGAAGAACAGGTCGAGGAAGAGGCCGGTTCCGATGCGACGCCCGCCGATGAAAACGAGGCCTCGCAGGAGGACATGGAAGAAGGCGAGATGGACGGTGCCGAGATGTCGGACGAGGAAATGTCCGACGATCTCGACGAGGATTCCGAGACGCCCGGCGAAACCCGCCGCCCAAACAGCCCCTTCGACGATTTCAACGAGAAGGTCGATTACCGCATCTTCACCCAGGAGTTCGACGAGGAAATCCGCGCCGAGGACCTGTGCGACGAGTCGGAACTTGACCGGCTGCGCGCCTTTCTCGACAAACAGCTTGCCCATCTCCAGGGCGCCGTCGGGCGTCTGGCGAACCGGCTGCAGCGCCGCCTGATGGCGCAGCAGAACCGTTCGTGGGATTTCGATCTGGAAGAAGGTTATCTCGATCCGGCGCGCCTCGTGCGGCTTATCATCGATCCCATGCAGCCACTCTCCTTCAAGAAGGAGCGCGACACCAAGTTCCGTGACACGGTGGTTTCGCTTGTTATCGACAACTCGGGTTCGATGCGTGGCCGCCCGATCACGGTTGCGGCCACCTGCGCCGATATTCTGGCGCGTACGCTGGAACGGTCTGGCGTCAAGGTGGAGATTCTCGGCTTCACCACCAAGGCGTGGAAGGGCGGACAATCGCGCGAGCAGTGGCTGGCCAATGGCAAGCCCGGATCGCCGGGTCGCCTTAACGATTTGCGTCACATCATCTACAAGTCGGCAGACGCGCCATGGCGGCGCGCACGGCGCAATCTTGGCCTGATGATGCGTGAAGGCCTGCTGAAGGAAAACATCGACGGTGAAGCGCTGATGTGGGCGCATAACCGCCTGATCGGCCGCCCCGAGCAGCGCAAGATCATGATGATGATTTCGGACGGTGCGCCGGTGGATGATTCGACACTGTCGGTCAATGCGGGCAACTATCTGGAACGGCACCTGCGCGCCGTGATCGAACAGATCGAGACCCGTTCACCGGTGGAGCTTCTGGCGATCGGTATCGGCCATGACGTGACACGTTATTACCGCCGCGCCGTGACCATCGTGGATGCGGACGAACTGGCCGGCGCGATGACCGAACAGCTTGCGGCTCTTTTCGAGGATACCAATACCGCCAGCTCGTCCCGCAAGGTTCGCCGTGCGGGATAAGCGGGGCCGGGCTTTCCTTTCCTGCAAATGGCTTGTTATGGCTACCGTTCTTGCGGCCGGGGCGCTTGTTCCTGTGCCCATCGGCGCCTCCACCATCGATGTGCCCGTCAGCGTTCGTCTGTTGTCAGGCTTTGAAGTCGGCACCAGCGCCAGGCGTTTCGGCAAGCTGGAATTTATCGGCGGCATGGTGATGAGCACGCCGGAAAAACTGTTCGGTGCCATATCCTCCATCCGCTTCCGCCCGAACGGGCAGGAATTCGTCGCCGTGCTAGATACCGGCCACTGGCTCACGGGCAAGATCAAACGCGGCCCGTCCGGGGTGCTGTCCGGGCTGGAAGACGTGCGTATCACGGCCATGCTGGATGCGAGCGGCCGTGAGCCTTCCCGCAAGATGGAAATGGACGCGGAAGGTCTGGCGCTGCGGGATGGCAAGGTGTTCGTCAGCTACGAGCAGCGGCACAGGATCGATGCCTATCCCGATCCGGGCTTCGAGACGTCAAAGCCGCTCAGCCGCCTGCCTTATCTCATCCCCAGCAACGAGCTGCGCCACAATGGCGGCATGGAGGCGCTGGCGGTCTCGCCGGCCGATTCGCCGCTTGCCGGTGCCCTGGTCGTGGTGGCTGAAAAAAGCGTCGATACGGATGGCAATCTTCTCGCCGCCATACTGGAAGGTCCGCTGAAGGGCACATTCGCCGTTGTGCATCATCCATCCTACGACGTGACTGACGGCGCTTTCCTCCCCAATGGCGACCTGCTGCTTCTGGAGCGCCGCTTCAATTTCGCCGAAGGGGCGGGAATGCGCATCCGCCGCATCAAGGCTGCCGATATCAGGCCGGGCGCGGTGGTGGATGGCGAAATTCTGCTCGAAGCAGGCATGGTCTACCAGATCGATAATATGGAAGGCATGGATGTGGTGAAGGGGCCTGATGGTTCCACCCGTCTCATCATCGTTTCCGATGACAATCACTCGTTTCTCCAGCGCAACCTGATGCTTGAATTCAAGCTGGTGGAGTGAAGCTTCAGACCTGCTGCGCCGCCTTGTAGGCCGCCATCAGCTCCTCGACGGGAATGCCGTCGATCTTCATGCCGATCATCCGGCATCCCGTTATCTGTGCGCCGGACAGGTTGGCGTTGCTCAGTTTCAGACCGGAGAGATTGACGTCGTCGACCGACCAGCCGGACATGTTGCTGTCGGTAAACGACGCGCCGGAGAAGTTGATCTGGTTGAAGCTCGTGCCGGCGAGATTGACATCGTTGAACACCGTGCCTGACAGATTGACGTCGTTGAAGCTGGAGCCTGAAAGCGTGGCGCTGGCGGCCTCGACAATATCGATAACATCATTGATCTGCATATCCGACTGCCTCTTAAGCTATGCCACGGACCGCAGACTGCAACGACGCCGGCTGGTTTGCAAGCGCGATTCGGGTCCACGCTTCCACCCCAGCCGCAAACGTGACCGACAAGGATGTCAGCCCTGTTTGGCGGCCTTTGGCATCGGCTTCAGCGTGTTCATCAATGCGCCGTAGGGCAGGAGCATCACGAGGCCGACGAGGATCTTCACCGAGAGGTCGCCGAGCGCCCAGGAAATCCAGCGCGGGGCCTCCAGAGCGAAGATGCCGAGCACGGGGGCATTTTCGATGGCGAAGGCATCGTTGGGGCCAACGAAGGAGAAACTCGCAGCAAAGGCGATGGAGAAGAACAATGCCGTGTCCAGCACAGAACCCAGCATGGAGCCAGCAAGCGGCGCATGCCACCAGCGCTGGCGGCGCAGGCGGTTGAACACGGAAATATCGAGCAGCTGGCCGATCAGATAGGCGGTGCCGGAGGCGACAGCGATACGCGGGATCGAGGTCCAGAACGACAGTGTGACGCCGACGACGAAACCGGCAAGCACGACGCGGCGGGCGACCGAGGGGCCGAACTGGCGGTTGGTGAGGTCTGTGACGAGGAAGGCGACCGGATAGGTGAAGGCACCCCAGGTCAAAAGATCCGCCAGGTTGACGCCGAACAGCGATCCGGAAAGCGGGTATTGCACCAGAATATTCGACGCAACGACCACAAGTGTCATCAACAGAACGTAAATGAGCGTGTAACGCAGGTAAGGCATTTTTTTATCCTGGGTGATGCCACCAGTTGGAGCCGAATTATAACAAACAAAAGGCTTGAGCGGCAAAAGCCATTCAAGCCCTCTGAATATCAATGATGTCGAAACCGCTGATTAAGCAGCTTCGGCCGTCTTCTTGGCGATCTGGCGGCGCAGGAGACGAGCGCGCATGCTCAGTTCGTTTTCACCGGACTTCAGAAGGAAGGCATCGAGGCCGCCACGGTGTTCAACGGAGCGCAGAGCTGCTGCGGAAACACGCAGACGGAAACGCTGGCCGAGAGCATCGGAGATCAACGTAACCTGGCAAAGGTTCGGAAGGAACCGGCGCTTGGTCTTGTTGTTGGCGTGGCTGACGTTGTTGCCCGTCTGGACGCCCTTGCCGGTCAATTCGCATACACGGGACATGGGTACACCTATTTCGTTTTGTCTGTTTCGCCATTGGCGCGCCACCGGCAAAACCGTGGTGGCAATCCAACTGGCCATGATTGGAAAGTTGCGGTTCTATAGTCAGACGGGACTCAACAGTCAAGCCGCTCGCGAGCAAATGAAAGGAAATTCCGGCGTTTTCAACCGTCGTCCGCTTTTTTATTGCCACAAGTCGGCGTATATGATCGCCCCATTAGGCCGCTTCCGCGCCTCTTTTAAGGTGATATCCAAATGATTGCCAGAGGAAAAAGCATTTTCATGGCTGCGACAATGGCGATTGCGGGCGTATCTCCCTCGCTTGCCGCCGAAGCCCGCCATACAAGCGAATATAGCATCAATCTCGGTATTCTCCCGATCGCCAAAGCGAGTTTTTCGACTCGCATGAACGGCGCGAACTATTCGATCTCCGGTTCCTTCAGCTCCGCAGGGCTTGCAAGCATTCTGGCGGATATTTCCGGCAAGACGACGATCTCAGGCGCCAGACGCGGCCATCGGCTGCAGGCGAACACCTATTCGCTGGTTTACAAGGACGGCAAGCGGGTGCGGACCTATGACGTGGTCTATCGCAACGGCAACGTCACATCGACGACGGTGAAACCGGAGCCGAAGCCCCGGCCGGACAACTGGGTGAATGTGAAGGACGGCGACCTGCGCTCCGTCCTCGATCCGATCTCCGGCCTCATCATTCCCGCCGGCGGCCGCATCTGCCCGTCACGCCTGCCGATCTATGACGGCGAATCGCGGCTGGACCTGGTTTTGAGCCCCGGCGGCACCAAGCCCTTCAAGACCAACGGCTTCAGCGGCGATGCCGTGGTCTGCAAGGCGCGTTACGTGCCGAAGTCGGGCTATCGGCAGGGGCGCAAGGATATCGAATACCTGAAATCCATCTCCATGGAGATCTGGTTCGCCAAATCCGACAATATGGATGTCTATGCGCCGGTCTATGCCATCATTCCGACGCGTGTGGGTCAGGTCTACATCACCGCCACGAAATACGGCGGCTGATCAGGATTTGAGAGGGCAAATGTCTAGCAGTTAGCATCGCCCCTTGTTTCTTCTCCCCGCCGGGGAGAAGGTGGCGCGAAGCGCCGGATGAGGGGGCAAGTTCTCCGAATATCTCTACCCTTGCCCCCTCATCCCGCTGCCGCGGACTTCTCCCCGGCGGGGAGAAGAAACAAGCGGCACTCGGTCGTTCCAAAAGTGAGCGCTCCCGGATTACAGGGCATCTCCCGGCGACCAGCCGGGTTCGGCCATCACGAAGCTTGAAAAAGCGAAACCCGGCGAGACGGTGCAGCCGACGAGGGTGAAGTCGCCGAGGCTTTCGGCCGATTGCCAGCAATTGGCGGGCACGATCACCTGCGGGCGCTCGCCTTCCAGAATGGCGGGACCGAGGGTAAAGGTCTGAACCTCCCTGCCGTCTTCGCAAAGATGCAGGGCGATCGGCGCGCCGGCATAATAGTGCCAGACCTCCACCGCATCGGTGACGCGATGCCAGTGCGAGCGCGTCCCCTTTTCCAGCAGATAATAGATCGCCGTCGAATGGCCGCGTTCGCCGCCTGCCTTGTCGCGAAATGTCTGGTGGTAAAAGCCGCCCTCGGGGTGTGGCTCCAGCGCCAGTTCGCGAATGATCGCTGCCGCAGACAGATCGGCGCCCATCAGAAATTGTCCTTGCGTGTGCGGATTTCGGCAAAGACGTCGGCATCGCTTGCGCCTTCAAGGCCAAGATGCCTGCGGATGCCGGCATCCGCCACCCGCATATAGGGGTTGGTCTGCTTTTCCAGCCCGATGGTGGTGGGAATGGTGAATTCATTCGCCTGCCGCGCTTTTTCGACGCCTGCCGCGCGCTCATGCAGCACCGCATTGTCGGGGTCGACGGTGAGTGCGAAACGGGCATTCGAAAGCGTATATTCGTGGCCGAAATAGACTTTCGTCTCGTCAGGAAGCGCCATCAGCTTCTGGAAAGAGTGCCACATATCTGTTGCCGGACGTTCGAACAGGCGGCCGCAGCCCATGGCGAACAGCGTATCGGCGGCAAACAGCAGGCCGTCATCGGGAAGGTAATAGCAGATATGCCCCGCCGTGTGGCCCGGCGTGGCGATGACGTGAACGCGGCGTCCGGCAAATTCGAACTCGTCGCCATCGGCCTGCGAACGGTCGAGACCGGGGATAGCAATCGCCTCATCGTAGGGGCCATGGATCTCGCACTGGAACTTGTCCTTCAGCGCCAGATTGCCTTCCACATGGTCCTGATGGTGATGGGTGGTGAAGATATGCGTGAGCTTCCAGCCATGGCCCGTGAGAGCCTGCAGGATCGGGCCTTCCTCCGGTGCATCGATGGCCGCGGTCGCACCGCTTTCCGGATCGTGCAGGAGAACGCCGAAATTATCACTTCGGCAAAGAAAGACGTCTATTTCCAAAGGTTTCATCGTGTCCTCTCCATTTGCCGGCCGTGGCCGGCGCATTTTGTCCGCCTGAATTTCAATGTAGGCGCAGACGCCTTGAAGTCCAACCGCCTGATGCTACATTCTCGCCCATGAACACCGATATCGTCGATCTGCGCGAATTCTATCATTCCCCGCTTGGCCGTGCGGCCGAGCAGGCGGTCACCATGGCGCTGTCGTCGCTTTGGCCGCCTTTACCGGAGGAACGGCTGGTCGGCCTTGGTTACGCCGTGCCGTTTCTGGAGCGGTTCCGGCACGACACGGAGCGCACCTTTGCCTTCATGCCGGCGGGGCAGGGGGCGGTGAACTGGCCGGCAGGCGAGCGTTCCTCCACGGCGCTGGTGTTTGACGAAGAACTGCCGCTGCCCGATTCGTCGATCGACCGGGTATTGATGGTGCATTCGCTGGAATTTGCCGAAAATCCGCGCGAAACCCTGAAAGAACTCTGGCGGGTGCTGGCGCCCGGCGGGCGTCTGGTAATCGTGGTGCCGAACAGGCGCGGTGTCTGGGCGCGTATGGAACACACACCGTTCGGCTCGGGCCGGCCCTATTCGCGCGGGCAGTTGACGGCGCTTCTGCGCGAGACCAATTTTACGCCCGGTGCTTCCGCCGAGGCGCTGTTCTTTCCGCCCACCACCAGCCGTCCGGTGCTGAAATTCCGCCGTTACCTCGAACTGACCGGCCGCAGGCTGTGGCCGCTGTTTTCCGGCGTCATCGTGGTTGAGGCGCAGAAACGCCTCTATCAGGGATTGCCGGTCACCCAGCGCGCCTCACGCCGGGTTTTCGTGCCGGTTCTGGCGCCCCAGGGTGTGCCCACCACCCGCACCGCCGCAGAGCATGGAAAGCCGCGCTGACCCTCGACAAAAGGCCCATTCCGGTCTAATGCCTCCGGCATTGCTTTTGCCGGGCTCCCCGGCGCATTTCCGAAGGTCGATCAAATGAGTGCAGAGCTTAGCCAACCTCTTCCGCGTCCGGGTATTCTGGATATTGCCGCTTATGTTCCCGGTAAGGAACATGTGGACGGCGTTGCGAAGGTTTATAAGCTTTCCTCCAACGAAACGCCGCTCGGGCCAAGCCCGAAGGCGATCGAGGCATTTGCCGCGATTGCCAGCCATCTGGAAATCTATCCGGACGGACAGGCGATTGCGTTGCGTCAGGCGATTGCAGACGTGCATGGCCTCAACATCGCGAATATCATGTGCGGTAACGGCTCGGATGAGCTTCTCGGCCTGCTCTGCCACGTTTATCTGGGTGCGGGCGATGAGGCGATCATCACCGAACACGGCTTCCTCGTCTACAAGATCCAGATCATGGGTGCGGGCGCAACGCCGGTGACGGTGAAGGAAAAGGATTGCGCCATCGATGTGGACGCCATCCTCGCCGCCGTCACGGCAAAGACGAAGATGGTGTTCATCGCCAATCCCGGCAATCCCACCGGTACCTATGTTCCGGTCGCGGAAATCCGCCGCCTTCAGGCCGGTCTGCCGAAACATGTCGTGCTGGTGCTGGATGCGGCTTATGCCGAATATGTGCGCAAGAACGACTATGAAGCCGGTCTCGAGCTTGTATCCGGCAACCGCAACGTGGTGATGACGCGCACCTTCTCCAAGGTTTACGGTCTGGCCGCATTGCGTGTCGGCTGGATGTACGGTCCGGCCGCCATCATCGATGCGCTGAACCGGGTGCGTGGTCCGTTCAATATGAGCGCGCCGGCAATCGCAGCGGGGGCTGCTGCTATCCGCGATCAGGCATTCCTGGAAAAGGCGATCTCTCACAACACGCTCTGGCTGGAGAAGCTGACGACGGTTTTCACCGGTCTCGGCCTCAAGGTCACGCCGTCAGTCGCCAACTTCATCCTGATCCATTTCCCCGATCAGGACGGCAAGCGTGCGCCAGACGCGGACGAGTTCCTGAGCCGTCGCGGTTATATCCTGCGTGCCGTGCGCGGTTACGGTTTCCCCAATGCCTTGCGCATGACGGTCGGTTCTGAAGAGGCCAATCTCGGCGTCATCGCCGCGCTCACCGAGTTCATGGGGCAGGCGTAATGGGCGAGATCATGTTTGAGCGGATCGCGCTCATCGGCATCGGCCTGATCGGCTCGTCTATTGCCCGCGACATCAGGGAACTGGGTCTTGCCCGGCATGTGACGATTTCCACCCGCAGCTCGGAAACGTTGAAGCGGGCAGAGGAACTGGCGCTCGGCACGGATTACACCGTCTCGGCGGCGGAGGCGGTGAAAGATGCCGATCTCATCATCGTTTCGGTCCCCGTCGGCGCATCGGAAAGCGTCGCGAAGCAGATCGCGCCGCATCTGAAGCCGGGTGCCATTGTTACCGATGTCGGCTCCACCAAGGCCTCCGTCATCGCCCAGATGGCCCCGCATATGCCTGACAACGTGCATTTCATTCCCGGCCATCCGCTGGCGGGTACGGAAAAATCCGGCCCGGATGCCGGTTTTTCCGGTCTCTTCCGCGAGCGCTGGTGCATCTTCACGCCGCTGCCGGGCACGGATGCGCAGGCACTGGAAAGGCTGCAGGATTTCTGGCGGGCGCTTGGCTCGCGTGTGGATGAAATGGATGCCGAACACCATGACAAGGTTCTGGCGATCGTCTCGCATCTGCCGCATATCATCGCCTACAACATCGTCGGCACGGCGGACGATCTGGAGACGGTGACCGAGTCGGAAGTCATCAAATATTCCGCTTCCGGCTTTCGAGATTTCACGCGTCTCGCCGCCTCCGACCCCACCATGTGGCGCGATGTCTGCCTGCACAACAAGGATGCCATCCTTGAAATGCTGGCGCGGTTTTCCGAAGACCTTGCCTCCCTGCAAAGGGCGATCCGCTGGGGAGAGAGCGACAAGCTGTTCGAACTGTTTTCCCGCACCCGCGCCATCCGCCGCTCCATCGTTGAAGCCGGTCAGGATGTCGACGCACCCGACTTCGGGCGTCATGCGCTGGATCAGAAGAAGTAGGGAAGAGCGTCAAGCAAAGCGCGATTCTCTCTTCGTCATGCCGGACCAGATCCGGCATCCAGCCACGGCGCGTCTGCGCCATGAGACAAGCCTTCCGCGATCAAGGACTTGATCGCGCTGGACCCCGGATCTAGTCCGGGGTGACGGAGCGGGATGCGGCAACTCAGATCGGCGGGATCTTGCCCAGCGGGATAAAGCCGCTGATGGTGGCGCGGCCTCGGTCTACCACCAGATCGACGGACGCCCTGTCGCCGCCGCCGGCGAGTGCGCGCAGCATCTTGCGGGCGGTATCGATGGTGGATTGCAGCTGCGGAAACGCCTGCTTGGCATTGTCCGACCAGGCATCGAGCTTTTCGATCTCCAGCTTGAACTGGCCGGTGAGATATCCCTCATTGTCGAAGGAGAAGGGGCCGCTGATCCGCATGGTGCGGCCGTCGCCGATATCGGCGACCAGCCGGCGAAGCTCGCCGCTTGCGCCGTAAAGCCCTGTGGTATCGCTGCCGTCCACCATGCCCGCCTTGCCGGCAAGGGTGACATCGGCGATGGCGTTGAGGCGCGGCAGAAGTTGCGGCCAGTCCTTGATGACGGTTGCCGAATCGGTCAGCGTTATCGCGCCATCGAGATCGGCGCCGTTCTGGCGCAGATGCATTTCCGTCTTGGCGGCATCGAAATCGATCGTCTGGCCGGTAACGGTGGAAACCGCCTGCGCTTTCAGCCCGTCGATGACGAGCGAGGTGCGGTCGATACCCCGAAGCTTGGTGACGATGCTGGACTGCATGTTCTGCCACACGGCCGCAATCGTCAGGCCATGGGCGGTGCGGATTTCAGCCGGGCCATCCAGTTCCCAGACGATGTGGCCGGGATTATAGACCTGTGCTGCCGAGCGCAACTCTCCGAAGGAGGCTGAAACGCCGTTCTCTTTGTCGTCCACCGTGACCTTGGAGCAGAAAAGGCCGATGCGGAACGGATACCCCCTGAAGGCAATATCGCCGCATTCGCCGCTGACGTTTCTGGCCTGCGAAGGCGAGATGACGTTGAGAACGGTCTGCTTCAACCTGTCGGCGGCATAAAACCACCCGGCCGTGTAAAGTCCGATGACCAGCACGATGGCGATACCAAGCCAGAGGAATTTTTTGGCCGTGCCGGATTGGCTTGACGATGCCATATTGATCTCCGATGAACAGACTTCAGATAAATTCGATTTGGCTTGGGATATGGACGATTTTTGGGTCTTTGGCTACGGTTCGTTGATGTGGAACCCGGGCTTTGCCTTTGAGGAGAGGCAGCAGGCACGGCTGCACGGTTATCGGCGGTCCCTCTGCATCAGTTCAAATGTGTATCGCGGCACGGAGGAGAAGCCCGGCCTCGTGCTCGGTCTGGAGCGCGGCGGCTCCTGCCTCGGCGTTGCCTTTCGCGTGCGGGGAGCCGATCACGGTCCGGTCATGGCCTATCTGCGCGAGCGTGAGCTGGTGACGAACGTCTACAAGGAACGTGTCGTTACCATTACACTTGCCGATGGCACGCGCGGCAGCGCCGTGACCTATGTGGCCGATCCCGCCCACGAGCAATATATTTGCGGTCTGGGTGTGGCGGAAGCGGCCACCATCGTGGCTGCCGCATCGGGCCGGTCCGGCCCGAACACGGATTACGTCTTCAATACCGTGCAGCATCTGCAGGATATGGGCATTCGCGATACGCTGCTGGAAAGCATTGCCGCCAGTGTCGGCACGGTCGCGATTTAACCGGCGGGGGTGTCTTTCCCCTGAAGTTCGGCGATGCGCTTCACGGCGGTTGGCGGCAGCGGCAGATGGGGATTGTTGCGTGCGGTCTCCAGCAGCAACTCGTCGCTCGCCTTTTCCGTCACCTCGACCAGTCGCTTGAAAAACACGTCGGGGTCCAGCCCCGGCTCGATGGCAGGCAAAATCCGCACCTTGAAATGGCCGGGATAACGCATGGTCGAACGGCGCGGCCAGAACAGGCCGGGATGCATGGCGACGGGAATGACGGGAACCTTCAGGTCGCGGTAAAGACGGGCGATGCCGTAACGATATTCGGGCTCAGCACCCGGCGGGCGGCGCGTACCTTCGGGATAGATGATCAGTTCGCGGCCTGCCGCCATTTCCTCGCGCGCCCGTTCCATGACCTTCAGCATCACCTTGCCGCGCGCGGCACGGTTGACCGGGATCATGCGCTGCTTCATCGCATACCAGCCAAACAGCGGTATCCACAAAAGCTCGCGCTTCAGAATATAGACCGGATCGGGAAGGTTCGGCAGCAGGGCATAGGTGTCCCAGAAGGACTGGTGCTTGGGGGCGAAGATACAGCCGGTTTCGGGAATGTTTTCCAGGCCCTCGATTTCGAAGGTGGTGCCGACGATGGTCTTCATCAACCAATGGTTGGATCGCGCCCAGTTCTTGGGAATTTCATAGGCTATTTTGCGCGGCAGGATGAAATAGATTGGCGTAAGCACGATCATGCGCACAATCAGATTGAGATAAAACAGCGTATTGAAAAGAAAAGAGCGCAGCTTGAGCATCGACAGACTTCCCGGGGTGCAGCCGTTCCGAAGCTCAGGCGCGCCTCGATGCCGGATGCCGATGCCAGACGCCTACACGAAAACACGGCTCCGCAGCAAGCGTGTTCTCTGCCTTCTCTCCATTCACGGGGAAGAGGCCGCCGCCTTGATCGGGGGATGATCGGCGGCAGCCTTGCGCAGACCGTCGCCCTTGCCGAGGCCGGTCAGGTCGCGCGCCGCGGCGATCACGAATTTCATGTATTCGTAGAGCATGGTTCGGACCACATCCGGCTCGGCGAACCAGTTGGTGCGGGCAAGGTCGGCGCTGATGACCGGGTAGGCGATGAATTGCGTCTGCGGGCTGGCATTGCGCAATTCATGCAGGCTGCGGTGCATATGGTAATTGTTGGTGACGACGACGATGGCGGAATAACCGTGATCGCGTATCCAGCTCGCCGCCTCATTGGCGTTGCCGATGGTGTCTATGGCCTTGTAGCCCATGTCCACGCAGCAGGAAAACATGTCCGAGGAGCCCTGCGTCATCTTGCGGATTTGCGTGCGGGTGGTGGCCGGGTTGACGCCGGAGATCAAAAGGCGCTTGCCCACGCCGTCCCGCAGCAGGCCGACCGCCTGTTCGATGCGCTGATAACCGCCGGTCAAAACGATGATCGCGTCGCCCTTGGCGCCTTCGGGCGGGCGCATGGAGGCGACGGAATCGGCAAACCACAAAAAACCGCCGGAAAAAGCCCCGAGCGTGATGACGCAAAGCAGGATGAGACCACGAATAAAACGACGCAGGCGGCTCCGCCGCGACAACAGGCCTTCTTTTGCCTGTCGCGTGGTCGTCTGATCCTGATCATGGTCCGTGCGACTCACAAACATTCCTCCTGAATACTCGCCGATTAAGGCTAGGAACAGGCATTTTTGTCCACCGTCCGCAGGTTACATCCGGCGTGTGACGAGTGCAGTTTCCTCGCGAGGTCCGGGAGACGGTATCACGAGGTTACACCGTCGCTTTTCGACGGATCGGAACGGACGCGGTCGATATCGTCGATCGTGCGGATGACGGTCACGCGCGCGGTGATGGTGGTGAGGAGCGCGATGATGATCATCGTCGTGGCGATGCCGATATAACCACTGAGGCCGACGGAAAACGAGCCGAACAGCGCACTTGCCTGATCGCTCTGCGGCGTTGCGACCGTGCTCGATTGCCAGAAACCGGCGGCAAGGAAAACCGCCGCGGCAAGGGCGCTGCCTGCTGCGGCACCCTTGAGGCTGATCTTCAGGAAGTGCTTCTGGAACTCCCGCGCCACGAAGCTGCTTTCCGCGCCGACGAAATGCAGCACCTCGACGATGTGCCGGTTGCCGGAAAGCGCGCCGCGCGTTGCAAACACCACCGTCAGCACCATGGCGGTGAAAACGAGGATGAGGACGCCGACGCCGATCATGACGGTGGTTCTGGCCATGGAGACCAGCCTGTCCACCCATGTGCGGTGGTCGTCCAGAAACGCCTGCGGAATTTCGGCCTTCAGCATGTCGCGCATGGCCTGAAAATCGGGCGGGTGGGTTTCATCGATGGTGATGACGACGAGGCGCGGCACCGGCAGTTCGGAAAGATCGAGACCGCTGCCGAGCCATGGCTCGAGAAGACGCGCGGTGGCGGCGTCATCGAGGATCGTGCCATCCCGCGTGCCGACGAAGGTCAGCGCCAGAGTGCGCGCCTTGGTGAGCGCCGCATTCATGTCCAGCCCGTCCTCGGGCTTGATCTGGATGGTGATCTCGCGGGAAATCTGGCTCTGCCAGGTGGCGGCGGTGGCGCGCACCATGGAGACGGCGCCCAGCGTCAGGCAGGCGAGAAACGCCATGATGGCGATCACCACCATCAGCGCGTTGCCCTGAATGTTGGAGGGCGGCAAAATGGGCGCCATCGGGCGGATGCGCATCGGCGGTCGCTTCGGTGCGGTCGCCTCGGGTCTCAGCTGTTTGCGGTTGATTTCATTCATAGATGTCGAGCCGCCCTTCGGTGAGGATCATCCGGCGTGCGTCGATCTGGTCCATCAGGCCGAAATCATGGGTGGCGATGACCACTGCGGTCCCCAGCCGGTTAAGCTCCAGAAAGAGGTTGAGAAGGCGCTTGGCCATCGGCGGGTCGACATTGCCGGTCGGCTCGTCGGCCAGCAAAATTTCCGGCTGGTCCATCAATGCGCGGGCAATGGCGGCGCGCTGCTTTTCCCCGCCGGAGAGGATGGCCGGAAGTACGTTGATGCGTTCGCCAAGCCCGACCCATTTCAGAAGCTCGATGACGTCGTTGCGATAGGCGCTTTCTTCCTTGCCGCGCACACGCAGCGGCAGGGCGACATTCTCATAGGTCGTCAGATGATCGAGCAGGCGGAAATCCTGAAAGACGATGCCGACGCGGCGGCGCAGCATCGGCAGCTCGCTGCGCGGAATGCGCGACACATCGCGGTTGAACATGCGGATATTGCCGCGTGTGGGCTGCAGCGACATCAGCAGCAGGCGCAGGAACGTGGTTTTGCCGGCACCGGAAGGGCCGGTCAGAAACTGGAACGAACCCTTGGGAATGTCGAAGGTCATGTCCCTCAGGATTTCGGGGCCCATGCCGTAACGCAACCCGACATTTTCGAAATGGATCAACGGACTTCCAGTCTCTTCGTTTCGTGGTGGTTCGCAAACCGCTGGCGCGTGAGGCCCGGATGCGTCGTTTAACGCGGTTCCGGTGGCCTGTGCGAGCCGTTTTTGCGAAGCATTAACCAATTAAATTTAAAACTTGGCAGGATTCGTTGCAATGCCCAGTTTTGCGGGCCGGAAAACCTGACCGGGGAATTCTATGGCTATGTTCCGTTCATCTCGCCGGCAAGCGGCATTCGATTTCGACCTCCTGATGCCGGAAGCGCCGGTGCGCCGTGCGGCGCGGGCAGCAAGCACCAGTACCAGCCCCGATGTGGTAGACGCGGAATTTGTCACCATCAAGGAAAACCGTTCACGCCAGCCCGGAAACGATAATCGCGGCGCGACGCGCAGGGAGATGGGAAAACCGCCCGTCACCGCTGGCGCCCTTGGTTATGCGTTCATCGGCTGGGTGGATCGCAAATTATCGCGCCTGTCGGTGGATGCCTATTCGGCGCTGGTTGCGGCGCTCGTCATTTTTGTGTTCATCTGCTCAGGTGGCCTGTCGGTGGTCGTGCCGGAACAGCCGGTCGTGGCGGCGGCGAACCCGCTTGCCATTTCCCATGTCACCATCACGCCGCAGGAGGCCGGCGGCATGGACGTCCTCCTCATCAACGGCATCGTGGAAAACAACGGTACCGCTCTTAAAGAGGTGCCGGCACTTCGCGCCGATCTCTTCGTTGCCAAGGGGCAACTGGTTGCCAGCATGGTCATCGAGCCGCCGGTCCGGCAGATACAGCCCGGCGTCAGCCACGGATTTTCGGCAAAGTTGCGCCATCCCGGTGGAAAAACGCCTGATATCAAGCTTTCCTTCGTCGAAGCGGGTGCTTCCGAACGTTGACTGTGCTAACGCGTGGTCTTCGTATTTTTACTGAAAGGTAAAATCGGCAAGACGCAGCACAGGAGCAAGAATGCCCGTCGTCCGTGGAAAAAACATTGAGCCGCTTTACACCGCCGAGCAGATTGCCGAGCGCAATCGCGACATGGCCAAGCATATAGCGGGCGGCCCGACCAAGGATTTGCTGGTCATCGCCGTACTCAAGGGATCGTTCATTTTCGCGGCCGATCTTATCCGCGCGCTGCATGACAGCGGCCTTGCCCCCGAAGTCGAATTCATCACGCTGTCGAGCTACGGTGCCGGCACTGTTTCGCAAGGGGTGAAGATCGTCAAGGATATCGACAGCGACGTGAAGGACCGCGATGTTCTTCTGATCGACGATATTCTCGAATCCGGCCGCACGCTGCGTTTCGCCAAGGAACTGCTTTATGAGCGCGGCGCCCGAAACGTCACCATCGCCGTGCTGCTCGACAAGAAGGTCAAGCGCAAGGAAGATCTGGAGGCCGACTATGTCGGTTTTGAATGTCCCGATTATTTCGTTGTCGGTTACGGCATGGATGTGGCTTACGCCTTCCGCGAACTGCCCTTCGTCGGCGTCGTCACCGGCGACGCCTGACCGTTTCTGCCGTGCCGGGATGGGACATGCCGGAGACGCCTCGTTAACCATTCACCCAGCGAAACCCTGGGTGTTTACCTCTTGAAAAGAGGAGCCTGCGATGTTGCTCACGGCTGGAAATGATGCCCAGGAGCAATGATTAATGGCGAAAATTCTGATTACCGAAGATGAGGATGCATTGCGGGCCTTTGTTGCCCGTGCGCTGCGTCTCGACGGGCACGAGACCCACGAGGCGGCAGATGGCGAGCAGGGGCTGGAGAAGCTCCAGGAAACCAGTTTCGATCTTCTTCTTTCGGATATCCGCATGCCGGTCATGGATGGCATCGAACTGGCGCACCGCGCCGCCGAACGCTTCCCGGCCATGCGCATCCTCTTGATGACCGGTTATGCCGAACAGCGCGAACGTGCCGACGATCTGGCGGAAAAGATCGTCGACGTGGTCTCGAAGCCCTTCGCGCTGCCGGACATCCGCAAGGCCGTTGCGCGGGCGCTTGCGGCCTGAGCGACAACGTTACGCAGATTTGAGAAAGGCGGTCGTCGGACCGCCTTTTTTGTTGACCTGACATTACAAAGTCGCTCTCGCGCTATTCCCGCCTTCCGTCATTCCGGCCTTGAGCCCGGGCTCGCAGTCCGTCAACTCACTTGGTCACCCCAACAAGTCTTCTCGCCGCGACCAGACGCGCATCGACTGGTTGACGGATCGAGTCCGGCATGGCCGGAGACCTTGTATAAGATGCTGGTTCCTACGCGCAGCTTTGGACCGATCAGTGGCGCCCTCAATCCCTCACCTGTATATCGCCGCGGCCGCTCCAAGATAACGCCACTCGAATCTCACCACTTGGGGTTGTTTGCCGAGCTTTTCGTTGCCTACGAGAATTTCGCGGGCGCGCTGGACGTCGATCTCGTCAGGCACGCTGCACCTAGGTCCGCCGGGAATCCGGGGCCGTTTGGTGCTGCGGGGACGGCCGAGGGGGTCGCGGCCGTTTTGGCCGCCCTGGCCCGCCATGCCTTCCTGTCCCTGTCCGGACTGCTGGCCCTGCTGGCGCATGGCTTGCATGATCTGGCCCATCATATCCTGCGCGCCCTGACGCAGCGCGTTCAGCGCATTGCCCTGGCCTTCGACTGCCTGTTCGCCCTGGCTCTTGCCGAGTGCTTCGCCAGCGCCTTCCATTTCCTGCTGCGCCTTGCCGAAGTTTTCGCCCGGTTCCATGCCGAGATCGCGAAGACCCTGCTGCAATTCGCCGAGCTGCTTGCCAAGCGCATCCTGCTGCGCCCTCAGGTTTTTCAGCGCCTCACGCAATTGTTCGGCGGTCATCTGCTCGCCCGGCTGTCCGCCTTGCTGGCCGTTCTCGCCCTGCTGGCCCTGCTGCGGTGGCTCACCGTTTTCACCCGTCTGCGGGTCCTGGCTTTCGCCGCCATCCTGCGGGTCGCCGCGCTGCATGCGGTCGCGCAGAGCCTGATCGAGCTTGAAGGTCTCGTCCATCAGCTTCTGCTGCTGTTGCAGGATTTCGCCCAGCTTGTCGATCTGCTGGCGCATCTTGCTGCTCTGCTGCTGCCCCTGCTGGCCCTGACGTTGCGGCCGCCCTGCCTGTAGATTGTTCATCATGCGCTGCAACTGCGAGAGCATTTCCTGCGCTGCGTCGCGGTTGCCGGAACGGGCGAGGTTCTCGATCTGGTTCATCATGTTTTCCAGATCGCGCTGCCGCAGCACGTTCTGGGCCTGCTGGTTCATGTTGGCCTGCGGCGCATTCTGCATGCGCTGTGCAAGCTCGCTCATGAATTGCTGCATCGCCTCACGCAGCTCCTGCATCAGCTTGGCGACCTCCTCATCGGAGGCGTTGCGCTGAAGTGCTTCGGATAGCGCGGTCTGCGCATCGCGCAGGCGTTTTTCCGCCTGCGAAAGATCGCCATCCTCGATGCCGAGCGCGATCTCCCAGAGATAATCGGCAGCGTTCTTCAGCATCTCCTCATTATAGGCGAGCCGCATGCGGGTCTGCGCCGATTGCAGCAGGAGATAGTGCGTGGTGTTGGGAATGGTTTCTTCTGGACGCAGGCCAACCGCCTCGTTATAGGCGATCGCCTTCGGCATCTGGCGCGTGTCGAGCGAGAAGATCTGCCGTTGTTCGGCAACCGAAGCCGCCAGCGGTTCGGAGAAGTTGCGGCCCGGCAGCACCATTTCATGCGCGGGACTGCGGCCGGTCTGGCCGGCACCATCGGTTGCCACCAGCGTGATGCGCACGCGCTTGCCGGCCATCGGATGTTCGGTGAGGTTGCGGCTGGTCAGACCCTTGATTTCGCGGTTGTTCTGGCGGGGCAGATCGAGCTTGAATTCCGGCGGCGGGTAAAGCGCTGTGGCACCCTCCGCAACGCCAAGCGGCTCGATAATGGCGTGGGCTTCCTTGATGCCATAGTCGTCCTTGGCGGTGAAACCCACTTCCAGCGCACCATTGACGGCGCGGCGCGGCATGTTTTCGAAGGCGATGGTCGGTGGCTGGTCGGGAATGACGTTGAACACCCATTGTTCGCCATTGGCGGTGATCATGCCGCTTTCGGTCACATCCATGGCAAAGGTGCGCGGCGTCACAGCCTGATCCGGTGCACGCTTTTCGGTCTGTGCCGCCACCTCGCCACTCGCGCTGTCGGCGCGCGCCGCTTCGGGGGCAAGCTTTTGCAGGGCGCCGGCGGTCTCAGGCTCGAAGGTTACTTCCTCGCCGCCATCGCCGCCCGTCATGCGGATCGTCAGTTTGGAGGATTGCGGCACGGACACAGCGTCGCGGCCCGTCGCATCGCGCCCGGTCAGGAAAATCGGGGCGCGGCCGGTATAGGCAGGCGGCGTGACCCAGGCGTCGAGACGGATATCGGGATTGAGCGGACCGGCTGCTGGCTGGCTGCGGAAGGCATCGGCCACGGTGCCCGCGCCATTGGAATAGGAAAAACCGAAGGCGGCGGCCAGAAAAAGCGCGGGAACGGCACGCAGGGCCAGACGGTCATGGCGGGCAATATCGGGCTTCGGCAGGCCGGCATTCAGCGCAGCGATGCGTTCTGCCATGCGGATCTGGTGTTCTTTCCACAAGGCACGGGAAATGGGGGTGTCGAAGGCCGGTTCGTCTTCCTGCACGCCGACCGGCTGGTGGGCGAGGCCGTTGCGTTCTTCCAGAAGGCGCGAAGCGTCATTGTCCGTCGGCCATTTCAGCCGGACGATCGGCAGGATGGTGGTGATGAAACCGAAAACCAGCAGGAAAACGATGCCCAGCCGCAGGAAGTCAGGCATATGCCGGTAGAGGCCGAACCAGGCGAGTGCCAGAAACACGGCGGCGATGGAAAGGGGCCACAGCGTCTTGGGTGCCACTCTTTCGGAAAACAGCACGATCTTTGCGAAAAAGCGTTTAGCCGCAACCCGGCGGGCAAGGTCTGGCCGCTGCGCGAATGCGCCGGTCGGGCGCTTCCTGCCTGTCCTGTCCTCTCCGGCTGTGGTCATCAATCCGTTCTCCCGGTTCTGGCCACCTCAACGCCATTCCCGGAACGGCGAGCTGCTTGTATTCTGAGAAGCAAGGATAACATTCTTTGTGGCGAAGACGAGGGCAAGCGGATGCTCACCCCCATTTTTTAGGCAGCTTCGCTCAATTGTGATCGATCAGGCCGGATGAATGGCCGATCAATCGAGCCAGGCGGGGACGGAATCGAGAGCGATCAGTTCCTCATAGGTGCCGCGCGGGCGGATGACGTGGAACTTGTCACCCTTTACCAGCACCTCCGGCACCAGCAGGCGCGAATTATAGGTGCCTGCCTGCACCGCTCCGTAAGCACCGGCGGAGCTGACGGCAATCAGATCGCCCGGCTGCGGTGCGGCCATCTCGCGGTCCAGCGCCAGATAGTCACCGGTTTCGCAGACGGGGCCGACGATATCGGCCTTGATACGCGGGGCGTCCACCGCCGGCTGCACGACCGGGCGGATGCCGTGATAGGCCTCGTAAAGCGTCGGGCGGATCAGGTCGTTCATCGCCGCGTCGACGATCACGAAGGTCTTTTCGCCGCCATCCTTCACATAGATCACCTCGGTCACCAGGATGCCGGCATTGCCGACGATCAGGCGGCCCGGTTCGGTGATGATCTTGCAGTTGAGGCTCTTCAACTCGTTCTTGACGATATGGGCATAGGCATCCGGCAGCGGCGGCGGATTATTGTCCTCGCGGTAGGGAATGCCGAGACCGCCGCCGATATCGACGTGGCTGATCGTGTGGCCGTCGGCGCGCAGGGATTCAACCAGTTCGCGCAGCAGGCGGAAGGCATCCTCGAAGGGCTGCAGATCGGTGATCTGGCTGCCGATATGCATGTCGATGCCGGTGACCTCGATGCCCGGCAGGGTGGCGGCATGGGCATAGACTGCGCGTGCACGCTCATAGGAAATGCCGAACTTGTTTTCTTTCTTGCCGGTGGAGATCTTGGCATGGGTCTCGCGCATCCACATCCGGATTGATGCGGAAGGACACATGCGCGCTTTTGCCCTTGGCGACGGCGCGCGCGTTGAGAACCTCAAGCTCCGGCTCGGATTCGACGTTGAAGCAATAGATGCCGGCGTCCAGCGCGTAATCCATTTCCGCCACCGTCTTGCCGACGCCGGAGAACATGATGCTTGTCCGCGGGAATGCCGGCGGCCAGCGCGCGGCGCAATTCGCCTTCGGAGACCACGTCGATGCCGGCGCCGAGTTTTGCCGAGCGTCTTCAGCACCGCCTGGTTGGAATTGGCCTTCATGGCGTAACAGACCATGGCGTCCACGTCAGCGAAAGCGCCGGAGAACACCTTGTAGTGGCGCTCCAGCGTTGCGGTCGAATAGACATAGAACGGCGTGCCGACCGCCTTGGCGATCTCAGGCACGGGCACGTTTTCGGCGTGCAGCACGCCGTCGATATAGCCAAAATGGTTCACGGGGATAGCCTGGTCTGTGGTCGAGACATCAGAGCAGGCCGGTCGAGGATGAACGGTTGTCGGTCGACGGGCGCGCTCGTGCGGCGTTGTTTCTGGCCGGCGCTCGGCGGTGCCGGCTTCACGTCGAGGACGGACCGGTCGGCCGCGGCGTGCCGCATGCCGATGGCAACGATGGCGAAAACGAGCGGCGAGCGATCGACAGATGGCGTCAACCGTGTAGCCGGGTCTCTGACGATCGGCGCTCTCACTTGCGGGCTGACGGGACAACGGTTGCGGATATTCTTCTTAGCGGGGAACGTGTTCGCCGGTGCCAGGGCGCGACGCGCCGACTTTGTGGACAAGGACTGCCAGCGAGGCGCGGAAGCCGAAGCTGCGTGAGAAGACCGGATTCAGTTCGCGGCCGCGCCACCAGGCGATCTGCTCGCGGACCCGGTCGGGCGCCGTGCCGCCGTAGCTGGTGCGGCTGGCGACCGAGGCCTCGACCGAGAGGACGTCGAAGACGCTGGTCGTCGATCGCCGGATGGATCGCCTGCGAGCGCCTCGAGCGGCAGGCCCCCGAGGTCGCCACGCCGCGCTCTTCGGCCAGCGCCACCGCGCGGCCGGTGACGTGGTGGGCCTCGCGGAAGGGCAGGCCGGCCTCGCGCACCAGCCAGTCGGCGAGGTCGGTGGCGGTGGAATAGCCGGAGCCGGCGGCGGCGCGCATCGCCTCGACCTTGATCGTCAGGTCGCGCGACCATGCCGGTCATGGCCGCGAGCGCCAGTTCGATGCTTTCGGCGGCGTCGAAGACCTGTTCCTTGTCTTCCTGCATGTCCTTGGAATAGGCGAGCGGCAGGCCCTTCATGACGGTCAGCAGCGCGATCAGCGAGCCGTTGATGCGGCCGGTCTTGGCGCGCACCAGCTCGGCGGCGTCCGGGTTCTTCTTCTGCGGCATGATCGAGGAGCCGGTGGAGAAGGCGTCGGACAGGCGGACGAAGCCGAACTGCGGCGTCGACCAGATGACGATCTCCTCGGCAAGCCGCGACAGGTGCACGGCGCAGATCGAGGCGATCGACAGGAACTCGAGCGCGAAATCGCGGTCGGAGACGCTGTCGATCGAGTTGCGCGTCGGCTCGCGGAAACCAAGCGCCGTTGCCGTCATGTGGCGGTCGATGGGATAGCCGGTGCCGGCGAGCGCGGCGGCGCCCAGCGGGCTTTCGTCCATGCGGGCGATGCAGTCCTCGACGCGCGAACGGTCGCGGCCGAACATCTCGACATAGGCCATGCAGTGGTGGCCGAAGGTCACCGGCTGGGCGGTCTGGAGATGGGTGAAGCCGGGCATGACGGTGTCGGCATGGGCTTCGGCCTTGTCGAGGAAGGCGGCGATCAGCCGGGTCAGCGCGTCGCGGGTGCGGCCGAGCTCTTCCTTGACCCAGAGGCGGAAATCGACGGCGACCTGGTCGTTGCGCGAGCGGGCGGTGTGCAGCCGGCCGGCGGCCGGGCCGATCAGGTCGGCAAGCCGCGCTTTCGACATTCATGTGGATGTCTTCGAGGCGGCGGGAGAAGGTGAAGGCGCCGGTTTCGATCTCTGACAGGATCGTGTTCAGGCCGTGAGTAATCTTGTCGCGGTCGTCGGTCGAAATGATGCCAGTATTGGCAAGCATGGCGGCATGTGCGAGGGAACCGCGAATGTCCTGCGCATAAAGCTTGCGGTCGAAGCCGATCGAGGCGTTGATCTCTTCCATGATGGCGTCGGGGCCGGAGGCGAACCGCCCGCCCCACATCTGGTTGGAGCCCTGCTTCGTCTATTCGTCCGCCATGATCGCGTCTAACCGGAGATATCGAATGAATGACCGAGAAAAACAACCGCGCCACTTGTCCACGCCCTGCGCGCTGGCCGCGATCGCCGCCGTGCGCGGGCGTGCGTCGCCGGCGCCGTGTGGCCATTTACAGGGATGGCGCCCGTGTCGATGGCAATGCCCCGGCGCTGCATCGGCCGAACGCCCGGCCGTGGCGGAGATTGCGAACGCCTGCGCCGCGGATGCCGTCGATCGCCGCGGCGATCGATCCGCTCGCCAAGGGACAGGTCGCGGCCTTCATCGCCGATAGAGGAGAGGCCGCGCCTGAATGCCGGCCCTTCCGGTCGTCGATGCGGCAAGGACGGTGCGATGACGCTCGCCGATTCCGCCGGCAAGCCGTGTAGCTGGTCAATCTGTGGGCGACATGGTGCGTGCCCTGCCGCGAGGAAATGCCGGCGCTGTCGCACTGCGAGAAGGCGCCTGGGCGGGCGAGAAATTCTCGGTGGTCACGGCATCAACCTCGACACCGGCGACGCCGCCAAACCGAGGAGCCTTCCTGAAGAGAGATCGTCGTCGCCAATCTCCGGCTGCTACCGCGACGCCTCGCATGGGCGTGCTTCAACAAGCTGAAGCGGGAAGGCCTTGCCTTCGGCCTGCCGGTCGAGGGTGCTGGTCAACGCCAAAGGCTGCCTGCTCGGCGGCATGAACGGCCCGGCGGCACTGGTCGGGAGCGGTGACGCCAAGGCGCTGATCAGGAAGACGGCGATGGGAGATACGTGATTACGACACGGCCCTGGCCCTGGCACCGCTGATCGAAGCAGGAACGGGATCGCCGCCGCTGCCTGCATGCCTTCCGCCGGTCCGAGATAAAGCCCAGGCGGCATCAAGCCAGCGTAGAGGTAGCCCTGCCCTGCTTGATGCCCAGCGAAAGCAGGACGGAAAGTTGCTCTTCCGTCTCAATCCCCTCGGCCACGACCTCCATGCCGAACTCGCTGGCGAAGGAGACCAGCATTTCGATCATCGCCTGAGACTTTCGGTTGAAGATAACGCCGTCCACGAAATACTTGTCGATCTTGATAATATGTGCGTTCAGCAAAGGCGACGGACGCGAGGCCATTGTGACCGGTTCCAGCGTCGTCAATGGCAATCCGGCACACCGGCTTCCGAGAAGGTCGCCGGGCCAACGGTTGACGCGCTGTCGATCTCCGAGTGGCTGGCGTTCGGTGATCTCGACCACCAGCGCGTGAACCGGCAAGCCGAACTGCCGTACTTCCGAGCAGCTCAGCTCTTGAAGCCGGCGCCAAGAGCTGTCCGGTGTCACGTTGAAACTCAGTTTCAGGTCCGTTCTGCAGCATCGGACCGAGATCTCGGCCCGCTTGCCGCAGCAATGACGTCAGCAACCTCATCAATCAATCCGCCGTTTTCGGCGACGGGGATGAATACAGATGGGGATACTGTCCTGCCATCGGGCTTGATCCAGCGCGCGAGAATCCAGAAACCCAGAAGTGCGCGTGTCTCAAGTTCGAAAAGTGGTTGGAAGAACGGTTGAATTTCCCCCCGGGAAATGGAGGAACGAAGTTCATCCTCCGGCTTGCGAAGGCCACCGACACCTTCGCCGCGAATGCGCTGAAAGCGAAGAGAAGGCCGCGACAGATCCGGCCACTTCCAAGGCGTAATCCGCTTGCCAAGCAATCCCTGAGCAATGTCGCGCCCAGCGCGATCGAGAGAACCATTGGAAAACGCTCCGACGCCACTGCAAAGTGCGTCGCTTCGTTCGTGTCCGGTATCGCCCCGTTGGCGGCAAGTACTCGGTAAAGATCGTTCCGTCCGTCAGTGTCAGCTTGGACTGAGCATGGTCCCTGAGATCGGCGGGCAACACGTCAAAGAGAAGGTGACGGTGCCCAAGACAGCCACGACCCCGGAGTCGCTATCTGGTCGCCAGCACGGCCAATCCCCTCCAGTTTGGAAGAATGACGGTAGCGATCTCGTAGTCGGGGTTCAGGGCTTCTGGAACTGGGCGCGCTCAACCACGCGGTGCAGCGACCTCGGCCATTGGCCCATGTCCAACAGCTGTCCCCGGCGCAGCGCATATTTCAGATCCTTGATAGTCACCAAGCGGCCCTGCTCGCATCGCAGCGGTGTTTTTCCAGCCGCCGTGCTGTTCAGGCCCGCCGCTGAACGCTTGGTCAAGCATCGTCATGACAGCGACATCAACCGTTCGTTCTGCTCTGCCGACCGCATCGCTGGCCACCGAACGCAATTGCGCATCGATCTGCATGGTGTTGATTTGAAAAAGCGCCACGCCTGCCAGAACGGCAAAGCCCGCAGCCAAAGTCAAAACGAGGCCGATCATTCTCAACGAAAAAAAGATCGCATCGCCTGTCCTCAATCACCGACTGACACTAGTTGACAAAGGTTAAGGACGGACAAATAGGCCTGGTCCCGGGCGGGTAACGCTTCCTGGGCCGAAGGCCACGCGGAACCGGCGCACCGAATAAACCCGCCCCTCCCCCGTTCCCCTATTAACCAGTGCTGCGTTTCAACCGGCATCATGGGGCTTTGGATGCGGCTTTACATCATCGGGATCATGATCGCCATCGGCCCGGTCGCCGCCAACCAGGCGGTACGCGGAACGTTGCGGCCTCGGGAGCGGTGGGACCCTGACAATACGGTCCTGGCGGGTCGAACCGGCCAAGGCCGGCAAATACGCGATCAAGGCCTATCTCGACTCGCACGATCCCAAGACGATCAGGAAGATCAGCGGCTCGCTCGAATTCTTCACCGGCACGGAGCGGGTCCTGAAGCTGCCGCTGGTCTTCCCCTATCCGATCAAGTTCAAGAGCCATTTCCTGCAGGCGTCAGAAAGGCGGAAGCTGCCGACTGCCATCCTCGCCCACGCCGCCGATGTCGAAGCGTTGGCCTGTGTTTCCGCGATCACCTATGCCGACGGCACCAATGTCATCTTTAACTGAGGCCACGGTGTCCGCATCTACGCCGCTCATGAACGTGTGATCATGCGGGACGGCAGCCGCCATTTCCTGACCCTGCGGGAGACATGCCGCGCCGAGGTCATCAGGGCGCGGCTCGAGGCGGCGGGCGGTGTTCGCGTCTGGAAGGCTTTCCCATGGCGGCGGCTTCCAGTGGCGGATGTGGTTCCAGTGCCTCGGCTGGCGCTTCTCCGTCACCAATCCCTTCGGCGAGCTTCGTGGTTCTTCGTCGAAGATCCCGGCTGCCCGGACGATGTTCTCCGCTGTTCCGCGCGCCGCGTCGTCGTGCGCTCGCCGAAGCCGGCCAGGGCATACCGATAGCGCCGACGCACCCATTGAATCTCGACACTGCTTCCGATAATAGACCGCCGAAATCTCCACGGACCCCGAGGAACGCGGATTTCGCGCGGCCGATCCCGGGGCCGCGCCAGCAACTCGAACGAAGTCAGGGACCGGAAGTAGTAGCGGGCATGGCGCGCATCGTAATGAAATTCGGCGGCACATCCGTCGCCGATCTCGACCGCATCCACAACGTGGCGCAGCATGTGAAGCGCGAGGTCGACGCCGGCCACGAGGTGGCCGTGGTGGTTTCGGCGATGTCGGGCAAGACCAACGAGTTGGTCGCCTGGGTGCAGAGCCTGCCGAAGGCGACCGGCGCGCGCCTCACCCTTCTACGACGCGCGCGAATATGACGCCATCGTCGCCTCCGGCGAACAGGTGACCTCCGGCCTTCTCGCCATCGCGCTGCAGTCGATGGGCATCAACGCCCGCTCCTGGCAGGGCTGGCAGATCCCGATCCGCACCGACAATGCCCATGGCGCAGCGCGCATCCATGGACATCGACGGCGTCCGACATCATTCGCCGCATGGGCGAGCGGCCAGGTTGCCGTCGTCGCCGGCTTTCAGGGCATCGGCCCGGACAACCGCGTGGCCACGCTCGGTCGCGGGCGGCTCCGATACCAGCGGCGGTGGCCGTTGCCGCCGCGCGTCGAAGGCCGATCGCTGCGACATCTATACCGACGTCGATGGCGTCTACACGACCGACCCGCGCATCGTGCCCAAGGCGCGCCGGCTCGACAAGATCGCCTTTGAGGAAATGCTGGAAATGGCCTCGCTCGGCGCCAAGGTGCTGCAGGTCCGTTCGGTGGAGCTGGCCATGGTGCACAAGGTGCGCACCTTCGTGCGCTCGTCTTTCGAGGACCCCGATGCGCCGGGCATGGGCGATCTTCTGAACCCGCCCGGTACGCTGATTTGTGATGAGGATGAGATCGTGGAACAGGAAGTCGTAACCGGCATCGCCTATGCCAAGGATGAAGCGCAGATCTCGCTGCGCGCGTCTCGCCGACCGGCCCGGCGTGTCCGCCGCGATCTTCGGTGCGCTGGCCGAGGTCCATATCAATGTCGATATGATCGTGCAGAACATCTCCGAAGATGGTTCACGGACCGACATGACCTTCACGGTTCCCTCGGGCGATATGGAAAAGGCGCTGAAGGTACTCGAAGGCGCCAAGGCGCAGGTCGGCTTCGACGTGATGCAGCCTCGAGACAGGGCTGGTCAAGGTCTCCGTCATGGGGTCGGCATGCGCAGCCATGCTGGGCGTTGCCGCCCCGGCGTTCTCGCGCTCTCGCCGACAAAGGGCATCAACATCAAGGCGATCACGACTTCGGAAATCAAGATCTCCATCCTTATCGATGGTGCTTATGACAAATTGGCGGTTCGAGACTTTGCATTCCGTCCTACGGACTGGATAAGAAGTTGATACCTCCAGGAGGGCTCGGCCATCAGGGATGCTGATTCGTATGCATGTCGGTGCTTGTTCCCGCGAGTCGAAATTGAGAGTTTTGGAGAGCGCACAGGTGATCAGAGACCTTTCCGCGGGTCCGCGCGTCCTCCTCAGGCGGCTGCGCGAGGTGATGGCGGCGCCGCTCGAGCCCCGCAGGAGCGGCTCGACCGGATCGTTCGCCTGATCGCCAGCAACATGGTGGCCGAGGTCTGCTCGGTCTATGTGCTGCGCGCCGACGGCGTGCTCGAACTCTACGCCACCGAAGGCCTCAACCGCGAAGCGGTCCACCTCGCCACAGCTGAAGATGGGCGAGGGCCTTGTCGGCACTGATCGCCGCGCAGGCCCAGCCGCTCAATCTCTCCGACGCCCAGGCGCATCCGGCCTTCACCTATCTGCCCGAAACCGGCGAAGAAATCTACCACTCCTTCCTCGGCGTGCCGATCCTGCGCGCCGGCCGGTGATGGGCGTGCTCGTCGTGCAGAACCGGGCCTCGCGCGTCTACAGCGAGGACGAGGTCGAGTCGCTGCAGACCACGGCCATGGTGCTGGCCGAGATGATCGCCGACCGGCGAGCTTGAAGCAGATCACCCGAGCCCGGGCTCGAGCTCGACCTGACCCGCCCGGTGACGCATCGAGGGCGACAGCCTACGGCGACGGCATCGCGCTCGGCCATGTCGTGCTGCACGAGCCGCGCGTCGTCGTCACCAACCTCCTCGAACGAGGATACCGACGCGGAACTGCAGCGGCTCGAAGAGGCGCTCGGCTCGCTGCGGATCTCGATCGACGACATGCTGTCGCGCCGCGACGTCTCGATGGAGGGCGAGCACCGCGCGGTGCTCGAGGCCTACCGGATGTTCGCGCATGACCGCGGCTGGGTCCGGAAGCTCGAGGAGGCGATCCGCAACGGCCTGACCGCCGAAGCGGCGGTCGAGCGGGTGCAGAGCGACACCCGCGCCCGCATGATCCGCCTGACCGACCCCTATCTGCGCGAGCGGCATGCACGATTTCGACGACCTCGCCAACCGGCTGCTGCGGCAGCTGACCGGCTATCGCGCCAGGCGTCGGCGCAGCAGCTTGCCGGACGACGCGGTCGTCGTCGCGCGCGCCATGGGGGCGGCCGAACTGCTCGACTATCCGCGCGGCAAGCTGCGCGGGCTGGTGCTGGAAGAAGGCGCCGTCACCAGCCACGTGGTCATCGTCGCGCGCGCCATGGGCATTCCGGTGGTCGGCCAGGTCGCCCGGCGCCGTCGCGCTGGCCGAGAAGGGCGATGCCGTCATCGTCGACGGCGAGGACGGCGAGGTCCACCTGCGCCCGCTGGCCGACGTGCAGAGCGCCTACGAGGACAAGGTGCGGCTCCGCGCCCGCCGGCAGGAGCAGTTCCGCGCGCTGCGCGATGTCGCCACAGTGACGAAGGACGGCGTCGAAATCACGCTGCAGATGAATGCCGGCCTGATCGTCGACCTGCCGCAGCTCGCCGAATCGGGCGCCGAGGGCATCGGCCTCTTCCGCACCGAGCTGCAGTTCATGATCGCCTCGACCATGCCGAAGCTGGAGGACCAGGAGGCGTTCTACCGCAACGTGCTGAAGCAGGCAGGCGGGCGACCACCCGGTGACCTTCCGCACGCTCGATATCGGCGGCGACAAGGTCGTGCCCTATTTCCGCGCGGCGGAAGAGGAAAACCCGGCGCTCGGCTGGCGCGCCATCCGCCTGTCGCTCGACCGGCCCGGCCTGCTGCGCACCCAGCTTCGCGCCATGCTGCGCGCGGCGGCCGGCCGCGAGCTGAAGATGATGCTGCCGATGGTGACCGAGGTCGCCGAACTGCGGCAGGCACGCGAGCTCCTGAACAAGGAAGTCCAGCGGCTCTCGCGCCTGGGCTACCAGCTGCCGCGCAAATTGCAGTTCGGCGCCATGCTGGAAGTGCCGAGCCTGATGTGGCAGCTCGACGAATTGATGGAGGAGGTCGATTTCGTCTCGATCGGCTCCAACGACCTGTTCCAGTTCCTGATGGCGGTCGATCGCGGCAACGCCCGCGTCGCCAGCCGTTTCGACACGCTCGGCCGGCCGTTCCTGCGCGATGCTGCGCGATATCGTGCGCGGCCGCCGAACGCCACGACACGCCGGTGACGCTGTGCGGCGAGATGGCGTCGAAGCCGCTTTCGGCCATGGCGCTGCTCGGCCTCGGCTTCCGCTCGATCTCGATGTCGCCGGCGGCGATCGGCCCGGTCAAGTCGATGCTTGCTGGCGCTCGATGTCGGCACAGCTCCAGGCGGCTGCTGCTACCAGCGCTCGAACGCCACACGGCGCTGGCGGCCGCCGGTTCGCGAGATCCTGACCGACGTTTTGCAGCGAGCAACAGCATTCCGCTGTAAGTCTCTAGAGAGTCTTGCAGGTGGCAAAGCTCCCGCTTGAAAAGATGCGCGAACTCGAACGCCGTTTCGGCGAGGTCGAGGCGCGCATGTCCGCCGGCCCGGATTCGGAGACCTATGTGCGGCTTGCCTCGGAATATTCCGAGCTGCAGCCGGTCGTGGCCAAGATCCGCGACTACCAGAAAGCGCTGGCCGAGCGCGCCGACCTCGCGGCGATGCTCGCCGACAAGACGACCGACCGCGAGATGCGCGAGCTCGCCGAGATCGAGCTTCCCGAGGTCAAGGAGCGGCTGGAGGCGATCGAGCAGGAGATCCAGATCCTGCTCCTGCCGAAGGATGCGGCCGACGAGAAGAGCGCCATCCTCGAAATCCGCGCCGGCACCGGCGGCTCCGAAGCCGCGCTCTTCGCCGGCGACCTGTTCCGGATGTACGAGCGCTACGCCGCCGAGCGCGGCTGGAAGGTCGAGGTGCTGTCGGCGAGCGAAGGCGAGGTCGGCGGCTTCAAGGAAATCATCGCCACCGTCTCGGGCAAGGGCGTCTTCGCCCGGCTGAAGTTCGAATCCGGCGTGCACCGCGTGCAGCGCGTGCCGGAGACCGAAGCGAGCGGGCGCATCCACACCTCGGCGGCGACCGTCGCCGTGCTGCCCGAGGCCGAGGAGATCGACATCGAGATCCGCCCCGAGGACATCCGCATCGACACGATGCGCGCGTCGGGCGCCGGCGGCCAGCACGTCAACACCACCGACTCGGCGGTGCGCATCACCCATCTGCCGACCGGCATCGTGGTGACCTCGTCGGAAAAGTCGCAGCACCAGAACCGGGCGAAGGCCATGCAGGTGCTGCGCGCCCGGCTCTACGACATCGAGCGGCAGACCGCCGACGATGCGCGCTCGGCCGAGCGGCGCAAGCCAGGTCGGCTCCGGCGACCGCTCCGAGCGCATCCGCACCTACAATTTCCCGCAGGGGCGGGTCACCGACCACCGCATCAACCTGACGCTCTACAAGCTCGACCGGATGATGGTCGGCGAGATCGACGAAGTGGTCGATGCGCTGGTCGCCGATTACCAGGCAGGCCCGAACTGGCACGAGCTGGGTCCAGCAGGGATGACGACGCTCGCCGAGATGATGGCGCATGTCCGCAACCGCTTCGCGGTGGCCGGCATCGAGTGACCCCATGGCCGAGGCCCGCATTCGTCGGCGGGCTGGTCGGCCTGTCGCGGACGGATTTCATCACCCGGGGCACCGATCATCTCGACCTGCATGGACGAGGCGCGATCCATGAGGCAGTGGGCAAGCGGACGCGCGG
>JAXHOC010000085.1:0-275522 GCA_034519725.1 Agrobacterium sp.
ATATCCGCATGATCGCCGCCCCCTCGCTCGCCTTGCAGGCAGCGGCGGATGCGGCGGTGAAGCTTGGTCTCACCCCGCTCATCCTTGGGGATTCGCTTGAAGGCGAGTCGAGGGATGTCGGCGCGGTCATGGCCGGCATCGCCATCTCCGCCAGCCGCAAGGGCCTGCCAGTCAAAGGGCCGGCCGTGCTGCTTTCCGGCGGCGAAACCACGGTGACGATCGGGAAAGGACCGGCCGGCAAGGGCGGGCGCAACACCGAATTCCTGCTCAGCCTTGCGCTGACGCTGAAGGGTGCGGACGGTATCTGGGCGATTGCCGGCGATAGCGACGGCATCGACGGCGTTGAGGATGCGGCAGGCGCACTGGTGACGCCGGATACGCTGTCCCGAATGCGCGATGCCGGTATCGATCCGCGCCAGTCGCTGGTGGGACACGATAGCTACACCGCCTTCAAGGCGGTTGGCGACCTTGTCGTCACCGGACCGACGCTGACGAATGTCAATGATATCAGGGCGATTTTGATCGGGTGAAAGCGGGAGAGTTTGAGCCGTTTATGGCCATCAGGTGCGCATCGCCCGGGGTGGCGGTTTTGACTATGCCATCGGACAGGTGTAATCTGGCGTCCTGTCTTTTGGAGCCTCAGCCATGCGTCTTGGAGTGCTCGTATCCGGCCTCGCCGTAGCCCTGATCCCCGCTTTGGCGGATGCCCATAATTGCAAATGCCGAAATCGCGGCGTCATGTTCGAACTCGGCCAGACATCCTGCCTGAAGGTCGATGGCGGCTCCTATCTCGCGCGCTGCGAAATGAAACTCAACGTCTCGTCCTGGACGAGGCTACAGGACGGCTGCCCCGTGACGGAACGGGTGCAGCAGCAGTCGATACGGGTCAATTGATCACGTCTCAGGCGGGGCCAAGCTCTCTCGTCAATGAGTGCTGAGCGATGACGAAGAAGCGAGCGCGTGCCGCTTGTTTCTTCTCCCCGCCGGGGAGAAGATCGCGGCAGCGAGATGAGGGGGCGACGGTAGAGATAGACCGAGAGCTTGCCCCCTCATCTGCCCCTTCGGGGCATCTTCTCCCCGGCGGGGAGAAGAAATCAGGCCGCAATGCCGTGCCCAGTCTTACAGCTTCACCCAGCCGCCATTCTTCTTGCCGGATTCGATGCAGGCGGTGACGAAGGCCACGCCTTTGACGCCGTCATCCACGGTCGGATAGATCACCGCCTTGTCGAGCGTCGAACCGGTGCGGCGGGCTTCGATGGCGTGGGCCGCTTCGGTATAGATGGTCGCGAAGGCTTCGAGATATCCTTCCGGATGGCCAGACGGGATGCGGGTGACGCGTGCGGCCGCAGCCCCGGCGCCAGCACCGCCGCGGGTGATGAGCTGCTTCGGCTCGCCAAGCTTCGTGAACCAGAGGTAGTTCGGATCGGCCTGCGTCCACTCGATGCCAGCCTTGTCGCCATAAATGCGGACTTTCAGCCCGTTTTCATGACCCACGGCAACCTGACTGCACCACAAAAGCCCCTTGGCCGCTTGCTTGCCGTCCCTTGCCTTGAAGCGCAGCATCACATGCGCATTGTCATCGAGACGACGGCCTTCCACGAAGGTATGCACATCCGCCGCCAGCTCATCCGCTTCCAGACCGGAAATAAAGCAGCCGAGATTATAGGCATGGGTGCCGATATCGCCGGTGGAGCCACCGACACCGGATTGCGCCGGGTCGGTGCGCCAGACGGCCTGTTTCGCGCCGGTCTGCTCCAGCGGCTCGGCCAGCCAGTCCTGCGGATATTCCATCTGCACCAGACGGATGGTGCCAAGCGCACCGGTTTCCACCAGTTCGCGCGCATGCCGCACCATGGGATAACCGGTATAGTTATGGGTGAGGATGAACAGAGCGTCAGCCTTGTCCGCCACGGCCTTCAGCTTTTTGGCATCCTCCAGATTGGAGGTCAGCGGCTTGTCGCAGATGACATGGATGCCGCGCTCCAGAAACGCCTTCGCCGCCGGATAATGCACATGGTTGGGCGTGACGATCGCCACCGCCTCGATACCATCCTCGCGCAGCGCTTCCTTCTCGGCCATTTCTTCGAACGAGCCGTAACAACGCTCCGGATCAAGCCCGAGTTCGCGGCCGGAGGCGAGGGATTTTTCCGGTGTCGAGGACAAGGCCCCGGCCACGAGATCGAAACGGTTGTCGAGCCGCGCGGCCATGCGGTGAACGCCGCCGATGAATGCACCCGAACCGCCGCCGACCATGCCCAGGCGAATCCGCGTATTCGCCTTGTCGGTTGTCTTTCCTTCAATAGCCATAATATCTCCTCGGTATTGTCTCGAAAGCTTAAAGCCCGAGCATGCGCCGGTTGGCGGCATCGTCGGTGCCACCAGATGCAAAATCATCGAAGGCTTTGTCCGTGACGCGGATGATGTGGTGCCTGACGAATTCTGCCCCTTCGCGGGCGCCGTCTTCAGGGTGCTTCAGCGCGCATTCCCACTCGACAACAGCCCAGCCGTCGAAATTATTGGCCGCCATTTTCGAGAAGACCGCACCGAAATCCACCTGCCCGTCACCCAGCGAGCGGAAGCGGCCAGCCCGCTCCACCCAGCCCTGATAACCACCATAGACGCCCTGGCGGCCGGTCGGATTGAACTCCGCGTCCTTGACGTGGAACATCTTGATACGGTCTTTGTAGATGTCGATATTGTCGAGATAATCGAGGCATTGCAGCACGTAATGCGACGGGTCGTAGAGCATGTTGGCGCGCTTGTGGTTCTTCACCCGCTCCAGGAACATCTCGAACGTCACGCCATCGTGCAGGTCTTCGCCGGGATGGATTTCGTAGCAGACATCCACGCCCTGCTCATCGGCGTAATCAAGGATCGGCGTCCAGCGTTTCGCCAGTTCGTCGAAAGCTGTCTCCACCAGACCGGCCGGGCGCTGCGGCCATGGATAGATGAACGGCCAGGCAAGCGCGCCCGAAAAGGTCGCATGGGCGTTGATGCCGAGATTTCTCGATGCCTTCAGCGCCATCTTCACCTGCTCCACCGCCCATTGCTGGCGCGCCTTCGGATTGCCGCGCACTTCCGGTGCAGCAAAACCATCGAAGGCCTCGTCATAGGCCGGGTGAACAGCAACCAGCTGGCCCTGCAAATGGGTTGAAAGCTCTGTCACCTCGACGCCGTTCTGGCGCGCGACACCCGCAAATTCGTCGCAATAATCCCTGGATTCGGCGGCCTTTTTCAAATCGATCAACTGCCCGGCCCAGGTGGGAACCTGCACGCCGGCATAACCCTTTTCCGCAGCCCATTTGGTAATGCCGTCCCATGTATTGAAAGGTGCAGCATCACCGGCAAACTGACCGAGAAAAAGACCCGGTCCCTTGATCGTTTTCATAAAAATCTCCTCCTGTATCGATACAGTTCAGCGGTAAAACCGCTTTGGCTCCCAATTTGCCAAGCTAACTGCTCATAATTTTCAGACAAGCCCCAAAAGTCGGAGAGCGAGAGAATTTCGCTATTTCACTAAAAAGCGAAACACGCTTAAAGCGCCAGACCGCTCGCCCTGTCGAACACATGCACACGCTCGTGGTGCACGGTGGCGGCAAAGGGGGTGTTGACCTTGACCAGCTGCTCGCCATCCACCACCGCCGTGACCTGATCGCCCGCCAGTTCGAAGACCACATGTGTCTGTGCGCCTGTCGGCTCCACCAGCACCGTTCTGCCTGATAGCGAAATATCGCCGCCGACGGTCGAACCGATATGTTCCGGTCTCAAGCCAATCGTAACGGGCTGGCCACGCTTGACGTTTCTGGACGCGGCGATGCGGATCGCGGTTCCGTCCTTCAGCCGGGCGGCGGGTTGATCGCCCTCGCCATCGACCACGCCTTCGATGAGGTTCATGGCCGGCGAACCGATGAAGGCGGCGACGAAGAGATTGGCCGGTGTCTTATAAAGTTCGAGCGGCGTGCCCTGCTGCTCGATACGGCCGTGATTGAGCACCACCACCCGGTCCGCCAGCGTCATCGCCTCGATCTGGTCATGGGTGACGTAGATGGAGGTCGTGCCGACTTTCTGATGCAGAGCCTTGATTTCGCTACGCATCTGCACGCGCAGCTTGGCATCCAGATTGGAAAGCGGCTCATCGAACAGGAAGACGGCCGGGTTGCGCACCACGGCGCGGCCCATGGCCACGCGCTGACGCTGGCCGCCGGAAAGCTGCGAGGGCTTGCGATCCATCAGCTTGCCGAGATCAAGCATGCGGGCGGCTTCCGCCACGCGCTCATCGATGACGTTTTTCGGCTGGCCGGCAAGCTTCAGGTTGAAGCCCATGTTTTCGGCCACCGTCATGTGCGGATAAAGCGCATAGGACTGGAACACCATGGCGATGTTGCGCTCGCGCGGCGTCATGGTGTTGACAACGGTGCCGCCGATGAGGATGTCCCCATCGGTGATTTCCTCCAGCCCGGCAATCATGCGCAAAAGCGTGGACTTGCCGCAGCCCGAAGGCCCGACCAGCGCGATGAATTCGCCATCGGCTATATCGAGCGAGATGCCGTGAATGACATCGAGCGCGGCATAGGACTTGCGGATATCCCTAAGTTCGACGGAAGCCATGTTTTGCTCCTTTCAAGTCACGATTTGACGGCACCGGCCGTCAGGCCCGCGATGATGTGTTTCTGTGCAAGGAAGAAGACGATGACGGTCGGCAGGATCGTCAGCGTGATGAAGGCGAGCACCAGCTGCCATTCCGTGCCGAATTCGCCGCGATAGACCATGATGCCGAGCGGCCAGGGATATTTCGATTCCGAGTTCAGCATGATCAGCGGCAAGATGTAGCTGTTCCAGCTGCCGACGAAAGAGACGATGCCGACGGTTGCCACGATCGGGCGCGAAAGCGGCAGCGAAATGTGCCAGAAGAAGCGCAGATAACCGCAGCCATCCACAAAGGCGGCCTGAAACAGCTCCTCCGGCAGATTGCGAAAATAATTGCGGAACAGAAGGATGCTCATGCCCAGCCCGAAGGCCACCTGCGGCAACACCACGCCCCAATAGGTATCCAGCAGGCCGAGATCGCGGATGCGGATGAACAGCGGCAGGATGGCTGTCGCCGCCGGGAACATCAGCCCAAGCAGGAAATAATTCAAAAGGAAGGACGAGCCGAAGAACTTCACATGCGCGAAGGTGAAGGCCGCCATGGCCGAGACGGTCAGCGTCAGGAACACCGTCAGCAAGGCGATGACAAGCGAATTGAAGATTTGCAGCCAATAGCGCTTGCCGAAGAGGATATCGCCATAATTGGCCCATTGCCATTCGGCCGGAAGACCGAACGGATTGACGCGCAGGTCGCCGAGCGTCTTGAAGCCGCCAAGCGCCGTGGTCAGAAGCGGGATGAGCACGATGGCCGCGATCAGGCTCAGCGATATATAAAGATAAAGCCTGGTTTGCAGCGGCATGCGGACGGACGTGGATGGTTCAGTCATGGCGCATGAAAATCCTTTTGTAACCGAAGGCGAGCGTCACGCAGATGACGAAGAGAACGACACCCACCGCGCTGCCAAGCCCCACCTGCATGCGCATGACGCCGTAGGTGTAGAGGAAGGTGACCATGGTTTGCGTGGAGTTGGACGGACCGCCGCCTGTCAGCGGCATGATCATGTCGAACAGCTGCAGCGAGCCGATCACCGCGAAGAAGACGGACAGGCGCACCGTGGAACCGAGCATCGGCAGGGTGACATATCGGAACTTCTGCCAGCCGGAGGCGCCGTCGATTTCGGCCGCTTCCAGCACGTTCTTGTCGACGGATTGAAGACCGGCGATGAACAGCATCATGTGGAAACCGAAATATTTCCAGACGATGACGCCGAGCACGGCATAGATCGCCACATCCCTGTCGGCCAAGACGTAAGGATTGGCGAAGCCGAAGAAGTTGGAGATGGCGGCGAAAAGGCCGTAATCGCCATCGTAAACGAAACGCCAGATCAGACCGGCTGCGACATCGGCGAGCACATAGGGCAGGAAGAACACCAGCCGGAAGGCGACGACGCCGGGAAGCCGGTGCGCCAGCATCGTGGCGAGCCAGATGGCGAGCGGGATCTGGATCAGAATGGAAATCAGGATGATCAGGCCGTTATTGAGCAGAGCCTGCGAAAAGGCGGCATTGCCGAACAGAACCTGGAAATTCTTCAAACCCACGAAATCGGTCGGCGTGCCGTAACCGTTCCAGCGGTAGAGGCTGTACCACGCCGCCTCGCCCATGGGCAGGATGACGAACAGGGTAAAGAGCAGCAATGCGGGCGGCAGAAAGACCAGCAGGGTCAGCGCCCGGTCATGCGCGACCGAGCTTTGCTTGCGCTTCGTCTTCGACGCGCCGCGCGCCGGTATGGACGCAGAAGTCATGGAAATATCCGTCATCTCTATCCGCTTTCATTCAGGCAGATACTGCGGCGCCGCGTCCTGCGCGGCGCCGTCATGGAACCGAAATCAGCGAAGCTCGAAAGCATCCTGAATTTGCTTGGCGCCCTCTTCGGCACTCATCTGGCCGGAAACGATCTCAACGGAGACATCGTTGACGACGCGGCCAACGGCGGCGCCCAGCGTCTGGTCGAAGAAGTTCTGGTGCCAGGTGGAGCCGGCAAGCTGCTTGGCCGAATCCGCCAGCAGCGGGTTCTTGACCGCCCCATCCGCACCGGTCGCAACCGGCAGGATCATGCCCGCAGCCGCCATCTTCTCTTCGCTTTCCTTGCTGGTCAGGAAGGTCGCGAAATCGATCGCTTCCTTGGAAGCGTTTTTCGTGACTGCCCAGCCATTCAGCCCGCCCAGCGTATCGGTGGCCTTGCCGGCACCACCAGTGACGGCGGGAAATGCGAAGCGGCCGATATTGTCAGCTGCAAGGCCCTTGCCGTCACCGGCATTCTTGCGCTGGTTGGCCTCAGTATTGTCAAAGCCGAGGATCATCGCGGCCTTGCCGTCACCGAAGACGCCAAGCGCCTGTGGCCAGGTGGAGCCGAGATAGCCGGGCTGGAAGGGCTCGAGCTTGCCGAACTCGGCCAGTTGTTCGCCCGCCTTGATGATGGAGGGGTCCATGAAGCCTTCGCCCTCGCCCTTGCGGGCGGCATCGAACACGGCCTGCCCGCCATGGCGCATGACGAGATAGCTCCAGTAGAAATGGATCGGCCATTTTTCGCCGCCGCCGCCGGCAATCGGAACGATACCGGCTGCCTTGATCTTCTTGACCGTGGCGCTGAGATCGTCCCAGGTCTTGATGTCTTCGGCCTTCACGCCGGCCTTTGAAAACAGCTCCTTGTTATAAAAGAAGCTGACGAGGCTGACCCTGTAGGGCACCGCCCAGACCTTGCCGTCAAAGGAGAGGCCGTCGATTGCAGCAGCGTTATAGGCTTTCCGGAGCTTGCCGCCATCGGCATCGAAAACTTCGCTCAAATCCTTGAGTGCACCGGTTTTGGACTGTTCCTCAAGAACGCCGCCGCCCCAGCTGTAGAAGAAATCGGGAACGTCGTTGGATTGCAGCAGCGTCGGCAATTTGGCCTTGAAGGCCTCGTTTTCCAGAAACTGCAGCTGTACGTCGACGTCGGGATGTTTGGCCTCGTAGTCCTTGGCAATCTCCTCCCAGACGGCCACGGCTTTCGGGTCCAGTTCCACATGCATCCATTTAACGACCGTTGCGGCCGAGGCGCTTGCAGCGCCGAGCATGAGAGCAATGCTTGTCGTTGTGGCAAAGCCTGTCAGCTTGCCGCTCAGGCTTGCGCCTGCGTGCCAAATCGTCATGATGGTGATCCTCCCTCGGGGATTTCCTCATTTATTCCCCAATGCGGATTAATTCACATTAGGCTTCGCTCAATGTCAAGGCACTATGCCGATTTTTTGCGCGGACAGCTTGACATACCCCTCCCCTACACCGTTATTTAATCCGCAACCCGACATAAATCGGTTCACGAACCGGCATCGATCGCAGCAGGACCCCATGAAGACCGCAGACCCAGAACTGATGCGCGCGATCAACCGGCTAAGCGTGCTGGACAGCATCCGCCGCCACGGACCGATATCGCGGGTGGAAATCAGCGAAAGAACGCAGCTTTCCACCACCACCGTTTCGGCAATCACCGCCTCGCTGCTGGATGACGGGCTAATCCTTACCCGCCATATCGGCGATATCCGCACCGAGGGTGCCCGTGGCAGGCCGCGCGTGATGCTGGAACTGAACCCGGATGCGGCCCGCGTGGTGGGGGCGAAGATCGCCGCCAGCCGCATGGTCTTCGTTGTCACCGATTTTTGCGGCAACGTGCTGTCCACCCTTGCGCTACCGATCCGTGTCGACCGCCAGCCGATTGGCGTCATTGCCGATCTGGTGGAAGACGGTGTGCGGCGCTGCGTGGTCGATGCCGGGCTGTCGCTGGAAGATGTCGACATGGTCTGTCTCGGCCTGCCCGGCGTCATCGAACACCGAACCGGCAAGATCCGCAGCAGCCCGATTTTGCGCGAGGTGAACGTCAATTTCGCCGAGGAAATGACCTCTCGGCTGAATTCCCCCACCATCATCGAAAGCGACGCCCACGCCATCACGCTTGCCCACCACTGGTTCGGCCATGCCCGTGATCTGGAAGACATGGTGCTGATCTCGCTCGAGCAGACGCTCGGGCTTGGCGTAATGCATCAGAACCAGCTGTTTCGCGGCGCCGGTGGCCTCAGCCACAATCTCGGCGACCTCGTGATCGGCCTTGCCAGTGAGGGAACCGTGCGGCTGGCGAGCCAGGCGGGCGAGAACGCCATTCTCGGTTCGCGCCCGGTGGAAGGGCGTTTTGCCGAGGCGATCCGGCTTGGTCGCGGCATGCAGCATGCCCATGCCCTGATTGTGGCTGAGGACAACGAGCTGATCGCGGCAGCCTTGCGCGCCGGTGCAGCCCTTGGCCTGACGCTTGCCAATATCGTCACGCTGTTTGCGCCGCCACGGGTCATCATCACCGGCTCCAGCCTCGAACTCGGCGAACCCTTCATTGCCAGCATCCGCGACAGTTACAACGCCGCCGTACCGCCATCGCTGGCCGGCGTCGCGGAGCTTGTTTTCGACGTTGCGACCGATGAATTATGGGCGCAGGGGGCGGCGGCCGTCGCACTTTACGAGCTTTACGAATCACCATGGAACACAACGGGCCCGGCGCTCTAGCCGGCAAGGTTGAGAGCGGGCTTCGGCATTTCTGATTGACGGGAGGAAATCACATGAACAAGGTCGGTATCGGCATCATCGGCTGCGGCAACATCTCCAGCGCCTATCTCAAGGCCATGGCGTCGTTTCCCATTCTCGACATTCGCGGACTGGCGGATATGAACGAGGAGGCAGCAAAGGCGCGGGCGGACGAATTCGGCCTTCAGGCAAAAAGCATCGACGAATTACTGTCCGATCCTTCCGTGGAAATCATCGTCAACCTGACGATCCCCAAGGCGCATGTGGAGGTGGGCCTGCGCGCACTGGACGCTGGCAAACACGCCTATTCCGAAAAGCCGCTCGGCATCAATTTCGCCGAGGGCAAACGGCTTGCGGATGCGGCAAAGGCCAAGGGCCTGCGCATCGGTTCGGCGCCCGACACCTTCCTCGGCGGCGGACACCAGACAGCACGCCGGCTGATCGACGAGGGCGTGCTTGGCCGGCCCGTTGGCGGCACCGCCACCTTCATGTGCCCCGGCCACGAGCGCTGGCACCCCAACCCCGCCTTTTATTACGAAGTCGGCGGCGGGCCGATGCTGGATATGGGGCCTTATTACATCACCGATCTCGTCAACCTGTTCGGCCCGGTTGCCAAGGTGGCGGGCTTCGCCATCGCGCCGCGCAACGAACGCCTCATCACCAGCGAGCCGAAGAACGGCGAGAAAATCCCCGTCCATGTCGCCACCCATGTTTCCGGTGTGCTGGCATTCCACAACGGTGCGGTGGTGCAGGTGGGCATGAGCTTCGATGTCGCCGGCCACAAACATGTGCCGCTGGAAATCTACGGCACGGAAGGCACATTGATCGTGCCCGATCCCAACCATTTTGGCGGCGAGGTGCAATTGCTGAAAAAGGGCGGCCAGTTCGAGCCGCAGGCGCTGTCGTCGCCCTATGCCGACGGTAATTACCGCTCCATCGGCGTCGCCGACATGGCCTATGCAATCCGCGAGAACCGTCCGCACCGCGCCAATGGCGATCTTGCCCTGCATGTGCTGGAGGTCATGGAAGCCTTCCAGACGGCATCGGACAGCGGCACCACCGTTTCCATCACCACCGAGGCGGAGCGTCCCGCTCCTCTCGAAACTTCGCTGGTCGACGGCCAGCTCGGCAAATAATCAAGTCATTCAATAATCCGGAGGAGGAAATAAATGCGCGAAGCACTCATCGTCTGGGGCGGCTGGAGCGGCCACGAGCCGCAGGAATGCGCCACCATCGTCAAGGACATTCTGGAAGAGGATGGTTTCAAGGTCTATGTCGAGCACTCGACGGAGGCTTTCGCCGATCCTTCCGTGCACGATCTGAGCCTCGTCGTGCCGATCGTCACCATGTCGAAGATCGAGAAGGAAGAGATCAAGAACCTGACGGCTGCCGTGGAAAACGGCGTCGGCATTGCCGGCTTTCACGGCGGTGCGGGCGACAGTTTCCGTGACTGCGTCGAATATCAGTTCATGATCGGCGGCCAATGGGTCGCCCATCCCGGCAACATCATCGACTATCACGTCAACATCACCCGCCCCGACGACCCGCTGATGGAGGGAATTTCCGATTTCCCCTACACGTCGGAGCAATATTACATGCATGTCGACCCCTCCAACGAGGTGCTGGCGACGACAAAATTCACCGGCGACCATGCCTGGTGGATCGACGGCGTGGTGATGCCGGTGGTCTGGAAACGCAAATACGGCAAGGGCCGCGTGTTTTATTCGGCGCTCGGCCATCAGGCCAAGGAGTTTTCCGTGCCGCAGATGAAGACCATGTTCCGCCGCGGCGCCAACTGGGCGGCGCGGTGACACGATAGCTCGAGACTGTCAGATACTCTCTGCGTCATGCCGGACCTGATCCGGCATCCAGCCGCCGCGCGTCTGCGCGGCGTCAACGGTCTTTCGCGATCAAGGACTTGATCGCGCTGGACCCCGGATCGAGTCCGGGGTGACGGCGTATGGCTGTGCGGGCCGCCGCCCCTCACCCCCGGACGATCTCTTCCGCCGCCATCGCCACACCCAGAACGTGATCATCCGTGCCGTGCAGGCCGGAAAGCAGCAGGCCAACCGGCATATCAGCTTCGCCGGTTCCGCAAGGGACGGAAACGCCGCAGAGATCGAAAAAATTGCCGATCTGGGTGTTGCGCAGGGTCTTGGCATTCATGGCGAAAAAGGCGTCGTCATCATCGACAAGCGGTGCCACCCTGGCCGCGACATGCGGCAATGTCGGCGATATCAGCAGCTCGTTCTTGCCGATCATATCCGAAAAGGCAGCCGTCATGCTTTCGCGCACCTCGATCAAGGCGATGTAATCCGGCATGGAGATATTCGCGCCCAGTCTTGCGCGCGCAACCACGCGCGGGTCCATGCGCGCCGCATCGGCACCTTCCAGCCGCGCCTTGTGCAAAGCGAAGGCTTGCGCCGTGACCAGCGCGCCCTTTTGCCTGATAAGATCGAACAATTGCGAAAACAGCGGGAATGCCTGGCGCCGGACGGACGCGCCGGCGTGGGAAAGCCGCTCCACCGCCTGCTCGAAAGCGACTGCCACGCCCTCCTCGATGCCATCGAAAAACACGGTTTCCGGCACGACAAGCGAGACGCCGGACAGAGGCGCGCGCGCCGCATCAACAGCCGCCTTACCGCGCATGGCGGCATCTACCCAGACAGCATCCTGCACGGTGCGGGTGAGCGGCCCGAGCGAATCGAGACTTTTCGCCAGCGGATAAACGCCGCGCATCGAATAACGGCCACGGCTTGCCTTATAACCGACCACGCCGTTAAAGGCGGCGGGAATGCGCACCGATCCACCGGTATCCGTGCCGATTGCCACCGGCACCAAACCACCGGCAACCGCGACACCCGCGCCGGAGGACGAGCCGCCCGGCAGCCGGTGGCCATCCGTGGAGGCGGGATTGCGCGGCGTGCCGTAATGCGGGTTGATGCCGAGGCCGGAAAAAGCAAACTCGCTCATATTGGTACGGCCGACGCAGACCATTCCGGCCGCCTTCAGCGCGCTCACCACATCCGCGTCACGGGGCGCAGGCGCATCGTCCGACAGTACCGTCGATCCAGCCGTGGTCACCGTGCCTTCAAGATCGAAAAGATCCTTCCAGGCCACCGGAATACCATCGAGCACGCCGCAGGAACGGCCCTCGCGAATGCGTTTTGAGGCGCCCTCCGCCTCCGCCATGGCCCGCGCCGCCGTCAGGCCGACAAAGATCGCCCGATCTTCCGATTTGCCGATTGCATCGAGCGTTTCTTCGACCAGAGTGCGCGGATCGAGCTGGCCGCTCTGGATGAGAATGGAAAGCTGCGCGATGTTTTTGCCCGTGTGAGCCATGAGATATTCCTTGAAACCGGCATGTTGCGCCCAACATGCCGTTTATCGGCGGCTTGGCAAGGCCAATCGCCATGCCCTTTGCAACCGGAAAGTCCGTCTGAGGAGTACGAAAGCGGGCAACAGTGCATCGCGGATCCGGGGCCGCCGCCCCATCGCAAACCACCGAATATTTCAACCTGAGGCACAGGTTCGCGGCACCATATATCAGCGGCGACTATAAAAAGACGGATTAATTCTTAATCGCATCTAAACTTTGTTGAATTATTTAGCAGACACTGCTGAAATACATGCCCTATAAAAATTCCATAAAACAATCATAACGCGACATCGCGGGGGAATATCGCGAATGGAAGAGACTGCCTATCGGGAGATGGATAGACAGGTTGAACCCGGCCACACGCTTCGCTCGAAGGAGCAGCCGGCAACAGGCCATTTTTCGCGGCGGCGTTCGCTCGCCAGCAAGATAACCCTGATATTTCTGGGCGGCGTGATCTTTTCCTACAGCATCGGCGCGCTCGTCGGCTGGTACATGTTCGTTGCCGCCGCCAGCGAGCAATGGCTCAATCAGGCCCGCGTCAATTCGCAGATTGCCAGCGCCACACTGCGCAGCATCTATACCTATGTCAGCGTGACCGCCGACGCGGACGGACAGGTGAACGGCATCTTGACCGACAAGCCGATTGGCGACGACGCATCCATTCTCGTCACCGGCTTCAACCCCAGCGACGTTCTCGCCCTCATCGGCGCGCAGACCAAGAATCCCGTCTGGCTTTTCCGTTACGACGAGGCCGATTCCGGCTTCCGGCAAATCGCAGCGGCCTTCGCCAACGCCACCGACGACGGCGAGAAGCCGATTGCCACTGATCCGATCTTCGCCAGAGATGCGGTTGCCGCGCGTTTCGCCACCGGCTTTGCGACGATTGGCGATTCCAGTCATTATATCGGCCTGTTGCCGATCATCAGCACGGAAACGAAAAAACCGATTGGCGCCGTCGCCGTCAGCATCGGCGGTTCGGACGCGCTTTATGGGGCGCAGCGCAAGCTGATCTACAATTCGCTCGTCGCGCTGATCGTGGTTTTGACCGTCACCGGCATTGTCGTGACGCTGATTGCCAGGCATTTTCTGAAACCCGTTCCGGCGCTGGTGCAGGCGACACTCAGGATCGCGCGTGAAGAAACCGATGTCGTCACGCCGTTTCAGGATCGACGCGACGAGATCGGCGACATGGCCACCGCCATCGAAACGCTTCGCGAGGCGGTTCTGGAACGCGGACGGCTGCGGCAGATACGCGACATGGCGCAACAGCTCGAACACATGGCTCATCACGATGCGCTGACGGGGCTTCCCAACCGCGTGCTGCTGATGAAGACGCTGGAGAACCGTCTCGAACATCTTTCCGCCTCCGGCCAGCCTTTCAACGTCATGCTGCTCGACCTCGACCGCTTCAAGGCCGTCAACGATACGCTCGGACATGCGGCCGGCGACGCCCTGCTGGTGGCCGTGGCCTCGCGGATTTCCTCCGTGCTCGGCGAAAACGACATGGTGAGCCGGCTCGGCGGCGACGAATTTGCGATCATCCAGTCGGTCACCGATAATTGTCGCGAGGATGCGGGGGCGCTGGCAAAGCGCGTGGTGCATGCGGTCTCGCGCAGCTTCAGCCTCGAAGGCAGCCATATCAGCGTCGATACCAGCATCGGCATCGCCTGCGCGCCCGATCACGGCACCTCCGCCACCCAGCTTCTGCAACATGCGGACCTCGGCCTCTACCGGGCGAAATCCATGGGATGCGGCTTTTTCGTGTTTTACGAACCCGGCATGGACATGGCCGCGCAGCACAAGCACGCGCTCGAAATAGACATGAAATCCGCCCTCGAAAACCACGAATTCGAGCTGTATTACCAGCCCGTGGTCAACCTGGAGAGCGGCCGCATCGTCGCTTACGAGGCCCTTGCCCGCTGGCGGCACAGCAAGCTTGGCATCATCACCCCGGACCGTTTCATCACCCTTGCCGAAGAAAACAATTTCATCAAACCTCTGGGTGAATGGGTTCTGGGGCAGGCCTGCATGGACGCCATGACGTGGCCCAGGGATATCCGGCTTGCCGTCAATCTTTCCGCCGTGCAGCTTTGCAACGACGATATCGTCCCAATCGTCGACAGCGCGCTAAAAGCCTCCGGTTTTCCGGCCGAGCGGCTGGAGCTGGAAGTGACGGAAACGGCGATGCTGGAACGCGACAACAGCGCCAGGGCTTTAAAACTGCTGAAGGAAAGGGGCGTCCGCCTCGTGCTTGATGATTTCGGCACCGGTTATGCCGGGTTGAGCACGCTGACGCATGTTGCCTTCGACAAGATCAAGATCGACCGCGAATTCGTGTCCGGCCTGCCGGACAATCCCATGTGTTCGGCCATCGTCAACACCATCATCGACATGGCAGAACAGATCGGCCTCAAAGTCACCGCCGAGGGCGTGGAAGATAAGAACCAGGTCGCGGCCCTCAAGCTTGCCGGATGCGATGAGGCGCAGGGCTATTATTTCGCAGAGCCGGCGCCGCTTGCCAGAATAATCAAGAACCGTGCCGTCATCGCCCAGACCGGAAACGACGAATATAGCGACGTCGGGCGACCGATGCAGGACACCTATTGCCCGCCACAAAAAGCGATTTGAGACCACGGCTGACAGCCAAAAGGACATAAAATGCGCATTTCAGTATTTTTCCTTTTCCTCACATGCTTTGTCCCGATCACGCCGGTCCAGGCCGCCGGTGAAAGCGACACGCTTCAGCAGATTGCCAAGACCGCGAAAATCCGCATCGGTTACCGTGAGGCCGAACCGCCGTTTTCCTACCAGCTGCCGAACGGGGAAGTGACGGGTTTCTCGACCGATCTCTGCCGCGCGATCAGCGAGGATATCCGCACGCAGCTGAAGCTCGACAAGCTCGACATCGAATATGTGAAAGCCACGCCCGCCACCCGCTTCATTCTGGTGCGCAGCGGCAAGATCGACATCGAATGCGCGGCGACCACCAACAACAGCGAACGCCGGAAAATGGTGGATTTCTCCTATCCGAATTTCATGACCGCGACGCAGTTTCTCTCCCGCAAACAGGACAATCTGAAGAGCCTTGCCGATCTGGCCGGACGCTCCGTCACTTCAGCCTCCGGCACCGTCAATATCGAGCAGCTGAATGCGGTCAATCGCGAAAAGAACCTCAATATCTCGGTGATGCCGACAAAGACCAACGAAGAGGCCTTCGAACTCGTCGTTGCCGGCAAGGCCTCCGCTTTCGTCATGGATGGCATCTTGCTGGCAGCGCTGGCGGCAACCTCCGAAAATCCAGACCTCTACGCGCTTTCCGACGAGACGCTGAGCGCACCCGAACCCTATGGCCTGGTGTTCCGCCGCGACGACCCGGCCTTCAAGGCAGCGGTCAATGAAAGCCTGCGGCAGATCTTCACCGGTCCCGCCATTCAGGGCCTTTACGAAAAATGGTTCACCAAACCCATTCCGCCGAATGGCATGAACCTGAACCTGCCGATGACCGCCGCTTTGAAACAAGCCTACGACCACCCGATCGAATACCGGGACTGAGGGCGCACGTGCCCCACCCCGCCTCTGTTTTTATGAAAACGTTTTAACGGTAATTCTGGCTGGAGATGCGCGATGCAGAGATCGACATTGGGGCTCATGCTCGGGGTTTTAAGTGTTTTACCCACCGTTGCAGCCGCCGACGACACCCAACCGCCCACCCTCGAAACCATTGCCAGAACCGGCACCATAAGGCTGGGTTTTGCCGACAGAAATCTGCCCTTTTCCTATATGGGAACCGGCCCGGAGCCGATCGGCTACAGCATCGAACTGTGCCTGAAAGTGGCGGATTCCATCAAGAAAAAGTTGAACCTGCCGGAATTGAAAATCGATTTCGTCAAGCGCACGCCCAGTAACCGCATCACGCTTCTCAATGACGGCACAATCGACATGGAATGCGTGGCGAGCACGAATACCGAGGAGAGACGCAAGGCCGTGTGGTTTTCCTACAGCCACTTCATCACCGGCACCCGTTATGTCGCGCTGAAATCGAGCCAAATGCAAAGCGTTAGCGATCTTGCCGGGCGAACCGTGGTGGTGACGACGGGGACGATCAATATCAGCCAGCTGAATGTGCTCAACCGCAAACTAGGGCTGAACATCGCCGTTCTGCAAAATGACAGCACCGAAGGCAGTTTCGACATGGTGACGGAAAATCGCGCCTCGGCCTTCGTCATGGACGATATTCTTCTGAGGTCCTTCGTCGCCGAAACGGGCAAGCCCGAAGACTACTCCATCTCCAACGACTATCTCGCCCCGCCACAGCCCTATGGCCTGATGCTCCGACGCGGCGACACCGAATTCAAGGACGCCGTCAACGAAGCGCTGGGGCAAATTTATGCGAGCGGCGAAATCAAGACGATCTACGACAAGTGGTTCAACGCGCCGATCCCGCCGACCGGCATCAATCTTAAGCGGCCGCTTCCCGACGATCTGGCCGAGGCATTTAACAAGCCGGTCGATACGACGGCCGAATAAATAAAAACGCCGCCCGGCAAGGGGCGGCGGTTTTCGTAGACACCATCACGCGGCGCGCAGGTCGGCGCTCAAGGGGATCTCGACATCGATCTCCAATATCGAGACATGCTCGTCGCGATCCATCTTCACATGCACGCGGTCGTTATCGATCTGCACGTGCCTGGCGATCACTGCGAGAATTTCCTCGCGCAGAACAGCGACGAGATCGGTTCCCGACGATGCCCTTTCGTGGGCGAGCAGCACCTGCAAGCGCTCGCGCGCAAGCGGTGCCGACTTCTGTTTACGGAACAGGCCGAAAATGCTCATGCAGCCCTCCTTGCAAAAATCTTGGAGAAGATACCCCGCTTTTCGCCCGGAATGACCACCGGAATGTCCTCGCCCTGGAGGCGACGGGCAGCGTCGAAATAGGCCATGGCCGGTGCGCAACGGGCATCCGCGAGCGTCACCGGTGCACCGACGTTGGAAGCACGCAGCACATCCGAGCTTTCGGGAATGATGCCGAGCAGCGGAATGGAGAGGATCTCCAGAACGTCGTCGACCTTCAGCATGTCGCCGCGCTCGGCGCGGGCCGAATCGTAGCGCGTCAAAAGCAGGTGCTTTTCCATGCGCTCGCCGCGTTCGGCCTTCAGCGTCTTGGAATCGAGCAGGCCGATGATGCGGTCGCTGTCACGCACGGAGGAGACTTCCGGATTGGTCACGACGACGGCCACATCCGCATGGCGCATGGCCAGCGTCGCGCCGCGTTCGATACCAGCCGGGCTGTCGCAGATGACCCAGTCGAAATGCTTCTTCAGCTCGGCGATGACCCATTCGACACCTTCCGGCGTCAGATTGTCCTTGTCGCGCGTCTGCGAGGCGGGTAGCAGGAACAGCGTCTCGAGGCGCTTGTCGCGGATCAGCGCCTGCGTCAGCTTGGCATCGCCCTGGATGACGTTGACGAGGTCGTAAACCACCCGGCGTTCAGCACCCATGACGAGATCGAGGTTGCGCAGGCCGACATCGAAATCGACGACCACGACCTTCTGCTTGTTCTGCGCCAGTGCGGCACCAAGCGCGGCGGTCGAGGTGGTCTTGCCAACCCCGCCCTTGCCGGAAGTAACAACGACTACCTTCCCCATACGGCTCTCCTGTTCCTGTGTTGTTTTCTCTATTTCTTCAGCCAAGTTTTTCGGCCTTTATCGTATCGTTTTCCAGCCACAGCTGAACGGGCTGGCCGCGCAGCTTGTCGTCAATATCCTCGGCGACCTTGTAGACGCCGTCGATCGCCAGAAGCTCCGCCTCAAGCTTGCGGCAGAAAATGCGCGCCGAGACATTGCCGAGCGAACCGGCCATGGCGCGACCGCGCAACGCCCCGTAAATATGCACCGAACCGCCTGCGATGATTTCCGCACCCGATGCGACCGAACCGATGACGGTCACATCGCCTTCGGGAAACACGATCGACTGGCCGGAGCGAACCGGCTCGTTGATCACAAGCGACTGCACGACGGCGCGAACCTCGCCTGACGTGCGCGGCTTTTCCTCCGGCAACTCGGCGGCGATGGCGACCGGCTCGACCTCGACATCGGAAGCGGGCTTTCCGCCCTTCAGCGACGGCGGCATGCCTGGCTCGATCATCGAGGGGCGAACACCTTCGATCCCCATGATGCCGACATTGCGCTCGGTCAGTGCTGCCAGCAGGGCTTTCAGTCCCGCCTTGTCGAGCGACAGTTCGGACGCATCCAGAACCACCGGACGCGACAGGAAGAACCCGGCCGAACGCGCAGCGAGATCATCGAGCCTTTCCAGCCATTGATCGAGCGGAGCTTCAGGGGACAGAACGACCGCGAGGAAGGAGCGGCCTTTGATACGGATCGAACGCTGGTCTGTTAGCACTTTGGTCATCTTGGTAAACAAATCGTTGACAATTAGGTACCTCGAATATGGTTAACAAATGGTTAACAGCACCCCTAAAACGACGGTTTCGTTAAGAGAATTTCTCTGCGAAAAACCCTCATGCAAAACATTCGGAAGCACCGTTTAACCTTTGATTTTCATAACTTTGATGGTTTTCGAAAACCGACAATAGCAGTTGATCCTTGCTGCAACCTGACGTCCGCGCGACCGCATGCCGGCGCCCCTGCCCTGCCTCACCATGCCCCGAGTCGCAGACGGTGCCAACTGCCCTGTTCCGGGACGATATCCGCAGTTGTCCGTGGGCACGCCATTTGCTTTCACTGCTGAAAAACGATTCCGTTATGCCCGCCAATGCTATAGACACGAAGCCAGCCCGACACACCCAACGGAAGAATGCGATGCACAGCAAAGTCCCGCCGACCGCCCAGATCTTTTCGCGCGAGTATGGCGCCTTCCTGTTCGACATGGACGGAACGCTGCTGAATTCCATAGCGGTGGTGGAGCGGGTGTGGCGCAAATGGGCTGTGGATAACGGCATCGAGCCTGACGCCTTCCTGCAACGCATTCACGGAATGCGCGCGTCGGAAGTGGTGCGTCGCGAGGCGGTTCCGGGCCTCGATATCCAGGAACAGGCGGATATGCTGCTGCAAAAGGAAATGGACGATGTCGACGGCATTCTCCAGATTCCGCAGGCAGCGGCATTTCTGGAACAATTGCCGGCCGGAAAATGGGCCATCGTCACCTCCGCCGCCCGCGCGCTTGCCGAACTGCGGCTGGCTGCGGCGGGCCTCACGCCGCCGGCAGTGATGATCTGCGCCGAGGATGTGGTGAACGGCAAGCCTGACCCGGAAGGGTACAAAAAGGCTGCCGCAAAGCTCGGCGTCGCGCCTGAAGACTGCGTCGTCTTCGAAGATGCGCCTGCCGGCATCAAGGCCGGAGAAAGCATGGGCGCCACCGTGGTGGTCATCAACGCCACGCATTCGCATCCCATCGAAACGCCGCATCTTTCCATTGGTGGCTATGGTGAGCTGGATGTGAGTATCGGTGAGAATGGCGGCCTGAGGCTCGCGGGCAATAGAGGCTGAAGAAGGCTGCTTGCGTTTAAGGCCTCGGCACTATTTTCAACCTTACAGCGGTAAGTCAGTCGCTTCAGACTGTCCGGCACAACCTTTCCCCGTCACCCCGGTTGCTTGAGCCGGAATCCTGCCGACGCGTCTGCGCGACGAGAAGAGTCTTTTCAGCCCAAGGACTTGGGCTGGCTGGATTCCGGCTCAAGGCCGGAATGACGGAAATGGTAAAAGCCCCGGAATAAGACAACGCCCGACCTGCTGAACCGCCTCAAACTCCTTCCCCACACTTTTCCACCACCAGCCGATTGACAGCACCGCATAAATCCGTCCTAATAAAATTGGTAAGACCATCTTACCGCTTGCGCGAAGGGGGGAGACTTTCGCGCTGGGAGGATATCATGTTTGTGGCTCTGGAGCCGCGCCGCCTTTACCGGCTGGTAGCGGAACAAATTCGTTTGCTTATCGAGAGCGGGGAACTGACGGACGGTCAGCGCCTGCCGGCGGAGCGTGATCTTGCCGAACGGTTTGGCGTATCCCGCCCGACGGTGCGGGAGGCTCTCATCGTTCTGGAAGTGGAAGGCCATATCCACATCCGCATGGGGTCCGGCGTTTATGTGAGCGCGTCCCGCAAGGCGGACAAGGCAAAATCGCCTGTACCCGATGCGCACGGCCCGTTCGAAATCCTGCAGGCGCGCTGCATCATCGAAAGTGCGATTGCCGAGGAGGCAGCAAGGCTTGCGACGCCCGAATGCATCGCCAGGCTGGACGACATCATCGAACGCATGGCCGGCGCGCTCGACAATTCGCCGCAGGCCCTCAATCTCGACCGCGCCTTCCACACCGCGATTGCCGACATTATCGGCAACTCGGCGCTGAACCGCTTTACCGGCCTGATCTATGACGAGCGCAGCCTGTCGCCCTATTTCGAAAAGCTCGCCAGCTATTTCGAAGGTCCGCACACCTGGATCCTCGCCGTGCAGGAACACCGGGTCATCCGCGACGCGATCGCGGCAAACGACCCGGAAGGCGCACGCGAGGCGATGCGGCAGCATCTGACGCTGTCGCAAAAGAGATTTTCCGAGAGTTTCGGGGAGGAAACGATCGGAGAAGAGTGACCGTGCCGCAACCGGCGACGGGAAAAACAGAAATCTGGCTTTAATTCGGGAGGAGTTAAGAATGAAAATCAGATTGTCGACTTTGATGGGTGCAACCGCTGCCATTTTGCTTTCGGCTTTGGCGGCACAGGCGCAAACCGCGCTGAAATGGGCGCATGTCTACGAGACCTCCGAACCGTTCCACACGGATTCGGTCTGGGCTGCGGAAGAAATCGCCAAGCGGACGGAAGGTCGATACAAGATCGATGTTTTCCCCGCCTCGCAGCTCGGCAAGGAAGCCGATATCAACCAGGGCCTGAAGCTTGGCACGGTGGACATCATCATCTCCGGCTCGAGCTTCGCCGCGCGCGACTACAAGCCGATCGGCGTCACCTATTTCCCTTATATCTTCCGCGATCCGAGCCATCTGATCGCCTATACCAAGAGCGATGTCTTCAAGAAGCTGGCCAAGGGCTATGAGGACAAGACCGGCAACCACATCGTCGCCGTCAGCTATTACGGCACGCGCCACACCACCTCCAACCGGCCGATTGAAAAATGCGGTGACATGGCCGGCCTGAAGATGCGCGTTCCCGACGTTCCAGCCTATCTCGCCATGCCGCGCGCCTGCGGCGCCAACACGACGCCAATTGCCTTTGCGGAAGTCTATCTGGCGCTTCAGAACGGCACCGTTGAGGCTCAGGAAAACCCGCTGACGACGATCGAGGCGAAGAAATTCTACGAGGTCCAGAAGAACATCGTTCTGACCGGCCATATCGTCGATCACCTCAACACCCTCGTTTCGAAAACCCGCTGGGCGAGCCTTTCGGATGAAGACAAGAAAATCTTCACCGACGTCATGCAGGAGGCGGCGGCCCGCACGACGAAGACGATCGAGGCCCGTGAAAAGGCGCTGGTCGACGAGTTCAAATCCAAGGGCATCACGGTGGCCGAAGTCGACAAGGCGGACTTCGAGAAAAACGTCGTTGAAAAGGTGAAGCTTGAAGATTTCGGTTACGAAAAGCCCGATTGGGACGCCATCCGCGCCATCAAATAATGCGTGAGCCTTTCCCGGCGCTGTCAGGCGCCGGGATATCCTCAACCGAGACATTCGGACTGGAGTTCCCGTCAATGACCGACCAGCATCACACACCCATCAGTGTGGAAGAAATGGCGCACGCCTTCGAAGAAGATACCGGCCCCGTCGATCTTTCGATCTATGCCGTGGAAGACTGGATAACCCTTGCCGTTTTCTGGGCCATGGGCCTTTCCGTCTTCCTGCAATTCTTCACCCGTTACGTGTTGAACGACAGCTTCGCATGGACGGAAGAAATTGCCGCCAATTGCCTTGTCGTCGTTGTCTTTCTCGGCTCGGTCATGTGCGTTCGCATGTTCCGGCATATTCACGTCGATCTGATCTACCGCTTCGTGCCGAAACCCGTCGGACGACTTCTGGAACTGCTCGTCGATGTCATCACCATCGGTTTCTTCGCCTACATCACCTGGTTGATGTGGCGGTATCTCGAAATCGTCGGCGATGAGCGCATGGTCACCGTCGACCTGCCGCGCGGCATTGTCTTCTACACCGTTTTCGCCGCTTTCGCGCTGATGTTCCTGCGTGCCCTGCACAATTTCATCAAGGACATCACCGGCAAGCAAACCGTGCGTGAAAAGGCTCAGGAAGCCGTAAGCACACAGGGGATCTAGTCCATGCTTTTGCTCATCGGTTCATTTCTTCTGCTTCTCATCATCGGCACGCCGGTGGCCGTTTCCATGGCCGTCAGTTCACTTCTTTATCTGATCCTCTATGACGTTGCGCCCGATATCATCGCAGCGCAGCGCATGATCGCCGGCGTCGAAAGCTTCCCGCTCATTGCCGTGCCGTTCTTTATCCTCGCCGGCAATCTGATGAACATCGCGGGGGTCACAAGCCGCATCTACCGCTTCGCACTGGCGCTCGTCGGCTGGATGAAGGGTGGCCTGGCGCAGGTCAACATCATCGGTTCGGTGGTTTTTTCCGGCATGTCGGGGACAGCGCTTGCGGATGCCGCAGGCATCGGCACCATCGAGATCAAGGCCATGAAAGATCATGGTTATCCGGTCGAAGCGGCCGTTGGCGTCACCGCTGCCTCGGCGACGCTCGGCCCGATCTTCCCGCCCTCACTACCCTTCGTGATCTACGGCATGATGGCCAACGCCTCGATCGGCGCGCTGTTCATGGCCGGCATTATTCCCGGCGTCGTCATGACGGTGCTGATGATGGTGACGGTCTATATTTTCGCAAAACGAAAGGGCTGGGGGTCCGACACGCCCTTCCAGCTGAAGCAGCTGCTTTCAGCCACCCTGGAAATCGTCATCGTCTTCAGCTTCCCGGTCGCCGTCTATCTGATGATCCTTGCCGGCGTGTCGCTCAACGTCGCGGTTCTTGTCGGCCTCGCCGTGCTTGTTGCCCTCGACTGGTACTACGACTTCTCCGCCGTGATGGCGCTGATGACGCCAGTCATTCTGATCGGCGGCATGACGATGGGCTGGTTCACCCCGACAGAGGCGGCGGTCGCTGCCGTTCTCTGGTCGCTTTTTCTCGGGCTGGTGCGCTACCGCACCATGACGTTCAAGACATTGGCCAAGGCGAGCTTCGATACGATAGAGACCACGGCTTCGGTTCTCTTCATCGTCACTGCGGCCTCGATCTTCGCATGGTTGCTGACGGTCAGCCAGGCGGCGGCGCTGTTCTCCGACTTCATGTTCTCGATGACGGATAACTGGTGGACCTTCCTCATCATCGTCAACATCCTGCTGCTGATCGTCGGCGCATTCCTCGACACCATCGCGGCCATCAGCATCCTGGTACCGATCCTGATGCCGGTCGCTGCCCGCTACGGCATCGATCCCGTCCATCTCGGCCTGATCGTGACGCTGAACCTGATGATCGGTCTCCTGACCCCGCCCGTTGGCATGGTGCTGTTCGTGCTGTCGCGTATTTCGAAAATGTCGGTGGAGAGAACCACCCTCGCCATTCTGCCGTGGATGATACCGCTTTTCGTGGCGCTGGGCCTGATCACCTTCATACCGGCGATCACGCTGTGGCTGCCGACGCAGCTTGGCCTCATCCGCTGAACGAACACCAACTGCGCGGCCCTGCGGTCGCGCAGGTTTCAGACATGAATGCATTTGAAAGGAACCCGTCATGCAGACACGCGTGGCACGTCTACACGGCGCCGGGGACATCCGCGTCGAAACGCAGGACATGCAGGCCCCCGGCCCCGGTGAAGTGCTGCTGACCATGGCGGCGGGCGGCATTTGCGGGTCCGATCTCCATTATTATCAGGACGGCGGCTTCGGCCCGGTGCGGGTGCGCGAACCGATCATCTGCGGCCATGAGGCTTCGGGGCGTATCCAGGCGCTGGGGCAAGGCGTCAGCGGGCTTGCCATCGGCCAGCTCGTCGCCGTCAATCCCTCGCAGCCCTGCGGCCATTGCCATTTCTGTCTGAAGGGCCAGCCGATCCATTGCCTCGACATGCGCTTCATGGGCAGCGCCATGCGCCTGCCGCACGAGCAGGGCATGTTCCGCGACCGGCTGGTGGTTCCCGCAAAACAATGCGCGACATTTTCAGACGCCACTTCGCCGGCAGAGGCCGCCTGCACCGAGCCGCTCGCCGTCTGCCTGCATGCCGTGGCCCAGGCCGGTGACCTGACGGGCGCCAAGGTGCTGGTAACCGGCGCAGGTCCCATCGGCCTCCTGACGATCGCCGCTGCCCGCCATGCCGGTGCCGGTATCATCGTCGCCACGGATCTCACCGATGCAGCACTGGAGCGCGCCCCCGCCATGGGTGCGGACCGCACCATCAACGTCGCAAAGGACGCGGAGGCGCTTTCACCCTATCAGGACAACAAGGGGTATTTCGACGTCATTTTCGACTGCTCCGCCGCAGCACCGGCGCTTCGCACCGCCTTTGCCTGTGTCAGACCGCGCGGCACCATCGTGCAGGTGGGCGTCACCGGCGATATCACCATTCCGCTCAACGCGCTCGTGGGCAAGGAAATCCTCTGGCGCGGCTCGCAGCGGTTTCACGACGAATTCGCCATCGCCGCGAGCCTGATTTCGTCGCGTGGCATCGATGTGCGGCCGATCATTTCCCACAGCTTTCCGCTTGAAGAGGCGAAAGCCGCGTTCGAGCAGGCCGGAGACCGCTCCGCCGCCTGCAAGGTACAGCTGACATTTTCCGCAGAATGATATTTGAGGATTAAAGATGAGACATACATGGCGCTGGTTCGGCCCGGTCGACAAGGTCACGGTTCAGGATGCGGCTCAGGCAGGGGCGGAGGGCATCGTCAGCGCGCTGCACCACATCGCCACCGGCGAGGTCTGGCCGGCGGACGAGATCGCCAGACGGCATGAAGCGATCAAGGCCGGTGGGCTTTATTGGGACGTGGTCGAAAGCGTGCCTGTCTCCGAGGAGATCAAAACCCAGACCGGCGACTGGAAAAACCATATCGCCAACTGGCAGGAGACGCTGCGCCGCCTCTCCGCCTCCGGCATCCGCACGGTGTGCTATAATTTCATGCCGGTGCTGGACTGGACCCGCACCGATCTGCGCTGGGAAACGAAGCATGGCGCCAAAGCGATGCGCTTCGATCTTCCCGATTTCGCCGCCTTCGATATTCATATTCTCAAACGCCCCGACGCGAAGGCCGATTATCCGGACTGGCTGATCGAGGACGCGGCAACACGTTTCGCCGGGATGCCGGACACGAAAATCGCCGCGCTCGGGCGCAATATCGGCGCGGGCCTGCCCGGTTCGGCGGATGGATACTCGCTCAGCCAGCTTCTCGAAAAGCTGCGCTCCTATCACGGCATCAACCGCGAAAAACTGCAGCAGAACCTGATCGATTTCCTGTCGGAAGTGACGCCGGTGGCGGAAGAGGTCGGCATCAATATCTGCGCCCATGGCGACGATCCGCCATGGCCGCTGCTTGGCCTGCCGCGTATTCTTTCGACTGAGGCGGACTATGCTCGTATGCTGTCTGAGGTCGATAGCCGCGCCAACGGCGTGACGCTCTGCACCGGCTCGCTCGGTGCGCGGGCGGATAACGACCTGCCCTTCATCGCCAGCCGTTTTGCCGATCGCATCCACTTCGTGCATCTGCGCAACGTCACGCGCGACACCGATACCGTGCCCTGCTCCTTTTTCGAGGACGAGCATCTGGAAGGCGGGACGGATATGGTCGCCGTTATCGCGGCACTTCTCTTGGAAGAATCCCGCCGCCGCGCCGAGGGCCGTGAGGACCACACCATTGCGATGCGGCCCGACCACGGTCAGGAAATCCTTGACGACCTGACGCGCGGAGCGCAGCCGGGTTATCCCGCCATCGGCCGGTTGAAGGGGTTGGCGGAGCTGCGCGGCATCGAGCGCACGCTGTCGCATGGCCGTTTCGGACTGGCAAAGCAGGCAAATTGAGCCGGCACGACTGGCCGCCGGCAGCCTCTCAGCTGGCGGTCAATCGCATCCTGAATTGAAGCCAGGAAAAAGTGGCCAGCCCGCCGGCAATGGCACCTGCGGCTTTCACAACGGCATCCGTCATATGCGGATGCCGCGTGGGCGAGAGAAATTGCAGCGCCTCGATGCCGAAAGCCGCCACCACACCGGCGACAATAATGGCAAGCCAGTAACGCGGATAAGCGAGCACGAAGGCCGCCGAACCGACGGCGAAGGCGGCAGCACGGTCGATGCCGACGGTCGTCAGCGTATGGGGCCGCAACCCGATCGGGCAAACCGTAACGATCACGATCAGCAGCAGAACCGACCAGGCGATATATTTCGGAAATCTATTTGTCATCATGGCGTCACAATAGAGCGCCGTGCGCGTAAACGGAAGATCGTCTTTTTCTTCCAGCGCCCAATAAATCACACTTTTTGGACAGATACTGCACAAACCGGCTTTCGCTGAAGCCCTACTCGGGCTAAGGCAGAGGGCAACCGGACAAGCACTGCGGCTGATGGCCTTTCAGGCTGTCGCCCTTCGGTCCGGTTTTACGGTATCGGGTGGATTTTCCACACAGGATCAGATTTTCAGGGAAGAGCACAATGAGTTTCAAGCCGCACGGCAAACATCTGGTTGCAGGAGAATGGGTCGCCACGGATGCAAAATTCCGCAGCGAACCTGCACATGGCGAAGCTTTTGATTTTTCGGTCGGCACCGTCGATCTGGTGAATGCGGCTGCGGAAGCGGCTGAAGACGCTTTCTGGAGCTACGGCTACACCACCCGCGAAGAGCGCGCTGCATTCCTCGACACCATCGCCGATGAGATCGAAGCACGCGCCGACGCCATCACTGAGATCGGCTCGTCCGAGACCGGCCTGCCGGCAGGACGCCTGCAGGGCGAACGCGGCCGTACCACCGGCCAGCTTCGCCTTTTCGCATCGCATATCCGCAAGGGCGATTATCTCGACCGCCGCCACGACGAAGCGCTGCCGGATCGCCAGCCGCTGCCGCGTCCGGATATCCGCCTGATGCAGCGTCCGATCGGCCCGGTTGCCGTCTTTGGCGCCTCCAACTTCCCGCTCGCCTTCTCGACCGCCGGTGGTGACACCGCCGCTGCTCTCGCAGCCGGTTGCCCTGTCGTCGTCAAGGGCCACTCCGCCCATCCCGGCACTGGCGAAATCGTTGCCGAGGCCGTTCTCGCCGCCGTCAAGAAGCACAATCTGCATCCCGGCGTCTTCTCGCTGATCCAGGGCGGCCGCCGCGATGTCGGCTCCGCGCTCGTCCAGCATCCGCGCATCAAGGCAGTCGGTTTCACCGGCTCGCTCGCCGGTGGCCGCGCGCTGTTCGATCTCTGCGCGCAGCGCCCGGAACCGATCCCCTTCTACGGTGAACTCGGTTCCGTCAACCCGATGTTCCTGCTGCCGGAAGCCGTTTCCGCGCGCGGTGACGCCATCGCCAAGGGCTGGGCAGGTTCGCTCACCATGGGTGCCGGCCAGTTCTGCACCAATCCCGGCATCGCCGTGGTGCTTGCCTCGCAGGCGGATGCCGTGTCGGAAACAGCCCGTGCGGCCCTTTCCGAAGTCGGCCCGCAGGTGATGCTGACCGACGGTATCGCCGCTGCCTATCGTGACGGTCGCGACCGCATCGCTGCCGGCAACGGCGTGCGCGACGTGTTGACCACCACCTGCGACCTGCGCAACGCAACGCCTTATCTGTTCCGCGTTTCGGGCAAGGACTGGGTTGCCAACCACGCGCTTGCCGAAGAGGTTTTCGGACCGCTCGGCCTGATCGTGACGGTTGATAGCCCTGAAGAAATGATCGAAGTGGCAAAAAGCTTCGAAGGCCAGCTGACGGCAACCATGCATCTCGACGCCGGTGACGCCGAACTCGGCCGCAAGCTGCTGCCGATCCTTGAGCGCAAGGCCGGCCGCGTTCTCGCCAACGGTTTCCCGACTGGCGTTGAAGTCTCCGAAGCCATGGTTCACGGCGGCCCCTACCCGGCCTCCACGAACTTCGGTGCGACCTCTGTTGGCACCATGTCGATCCGCCGCTTCACGCGCCCGGTTTCCTACCAGAACATTCCTTCGGACGTTCTGCCGCAGGATATCCGCTGATCCAAAAAAATGGGGAGGGCGCTTATGTGCCCTCCCCGTTCATAACACTGCCTCTGGATCAGGGCCTCGAAATCAGGCCGACTGTATCGCCTGTATCTTATCGACGCCGCCGACCGTGCCGGCAAAATCCTGCCAGACACCCTTTGCACCCTTGCGCCACTCGTCCAATGCTTCCGGCTGCAACACCTTGCCGCCCTTCGAAACCGCCAGATCGACCGATTTTGCCTCGTCCTCGACGATCAGCTGGTTGAAATAGATCGCGCCTTCGCTGGAAGCCTCCGCAAGAACCTTCTTCTCTTCGTCGTCAAGCTGGTTCCAGAACGCCGCACCGTAATAAACGACGCCCGACGCCCAGATATGGCCGGTTTCGGTCATGTAGGGCACGACCTCGTATAGCTTGAACCCGGCATAGGCGGATTTCGTCAGATCCATGGCATCGGCAACGCCGGTCGCCAGTGCATTGTAGGTCTCGGTTATGGGAATGCCGACCGGCGTCGTGCCGAAGGCGCTCCACAGCCTGGTGTGCAGCGGGCTCTGGATGACGCGGATCTTCTTGCCCTGCAATTGCTCAGGTCTGGTCACCGGTTCCTTGGTCAGCAGATGGCGCGCGCCGTAATTGATGAAGTCCACGGCCACGAATTGCTGCGCGCCAAGCTTGGTCTTCAACTCGCTGCCGGTCTCGCCCTTCACCACCTTGCGCACATGGTCTGCGTCGCGAAACAGGAAGGGCAGATCGAGGATTTGCAGTTCCGGCACCCAGCCGGAAAGCGAAGAGACGGTGGAAAGGCTCGCCTGGACCGATCCCAGCCGGATGTTTTCCGCCACTTCCTTTTCGCCACCCAGCGCGCCGCTCTTGACGATGTTGAAGCGAAAACGGCCGGGCAGTTTGGCCTCCACCAGTTCGCTGATCTTCACCCATATTTTGGTTTCCGGCTTGTCGTCGGCAAACAGGGACGCGACCGTGATGTTACGGGTTCTGGCATTTGCAGTGCGGATAAAGGCGGGAGCGGCAAGTGCTGCCGCACCGGCAGCGGAGAATTTCAGGAGCGTGCGGCGATCGATAATAGTCATGAACAAAACCCCGGATTTAGAAGACAATGGCCCAGGCGCACAGAATGGCGAGGGAAACCAGAAGGGAGAGGAGATAGGGAACGACGGCCTGGAACAGCGCTGTCGCCGGAACGCGGGTGACGCCGCTGACCACGAAAATCAACATGCCAAGCGGTGGTGTGAGGCCATGGATCATCAGGTTGACCACGAGAATGACGCCGAAATGGATGGGATCGATGCCGGCCGCAACAGCTGCGGGCAACAGGATCGGTCCAAACAGCAGGATGGCCGCACCGATATCCAGCACCAATCCCACCGCGAGCAGGATAAGATTGGAGAGCAGAAGCACCGCGATCTTGCTGCCGCCGAGCAGAGTGACGAAGTCAGTGACGAGGCCGGAGACATTATCAACCGCCAGCAGGAAGGCGAAGGGACCGGCCGTGCCGATCAAAAGACCGATGGACGCAGCTTCCCCGGCCGACTGCCGGAAGGTTGCGAAGATGCGCCGCACACCCAGCCGGTACCCGAAGCCGAGAAGCAGCGTGTAAAGAGCGGCAAGGGCGGCGGCTTCCGTGGTGGTGACGACACCGATGCGGATGCCGACCACCACGATGACGCCGAGACCGAAGGCGGGGATGGCGGCGATTGCCGAGCGCCCGCGCTCCGTGCCGGTGGCGCGCGGCAGGGTATCGACGCTGCGCACGCTCAGATGGATCGCCACCGCAAGGCAGATCGCCATCAGTCCACCGGCAAAGAAGCCACCGACAAGCAACGAGCCGACCGACAGGTTTGTGGCCGTTGCCAGGATGAGAAAGGCGATGGACGGCGGGATGACATTGTCCAGCACCGATGTTGCGGCAATGATTGCGCCCGCCTGTGCCGGCGGATAGCCATGTTTCACCAATTCCGGCTGGAAGGTGGAGGCGCCGAAGGCGGCGTTGGCGACCGAGGAGCCGGATGCGCCGGAAAACAGCACGCTGGTCAGCAACGTCGTCTGCGCCAGCCCCGCCCGGCGGTGGCCGACCATGGAGGCGGCGAACCGAACCAGCTGGTTGGCAACACCCGATTCCGTCAGCAGACTTCCGGCCAGCAGGAAGAACGGGATGGCGAGCAGCAGGAATTTCGACATGCCCGTTACCGTCGAGGACACGATGGCCGGTTCCGGCAAGGTGCTGCCGAAGGCGATCGCCACATAGGCAGCAGCGAGGAAGGCATGGGCAAGCGGTGCCGCCAGCACCAGCCCCACCGCCGCCGTCAGCGCCAGAAACAGGCTTGGCGGCAGGCTCGTATCCACAAAGACTTCCGGCAGGCCGACATAGGCCACGATTGCAATGGCGAGAGACGCGAGAACGGCAATCGCCTTGCCTTCACTGACCCGCTGAAGCGCCAGATAAACAAGGATCAGCGCGCCGCCTGCACCCAGAAAGCCGAAACGCACCCATTCCGGCAGACCGAGCGTCGGAGACGTACCACCCAGCATTGCCGCGATCTCCACCCCGCCGAAGGCGAGGATCAGCGCTGCGACGAAGGAGAACGCATCGGCCAGAACTTCGGTTGCGGCGTGGAAACGCTGCGGCAGAAACCGCACGAAAACATCGAGCCGCATGGCAAGCGCGCTTTTGAGGCTGAGCGGCGCGCCAACGGCGATCATGGCCACATGCAGCCAGATGCCGAGGTCTTCAGAGCCGATGAAGCCGGTGTGAAACAGATAACGCAGGGCGACATTGACCAGCACCACCACAAGAAGCGTCGCAAGGATGGCAGCGGCGACCGCGCCCAGCACCTTGTCCAGAACGGCAAGTGCCCGCTCCGCCGCGCGCTGCGGGCCGACGCGCCGTTGCGCAATTGTTGTTGCCGGACTTGCCGTCATGTCTTTTTTCTCCACTCCCGGCAGGCCATGCTCAGGATGCCTTGGCCGAGAGGTCGCGGTCGAACAAAGTCGACCAGGTGAATTGTTTGGCCTGCGAGACCTGCCGCGATACATCGAGACGCGGAAGAACCTTTTCCCCGAAACGGAAGGCCTCTTCCAGCAATGGCATGCCGGACAGGATAAAGGTATTCACGCCCGCCTTTTTATAGGCCTCCAGCGTGCGGAGCAACGGACCAGAAGGCTGATCCCGTCATGGGTCAGGGCTTTTTCGAGCCGTGGCGACATCGTAACCCAGGCATCGACGCGGCCTGCCACGATGTGGCAGGCCGCCAATTTTGGCCCGACACTCGGTTACGCCCATTATTCCTGACCTACAATGCCGGACAGGCACCCTTTGCCGAAGCCCGTTTTGCGGCGGATACCGACAGGCTGTACCGGCCATTAAACGAGCGGCTGACGTGCCGGGTCTTTGACCTGCCTTAGCGGGCGACAAGGTGGCCGGGCGAGACCTCGCGATATTCACGCGGCTTCACCACGTAATCGACCGCGCGGATCGGGCTTTTCAGCTCGTCATTTGCGGCATTGCGCCTTGTGTTTCTGCGGTCCGGGTCCGGCACCGGCACGGCGGCCATCAGCTTGCGGGTATAGTCATGCTGCGGATTATCGAACACAGCCGCGCGCGGGCCGATCTCGACTATTTCGCCGAGATACATCACCGCGACCCGGTGGCTGACCCGTTCCACCACCGCCATGTCATGGCTGATGAACAGGAAGGCGAGATCGAGGCTTTGCTGCAAATCCAGCATCAGGTTGATGACCTGCGCCTTGATCGACACATCCAGCGCCGAAACGCTCTCATCGGCGACAATCACCTTCGGCTGGAGTGCGAGCGCGCGGGCGATGCAGATGCGCTGGCGCTGGCCGCCGGAAAATTCATGCGGGTAACGCGCCGCCATATCCGGCGAGAGACCGACCTTCGCCAGCATATCGGCAACCACATCCTTCGCTTGGCGCGCACTTCCCATGCGGTGTTCCAGAAACGGTTCGGCAATCGCCGCACCCACTGTCATACGCGGATTGAGCGAGGCATAGGGATCCTGAAAGATCATCTGCACCGTCTTGCGCATTTCGCGCATGCCTGATTTGTCGAGGCCGAGAATATTCTCGCCATTGACCACCACCGAGCCGGCATCCGGCTCGATCAGCCGCATGATGGCGCGTCCCGTCGTCGATTTGCCGCAACCGCTTTCGCCGACCAATGACAATGTCTCGCCGGCCCTCAGATCAAAGGACACGTTTTCCACCGCATGCACCCGGCCACTCAGCCTTCCCAAAAGGCCGGAGTGAATGTCGAAGCGCTTGGTCAGCCCTTCGACCTTGAGCACCGGCTGGGCGCTGGGATCGACGGTATCGCCAGGCCGCGCCGGCTCCTGTGTTTCCCCCGTGGTGGTGTTGACGATGGGAAATCTGAGCGGCCTTTCCTCGCCCGTCATCGACCCCAGAACCGGAACGGCGGACAAAAGCGCGCGGGTATAGGGGTGCTTGCCGCGATGGAAGATATCGGCCGTCGCGCCGACTTCCACCTGCTCGCCGCGATACATGACGACGGTCCGGTCGGCGATCTCAGCCACCACGCCCATATCATGGGTGATGAACAGAACCGACGTACCCTCCTCTTCCTGAAGCGTCTTGATGAGATCAAGGATCTGGCCCTGAATGGTCACGTCGAGTGCCGTCGTCGGCTCGTCGGCGATCAAGAGCTTCGGCCGGGATGCAAGCGCCATGGCGATCATCACGCGCTGGCGCATGCCGCCGGAAAAGCGGTGCGGATATTCATCGAAACGCGAGGCGGCCGAGGGAATGCGGACCTTCTCGAGCAGGCGCACCGTCTCCGCCCTCGCCTCGGTTTTCGACATCGGCTGGTGGCAGAGCAGGGCTTCGGAAATCTGGTCGCCGATGGTGAACAGCGGATTGAGGCTGGTCATCGGCTCCTGAAAGATCATGGCAACCTCGTTGCCCCGCACCCGCCGCATCGCATCTTCGGAAAGGGACAGCAGGTTGCGACGCCCGAGCAGGATTTCGCCCTGAACCCTGCTGCTGTCACGATCCAGCAGCCGCATGATCGAGAGCGAGGTAACGCTTTTGCCCGAGCCGCTTTCACCGACGATCGCGACCGTCTCGCCCGGTCCGACATCGAAGGAAATATCACGAACCACGGGCTTCCAGCCGCCATCCACGTGAAAGGACGTGGTGAGATTGCGCACGGAAAGCACGGCATCTTCGGCACCGAGAGGTGCTGCCTGCGGCATGGTCATGATCGTTCCCTTCTTTTCATGTGGTTTGAACTGCTTTGGCACGAGGTGGCTGCAAATTTCTTCTCCCCGCCGGGGAGAAGGTGGCCCGAAGGGTCGGATGAGGGGGTAACGCCAGTGATGAACCGCACCCTTGCCCCCTCATCCCGCTGCCGCGACCTTCTCCCCGGCGGGGAGAAGAAACTCGTGGCACCCGCTCGTTCCACATCCAGTCGTCACTCAATCCGGCCAGCGCAGCATGCCGTCGAAGCGGTGGCGGCTGCGGTCGTCGAACGGCGTGGCGATCACCTCGTTGGAGGCGCGCGCCTTGTCGAGTTCCTCAGCCAGACGCGAAGCCACGATAGTTTCCTGGCCGGGATGAAGGTTGCAGGGGTCGAGATAGAAGTAGCGATGCTCCACCTCGTGGTCACGGGTGATGATCGGAGGATTGCCCTTGGCGAGCGCCGTCGTCAGGTCCCAGGCGGTGATATGCGCTTCCTCTGCGTCGATGATGACGCGCAGCCTGTCGAGCGGGTTGTTGGTAGGATCAGGCTCGATCAGCGCCGTCACGCCGGGGCGCCCGTCCAGCGTTTGCTTCCAGAGATGGAGATAAGCTGTCTCACGCTCACGGATACCGGCATGGTCGCGCTTTTCCCAGGCTTCCAGGGCTGCCATGACGCCATAGATGCTTTCCTTGCCGACCTTCATGCCACGGCCGATACCCATATTCTGCAGGAAGGCATGGCGCACCAGGTCCTTCTTGCCGGCGACGATGCCCGAGGTGGGGCCGCCGAGGAACTTGTGGCCGGAATAAAGCACCACATCCGCGCCCGTGGCCAGAAACAGCTCCAGATCGTACTCGGAAGCCGCATCCACGATGACGGGCACGCCTCTGGCATGGGCGATCTCGACGAATTCGGAAAGATGCAGCAGACCGTAATTCACGACATGGTGCGAGATAACGTAAACAGCCGCCGCCGTCTTCTCGGTGATGGCGTTTTCCATGTGGAAACGATGGGTCGATGTCGCCTGCCCGACCAGCACCACCTTGCCGCCGCCGAGCCGGATCGCCTGATCCACCGGCGCGCCGTAGCTCACCACATGCCCCATCTGCACCAGCACCTCGTTCTTGTCCGGCGCGATATCAGGCAGCTTTTCGATGGCGAGGAGATTGTTGCCGGTGATGGCGCCTGCAACCGCAAGGCTGATGCCGGAGGAGCAGGATGCCGTCACGAAACCGGCCTCGCCGCCCGTCAATCTTGCGATAATCGCGCTTGCCTTGCGTTGCAGATCGTTGATCTCGACAAATTGCGGCAGGATCGCCGCCATGGCCTCGACAGCCTCGGGAACGACGATGGAAGCACCGAGCGACGTCATGGTGCCCGAGACGTTGATGACCGGGCGGAGGCCGATCCTGCTTCTGATATCCTCGGTCATGTCTTTCTCCTGTCTTTGCGATGCGATGGGCATCGACATATATGCCATAATAATGTAATAGCTTCTCAAAATTCACGAGGAGCCGGAAATTGGACGCCCATAGACTGGACGAATTGTCTTCACCCGCCTTGTCCGCCACCGAGGAAAACCCGGACGCGAAGGCGGCCAAGCGCTCGCGCGTCAGCGGCATCGACCGCGCCCTTCAGGTGATTGATTATCTTTACGAAACCGGATTGCCGGCCGGCGCTTACGCCATTGCCAAGGCCATCAAGGCGCCGCTTTCCACCGTCTATGTGATCGTTGACGATCTCGTTGAAAAGAACATACTGGCGCGCAATGCCGACGGCAATATCTGGCTCGGCGCGCGGCTTTATCACTACGGCCTTGCCTATGCCCGCTCGCTGGATTTCATGGGTGTCGCCACCCACGAAATGCACGATCTGTGCCGCCATGCGGGTGAGACGGTGCAGCTTTGCGGCCGCGACGGCGACCATATGCTTGTTCTGGCCATGGTCGATGGCCCCAGCCATTTTCAGGTTGCCTCGCGCGTCGGCACCCGTGTTCCCCTGAACTGGACGGCATCCGGCCGCCTGCTCGTCGGCCATCTGCCGGAGCAGGAGCGCGTCGAGCTTTTCAAACGCTGCGCCCGCACGTCGCCCACCGGCCGTGCGGAAATCAACCCGGAAGCGCTTTCGCACTCGGCAGGCACGGCGTTCCGTGACCGGCTGTCGATACAGGTGGCCGAATCCGACTACGCCGTCGCCTGCATCGCCTCGCCGATCTGCGACATCAACGGCGAATGCGTGGCGACGATTTCCATCGTGCTGCCGGAACAGAAGGTGCTGGCCGACGAGAACCACTACACCGAGCAGGTCAGGGTGTCGGCTGAAAGGATCGAGAAGCTGATGGGCTGGCGCAACCATTGAACGGCCTCAATCCTTCAGCGCGACAATCGCTTCGATTTCGACGGTGATGTTGCCCGGCAGCGAACCGAAGCCAACGGCGGAGCGGGCGTGCTGCCCGGCATCGCCGAACACATCGATGAAAAGATCCGAACAACCGTTGATGACGCTTGGATGATCGCGGAAATCGCTGACGGCATTGACCATGCCGAGCAGCTTGACCACCTTCTTCACCCGCGACAGATCCCCCAGCGCCTCGTGCATGACGGCGAGAAGGTTGATGCCGGTGAGGCGCGCATGCTGGTACGCCTCATCCAGCCCGATCTCGGCGCCGACCTTGCCCGCGTAAAGATGTCCGTTCTCCTCCCGTGGCCCCTGGCCCGAGAGATAAAGCATGTTGCCCTCAACCACATGCGTGACGAAATTGGCAATCGGCGGCGGCGGTGGGGGCAGCGAGATGCCGAGGGCTGCAAGCCGGTCGTAGGGCGAATGACGTCCCTCTGCCTCAAGCGAAGACTGTTTCACGCGAATTCCTCATAATGCCGGGACGGGTATCCCACAATCTCTGCGGAAGGCGGAGAGCATCCCTCCCCGCCGCTCCAGTTGGTTCAGCGCCAGGAATAGCCATGGCTGTGGCGCACCAGCTTGCGCGCCCTTGGGACGTAGCGGCTGGCGGCAATGGCCTCGGCGCCGATAACCGCGTAACGCGGCTCGAACAGCCGCTTCAGACGCGACACGTCGCCATTGGGATCGGTCGCTTCAAGATCGGCATCGACGAGATCGAAAACCGTGAAATCCGCTCGGCTGCCAATATCGAGCCGGTTCTCCATGTCGAGGCGGATGATGGAGGCCGGATTGCGGGTGACGGCCTCGACCACATTTTCGAAGGGCATATCGACCGAAAGCAGCTTCGACATGGTCGTTGCCAGATCCCAAACCGGGAAGTTCATCGAATGACCGTGCAAATCCGTGGAGATCGAGAAGGGCAACAGGCCGCGCGCAATCGCCGCTTCCGCCACCTTGAAGGAGAAGGATGCGCCGCCATGGCCGATATCCAGCCGGATGCCTTCCCCCGCGCAGCGTTCGGCAAGGTTGAACAGGTCCTCGTCTTCCATGATGCTGGAGCCGGACTTGCCGTTGAAGCAATGGGTCACGACATCGCCGGGGCCGAGAATTTCCAGCACCTCGTCGTAAAGCGCCGGCGGTTCGCCCACATGCACCATCATCGGCACTTTCAGGATCTTGGCGATCTTCTTGCCGAGCTTGACCGGCGTAACACCCCAGGAACCGGTAATGACATGGCTCGCCCGCACCTTGATGCCGACGATATGCTCGCTGTTTTCAGCGTAGCATTCAAGGATACGGTCGAGGTCGATATCCTTGATGTCGCGCAATTCCGGCACCCGGTTGCAGGCGACAAGCCCGATGGAGCCGAGATTGAGGAAGGCCTTGATGCGCTCCTTCGAGGGCTCGATGATATATTCCCGGAACCCATGGAAATTCGCCTCGCCCGCCGAACCGGCATCGACAAGCGTCGTCACGCCACGCTCGGCCCCGCATTCGGAGGGGCGGATGGAGATATCGGTGCCGCCATGCCAGATATGCACATGCAGATCCACCCAGCCGGGCGAAATGAATGCGCCCTTTGCGTCGATCCGCTGCGCATCATCAGGCGCTTGCAGGGAAGGCCCGACCGCCGCGATCTTGCCGTCGCCGCCGATCAGAATATCGGTCGAGGCCTGTGGCGCGCCTTTTCCGAAACCGACGGGTTTGACATTGGAAAGAAGAATGGGAACTTGAAAAGGCGTTTTTGCCTGTTCGCCTGGTGTCATCTTACAAATCCCTTCGCAGTCTTGGGTCGAGCATGTCCCGCAGTCCGTCGCCGACCATTTGCAGCGACAGCACGGAAAGAATGATGGCAAAGCCGGGGAAGTAGGTCATCCAGTCCGCCTGGCCGATATATTGGCGGCCAGCGGAAATCATGGTTCCCCAGGTTGGAATTTCGGGGCTGACGCCCAGCCCCAGAAACGAAAGGCCGGCCTCGGCCAGCATGGCGCTGGCGAAGAGAAAGGTGCATTGCACGAGGATCGGCGAGATCAGATTGCGCAGCACATGCCGCGTCATGATGTGGAAGGTGGAAATGCCGAGCGCCTTTGCCGCTTCCACATAGGGCAACTCACGGATCACCAGCGTGGAGGCGCGCACGATGCGGGCAAGGCGCGGCGAATAAACCACCGACAGCGCGATGATGACCGTCGTCAGCGACGGTCCGAGTGCGGCAACCAGCGCAATCGCCAGCAGAATATCCGGAAATGCCATCATGGCATCGATCAGCCGCGCAATCGGCGTATCCAGTTTCTGGAAGAAACCGGCAAGCAGCCCGAGCGTGATGCCGACCAGCGCCGAAAGCGCCACCACGGCGGCCCCGACCAGAAGCGACAGCCTTCCAGCGTAGATCGTGCGGGAAAAGACGTCGCGGCCGAATTCGTCGGTGCCGAACCAGTAGAGTTCGCCCGGCGGTTTCAGGCGATTGACGATCGACAGTTTCGACGGCGAATAGGGCGCGATCATCGGCGCGAAAACGGCGAGCAGCACGAAGACGACAAGCACGATGAGACCGGCGGCGACCGTTTTGCGCTTCAACAGGCGCCGAATGAAGAGGATGGTCGGGTTGCGCGCCGGTGGGGCGGTGGAGGTGATATCGGCCATCAGTAACGAACCCTCGGATCGACCAGCAGATACAGCATGTCGATGGCAAAATTGATGAGCACGTAAAGCCCGGCGATGACGAGAAGCGCGCCCTGAATGACCGGATAATCGCGTCTCAACACGGCCGACACGACGAGATTGCCGACACCCGGCAGGCCGAAGACGGTTTCCGTGACGACCGCGCCGGAAATCAGCACCGCAGCGGTGAGACCAAGCACGGTGAGGATGGGGATGAGCGCATTCTTCAGCGCATGTTTCATCACCACCCGCCGCTCGCCAACGCCCTTGGCTCTGGCGGTGCGGACATAGTCGTCGCCGAGCACATCCAGCATCGAGGCGCGGGTGAAGCGCAGAATGAGGGCTGAGGAGACGAGGCCGAGCGCAATGGCCGGCAAGGTCAGGTGATACATGCGCTCGAGGAAGCTCGCACCCGGACCGCCATAACCCGACACCGGGAACATATCGAGCCGCACGGCGAAGAACTGCATGAGGATGAGGCCGAGCCAGAAGCTCGGAATGCTCGCAGCCAGCATCGCGATGGTGGTCGCGGCCTGGTCCACGAAGGAACCGCGCCGGTAAGCGGCATAGATGCCGATGGGGAGCGCAATGGCACTGGCGATCAGCAGCGAAAAGATCGTCAGAAAGAAGGTCGGTTCCGCCCGATCCAGAAGCGCTGAGCCGACCGGCATGTTGAGAAAGATCGACTGGCCGAGGTCACCCTTCAGCAATTGCCCGATATAATAGACATATTGCACGCCAAGCGACTGATCGAGACCGAGCCGGGTGCGCAATTCCGCAATGTCCTGCGCCGAGGCATCCGGCCCCAGCATCACCGCCGCCGGATCGCCCGGCGTGACGCGCAGGATGATGAAAACGATGGTGACGACGAGGAACATCACCACGATCATTCCGGCAAGTCTCTGGAAAATATACCGTATCACGTATCAATGCTCCAAAGCGCGTGATGGGCCGCCCTCAGGCGAGGGTTGAACCGGGTTATCGACGAGTGCCGGTAGTTCCGGCACTCGGGTTGGAAACCTCCCGCCCCCGTCATGCCGGACCTGATCCGGCATCCAGCCACCGCGCATCTGCGGGGTGAAACACTCTTTTGCGAACAAGGACGTGATCGCGCTGGACCCCGGATCTCGTCCGAAGTGACGGAGTGCGGGGCGGCTTTACTTCGTCACCGAAGCATTCCAGAAATAGGGCCAGGGAGCCGGATCGACGCCATCGAGCTTGTTGGACTTGGCCGCCACGGCATTGAAGTCACCGATCTTGATGAGCGGCAGATCGTCATAGATCGTCTTCTGCACCTTGGCCCAGAGCGCGATGCGCTTGTCCGGATCGGCCTCCGAGGTGAAGGCGTCCACCGCCGCCTTGCGCGCCGGCGTATCCCACCAGCCCGGCGAACCGGTTGCAAGTGCGCCGATCAGCGCCGGCTCCGGCAGGAAGGGGCTGTGGCTGATATAGATATCCCAGAGCTTCGGGTCGGCACGGCGCTGCGTCAGCGTCGCCCAGTCCACCACCTGCATATCCACCTTGAAACCGGCAAGTTTCAGATATTCCGCAGCCACCTGCGCCATCTTGTAATGGAACTCGTACTGGCGGCTGGTGAGGATGCGCAACGGCTCGCCACTATAACCGGCGGCCTTCAGCTTTTCGGCGGCTGCCTCGGGATTGCCGACATTATAATTACCTTCGACACCTTCTTCCGAATGCCAGGAGAAATTGGAGGGGTAATAGGCGCCGTCAAGCGCATAAAAATCCGTGCTGCCGAAAGCGGCCGCCAGCATGTCTTCCATGTTCAGCGCTTCGGTCACCGCCTTGCGGACCTCGAGCTTGGACGACAGCCCTTCCTTGGTGTTGAACACGAAGACCGGATAACCGAACGGCTTCAGCATCAACGGCTGCGAGGCCGAGGAAGACTTCACCTTGGCAAAGGATTCCACCGGAATGGAATCGACATAGTCATACTGGCCGGAAACGGCGGCCTCGACACGGGTATTCGGATCGGGAACCGGGACGAAACGGATTTCATCGAGATATTGGTGACGCGCACCGCCATATCCGTCGCTTTCGCCACTGCGAGACTTGTAGCCATCGAAGCGGACGAGCTGGATATATTGGTCCGCCTTGCGTTCCTTCAGCATATAGGGCCCGGTGCCGACAAACTCAGCCATCGGCTCAGCCTGCTTTTCAGCGGGCAGGATGATGGCTGCAGAATTGTTGAAGGCAAGCAGGGATGTCAGCGGTGCATAAGGCTGCTTGAGGGTGATCGTCACCGTCTCGGCATCGGGCGCCGAGATAGCGTTGATGAAACCGGCAGCCTGCTTGCCGCGCGAGGCGATCTTCATCCAGCGGCCAAGCGAAGCGACGACATCTTCCGACGTCATGTCGCTGCCGTCATGGAACTTGATGCCCTGCCGCAGCTTGATCGTGTAGGTTTTGCCATCCGCACTGATCTCAGGCAGGCTTTCCGCCAGAAGCGGCGTCACCTTCCAGCCCTTGTCGAAGGTGTAGAGCGTTTCAAAAATATGCTGCGTGACGATGCCGACGAGATCGGCGGTCGAGGCCATGGGATCGAGTGTCGGCGGCTCGCCGATCGTGGCGACATTGATGACTCCGCCCTTGTCCGCAGCCATCAACACACCTGGCGCCAGCATCAAAGCGGCGGTGGCGAGAAATGCAAGTTTACGTCTCATGATTAAGCTCCCAGCTCTTGGTTTTTACCTTATAAGTTCCATTATTATGTTATATCAATCTTTATAACAGAATAACTCGATAAGGCGCCTTGTCAATGACAATGCGGGACGATGCAGGATTTCCGGGATAGGCGAGATGGAAGACGGGCCTTTGCGGGAGGCGGAAACAGAGCGTCAGTCGATGGAAAAGACGGGATTTCGCCTGAAACGTCGCGCCCTAGAAACCGTGGTTCCACCCGATGTTTCCAATCAGCCGACCGGGCTTTGTTTCCGTGAGCAAATGTCTGCGGCTATCCGCACTGCGGTGCAGGAGTTTGTCGGCAATGCCGCCCGCTTTTCAAGTGAACGCTTCCGGCGGGAACTTGCCGACACCGTGAATTTCGCGCTGGCTGAGCGGATTTGATGACAAACAGATAAAAAACGATGCATTTGCCATCGCACGCGTGGTGTATTGACTGCGTCTAGACATCAGAAAAAACATTCCAAAACAATCGATTACCTTGCTTTCAAGTCAAATGCGAAAGAAACCGGGCTAGCGTGACAAAACTGCACTAGCGCTCTGCAGCAATCGAAGTGATTATGGCGGCAGACTGAATATTGAAAAGCGACGATACTGACACCATCAGGGACAGTGAATATTGCGCATGGTACGGATTTTCCGGCGCAATTGAGCGACGAGTGACCTTGAAGCATCACCTGAAGTCAGGCAATAAGCCTGATGCAAGCGTAGACATTTCGGGATGCGATTCTGCTGAACGGATGTAATGCCCGGTTGAGATTTCATTTACCGGTGTCAGATATTAAGTACCTATTATTTAAAGCCTATACGATGTCCGGTTTGTTTCTGTTTTTCGGACGAAATTTATTTTGAGGACCAAATGCGTTTATTGAATGTTTCGATTTTGCTTGCTTCTGCGGCGCTGGCGGGTTGCACGGTGACTGCGGCATCCGGCCCCGATGCGGCATCGATCGAATCCAACGCTTCGGTGAAATTCGGCTCCAAGGACAAACAGAAAACCGCTGGCGTTGACTACGCCCTCATCGATATCAACAGCTCCGTCCTGAACTATGTCAGCGACACCACCACCGCGACCCTGCTCGGCAGTTTCGGCGGCGGCAAGGGTGGCGTTCCGGCGTTGCCGATGGGCGTCGGCGACGTGGTGCAGGTCGCAATCTTCGAAAGCCAGGCGGGCGGGCTTTTCATTCCAAACGATGCGGGCAGCCGTCCCGGCAACTTCATCAGCCTGCCGAACCAGACGGTGGACCGGGAAGGCAATATCAGCGTTCCCTATGCCGGCAAGATCCGCGCCACCGGCCGCAATGTCGAGGATGTACAGAGTGAGATCGAGGAGCGTCTGGCCAACCGGGCCATCGAACCGCAGGTCCTCATCACCAAGATTTCCAGCCGCTCCGCCCAGGCATCCGTGCTTGGCGACGTCAAGGAGCCGACCAAGGTCCAGCTTTCGGAAGCGGGCGACCGCATTCTCGACGTCATCTCCTATGCAAAAGGCCTCAGCGCCCCGAATATCGAGTCCTATGTCACGCTGATCCGTCGCGGCAAGACCGCGCGCGTCAACTACAATCACCTTGTCAGCACGCCCTCGGAGAACATCTATGTCGTTCCGGGCGACACCGTCATGGTGGAGCGTGAACGCCGCACCTATCTCGCCTTCGGCGCTTCCGGCCTCAACGGCCGTTTCGAATTCGAGGACGCCGCACTCAAGCTCTCGGATGCACTGGGTAAGGCGGGCGGATTGCTCGATTCCCGTGCGGACCCTGCGCAGGTCTATGTCTATCGCACCGTCAATCGCGATCTTCTCGTGAAGCTTGGCATCGACATGTCCAAGTTCCCGGGGCAGGAAGTTCCGGTCATCTTCCGCGCCAACCTGCGCGATCCCTCGACCTTCTTCGCCACCACGAAATTCCCGATGCAGGATCGCGATATCATCTACGTCACCAACTCGCAGGCGACCGAACTCTACAAGTTCCTGGATCTGGTCGGCTCGGTTCCCGCAACCGCCGGCAACGTCTCCGACGATGTGCTTGCGACGCGCAACGCCATCCGGGCGTTCTGATCCTCGGCAACTCGCCGCTCCCTTTCAAAAAGCCGCCCCGGAAACGAGGCGGCTTTTTTTACTTTTGCCGGGAGTGGGTTCAATCGCCACGCATCATACCGGCGACTGGCATCTGCCCAAAACCGCCATGCCCCTTGTTTCGCAGGGCAACATAAGGGCAGACATTGTCGCCGCCATTACAAAAGTTTAAGGTGATTTTGCAGCGCATTGGGTGTCTTGTGGGAGCTAAAGCTGCTCCCACGGCTTGCCGCACATGTTCGGGAAACATGTATTGCTCTCATTTTGCGGAACCGTCAGATGAAACGTTTCTGGACCGCTCTCAGCGTTCTCGCCATCGCAGCCGCCGGCGCGTGGTATTTTAAAGATCGCCTGCCGCTTGATCAAATTCCCTACCTCAAACAATTCGCCAGCGTTCCGCCACAGGCCGAAACGGCAGCGGCCGATGGATCCACGGCCAAGAAGGGCCAGTCGTCGCAGAACGGTCAAGCCGGCCAGCAGACAGGCCAGAGGCAAGGCGGCGGGCGGCGCAATGGCGGACCGCCGACCGTCAGCACCATCGCCGTCAACAAGGCAACGCTGCCGATGGACGCAGCGGCGACGGGATGGGCGGTTGCGGCCGACATTACCAACATAGCGCCGCTTGAGGCCGGTCTCGTCACGGAAATCTCCGCCAAGGACGGCCAGCACATCAAGGCGGGTGATCTGATCCTCAAGATGGATGACCGTATCGCCCGTGCAGCCGTTGACAAGGACAAGGCCAATATCGCCGCCGATCAGGCAACGCTGGAACAGACGGAAGCCGCCTTCCAGCGCGCCGTCAATCTGGTCAAGCAGAGCGCTGAGTCCCAGCAGGTGCTGGATCAGGCAAGGGCAGCCCGCGACAGCGCCGCCGCCAAGATCGATGCCGACAAGGCAGCGCTTGCTTCGGACCAGGTGACGCTCGAACATATGGAAATCCGCGCGCCCTTCGACGGGCGGCTTGGCGATATCACCGTCAGCCCCGGCGCCTATCTCAGCGCCGGTATCAATATCGTGACGATCACGAAATACGACCCGATCTCGGTCAGTTTCCGCCTGTCGCAGCGCTACCTGCCGCAATTGCGCGAAGGCGTCCAGAAGAACACTGCCGTCGATGTCGACCCGGCGGCGACCGGCGGCGAGCCGATGAGCGGCATGCTGCGTTTTTACGACAACGTCGTGGACCAGACATCCGGCACCGTGCTGGCCAAAGCGGAATTCAAGAACGATCGTGGCCTTTTGTGGCCCGGCCAGTCGGTCAACGTCACGGCCCATTTCGTCTCCGACGCCGAGATGATCGTCGTGCCAACGGTTGCCGTGCGTCCGGGACCGAAGGGCAATTTCGTCTACACCGTCGATGACAACCACCGTGTTCACATGACGACCGTGGAAGTTGCCCGCTCCAACGGCGATATGACAGCCATTGCCAGCGGCCTCAACGGCGGCGAGCATGTGATCGTCGAAGGCCAGTCCGGACTTGCCGATGGCCAGCAGGTGGTCGAGCAATTCTCCGACAAGGGTGGTGCTGCCGCCAATCTGGCTGCCAATATTCCGCAGCAGGAACAGGTTGGTAACCCATGATCCCGAATTTCTGCATCAACCGACCCGTCGCAACCACCCTTCTCGCCATCGGCCTCGTGCTTGCCGGACTTGCCGGTTTCCGCCTGCTGCCTGTCGCCGCGCTGCCGAAAGTCGATTTTCCGACGATCAGCGTCTCGTCGTCGCTTTCGGGCGCTTCGCCGCAAACCATGGCAACCTCAGTCACCACGCCATTGGTCAAGCAGTTCGAGACCATTCCGGGCGTCAGCGAAATCAGCGCCACCAACACGCTGGGCAACAGCTCCATCGTGCTGCAATTCGATCTCAACCGGGACATTGACGCAGCGGCAGCCGATGTTCAGGCCGCGATTTCGCGCGCGCAGCGGCAGTTGCCAAGCAACATGACGACGACGCCGAGTTACCGCAAGACCAACCCGGCCGATGCGCCGGTGCTGCTGCTTGCCATCAACAGCAAGGAGATGCCGACCAGCAAGGTGGACGAAATCGCCGAGAATATCATCTCGCCGCTGCTATCGACCATTTCCGGCGTTGCGCAGGTGAGTATCTACGGCGCGCAGACCTATGCCGTGCGCATTGGCCTCGATCCCTCGCAGCTTCAGGCAAGAGGACTTGGCGTCGATACCGTCACGACCGCGATTGCGCAGGCGAACAATCAGGTCCCCGTTGGCGCGTTGCAGAATGACAATCAGCGCCTGACGATCGAGGCAAACACCCAGCGCACCGATGCGGCGGCCTTCCGCTCGCTGGTCGTGGCGACAGGGAACGGGGCTTCCGTCCATCTCGGCGATATCGCCAATGTCACCGACAGCATCGACAACCCCAATGCCGGCAGCTGGTTCGATGGCGAACAGGCAATCGTTCTTGCCGTGCAGCGCCAGCCGGACGCCAACACCGTTGACGTGGTGGATGCCATCAGGGCCAAGTTACCGGCGCTGCGCCAGCAATTGCCGCCCTCGGTCAACATCAACGTCATGAACGACGCCTCGACAGCGATCAAGGATGCCATTTCCGACGTGCAGTTCACGCTGCTCCTCACCATCGGGCTGGTGGTTGCGGTCATCTATCTCTTCACCGGCCATCTGACGGCGACGATTATCCCGGGCCTTGCCGTGCCGCTATCACTGATCACGGCCTTCGGCGCCATGTATGTTCTGGGATATAGTATCGACAACATCTCGCTGCTCGGGCTGACATTGTCAGTCGGGCTTGTCGTGGACGATGCGATCGTCATGCTGGAAAATATCCTGCGGCTGCACGAAAAAGGCCTGCCGATGCGCGAGGCTGCCCTTCAGGGTGCCGCGGAAGTCAGCGGCACCATTCTGTCCATGTCCGTCTCCCTCGTTGCCGTGTTCATTCCCATCCTGTTGATGGGCGGGGTGATCGGCAGGCTGTTCAACGAATTCGGCATGGTCGTCACGCTGGCAATCATGGCGTCGGCGCTGGTTTCGCTGACTGTCACGCCCATGCTCGCCTCGCGGCTTTCCGGCCATGCCTCCAGACCGCCGGCGATCATCCGGTGGTTCGATGCCGGCTTCGAGCGCACGCTGCGCCTCTATGGCAAGGCCGTCGGCTGGTGCCTTTCCCACCGCCGCGTGGTTCTGGGCGCGTTCCTGGCATCGATCGCAGCCTCGCTCTATCTGTTCGAGACCCTGCCTTCCAGCTTCTTCCCGCAGGAGGATATCGGCCGTCTTTCCGTGTCGACGCAGGCGCGCGAGGACATTTCCTATACCGCGATGCGTGATCTTCAGGCGCAGGTGGCCGATCAGATCCGCAAGAACCCGGCCGTGGTGCATGTCACCTCCACCGTCGGCGGCAATTCCCGCAATCCGCTCAATAACGGCTCGATGTTCGTCGAATTGAAACCGAAGGAACAGCGGGCACCGCTGAGCCAGGTGCTGGCGGAACTGGGGCAGGCCACCTCAAAGGTGGCGGGCATCCGCACCTATATCACGCCGCAGCAGAGCCTGCGTCTCGGCGGGCGCAGCTCCGCCAGCCAATATCAGCTCGTCATTCAGGGCCTGAATGCCGACTCGACCAATGAATGGTCGAACAAGCTGATGGAGGCGATGCGCCGCGACCGCACATTTGCCGCCGTCACCTCCGACGCGCAAAACGGCGCAATCGCGGCAACGATTTCGGTCGACCCGGAAAAGGCCGCCGCCTTCGGCATTACCAACGATCAATTGCGCAAGACGCTGGAAATGTCGTTCGGCGGTTATACCGCCGCACAAATCCAGTCGACCGGCGACAGCTATGACGTGATCGTGGAATTCGACAGCTCGAAACAATGGAATGACGATTTCCTGAGCGATATCAACATTCTCTCGGCAAAATCCGGCGCTCTGGTTCCGCTCTCCAACTTCGCCGCCCTCACCCGCACGCAGGCGCCGGTCACCATCAACCAGACGGGCCAGCTCGTTTCCACCACGGTGTCCTTCAACCTGCCGGATGGCGTGGCGCTTTCGGACGCGACGAGCCGCATCGACCAGATCAAAACCACGATAGGCCTGCCGCAGGACGTGTTCACCAGCTATGGCGGCACAGCGGCGATCTTCCAGCAGAGCCAGGGCAATACCGGCATCCTCATTCTGGCGGCGGTGCTGACCATCTATGTGGTGCTCGGCGTGCTCTACGAAAGCTTCATCCACCCGCTGACAATCTTGTCCGGCCTGCCGGCGGCAGCCTTCGGCGCGCTGGTGGCGCTGAAGGTGATGGGCATGGATTTCTCGATCATCGCGCTCATCGGGCTGCTGATGCTAATCGGCATCGTCAAGAAAAACGCGATCATGATGATCGACGTGGCGGTGGAACTGATCCGCGAAGAGGCCGAACCGCCCACCCGCGCCATTCACGAAGCCTGCATCCGCCGTTTCCGGCCGATCATGATGACGACCTTCTGCGCGCTGCTGGGTGCCCTGCCCATCGCGCTCGGCTCAGGCGCCAGCTCGGAATTGCGCCAGCCGCTCGGCGTTGCCGTGGTCGGTGGTCTCATCGTCTCGCAATTGCTGACGCTGTTCATCACCCCTGTCATCTTCGTGGAAATGGACCGGTTGGGGACCTACCTTACCGGGCTGTTCTCGCGCAAGAAATCGGCAGAAAAACACGCCGAACCGCAAAAGCCGGAAGATGCCAGCGAACCGGATTCCGTCGCGGCATAGGTGCTCGATACGCATGTGCGGACGTAAAACCGCGACGCAGTTTTGCTGGAAATGCTCTAATGCAGGCTGCCGAGGCGCTCCAGCGCCTCGGAAAATCCCTGTCCCTGCAACTGGAACGAAACCGTTCGGCCCTGCAGATCAGGGGCCTCTATCGTCAGGGTTTGTCCGGCTTTCAGCGCGCTGACAAGTTCGACGAACGGCGTGAAGGACACGATGCAGCCGACAGGCAGACACGTGCCGACCTGAACTTCCTGCAATCGCACATTTCCGGATTTTACCGAAAACAGCTTCGTGACGGCAAGGCCGAAAGGCAAGACCATGGTGCCGGAAAGCTTTCCCGGCGTCCCGGCATCGTCCAGCCGGAACTCAACGGAGACGACCAGTTTGCGTGTCTTCTCCTCAAGCTGGACCTGAGCGATGGCGCAGAGCGGTTTTGCTGCCTCCACCCCTGACTTATTGGCGTCGTTATCGTCTTTTTTCGCAGGCGCTACACAGGTAAGCTGCCAGCTGCCGTGAACCTCGTGCAACGGCGCGACCGCCTTCTTTTCCGCCTCCTGCGCGCTTACACCACCTGCCATCACACCAGCGGCCATCACACCACCTGCCATCGCACCAGCAGTCAGAAACACCGTGAGAGCCGCTTTCCAGAGCGTGTTTTGACTGCGTTTCATCAGAAACGAACTCCCAGTTGGGCAGAGGCAGATTGATCGAGCAGACCCGCTCCGAACACCGCACCGTAACGGAAAGTCAAGGTCGCGGAGGGATTGAGATCGTAGCTGAGCCCCAGATTGAGCAACGCCACGTCGCGCGCCGTCGCAGCACTGGTGACCGAAAACGCACTGCCGCCATCGTAGAACAAGGCGCTCTCCATCATCGGATCGCCATAGGCGTGACGCCATCCGATATCGAACATCGCGCGCCCCAGCATCCCCTCCAGCGCTATGTCGCGGCTGATGCGCGCGCCGAGCGTCGAATAAAACTCGTCGTAGCTGGCAGCACCCGAAGACACGGCGGCGATGCCGCCCGCCTCCCGGAAAGCATCCGTGCGCGTATTCACGTAAGCGATATTGGCGTAAGGCTCGATATGGGTGAGGTCGAAATCGAAACGCCAGGCGGCTTCGGCAAAAACCTGGGTGGTGGAAGCGTCGTAACCGGCGGTAAGGTCTTGGTTCAATGTTGAAAAAGAGATCGCCCGGCGGGTTTCGACATCCTGAAAGGCATGGATTGCCCCAAGGCGCAGGGATGCAGGGCCAATTGTTCTGCCCGCATAACCGGCCACATAATAGCTGTCCACATCCGCAGATGCGGCAGGAAAGTCCTGGCCGATCGCGTCACGGCCGTAACCGGCCGCCACCCCGGCACGCCAGCCATCACCCAGATATCCGTCAAGACCAACGAGAACGCCGCCACCCTTGATGTCGGACGATGCGCCGCTTCCATTGCCGTCGTTACGCCCGCGCGATCCGAACCCGTTTGACCAGAACGTCAGGGAACCTTCGTCAATGGCAAACGGGTCTGATCCGCCTTCGGCATAAGCGACCGGCAGGATCGGGCGCGCATCGACACCTTCGAAGGCGCTGCGCAGCCGGGCGAGAATGACGTCACGGGTCAATTGGCTGCGGTTGATCAAGGCCATGGCGAGCGAGGGATGGATTTCGCCTGCAAGCTGCGAGAAGGCGGATTGGGGTTCGCCATGCTGCATAAACACGGCCGCCTCATAGAGCGGCGAGCTTTCCCCAAGCGCCTCTACGGCATTGGCGGCCCCGCGCGCGTTTGCCGTAGACGTTTCAGCGGCCAGCAAGCCGGCATCCGACGATGTCCGGACGAAGGAGAGATAGCCGGCATCGGCGCTTTGTGTAACTTTTGCAGTCAGGTAGACGAAATTTTCTTCGACCCCTGCAAATGTGCCGGTAATTCCGCCCGCCGCCGTCAGGATCGTGTAGCGGGTGTCGAGGCTATAGGCCGAATGGTTCACCAGCGGCGTAACGACGAGGCTGACATCATTGTCGAGGGTGATGGTTCCGCTCACCGCAAGCCTGTCGGAATTGCCGTCCGCGTCGATTTCGACCGCATAGCGGGAGCCACTCGCAAACGTCGCATTGCCGGTGGAGGTCAGCGTGCCGATCGAGTTGCCGGGCGCAAGCGTACCGCCCGAGGCGACGATGACGCCGCCGATGGTGCCGTATCCGCCAAGCGTCGTGCCCTCAGCCACCGAAATTACGCTCGCAATGGAGCCGTTGACACTGAGCTTTCCCGCAGCAATCGCAGTTCTTCCCGTATAGGTGTTGTCACCGGTCAAAACCAGGGTGCCGTCGCCGGTCTTTTCAAACGAGCCGGAACCGCTGATGACGTTCGAAAGCGTGCCTGCGCCATCAATGACCAGCGCCGCATTATTGGCGATCTCCCCCGAACCGAAACTCGTGGCGGTTCCTTTCAGCACTCCGGCGGAAATCGTCGTACCGCCGGAATAACTGTTGTTGCCGCTGAGCGTCGTGACGCCGCTCTCGGCGTCAATATGGCCCGCCCCGTAAATATCGGCGGAAAATATGTAACCTGTCTCTGAATGATTAAAAACGATGCTGCCGCCACCGGCCCCGAAAACGATCGCCTCCGTATCCACGGTCCCGGCCGAGCGCGCCGTCTGACCCGTGGCGGCGCCAATATTGAGGACACCGCTCGAGCCCGCTTGCGAAGCGATGAGGATAGTCGGCGCCGCAAGCGAAGCGCCGCCCGTCACCAACACCGCCCCGCCGCCACCATTGCCAATAGTGAGAGCGTTGCCGACGTTCACCTGTGAGCCGGTGCCGTTGAGCTGCAATGTCCCGCTCGATCCGGCAAGGGTGCCGACTTGCAGCCGGTAGGCGTTCAGCGAAGCTCCATTGGCCACCGAAACGGTGCCCGTGCCCTCTCGGCCTATATCCATGGAGCCGGAATTGGCGAGACTATTATCGACCTTAACGGTAACGTTCGAGCCGGTCCCGTCGATCGTCATCGTGCCGGAAGAGCCGGTGAGATCACCGAGCCTCATCTGCGCCGCCTGAATGCCGCCGCCGCTGGTGAGCGAAACCTCTCCCAAGGCGCCGTTCTGATAACCGACGACCAAGGCCCTGGCCAGCGTCCAGCTCGACCCGCCGCCAGTCACGACCACCGAAGAGCTCGAGCCGGCCGATGTCGCGACATATCCCATATCGCTGGTGACGGTGCCGTCCGCCTCGATCCGCAGCGAACCGTCTCCGGCTCCGCCCACAGAGAGGTTGCCAGAATTGCGCAAGGTGCTGCCGGAACCGGACACCGTCGCAGAGCCGGTGCTGCCGGCATTTGTCGCGAGAATCGTGTTGGCGGAAGCGACGAGGCCGCCGCCGGTCACATCAAGCGAGCCGGCTCCACCGACGCCCACGGAGAGGTTACCGGAACTACGCAAGATGCTGCCGGAACCGGAAATCGTGGCCGAGCCGGTGCTGCCGGCATTTGCCGCGAGAACAGTTTGGGCGGATTGGACGAGGCCGCCGCCGGTCACATCAAGAGAGCCGGCTCCACCCACGCCCACAGAGAGGTTACCGGAATTGCGCAAGATACTCCCGGAACCGGAAACCGTCGCAGAGCCGGTGCTGCCGGCGTTTGCCGCGAGAACAGTGTTGGCGGATTGGACGAGGCCGCCATTGGTTACGTCGAGAGAGCCGGTTCCATCGACGCCCACGGACAGGTTACCGGAATTGCGCAAGATACTGCCGGAACCGGACACCGTGGCAGAGCCGGTGCTGCCGGCATTTGCCGCGAGAACAGTTTGGGCGGATTGGACGAGACCGCCGCCGGTCACATCAAGCGAGCCGGTCCCGTCGATGCCCACACCAAGACCGCCGCTTCCAACCGTCCAGACGGAGCCGCTGCCATCCACAACGGCATCTCCCGTCGCACCGGCAACGTTACCGAAACGCGCCGATGCGCTCTCAACCTTGCCGCCCGCCGCGATTTGAAGTGTGCCGGAACCGGCGGTGCCAACAGGGTCCAGCGCATCGCCGCCAATCAGCAGGTCGCCGGTCGTCCACTCGGTGCCAACGCCGCTCACATAGACCACGCCCGTCCAATGGCGGCCGATGGTAACCGCGCCGCTCTCAACGGTCGATGCTGTGCCGACGACCATGGACCCGGCACCCTCGTTGCCGACGATCAGCGGACCTTCGGTTTTCAGCAGCGAACCCGCGCCATCTATGTTGAGCTCGCTCACGCCGGTTGTATTGAGGTGGCCGATGACCGTGGTGCCGCTGACCGTGACCACGCCTCCGGCGGCAATGGTGAAAGTCGCGACGCCGGCGCCACCTATAACCATGTCGCCGGAAACGATCACCGTGCTGTCCTCGCCCTTCACGAGCGCCGTTCCGGCTGCGTCGAGCCCCTCGGCCATCAATAAGCCCGAGGTCTCAAGCGTGCTAGCGGCGATCACCTCGAGCGCACCTTGCCCCCCGAAGCCGACGAACACCGCATCCCGGATCTTGAGGCTGGAGGCATTGTCGAGCGTCAGGAACCCGTTGCCGGTGTCGCCGTTGCCAATAGTGACGCTCCCCGAAGACGCCTCCGCGCCATGATCGAGCAGAACGCTGCCTGTTCCAAAACCGCCAATGACTGCGTCCGCGCTATTTTCCCATTCTCCACCGAAGACAAACATCGCGCCAGACGCGCCGTTGAAGCCGAGATAGAGCTCATCCGTCAATAATCCGCCCTCCAACACCAGCGTGCCGGCGGCGTCGATGCCGATCGTCAAGTTGCCGGCTGTGGCGGTCGTGCCGATTGCGATCAACGGCCCATCGCGGTTGATTGCGGCGTCGTCCGATCCGCCCGGTACGTGGTGGGACAAGGCCCAGTTCGTGCCTGTAAACCAATTCCCCCCGGCCGGACCTTGCCAGATCAGCGATTCCGCTGAGGCAACCGAGCTGAGGGCAATCGAAAACACCATTAAGACAAGGCCGGTTGCACCACGGGCGGAAACCCCGCGCGAGGTAGTTCTGCGCACGTGGGTGTTCGGACAGGTTTCCCTTTCCGAAACGTGGCAGAAACAATCGGACATTCAATCTCCCATGACGGCGCGCAGCATTGTTTTCAAACGCCGGCGAATCGCATTTCTCAACACGTCAATTAAGCGACTTTGAGAGACTGTTACCAGCAGGAACAGCAGAAAACGCGCTTCTACTCGTCAGGGAAGAATAAAAACGGAGCACGATAGACGTGCTCCGCGCAATAAATGACAAAATGGCACTAATAATAGGATTTATGCCTGAGGCCGAATGGTAAAATCTACCCGGAATTTCTTCACTGCTTCGAAAACCGGCCGAATGTCCCACCCGAAAAACACAAGGGGTCGCCATCGCGATGGGCGGCACGCAGCACTTCGCCGACGATGATGGTGTGGTCACCCGCATCGTGGGCCGCCGCCTGGCGGCATTCGAAGCGGGCGAGCGTGCCCGGAATGACCGGAACGCCCTCGTCGTTCATCTCCCAGTCGAGGTCGTCGAAGGCGCGGCCATTGCGGGTGAAGCGGGCGCTCAGCACGTCCTGATCGGCGCTGAGCACATGGATGGCGAAATGGGTCGCGCCGCTGAAGGCAGGATAGCGCGACGAATTTTTGGCCGGCGACCACAGCACCAGCGGCGGATCGAGCGATACCGACGCGAAGCTGTTGACTGTCATGCCGATCGGTCCTTCGGGCGTCGTTGCCGTCACGACAGTAACGCCTGTTGTGAAAGCGCCGAGCGCGTTGCGAAAGCTGCGGCTGTTTTCACCGCCGGGAACGAAGACATGCTCGTTGGGCATTTGGATTGCTTCTGCGACTTTCATCATGGCACCTCGCTTCCAATTGCAAGTGTGTAAAGTTCAAACCAGGTCTGGCGGTCGATGGTGACGCGCAGGGCATCCGCCGCCGTCTTTATGCGCTCAATATTGTTGGTGCCGAGCACCGGCAGGATCTTTGCCGGATGCCGCAGCAGCCAGGCGATGGCAACGTCGGTGGCATCGACGCCCTGTTCCTTGCCGATGCGCTGCAGTGCCGCCATGGTTCCACCGTGTGCACCGGAGAATAGCGAGCCGCCGCCAAGCGGCGACCATGCCATCGGCGAAACGTGTTTTTCCTGCAGGAAGGCCAGATCGCCATTGGTGAAGCTATCGGCGGCAAGAAGGCTCATTTCGATCTGGTTCGTCACCAGCCGATTGCTCATGGCCGATTGCAGCAGGGAGAAATCCCACGGGCGGAAGTTGGAAACGCCGACCGCCTTGACCTTGCCTGACGCCACCAGCGCATCGAGCGCCTTGCCGGTTTCCTCGGCATCGATCAGCGGATCGGGCCGGTGAATGAGCAGCAGATCGACATGATCCGTGCCCATGTCACGCAGGGAGGCCTCGAGCGAAGCGTTGATATGGCCAGCGGTGGTATCGTAGTGCTTGACGCGGGCGGCGGAGTGACGCCCGGCCGGCGCCACGATGCCGCATTTCGTCACGATTTCGATCTTGTCGCGAAGGGATGGAGCCGCCTTCAGCCCCGCGCCCAGAATGGCTTCCGCCGTGTATCCGCCGTAGATATCGGCCTGATCCATGGTGGTGATGCCCTGCGCCAGGCAAGCTTCGATCTTTGCCTGCACATGGGCGGGCGAGGTGTCGGCATCGTCGCCGATGCGCCACATGCCGTAAACGATGCGGCTGAGTTCCAGGTTTTCAGAAAGAGCGATGCGTTCCATCAATGGCGTTCCCCGTTGCCGAGCGGCGTAGCAGGTGTTTCAGAAGGTACCCGGCCGTAGGCATGCGGCAGGGAGCAGGTTTTCATCTGCGGCAGGACCTTGGTGCCGAAGTGTTCAGCCTCGTCGAGATGCGGGTAACCGGAGAGGATGAAGGCGCGAATACCCATCTTCTGGTATTCTTCCAGTGCGGAAAGGACCCTGTCGGTCGAACCCACGAGTGCTGCGCCGCAGCCGGAGCGCGCCCGGCCGATGCCGGTCCACAGGTTGGGTTCGACATAACCGAACTTGTCGGCGAGTTCGCGGGCACGTGCCTGATGCGACACGCCGAGCGAGCCGCTGTCATGGGCGCGGTTGCGGATCAGCTGGCCGTACTCGTCATCGAGCTTCGAAACCAGATGCTCGGCATATTCGCGGGCTTCCTGTTCCGTATCGCGCACGACCATGTGGACACGCAGGCCGTAATCCAGCGTGCGGCCATGGGCGGCGGCACGCTCATGGGCGGCGCGCATGCGGTCGGCCAGCTGGTCTTTCGTCTCGGGCCACATCAGATAGACGTCGCATTGCGCGCCGCACAGTTCCAGCGCATCCGGCGAATAACCGCCGAAATAGAGAAGCGGGCCGCCATTCTGCTGGTAAGGCCGTGCCGGCTCGGTCGAAACACCCTTGAACTGATAGATTTCACCGTCATGGTCGATGGTGTCGCGCGTCCAGGCCTGGCGCAGGATTTCCACGACCTCATGGCTGCGCTTGTAACGAAAAGCACTGTCGGCCACTTCACCCGGAAAATCCGAACTGATGACGTTGAGCGTCAGGCGGCCTTTCAACATGTGATCGAGCGTCGCCACCGTGCGTGCCAGCATGATCGGCTGCATCTCGCCGCAACGGATAGCCGCGAGGAAATTGATGCGGTCGCTGATCGGCGCGCAACCGGCGACAAAGCTCAGCGTGTCCTGCCCGACCTGATAGGACGAGGGGCAGAGAATGTTGCGGAAACCGAGTTCCTCGGCCTTTTTGACGATATCGGAGCAATGCTCGAAGCTGGAGCGCAGGCTGCCATCCGGCACGCCCAGATAGGCGTAATCATCGGAACAAAGGGCAGAAAACCAGGAGACCTCGGCAGCATCGAGATCAGCGGATGTAACGGGTACGACGGTCATGCAATTCCTCCTCAGGGCCGCTCTCGTTTTTCTTGCATAACATCAAGAAATATGTAAATCAATGATGTATCAATTTTTGTTTTGCGGAGGGGACGGCATCATGAAACACACGGGCGGCAGCTTGCCTATGTATTTGCAGATCGCCGAAATGCTGGTGCGTGAAGTCGCTGCGGGCCGGCTGATCGATGGTGAAAAGCTGGCGCCCGAACGGGATATGGCAGCCGATCTCGGCATTGCTGTCGGTACGCTGCGCAAGGCGCTTGCGGAGTTGCAGGAGCGCGGACTGCTGGAACGCGTGCAGGGCTCCGGCAACTACGTCAGGGCCGTCAGCGATCCGCAAAGCGTCTACGCCTTTTTCCGGCTGGAGATGATCGAGGGCGGCGGCCTGCCAACGGCGGAGGTGCTGGATGTTGCCCGGCTTGCGAAACCATCCACCCTGCCCGCCTTTGGCACATCTACGGACGGCCACCGCATCCGCCGCCTGAGGCGTATTGCAGGGAAACCGGCGGCCATCGAGGAAATCTGGCTCGACGGTTCCTATGTCGAGACGATCACCATCGAGAACCTGTCGGAATCGCTTTATCTCTACTACCGCACCCGCCTCAATCTGTGGATATCGAAGGCCGAAGACCGCATCGACCTCGGGGAAGTGCCGGAGTGGGCGCCCGCACCATTCGGCCAGAAACCCGGCGCGTCGGTGCCGCGTGTCCTGCGCCTGAGCCAGGGTCAGGATGGGGCCGTGGCTGAAGTCTCATGGACATGGTTCGACCATACCGTTGCGCGCTACGTTTCACGCATACGTTGAGAGCGCACCAAATTCGCGTGATCCATACGGGCATGGAAAATTGACGGCGGCCAAGGAAGCAGCGACCTTCCATGCAGGCAATTTCGTTGAAATATTTATATAATTCAAAGCTTTGCCGGGTTTTGATTTATGTCAGAAATAAAATTGATACACTATTGATTTCCTTTTGACGAAAGGTAATATCACGAGCCTAGGGAGACAGGCGTTTCGCCGTCCCACGATATCGCCGGACGATCGGGATGATTTTTTCGAAAAGCGATGCGTGGATTTGAAGGTTGATGCCGGGTTTGCGTTCATCCGATTTTCGGACGCCCCGGATGTGAGGAGGAAAAGATGGCTTCAGTCAGCCTGCGCAAGCTGGACAAGAGTTACGGTGCCCTGCGCATCGTCAAGGGTATCGACCTTGAGATCAACGATGGTGAATTCGTGGTTTTCGTCGGCCCGTCCGGCTGCGGCAAATCCACGACGCTGCGCATGGTCGCGGGGCTGGAGAGCATCAGCGGCGGCGAAGTGATGATCGGCGACCGGGTCGTCAACAAACTGCCACCACGCGAGCGCGACATCGCCATGGTGTTTCAGGACTATGCGCTTTACCCGCACAAGACAGTGCGTGAAAACATGGGTTTCAGCCTGAAGGTGCGCGGTGTCAGCGCCTCGCAGGCCAATGCCAGCATCGATGAGGCGGCCAATATGCTGGGCATCGGGCATCTGCTGGACCGTCGTCCGGGCCAGCTTTCCGGCGGCCAGCGCCAGCGCGTCGCCATGGGTCGCGCCATCGTGCGCCGCCCGCAGGTGTTCCTGTTCGATGAGCCGCTTTCCAACCTCGACGCCAAGCTGCGCGGCCAGGTGCGCACGGAAATCAAGCGTCTCCACCAGCAACTCGGCACCACCATCATCTACGTCACCCACGACCAGGTGGAGGCGATGACGCTGGCGGACCGCATCGTCATCCTGCGCGGCGGCGATATCGAACAGGTGGGCACGCCTGATGAGGTTTATAACCGTCCGGAAAGCGTGTTCGTCGGCGGTTTCGTTGGTGCACCCGCCATGAATTTCGCCCGTGCCAGAGTGACCGGCGACAGGCTCACATTTACCGACGGCAATTCTCTTCCATTGGCGGCCGTCAGGCCGTCCCGCGAAACGGCGCTCGATGGACGGGAGGTCATCGTCGGCATTCGCCCTGAACATTTCGGTCCATCAGGGGGATTTGACACACAGCTCTCCGTCAAGGTGCAGGTGGTGGAGCCTCTGGGGTCGGACACGCTGGTGCATTTCACCCTTGGCGATGCGGCGCTGACGGCAAGAATGCCGCCGGAGATGAAACCGGCGCCGAATGAGGAACTGAAGATCGGCGTCGACCCATCCAAGGTGCACCTGTTCGACGCGACGACGGAACGCTCCATTCAGTGACAGCACCGGGCCGCCACCGGCCCGGCTTCAAGATTTCAATAACGGGAGGAAGACATGAAATTCAAAGCCCTTACAGGAGCGGCGCTCTGCGCGACGATACTCAGCTTTTCGGGACAGGCCTTTGCCGATGCCGAGCTGAAAGTTTTTGTTTCCAGCCAGCACCAACCGGATGTCTGGCGCAAGGCGCTCGATCAATATGAGGCGAAGACGCCGGGGGTCAAAGTGGTGATCGAGACCGGCGGCAATACGTCGGAGATGCAGTCGCAATATCTCAACACCGTGATGTCAGCCAAGGACTCGAGCCTCGACGTGCTGATGCTCGACGTCATCCGTCCCGCACAGTTTGCAACCGCCGGCTGGACCAGCGACTTCTCCGGCAAGGACCTGTCCGGCTATCTGCCGACCTATGCCGAAGCCAACACAGTGGACGGCAAGATCGTCGCCCTGCCCGCCTTCGCCGATTCCATGTTCCTCTATTATCGCAAGGACCTGCTGGACAAATACGGCATCCAGCCGCCGACCACCTGGGACGAGCTGAAGGAAGCCTCCAAGAAGGTCATGGAAGGCGAAAAGAACCCCGAGCTTCAGGGCCTGTCCTTCCAGGGCAAGGCGATCGAAGGTGCAGTCTGCACGTTCCTGCTGCCCTATTGGAGCGAAGGCAAATCGCTGGTCGAAAACGGCAAGCTGAACTTCGATAACAAGGCGGCGGTGGATTCGCTGAAGCTCTGGAAGAGCTTCGTCGACGAAGGCATTTCCAAGAAGAATATTTCCGAAGTGGCGACCGACGACACGCGCAAGGAATTCCAGGCGGGCAAGGTTCTGTTCGCCGTCAACTGGTCCTACGCCTGGACCCATTTCCAGGGCAAGGAATCGCAGGTCAACGACAAGGTCGGCGTCGCCCGCCTGCCGGCCGTCAAGGGCGGTGAGCAGACGACATGCCTCGGCGGCTGGGAATTCGGCGTTTCCGCCTATTCCAAGCAGCAGGACGAAGCCAAGAAACTGGTGGAATATCTGTCCAGCCAGGACGTTTCCAAGTTCATGGCCATCAACGCCGCGCTGCTGCCCACCTACGCCTCGCTCTACAAGGATGCTGACGTGACCAAGTCCATCCCGTGGTTTGCGGATGCGCTTCCGGTCGTCGAAACGGCAAAGGCCCGTCCGGTGACACCGCGTTACAACGAGGTCAGCGAAACGATCCGCACCACCGTCAACGGCGTGCTTGCGGGCGTGATGTCGCCGGAAGATGGCGCAAAGCAGATGGAAAGCCGTCTGCGCCGCGTGTTGCGCTAAGCCCTGCGGCCGGGGGCGGCATGCATGACATGCCGTTGCCGGCCGGCTTGGTCAAACCAGTGAAAAATCGCCTGAACGGCGCGATAAGCGGGCCGGATATGAACCGGTCTGATCGGGAGACGATGACGTGAATTCAGTTGCGGGAGTGGCAGACGTGACGATGCCGGAAAGAACGATGGTCAGGGTAGACGAGAAACCGCTGCCGCGCTGGACGCGGTGGCTCGATCTTGACGACCGGGCGCTTGCAGTGCTTTTGCTGGCGCCTGCGGCCATTCTTCTCTCGCTCATCATCGTCTATCCGGTGGGGCGGCTGATTTATACCTCGTTTTTCAGCCTTTCGCTGACCTCCGGCCTGCCGGCGGAATTCATCGGCGTTGAAAACTACACGGCGATGTTCGATGACCCGATCTTCTGGGAAACCACCTGGAATACGGTGCTGATAACGCTGATAACGGTGCCGGGCGCGCTGTTCATGGGCCTGGGCCTTGCGCTTCTCGCCAATCTGCCATTTTCCATGCAATGGCCGATGCGCCTGTCGCTGCTCATCCCCTGGGCGCTGCCGCTGTCTTTCGCCGGCCTCATCTTCGCGTGGTTTTTCCATTCGGAATACGGCGTGGTCAACGACGTGCTGAACCGGCTGGGTTTTGAAGGCATCATCTGGTTCAACTCGCCGAACTGGGCCTTTGCGGCCATCTGCCTGACCATCATCTGGAAGACCTCGTCCTTCATGGCGCTGATGATCCTTGCAGGCCTGCAAACCATTCCGCGCTCGCTTTATGAGGCCGCCGATGTGGATGGCGCCGGCAAGCTCCGGCAATTCTTCGAGATCACGCTGCCGCTCCTCAAGCCCTCGATCGTCGTCGCCCTCATCTTCCGCACGATCACGGCGCTGCAAACCTTTGATATCCCTTACATGATGACCGGCGGCGGACCCGGCACATCCACCACTACGCTTGCCATGTATATCCACCAGAACACCGTTTCTTTCCTCGATCTCGGTTATGGTTCGGCACTGGCAGTCATGATGTTTGCACTCTCCATGTGCGTCACCGCCGTTTATCTCCGCATTATCCGGACGAAGGACTAATTCCCATGAGCACCGTTGCGACCTCCTCCGGTCTGTCCTCCTTCTTCTCCGGCAAGCCGCTGCGCTTCATCGCGGCCTCGATATTGCTGGTCAACGGACTGTTTCCGGCCATCTGGATCCTGTTCACCTCGCTGAAAACCGAAGCGGAACTGACGGTGAAGCCGATCACCTGGTTTCCGCATGCGCCGACGCTTGCCAATTACATGCAGGCCTTTTCCGACCAGCCGCTGCACCTCTTCCTGTTCAACAGCTTCATGGTGGCGCTGCTGTCCACCGCGCTCACCATTCTGATTTCGGTGCTGGCCGCCTATGCGCTGGCGCGGCTCGACCTCAAATACCGGGCGCTGATCCTGTCGCTCATCATCGCCGTTTCCACCTTCCCGCTAGTAACGCTGCTGGTGCCGCTGTTCGAAATCATGCGGGCGCTCAACCTGCTCAACAGCTGGACCGCCCTTATCCTGCCCTACACCGTGCTTTCCCTGCCGGTCTGCACGCTGATGCTGGTGTCCTTCTTCGAGAGCATCCCGCGCGATCTGGAAAATGCCGCCATGATCGATGGCTGCACCCGCATCGGCGCGCTGTTCAAGGTGGTGGTGCCGCTCTGCGCACCGGGCGTCTTCACCGCCGGCATTCTCGCTTTCGTAAACGCCTGGGACGAATTCCTGCTGGCGCTTTCCTTCAATTCCAATCCCGCACTTCGCACGCTGCCGGTTGGCATCCAGCTTTACCAGGGCGAGTTCGCTTTCCCCTGGCCCGTCATCTCGGCGGCGCTGGTGGTCGGCATCGTGCCGGTCGCGATCCTGATCGTCATCTTTCAGGAACGTGTCGTCTCCGGCCTCACCGCCGGCGGTCTCAAGGGTTAAACAGGTAAAGTCATGCAATTTGAACAGACCAGAGACGGCTTCACCCTTGCGATGGACAGCCGGACCGTCCTTTCCCATTCGCCGGAAAACCCGGCCTTCTTTGCCGGTTTCGGCAAGGAGCGGATGGATATGTATCGCGGCAATTTCGATATCGAGGACTATGTCATCGAACGAACTGCGCTGCGCCATGCCGAAGTCAGTGGCGACAGCGTCACGCTTTCCTCCGCACCCGGACAGGCCCCGCGCCTGCGCCTGACGCTGCAAGGCAACGCCATTCACCTGACGGCGCTTGATGACACCCTCAACCGCCTCTGGCTGCGGGTCGTCGCGGATGCGAATGAGCATGTCTGGGGCGGCGGCGAGCAGATGTCCTATTTCGACATGCGCGGCCGCCGTTTTCCGCTCTGGACTTCCGAACCCGGCGTCGGGCGCGACAAGACCTCGGAGCTTACCTTCAAGGCCGATGTCAGCGGCAAGGCGGGCGGCGATTATTACAACACCAATTACCCGCAGCCGACATATCTCTCGTCGCGCAAATATGCGCTGCATGTGGAAACCAGCGCCTATTCGGTCTTCGATTTCCGCAACGCCGATTTCCACGAAGTCGAGATCTGGGCGATCCCCGAACGGATCGAGTTTTTCGCCGGCGACACTTTCACCGCTATCGTTTCCGCCCTGTCGCTGCGCTTCGGCCGCCAGCCGGAACTGCCGGAATGGGTCTATAATGGCGCGATCATCGGGTTAAAGGACGGCGCCAACTCCTTTGCCCGGCTGGAAAAAATCCGCGCCGCCGGAACGAAAGTCTCCGGCCTGTGGTGCGAGGACTGGGTCGGGCTTCGCCAGACATCCTTCGGCGCCCGGCTGTTCTGGGACTGGCAGGCCAATGAGACGCGTTATCCGCATCTGCGTCAGAAGATTGCCGAGCTTGCCGATCAGGGCATTCGGTTTCTGGGCTATGTGAACCCCTATCTCTGCGTCGACGGCCCGCTTTTCCCGCAAGCCGAGGCGGCCGGTTATTTCGCAACCGGCGCGGACGGCAAGACGGCCCTGGTAGATTTTGGCGAATTCGAGTGCGGTGTGGTCGATTTCAGCAATCCGGCCGCAGCCGAGTGGTTTGCCGAGGAGATCATCGGCAAGAACATGCTGGATTTCGGCCTTTCCGGCTGGATGGCCGATTTCGGCGAATATCTGCCGATCGATATCAACCTTTCCAACGGCGTCGATGCCAAGCTGATGCACAATGCCTGGCCCACGCTCTGGGCCGAGGTCAACGCCAGGGCGGTCGAAAGCCGCGGCAAAACCGGCGAGGCGCTGTTCTTCATGCGGGCAGGCTTCACCGGCGTGCAGGCCCATTGCCCGCTGTTGTGGGGCGGCGACCAGTCTGTCGATTTTTCCCGCCATGACGGCCTCGTCACCGTCATGAGCGGCGCATTGTCGTCAGGGCTTCTCGGCAATGCCTATCACCATTCCGATATCGGCGGTTACACCAGCCTGTTCGGCAATGTCAGGACGCCGGAACTCATCATGCGCTGGACGGAGATGGCCGCCTTTACCCCTGTCATGCGCACCCACGAGGGCAACCGCCCGCGCGACAATCTCCAGATCGATCAGGACGAGACGGTTCTCGGCCATTTTGCCCGCATGACGGCGATATATGTCGCACTCGCCCCCTATCTGAAATCGCTCTCCACCGAAGCCGCCAAAACCGGCCTGCCCGTGCAGCGCCCGCTTTTCCTGCATTACGAGAACGACCGGCAGACCTATGCTATCCAGGACAGCTATCTCTACGGATCGGACATGCTGGTCGCACCGGTCTGGAAGGCCGGAGAAACGCAACGCACCCTTTACCTTCCCGGCGATGGCGAATGGGTGCATTTGTGGAGCGGCGAGCGGCATTTCGGCGGGCACGAGATCAGCATCGAAGCGCCGCTCGGCCAGCCGGCGGTCTTCTATCGCGCCGATAGCAGCCATCGCCAGGTGTTTGAACGGCTTCGCAGCATCTGAGCCGTTGACATCAAGCTAAAAAAGCGACAGTTTCCGACCCATTCCGAGGGGAGCATCTGACGGTGCTGAGATGGCGGTGAGCCGGACCCTTGAACCTGATCCGGGTCATGCCGGCGTAGGAACGGAAACTGTCGCGCTTTAAGGTGCTGCCCTTTCTCTTCTCCGCGTTGCCCGGATCTCCGTGATTGTCACATCTGGAGACCTGATAATGATGCTGAAATCTCCTGTCCTGCGTAGACGGTACGGCTGCGTCTGAGGTCCGGCCGATGCGTGCCTCCCATGCGCTGAAGGGCGTCGTTCTTCTTCTGATCGTCTGGCAGCTGTGCATCTGGCTGTTTGCACCGCCGCGCTATATCCTGCCCTCGCCGGTTGATGTCACCGCTGCATTTCTGCGCCAGCCAGGCTTCCTGTTCGGACAGGCCATGGTGACATCAGGTGAAATGGCCATCGGGCTTGCGACGGGTATCGCAGCCGGCATTTTCATTGCCTTTGCGACTGCCGCCATCCCGCGTTTTGGCCGCCTCGTCTGGCCCATGGTTCTCGTGTTGCAGGCGTTTCCGGTCTTCGTGCTGGCCCCCATTCTCGTGCTCTGGTTCGGTTTCGGCATGGCCTCGAAAGTTGTCATGACGGCGATCATCATCTTCTTTCCAGTCGCTTCAGCCTTCACCGACGGCCTCAACCGCACGGATCGCACGATCCTCGACGCCGCCTCGCTGACGCAGGCTAGCCACTGGCAAATCCTCACCCGGCTGCGCGTGCCGCTGGCGCTTCCCTCACTCATATCAGGGCTGAGGGTGGCGGCACCGCTCGCCCCGCTCGGCGCTGTCATCGGCGAATGGGTGGGCGCGTCTGCCGGGCTTGGTTTCGTCATGATCCAGTCCAATGCCCGCATGCAGACCGACACGATGTTTGCCGCCATGACCGTTCTTGCCGTCATGGCCGTGCTGCTGCGGCTTCTCGTCGACCGGGCAACGGCCAACCTCGCCCCCTGGGCCAAAGAAACAGACAACGTCATTCCTTTCAAATATTTACGGAGAATTTCAGCACCATGAAACGAACTCTTCTTTCCCTCGTCGTCGCGGCAGCAAGCGTGCTTGCGCCCGTGCAATCGCAAGCGGCCGACAAGCTCACCGTCTTGCTGGAATGGTTTGTGAACCCGGACCATGCGCCGATGGTGATCGCCAGGGAACGTGGCCTGTTTGCGGATGCCGGGCTGGAGGTGGAGTTGATCCCGCCCGCAGACCCATCCGCCGTGCCGCGTCTGGTCTCGGCAAAACAGGCCGATATCGGTGTGCATTACCAGCCGAACCTTTATCTCGACCACGATGCAGGCCTGCCGCTCGTTCGCTTCGGCACGCTGGTCGAAACGCCGCTCAACACCGTCACCGTTCTTGCCGATGGCCCGATCAAGAGCCTGAAGGACCTGAAGGGCAAGAAGGTCGGCTTCTCGGTTTCCGGTTTCGAGGATGCGATGCTGAAGCGCATGCTGGAGAAGGAAGGCCTGACGAAAGACGATGTGGAACTGGTCAACGTCAATTTCTCGCTCTCGCCGTCGCTGATCGCCGGCAAGGTGGATGCCACGCTTGGCGGTTTCCGCAATTTCGAACTGACGCAGATGAAGCTCGAGGGCCACGAGGGCCGCTCGTTTTTCCCCGAGGAACATGGCGTGCCCGCCTATGACGAGCTGATCTTCGTCACCCATCGCGATCTCGTGAAAGACAGCCGCCTGCCGCGCTTTCTCTTCGCCGTCGAGCAGGCCGCAATCTTCATCACCAACCATCCGCAGGAGGCATGGCAGCTTTTCATCAAGGCCTATCCGAACCTTGACGATGCGCTGAACAAACAGGCGTTTTTCGACACGCTGCCGCGTTTCGCCAAGCGCCCGGCCGCACTCGACCGCAGCCGCTACACCCGCTTCGGCGCCTTCATGCAGGAGATGCAGCTGATCAAGCAGGCGCCGGCAGTGGAAGACATTGCCGTGGAGCTGCAATAACCATGGCAAACAGTTTTCCGACTGCGGCAAAGGCTGCGGAAATCCTCGAAAGGGTGAGGCAGACGCGCCCGCGCGTGCATTGCCTGATGAATACAGTGGTGCAGAAATTCACTGCCGACGGCATCTCCGTTGTCGGCGGCATTCCTTCGATGACCACCTCGCTTGAAGAAATCGGCGCTTTCGTCACGAAAGCCGATGCGGTGACGATCAATCTCGGCACGCTCGACGCCGACCGCCGCAAAGTCATCCGGTTTGCTGTCGAGATTGCCCGCGCGGCAGGCAAGCCGTGGATTCTCGACCCCGTGCATTGCGACTATTCGCCATCGCGGTTGGCATTTGCGCGTGACTTGATTGCGCTTGGCCCCACCATCGTGCGCGGCAACAGCGCCGAGATGGGCCTGATCGGTGCTGTTGCCAACGCCATCAGGATCGAGACCGGACCGGTCGACAACCTGCGCGATGCAACCCGCAGCGTCAGGATCGTCAACGGTCACCCGTGGATGGCGAAGGTGACTGGCACGGGTTGCCTCTCCGGCGGTGTCATCGCCGCCTTCATGGCGGTGGAAAAGGACGCGCTGACGGCTGCGGCCTCTGCGCTTGCCATCACGGGTGTCGCAGCCGAGCTGGCCGCGAAAAACGCCAGAGGTCCCGGCACGTTCGAGCCGGCATTTCTGGATGCGCTGTCCGAAATTTCCGGCGAAGACATCATAAACCATGCAAGGATTGAGCATGAACAAGGTTGATTACCGTCTCAACGCGCTGGTCGATGCGAGCCTCGGCGATGTCGCGCCCTTGGCCGAGCTTGCTCTGGCGGCCGCACTTCACGGCGCGACCATCCTGCAATATCGCGACAAACACGCCTCCACGCGGGAGATGATCGAAACCGCGCGCGATATTCGCGTGGCCATCGCTGGCACCGGCGTACCGCTTGTGATCAACGACCGGGTGGATGTCGCGCTCGCCTCCGGCGCCGACGGGGTGCATCTGGGCGCCGATGACATGGATGCCGAAACCGCCAGACGTATCCTCGGAGAAAAGGCGATCATCGGCCTCACCGTCAAGAACCGCACCGATGCCGAGCGGGCGGCCTCGATGCCCGTCGATTATGCCTGCATTGGCGGCGTGTTCGAGACGGTTTCCAAGGTCAATCCCGACAAGCCAGTCGGTATCGATGGTTTTACGACGCTTCGCGCGCTGTTGCACAAATTGCAGCCGGGCATGCCGGTCGGCGCCATCGCCGGTATCGATCTTGCCCGCGTGCCGCAGGTCATCGCCGCCGGTGCGGATGGCGTCGCGGTCATTTCCGCCATCTTCCGCGCGGGTGATATTATCAGCGCAACCAGCGACTTCCGCGCGGCAGTTGACGCAGCGCTGAAAGCGAGACGGCCATGACAGCAATCGCATTGACCATTGCCGGCTCCGACAGCGGCGGCGGCGCGGGTATTCAGGCGGACATCAAGACGTTCTCGGCTCTCGGCGCCTATGCCGCCAGCGTCATCACCGCCATCACCGCCCAAAACACCCAGGGCGTGACGGCCGTGGAGGATATTTCCGTCGCCACCATCGTTGCGCAGATGGACGCGGTTTTTTCCGATCTCGCCATCAATGCGGTGAAGATCGGCATGGTATCGCGGATCGAAACCATCGCGGCCATCGCCGCAAGGCTTCGCCAGCAACCCCAGCCGGTGGTGCTCGATCCGGTGATGGTTGCAACCTCCGGCGACCGCCTGTTGCATGCGGATGCAATCGAGACCTTGCGACGCGACCTGCTACCGCTCGCCACCATCGTCACGCCGAACCTGCCCGAGGCAGCGCTTCTGACCGGCCTGCCGATTGCGGCCACAGAGAAGGACATCACCCGCCAGGCAGAAATAATCCTGACGTCGGGCGCAAAAGCGGTGCTCATCAAAGGCGGACACGGCGACGGACCGGAAAGCACGGACTATCTCTTCGCTGATGGCACCATGCAGACGCTTTCCGCGCCACGGGTGGAGACAAAAAACGACCACGGCACCGGCTGCACGCTGGCGGCGGCGATTACGGCGCATCTTGCCAGGGGTAGCGAATTGCGCGAGGCGGTGGGGCTTGCGAAGGAGTATCTGAATGGCGCGCTTGGCGCTGGCCGGGGGCTTGTCGTTGGGCAGGGTCGCGGGCCGGTGCACCATTTTTATCGGTGGTGGGGGTGAGGATCGGTGGCGTGGAGTGTGGGGCTTACCCCCCTCTGTCCTGCCGGACATCTCCCCCTCAAGGGGGGAGATCGACAAGCGGCGTACTCACCATCCAATAAGCGACGTATCTCGCATTGAGAGGGACTGAGGCAGAAGCCCCACCCGATCTCCCCCCTTGAGGGGGAGATGTCCGGCAGGACAGAGGGGGGTGAAACCCACATTCCGCCGCAAGCTAATGCCCCAAATCCCACGCTACCGCGCCTTCGGCGTCGCCAGCACATTCCTGATCGCAAAACTCGAATGAATCCGCGAAACCCCCGGCAGCTTCGACAAAATCTCCTTGTGGATTCGCTCGAAATCACCCGCACTTTCCGCCTCGCAGCGCAGGAAATAATCCGATCCGCCGGTCATCAGGTAACATTCGCGGATTTCCGGATAACGCCGCACGGCATTCTCAAACCGGTTGAGAAAATCCTCGGTCTGGCGGTCGAGCGTGATCTGCACGATGACCGAGATCACCTCACCGCCGGCAAGGCCGCTGGTCAGCGCCGTATAACCCCGGATGATGCCCTCCCGCTCAAGAATATCGACCCGGCGAAGGCAGGCGGAGGCCGAAAGGCCGACTTCTGCGGCGAGCTTGGCGTTGCTGATGCGGGCATTGAGCCGGAGCAGGCGGATGATGTGGCGATCTGTTGCATCGAGCGACGACATAGAAAATTCCAATATGGCAATGAAAGTTGCGTAGACTGGATTTTTATCGCATTTTCTTCGAACAATAGCCAAGAAATTCGATAATCGTTGCAATACTCTCATGGGATAAAAATGAGGGTGAACGACCATGGACATGCAGATCAGCCGCCAGCAGGCAGCGGGTGGTGCAAGCGGCCATCTGACCATCGATCTTGGCGCATTGCGCGACAATTATCTGACGCTTGCGGCCATGGCCCCGACAGCGCAGACGGCAGCTGTCGTCAAGGCCGACGCCTATGGCCTCGGTGCTGAGATCGTCTCCCAGGTGCTGTTTGACGCGGGCTGCCGCAATTTCTTCGTTGCCCATATCGATGAGGCGCTGGCGCTGCGGCTGCGGCTTTCGGCTGAAGCGAATATTTTCGTCCTCAACGGTCTTCAGCCCGGCAACGAGACCTCCTGCGCCGCCATGGCCGTTACCCCGGTTCTGAACTCGCTGGCGCAGATCGCCCAATGGGCGGCCCATGCCAGGAGGCTTGGCAAGCCGCACATCGCCGCAGTGCAGATCGACACCGGCATGTGCCGTCTCGGCCTTTCTCCTGATGAACTTGATGTTCTCGCCTCCCGGCCGGAACTGCTCGATGGTATCGACGTCGCCTTTGTGATGAGCCACCTCGCCTGCGCCGACGAGCCGGAACACCTTTCCAACGCCGCCCAGCTTTGCGTGATGCGCAAGGCCGCCATCGCTTTTCCCGATGTGCCCGTCTGCTTTTCCAATTCCGGCGGCATCTTTCTGGGAAATGACTATCATAACGCTCTGCTACGCCCCGGTATCGCCCTTTATGGCGGCGCGCCGTCCGTGACCCGTCCCAACCCGATGAAGCCGGTCGTCCGTCTTGACGTCGCCGTCATCCAGACGCGCACCGTTCCCGCCGGCTCTCTGGTCGGTTACGGCGGCTCTTTCGAAGCGGCTGGCCCGACACGCCTTGCGACGATTGCGGCTGGTTATGCCGATGGCCTGCCGCGATCGCTCAGCAATCGCGGCGCGGCATGGTATAATGGCGTTCGCTTAGCCATTGCGGGTCGCGTTTCGATGGACAGCATCATTCTCGACATATCCGCACTGCCCGAAGGGTCATTGACGCAGGGCAGTCTCGTGCAGATGATCGGGCCGGACCAGACGCTGGAAGACATTGCCGAGGACGCGGGCACGATCGCCTATGAAATCCTGACCGGCCTCGGACGCCGTTACCGCCGCACCTATATTCAGCCGGGCGAAATCCCGGCAGTCGCTTCAACATCTGTCAGCCATAAGTGAGACGATCATGAACGTCACTATCCTCGGAGCCGGCGTCGTCGGCGTGACCTCCGCCTGGTATCTGGCCAAAGTCGGACACAAGGTGACGGTGATCGACCGCCAGCCGGCCGCAGCACTCGAAACCAGCTTTGCCAATGCCGGTGAGGTTTCCCCCGGCTATTCCTCGCCATGGGCCGCCCCCGGCATTCCGATGAAGGCGATGAAATGGCTTTTCATGAAACATGCGCCGCTGATCATCCGCCCGACGAGCGACCCGGCGGCGTGGCGCTGGATGAGCCAGATGCTGCGCAATTGCACCTCGGCGCGTTATGCCATCAATAAAAGCCGCATGGTCAGGATTGCCGAATACAGCCGCGATTGCCTGATGGCGCTGCGCGAAGAAACCGGCATTGAATACGACCAGCGCATGCAGGGCACGCTGGAAGTATTCCGCACCCAGAAACAGTTCGACGCCATCGGCAAGGATGTGGACGTACTGAAAGCCGGCGGCGTGCCGTTCGAAATTCTCGACCGGAACGGCTGTGCCGCCATCGAACCCGGCCTTTCTCCTGCCAAGGAAAAGATCGTCGGCGGCCTGCGCCTGCCCGGCGACGAGACCGGTGACTGCTTCGTGTTCACCACCGAACTCGCGCGCATGGCAGAAGAGGCGGGCGTGACCTTCATCTACGATACGGGCATCATGCGCCCCATCGTGGAGGCAGGCCGCATCAAGGCCGTGGAGACCACCAAGGGGCTGGTGGAGGCCGATATTTTCGTCGCCGCCCTCGGCAGCTATTCTCCACAATTCGTGCGCCAGCTCGGCCTTGATCTGCCGGTCTATCCGGTCAAGGGCTACTCCATCACGGTTCCGATCGTGAAAGAGGAGCGCGCACCGGTCTCGACCGTCATGGACGAGACATTCAAGGTGGCCATCACCCGTCTCGGCTCGCGCATCCGCGCTGGCGGCATGGCGGAAATCGCCGGTTTCAACAAGGATTTGCCGGCGGCAAGACAGGAAACGCTGGCCCATTCCGTGGAAGACCTGTTCGGCGGCGCGGGTGACCAGAGCCAGGCGAAATTCTGGTGCGGCCTGCGCCCGATGACGCCTGATGGCACGCCTGTCATCGGTGCCACCCGCTACAGCAATCTCTATCTCAACACCGGCCACGGCACGCTTGGCTGGACCATGTCCTGCGGCTCGGCCCGTGTGCTTGCCGATCTCATCAGCGGCAATAAGCCGGAGATAGACACGCACGATCTGGCACTCAGCCGTTACGCAGCCTGAGATACGACAGCACGCTTATCCCCGTCGCTAGAGCACGTCCCGTTTAAACGGAATCGTTTGACGTGCTCTAACTCTTTGTTTTTAGGCATTTTCCTGATGCAAAACCGCGACGCACTTTGACTGGAAAGCTCTAAGGCGGGGATGGCTTTCAAAGGGCCAGTGCATCCTTCAGCGCCAGACCCTCTTTCATGCGAAGGTCGAGATCGGACTCGATGTGATCGAGGTGCTGCAACATCAGCGCACGCGCCTTTGCCGCATCCTTCGCCTCCAGCGCATCGAGCAGGTTGGCATGATCGTTGTGGCCGCAGCTTGAAACGCCCGAACGCCCATAGAGCGCAATGACCAGCGACGAGCGGGCGACCAGTTCGTCCATAAATTTCTCGAGGATGGCATTGCCGGCAAGCGAGGCGAGCATCAGGTGGAAATCACCTGACGCCTTGATTTCCGCGCGTCTGGCTGTTGGCCCGCGCTCATGCTGGTGGCGGCTTTCCTGAACCAGATGTTCTCTCAGCTGCTTGACTGCCGCAGGCGTGATCTTTTCGATTGCGGCGTCCAGAACGCCGGGTTCGATCAGCCGGCGCGATGCAAAGACCTGCCGCGCCTCGTCCGGCGTGGGGTTGGAGACGAAGGCGCCACGATTGCGTTCGGCCTTGACCAGCCCTTCGTAAGCCAGCATCTGCAGCGCCGCACGCACCACCGTGCGACTGACATCGAACAGCGTTCCCACTTCCGATTCCGAAAGCTTCGTTCCCGGTGCAAGCCGCCGGTCGACAATGGCGTCGCGCAGCGTGTCTCGAATGGCCTGGGCACGGTCTTCGTGGGATGAATCGGAATTGACGGTTATATGGGCAAGGCTCATGGAATTGTCCTGTTTGAACTTGAGTTCTAGCGCGAAGCGCGGCCTGCGCAAACAGGAATTGCGAGCTGTCGCCAGCCCGCCACAATTCATTCAGCGCCCGTTCAGCAGGGTGGCTATATTTCTTTAACCATCGAATTTGCAACTGGCAGCGCCCTGCCATCCGGATGGAAGAAGACCATGTCGTCCTTTGCAGCTAAAACCGTTCTGGCTATCGCCGTCGCCGCCGCCACCATCGTTCCCTTCAACAGCGCATCCGCCGATGACTGGGGCCGCCGCGACCGTCGCGATGCCGCCATTCTGGGTGGCGTGCTTGGCCTTGCCGCCGGTGTTGCCGTCGGTTCCGCCCTTTCCCGCCCGGCACCGGTTGACGATGAGCGCGTCTATATCGACCCGCCGCGTCGCTACGAGCCGAGCTATGTCTATGAAGAGCCTGACTACCGCGAGTACCAGCCACGGCCGCAGCCGGTTTACCGGCCGGCCCCAGTTTATCGTCCGGCACCGGTCTATCGCCCGCAGCCAGTCTATGACAACCGCCCCGTCTACGGTCAGCGTTCCACCTATCGCACCATCGAGCCGTGGACCAATGCCTGGTACGACTATTGCTCGCAGCGTTACCGCAGCTTCAACACCCGCACCGGCACCTACACCGATTATGATGGCCAGCGCCATTTCTGCGTAGCGGGTTGATCCGCCGGCCATTGAGCACACTCGTAGACGTTATGGCCAGGCCGCAGACGGAAAAAGTCTGCGGCTTTTCCGTGAGTGCCGCCACTCTGCGTCATCCTCGGCCTTGTGCATCCACCCACGTCTCGTAAAATCAGGAGGTTGCAGATGCTCGGGACAGGCCCGAGCATGACGATCAGGAGGTTAGGCCGGCGCGATAAGTCTCGCTCTGCACCATTTTACGCCGCACCGTTCTTCACATAATCCGCCCGGTTGATGCCGTGGCGTTGCAGCTTGTCGTAAAAGGTCTTGCGGGCAATGCCGAGCGTCGCGATGGTTTCGGCCACGTCGCCGTTCGATTGCGTCAGCGTCTCGCGAATGATCTGCGCTTCTATCTCATCCATCCGCTCCGGCAGGGTGCCGGAAGCGGAGATTGCCGTTTGCGAAACCGGCGCTCCCACCGCTTCCGGCTCCAGCCCCAGCACCACCCTTTCAGCGAAATGCCCGAGTTCGCGCACATTGCCCGGCCAATCGTGGTCGTTCAGGCGGCGGGAAACGCCGGCACCGATCTGCGGCACCGGCATGTTGAACCGGTTGGCGGCCTTGGTGACGAAATGAGAAAAGAGCAGCGGAATATCCGCCTTGCGTTCGCGCAGCGGCGGTATCGACAGCGTGACCACATTCAGCCGGTAATAGAGATCCTCGCGAAAGGTGCCACGCTCGGCCGGATCGCCAAGATCCACCTTCGCCGCCGCCACCACACGAATATCGACCGGCCGCTCCTCGTTGGAGCCGAGCGGCGAGACCTCGCGCATTTCCAGAACGCGCAGCATCTTCACCTGCACGGCAAGCGGCATGCTTTCGATCTCGTCCAGAAACAGCGTGCCGCCACTGGAATGTTCGATGCGGCCGACGCGCTTTTTCTGCGCCCCGGTGAATGCGCCCGGCTCATGGCCGAAAAGCTCGCTTTCGATCACCGTTTCCGGCAGTGCCCCGCAATTCAGCGCCACGAAATTGCCCCTTGAGCGCTTCTTGCTCCAGCGGTGAAGGGCAGTAGCCACCACTTCCTTGCCGCTGCCCGTCTCGCCCGCCACCAGCACGTCCACATCCGTATCGGCAATGTGCCGGAGCGTGGTGCGCAGCCGTTCCATGGCGGGTGTCTGGCCGATCAGCGGCAGGTCGTCTTCGGCTTGCGCCCCCGCCCGGCGAAGCGCCCGGTTTTCGAGGACGAGGCGGCGCTTTTCCAGCGCGCGGCGCGCACTTTCCACCATGCGTTCGGCCGGGAAGGGTTTTGCGATGAAATCATAGGCGCCATTGTGAAGCGCATCGACCGCCATCGGCACATCGCCATGGCCGGTGATGAGGATCACAGGCAGATCGACATCGATTCTGCGGACATGGTCGAAAAACTCAAGCCCGGTCATGCCGGGCATGCGCACATCGGTGATGACGACGCCGTCGAAATCCTCGTTGAGCGCCGCAAGCGCCTGCTCGGCGCGCGAAAAGGAAATCACCGGCAATCCGTCGAGTTCCAGCGTCTGCACCATCGCCTTGCGCAGCTGCGAGTCGTCGTCCACCAGGAATATGGTTCCACCTGCCATCATGTCATGCTCGCTTCAAATATACGGAAAAAGACGTGCCTGCCTCGCTGCTCGTCACCTCGATACGGCCGCCATAATCGGAGGCGATATCGTTGGAGATGACGAGACCGAGGCCAAGGCCGCTTTCCTTGGATGTATTAAAGGGCGAAAAAAGCTGGGCGCGAATGGATTCGGGAATGCCCGAGCCATTGTCGCTGACCGAAAGCACGACCATGTCGCCTTCCTCGCGCACACGCACCTCGACACGGGCCGCATCAATCTCTTCAGTGGCTTCCAGCGCGTTTTGCAGAAGGTTGATGAGGATTTGCTCCAGCCGGATGCGGCTGCCGAGCACCTTCAGGTCCTGATCCGGCAACACGATATCCAGCGCATCCATCTGCCCGGAAAAACGGCTGCGCAACAGCATCACCGCGCCTTCGATCACCAGTTTCAGGCTGACCGGCTCGGCGGCGGTGCGGCCCTTGCGGGCCAATATCTTGAGGTCGCCGGTAATCGTGCCGATGCGCTCGGTCAGCGCCGCGATGTTTTCGAGATTTTCGTTCGCCTCCGACATGCGGTCGCGTTTCAGCAGGGTGCGGGCATTGTCGGCAAAGGCGCGGATCGTCGCCACCGGCTGGTTGATCTCATGCGCCACGCCCGCCGCCACCTGCCCCAGAATGGAGAGGCGGTTGGCCTGCACCAAATCGTGCTGGACGTTGCGCAACTCGCCCGTCGTCTTTTCATGCAGGGCGATTTCCGCCTGCAGATGGTCACGGGTCTTCGTGAGATCGCGGGTGCGCTCCTGCACCTTCATTTCCAGCTCCGCGCGGGCGCGCTGCTCCTCTTCCTTCTCCCGCAGCGCCTTGTGCCTGCGCCACAGCCACAGAGCCGAAAGCGCCATCAGCGGCATCAGCGTCGCCAGTGTCACCACCCTGCCTTCGCGGATGGCGGCATTCAGCGCCGGTGCAACGGGTTGCAGATAATGCAGTGTCCATGAGGTCGTCGGCACCGGCGTTTCCAGCCGCAGATAATCGCCGCGCTCCCGCCCCGGCTCATCGACATGAATGAGCGGAACGCCTTCGCCCGACGACCGCGCCGCCCGGAACGGCAACGTTGTCAGCGCCTCGTTGCCAAATTGCAGGCTTTCGGAAATGGTTTTCCGCCGCGCCTCATCAATCGGCGCCACGGTCTTGAAGCGCCATTCCGGCACGCTCGTCATCAGCACGACACCGTTTCTGTCGACCACATAGACCGGCTTGCCGCCGATGTTCCAGTCCGTCTCCAGACGGTTGAATTCCACCTTGGCGATGACGACGCCGAGCGGCCGCCCATCGGCGGCATCGATGCGGCGGGAAATATAAAGGCCCGGCCGGCGGCTGACATTGCCAAGCGCGTAATGTTCGGACATGCCGGTTTTCATCGCCGCCTGAAAATATTCCCGGAATGCATAATTGGAGCCGACAAAGCTATCCGCCTGCCGCCAGTTGCTGGAGGCGATGGTCAATCCGCCCGGCCCGGTCACGTAGATCACCGAGGATTGCGTGCCCTCGATCAGCCCCTCCAGCTTGCGGTTCAACCGGTCAATGGCAGGCGCACCGCCGCCGTCAAGTGCTGCGGCAAGGTCGGGATCACCCGACAGAACCAGTGGAATGGCGCGCGGCCGCTCCAGCGCGACATTCAAAAGTGCGATCTTGAGTTCGGCATCCGTGGAAGCCTCAAGGCCTGTCGTCCGCATTGCCTGGGTTCGGGCAAACTCATCGGCAACCAGTAGAATGCCCAGGCTGACGAGCAGCCACAGGCCCGCCAACGCCAGCCATTGCGCCCGCCGTCTTGCCTGGGAATGAGAGGCCTGCTCTTCATGGGTCATGCGGTGATTGTGCGGATTCACGCACAGATCGCAAGAGATTTTGTCCGGATATCCGCACAAATGCCCGTGAGCCGTCAGAACATCAATAAAAAATACTTTTTAAATCAGCCAGTTACACCAAATAGGCAAGTCTGGCATGCGTATTGCACATGACTCCACAATCGGCGCAAGCCGTCAACGACACGGCGATCCCGGGAGGCCAATCAAGGCAGGGTGAGGCCGAGGAGGAAAAAACATGATCGATACAACAACCGTGGCGGCAGGCCACGCCAAGCAGCCATTCTACAAGCACCTGTATTTTCAGGTTCTGGTCGCCATTATCGCCGGTATCGCGCTTGGTCATTTCTATCCGGCCTTCGGCGAACAGCTGAAGCCGCTCGGCGACGGCTTTATCCGCCTCGTCAAGATGATCATCGCTCCCGTCATCTTCCTCACCGTCGCAACCGGCATCGCCGGCATGAACGACATGAAGAAGGTTGGACGTGTGGCCGGCAAGGCCATGATCTACTTCCTGGTATTCTCCACGCTTGCGCTCATCGTCGGCCTCATCGTCGCCAACACCATACAGCCGGGCGCCGGCATGAACATCGATCCGTCGACGCTGGATGCCAAGGCCGTCGCGACCTACGCCGACAAGGCCCATGAGCAGACCATCACCGGCTTCCTGATGAACATCATCCCGACCACCATCGTCGGCGCATTCGCCAGCGGTGATATTCTGCAGGTGCTGTTCTTCTCCGTGCTGTTCGGCATCGCGCTCGGCATCGTCGGCGAAAAGGGCAAGCCCGTCACCGATTTCATGCATGCCATGATGTATCCGATCTTCAAGCTGGTCGCGATCCTGATGAAAGCCGCCCCCATCGGTGCTTTCGGCGCCATGGCGTTCACCATCGGCAAATACGGCATCTCGTCCGTCACCAACCTCGCCATGCTGATCGGCACCTTCTACATCACGTCCGCACTGTTCGTGTTCGTCGTCCTCGGCGCCGTCTGCCGCTATAACGGCTTCTCGATCGTAGCACTTATCCGCTACATCAAGGAAGAACTGCTGCTGGTTCTCGGCACCTCGTCTTCCGAAGCTGCCCTGCCCGGCCTGATGAGCAAGATGGAAAAGGCCGGCTGCAAGCGTTCCGTCGTCGGCCTCGTCATCCCCACCGGTTATTCCTTCAACCTTGACGGCACCAACATCTACATGACGCTGGCGGCCCTGTTCATCGCCCAGGCGACCGGTATCCACCTCTCCTTCGGCGAACAGATCCTGCTGCTGCTTGTTGCGATGCTCTCCTCCAAGGGTGCAGCCGGCATCACCGGCGCCGGCTTCATCACGCTGGCCGCAACGCTCTCCGTCGTACCCTCGGTTCCGGTTGCCGGCATGGCGCTCATCCTCGGCATCGACCGCTTCATGTCCGAGTGCCGCGCACTCACCAACTTCGTCGGCAATGCGGTCGCCACCATCGTTGTTGCCCGCTGGGAAGGTGAACTGGATGAGGAGCAGCTTGCCCGCGTGCTGAGCGGCAAAGAAGAATTCACCGGCATCGCCGATGTGGACCAGCTTCCGGGGTCAGTTCAGCCCGCCGAATAATAAAGGCCTCCCAAGGCCCGGCCTGTCCCGGTTTCTCGGGGCAGGCTACTGCATGAAGGCCGGCGCATCGGGATCGATGTTCCGGCCTTTCATCGTTTGAAGCCTTCGCAACCGTCGAAAACGGTTTTTATCGCCGTGCCGATGCTGTAGGCCAGATCGGGCAGGAACGAATGCGACGAACAGAGTTGGCCCCTATACTGTCACGACCCAACTGGCTGGGCGTGGCGTTGATCGCCTGCGGTGCAGTGCTCGTGGCATACCGGGGATAGGGCGGGCAAACGGTAATGCCCGGCCGAACGAATCGTCCGACGCCCGTCACCCCGGACATGATCGCGAAAGGAACCTTTCACGGCGCAGACGCGCCGTGGCTGGATGCCGGGTCCAGCCCGGCATGACGGAGGAGAGGCAATCGGTAAAGTCTTCAACCGCGTGCGGCCGCAACCTTGTCCAGTCCGCGTTTCACGCCGGCAAACAGCTCGTCAATCTGCTCGGCCGTGATGATCAGCGGCGGGCAGAAGCAGATGGATTCGCCTATGGGGCGAGTGATCACGCCTTCCTCTTCAATCGCGGCGGCAATGGCGAGCGTCGCATCGCCGGGCTTGGTGCCTTCCCACGGCTTTACCTCCAGCGCGCCGAGAAGACCGACGCCGCGCGAGGAATGGATGAGCGGGTGATCGGCAAGCGCCTTCAGATGATCGAGGAACCTGCCTTCCAGCCGGGCAACGTTGCCGACCAGATCGCGCTCCTGAATGATCTTCAGGTTTTCCAGACCGACGGCCGTCGCGACCGGGTGGCCGGAAGCGGTATAACCATGGCCGAAGGAGCCGATGCGATCGGACTCGTCGGCGATCGGCTGGTAGAAATCGTCATTCATGATGATCGCCGACAGCGGCATGTAGGATGAGGATATCTGCTTGGAAACCACGAGCACATCAGGCTTGATCCCATAGGTCTCGCAGGCGAACATCTTGCCGGTACGGCCGAAACCGCAGATCACCTCGTCCACGACAAGCAGAATGTCGTATTTCTTCAGGATGGCCTGCACGCCCTCCCAATAACCTGCAGGCGGCAGAAGAACGCCGCCGGCACCCATCACCGGCTCACCCCAGAAGGCGGCGACGGTTTCCGGGCCTTCGCGAAGGATCAGATCTTCGAGTTCCTTCAGGATACGCGCGGTAAAATCCGCCTCGCTTTCACCCTGCTTGCCGAAGTGCACATAGGAGGGGCAGGCCGTGTGCAGCATACGGTCCAGCGGCAGGTCGAAGCTTTCATGGTTGCGTGGCAGGCCGGTGATCGAGGCCGAGGCAATCGTCACGCCATGATAGCCCTTGATACGGCCGATGATCTTCTTCTTGTCCTTTTTGCCCAGCGCATTGGAGCGATACCACACCATCTTGGCGGCAAGATCATTCGCCTCCGATCCCGATGACGTGAAATGCACTTTCGACATCGGCACCGGCGCAAGCTGGATCAGCAGCTCGGCCAGATCGACGGAGGGGCCGTGCGTCTTGTAGGAAAAGGTGTGGTAATAGGGCAGCTTCTCCATCTGCTTCGTTGCCGCTTCCACCAGCCGCTTTTCGCCGAAACCGAGCGCCACCGACCACAGCCCCGCCATCGCTTCGATATAGCGCTTGCCGCTGCTGTCGGTCACGTAGATGCCCTCTCCGCTTTCGATGACCAGACCGCCGGTCTTCTCGAGTTTGCGCAGGTTGACGTTCGGATGCATCTGGTAGGCGATATCGCGTGCCTCGACGGAATTCGGCAGGATGGTCATGGGATAAAGGCTCCGTTTCGGTTGAATGGGCTTGAAGCGTCAGACGTGCTGGCCGCCATTGATGAGAATTTCCGCGCCGTTGATGTAGCTCGATTGCTCCGAGCAGAGGAAGTGGATGGTCTGCGCCACCTCTGCCGTGGTGCCGAGCCGCCCGAGCGGCACCTGCGCCTCCACCAGTTCGGCGGTTCCGGGTGACAGGATGGCGGTATTGATTTCGCCGGGCGCAATCGCGTTGGCGCGTACGCCGCGCGGGCCGAATTCATGCGCCAGCTCGCGTGTCAGCGCCGCAAGTCCCGCCTTCGATGCGGCATAGGCTACGCCTGCGAAAGGGTGCACCCGCGAACCGACAATGGAGGTGACGTTGACGATACAGCCTTTTGCCGCCTCCAGTTCGGGCAGCAGCGCGCGGGCAAGAAGTGCGGTCGAGACGAGATTGACGTTCAGCACCCGCGTCCAGATTTCCGCCGTGGTATCGGCAACACCAAGGCGGCTGCCGCCTTCGCCCTTCGGCGAAATGCCGGCATTGTTGACGAGTGCGGCAAGCTTTCCTTCCGGCAGACGTGAGCGCACTTCCTCCGCCAGATCATCGATGCGAGACAGGTCCTCGAGATCGGCCTGGATATGGCTTTCGCGCGCAGTCGGCCATCGGCATTCCTCCGAAAAGGGTTGCCGCGATACGGTGAGGATTCTCCAGCCTTTTTCCTGAAACAGCTTGACGGTGGCATGCCCTATTCCCCGGCTCGCACCGGTCAGAAGCATAAAAGGAACAGCCATGAGAGAACTCCTGTGCCATGCGAACCGTTGAGCCGGCCGCGCATTCAGCCCGCATGTTAGAGTGCTGCGACCCGCTGACAAGGGCTATTTTGTCGCGGCGCACGGATGGGCGCTGCGCCACGGGCTAATCCCATTTGATGTGGGGCTTTCACCCGAAGGGAATATTTGAAGCTAGCCATTTGCCCATAAAATGAAACCTCCCGGCATTGTGATCCGTATTGGGAGGGGGCAAGAATGCGTATCGACATCATCGACACCGACGCCGGCTTCGAGGCGATCCGGCAGAACTGGGACGCGGTGTTCATGGCCGATCCCCATTCCCGACATTTCCTGTCCTGGGGCTGGCTGCGGGATTACATGCTGCGCCGCAAGCGCTGGTTCATCCTGGCTCTCAGGGAACGGCGCGAAGGCTCGCCCTATGTGGCATTTTTCCCGCTGCGCCTCGTCACCGAACCGGACAAGAAAACCGGACGCTTCCACGACAGCATCGTCATGGCCGGCAATGCGGCGGCGGATTACACCGGCTTCATCACCCTGCCGAACTATGAAAACAATGCCGTTGCCGGTTTCTGCTCCTATATCCGGCAGCAGAACTGGACGGCACTCAAGCTCGACTATCTCTGTGGCCCGCCGGAGCGGCGCGACGCGATGATCCGCGCGCTTCAGGGGCCGCTCCTGATGTTTCGCGACAACACGCCGACCAACAAGTACAACATCAACAATTGCATCTGCCCTGTCGTCGCCCTGCCGGACACCTTCGACCGCTATCTCGACAGCCATATGAGCAGCCAGTCGCGGCAAAAGCTTCGGCGTTTCATGAGGAAGATCGACAGTGGCGACGAATACCGCATCACCTTTGCAACGCGGGAAACGATCAAGCGGGACATGGATATCCTGTTCGATTTCTGGCGCATCCGCTGGGCGCCCCACAAGGGCAAGGAGCGCGCCGAACTGTTGATCGGCGCAACACGGCAGATGCTGATGGATGTCCATATTCGCGGCGATCTGGAAGTGCCGGTCCTGTGGTTCGGCGACCAGCCGCTCGGCGCCCTTGCCAACATCATCGACCGGCAGAAAAAGTCGGTATTGTTCTACATCACCGGCCGCGACGAGAACTGGAAGACCCCCTCGCCCGGCCTCGTGCTGCACGGACACTGCATCCGCCGGGCGATCGAACAGGGTTTGAAGAGCTATGATTTCCTGCGCGGCAACGAGCCGTACAAATATGTCTTCGGCCCGGAGGAGCACAAGACAAGCTGCACGCTGTTCCGCACCCGCTCCGGCGACAATCTCGGCGGTAAGCTCCACCCGCGCAGCATACGCTTCGTCTACGAAGAGGGCCTCAAGCTTTACAAGACGGGCAAGAAGCCGGCCGCCAACATCGCCTTTACCCAGGTGCTGGCGTCAGCGCCCGATCACCTTGGGGCGCGATTCGGGCTTGCCAATCTGACCTTCGACCGGGGCGAATTCCGGGAAGCGGAAATCGCTTTCCTTGGTCTTCTCGGCAGCGGTCAGGACCCGGTCCTGCTGTGGATGCGCATCGGCGAAGCGCGGTTGGCGCAACAGCAATATCACGAGGCATCCGAAGCATTCCGTCAGGTGACCAATCGCGCGCCCTTCCACCGCGAGGCGCTCTACAAATGCGCCGTGGCGCTGATTGCCGCCGAAAGAACCATGGAAGGCGCCGAAATCCTCGAAAGGTTGCAGCACTACCATTCGGACGACGCGACGCATCTGGAATATGCCGAAAAGGCGCGTGCGGCCCTTGCCCGGCTGGAACGGGCAAAGGCGAGAGTTCCGCTGCCAACCGATGTCATCCCGATAGGTGCCAAGCCAAAAACGGCGGGCAAGCGCTGGCAGCCGCCAAAGGTTTTGCATTGACCGTCATGACCTGTAAGTTGCGGCAGGAAAAAATCGGCCGGACGACTTGCAAGGGTTTTTATGTTTCTGACCAACAAGGATATGCTCGACCTCATCGAGCTGCGCCACGATCTTCACCGCCATCCGGAAATTTCGGGCGAGGAGAAGGAAACGGCGCGGCGTATCAGCGATTTTCTGGAACAGGCAAAGCCCGATCGGATTTTCACCGATCTGGGCGGTCATGGCGTGGCTGCTATCTACGACAGCGGCAAAAGTGGTCCGGTCATCCTCATCCGCTCGGAACTCGACGCGCTGCCCATTCAGGAAAAAAGTGAGGCCGAATATCGTTCCGGGACTGACGGCAAGGGTCATCTTTGCGGCCATGACGGCCATTCCACTATTCTGACGGCGCTGGCACTCGGACTTTCGCGCAAGCGGCCCGAAACCGGCAGCGTCATCCTGCTTTACCAACCGGCGGAAGAGACGGGTGCGGGGGCAGCAGCCGTCATCGCCGATCCGCGCTTTGGCGAGATAAAGCCGGATTATTCCTTCTCCCTCCACAATCTTCCCGGCCTGCCGTTCGGCCATGTCAGCGTGGCAGAAGGGCCGGTCAACTGCGCATCGCGCGGCATCAAAATCCGCCTCTCTGGCAAGACCGCACATGCCTCCTCGCCGGAGCATGGCGTCTCGCCTATGCGGGCGATAGCAGAACTGATGCCGGCCTTGACCGATCTCGGCTCCGGCTTTCCGCCGCAACCCGATTTTTCGATGGTCACCATCACCCATGCCGTGATGGGCGAAGCGGCCTTCGGCATTTCCCCGGCCGACGCGGAAATCTGGGCGACGCTGCGGACACTGACCGACGACCGGATGGAAAAACTCTGCGCGGATGCGGAAGCGCTGGCAAAAACGGTGGCCGAAGAACAGAAGCTGAGGCTCGATATCGCCTATGACGATATTTTCCTGCATTGCGAAAATGCGCCGGAGGCTGTCGGCCATATCCTGCGGGCGCTGACTGAGGAGAAAATTCCCCACGGCTCCGAAGGTCTGCCCATGCGGGCCTCCGAGGATTTCGGCCGCTTCCGCGCCGTCTCGTCATCGGCCATGTTCTTCTTGGGTGCAGGCAGGGACTATCCCAACCTGCACAATCCCGATTACGACTTTCCGGATGGGCTGATCGATATCGGCGCACGCATCTTCATGCGCATCATTCGCAACCTTACGGACGCGGGATAAGCAGCGGGCGCTCTTTGCCCGCCGGCATCAGCCGCCCTGCGGGCCTTTGCTCGGCCGGGCGGCACGGACGGCAGCCAGTCCCCGGATGCCTTCCTTGTCGCCGATGGACGTCAGGCTTTCGAAAATCTGTGCAGCGTCGGCGTAGCGGTTCATGGCAAGGTAGGAATAACCGCGCAACACCATCAGATCGGTACGCTCATCGGCAAGCCGCGCCCGCTGGTCGAGCAAGAGAAGCGTTTCCGCATACCGTTTCGACTGGAAGGCTGAAACCGCCCTGTCTGCCAGGATCGAGACCTGCAATTCCGTTGCCCGTGGGCGGTCCATCTGCGATTTCGTCGCCGAGACAGCGGCATGATCCGTCAGCCCCATGCGCAGATAGGCAAGGCTCTGGCCATAGGCCGCATCGCTTTTAACCGTCGACTGACCACCGGCAATAGCGGCTTCGAAAGCCTTCTGGGCTTCCGCCGGCCGGTTGGTTTCCATCAGGCACCAGCCGAGATCAAGCGCCTGCTGCGCTGGCAGCCGCTGCGGATCCGGATAGACCGCGCAGGAGCGTGAGCGCGGCGCGGCGCTGGTGTTCCTCTGCGTCTGCGCTGGCAGACGCGCCTGCTTGCGCGCGGGTTCGGGCGCGGGCTGCTGGACGGCTGGCTGGCTGTAAGCCACCATTGTCTCCGGCTGCGGGGCATAGGGCGCGGGCGCTGTTGGCTGGGAAGCTGCGGTGACAGACTGCGCATTCACAGGCGCTAGCGGCTGCCCGGACTGGTCCACCATGCGTGCCGTTCCCACATCGGCGATGCGCTGCGAGCGGCTTGCCCATTGTTGCTGGATGCCGCGCAGGCCGGCAAGGTTGCGCAGATCGTGATAGCTGACCGCCATGCCATAGGCCGACGGCTCATCATCGGGTTTCCAGCCAAGTGCGGTGCTGAACCATTGCAAGGCAAGCGGTGTCTGCCGGAAGGCGAGCGAATACCAGCCGAACTGCTGCGCGGTCGCCGCATCCTTGCGGGATACGGTTTCGGCGGCGATGCGTTGCAGCACATCGGGCGGCAGGACCACCGGCGGCTCAAGCGCCAGAAGATTGGCGGTTGCTGCGAGATAAGTCGAAAGCGCATCGTCGGAAGCCGTGCGCCACTTGTACATGACGTCCTCGGCTTCACGCGGCTCGTTGCGATCGATCAACGCCAGCGCCAACCCTTGCGAGGCAGACGCGCTGTCTTCTTCCTCACGCGCCTTGCGAAACCACTTTTCCGCCTCCACCATGTTCTTCTGGCGGATATTGTACCAGCCAAGCAGCAGGGCGTCGCTGGCGAGCTTGTCGGTCTCGGCAAGCCTTTCAAGCCGCATCACATAAGCGGAAGGAACGGAAATCCCCTCCTTCTCGCCTGCCTTTGCCACGAACTGGCGGGCGAGATCGTTCTTGACCGGCTCGAATTCCAGCTGGCCATCCGCGTTGGGCCTCTCCTTGGCCAGCAGGTCGCCGATCATCTCCGCCGGCAACAGCGCGGATGCCTTCTGCACCGTGGCGAGCCTGTCGCTTGGCGTCGTGCAATTGTTGAGAATGTAGAGATAGGCGTCGCGCGCCCGTCCCATCCGGTCGGTATTGGCAAACGCATCGGCAACGCGCCAGAGGACATCCACCTCGCTGCAGGTCAGCAGGCCGGGATTGCTGGCGGCCGCATCCACAACAGTCGCATATTGCTTGAGATCGGAAGCGTTGATGAGCCGCTGGCGGGCCTCGGCAAGGGAAAGCATGCCGGTCAGATTGTCGGGTGGCTGCCAGCCGGGCTCCGCCTGCTGGCGGTCCGCGATCGCTTTTCTGACCTCGGCGTAACGGCCATCGCTATAAAGCTGCCACATGGCATCGAGCCGGGCATCGCCGTTCTCGGGAATGGCGAGCGGATCGGCAGGCGGCGTCCAGTTCGGATAAAGCGTGCGCAACCGGGCGATTTCGGCCTGGAGGCGCTGGGTGTCGCCCTTGGCCGCGAAATAGCGCAGCGCGCTGAGATCGACCTCGGGCATATCTGATGACGCCGGTTGGGCCTCACGGCGTGCGGGCGCCTGCGCCATCTGCGGCGGCGATAGTTGTCCATCCGTCTGTGTCTGCGTCACCGGCGGCTGAGAGGCCGTCGCCGGCACCGTCACGGCTGGCGTTGCGGGTTCGGTCAGCTGCGCCATCTCGCGATTTTTAAGGAAAGCGTTGATCTGGGCCGGATTGGCTGCCCCTTGCGAAACGCGCTGCGCCGCACGGTTGTCGCCAACCGCCGAAGTTTGCATGTCCGATACGCGCCCGAGAATGGTGTCGCGCCAGTGGAAGGCAACGAGCCCGATCAGAACCAGGATGAGAGCCGAGGTAGACAGAGACTTGTTCATCGGCATTCCCCGTTATTCCTTGCCAGAAACGACAGTGCCAGAAGATGTAATGTAGAAGGATAATAAAGCGTTGGCTGAAAAACTTTCAGTTCGGCGGGAACGGCCGCGCCGCCACCGGCGCAGGCTGCCAGCGCCGGAATGATGCGATAGCCGGGATCCGACAGCACGTCCTTGACCGCCCCGCTCTTCAGATCGAAGGTGCCCGCAGCACCGCTTTCCAGCGTCATGCCGTTCTTCAGGCGGGTAAGCAGCTCCGGCGAACCCATTTTCGCCCTTGCAAGATAAAGCGGAATCCGCACCGCATTGTACCCGAACTCGGGTGGAAACGCCGATGCCGGCTGCGGTTTCGTCTTCATCGACACCCAGTCGGCGGGCAGTTTCCTGTCGCTGAAAGCAAATGTGCCGATCTGCGCCACGCCATCGTCGGCGAGCGCTTTCCAGAGCGGCGACGGCGCGACGAGATTGAGGACCGGAAACGCCTCGAAAATCAGATAGGAGGGATTGACCACCGGGCCGTCGGCCCGCTCAACCTCGCCAAAGCCGCTGGCGGCCGGCAAAAGCAGCGTTCGCCCGCCGCGCTGCACGACGGTCTTCTTGAGAACGGCGGATGCGATGGCCGCCGATGCCTCGGCATAATCCTGACGGTTCCACTGCCCGGCAGCCAGCGCCAGCGCATAGGCGATCAGAATATCACCGTCAGTGGCGTTGTTGATGTCGGTCACATGCGGTCTGGTACGTGGGTCCCATTTCCAGGCGGAAAGACCGTCGTCGCGCACCAGCAGTTCGGTGCGGGTAAAACTCCATATCAGCTCGAAATCGGCGAGGTTCTCGGAAAGAACGGCCAGCCACATGCCGTAACCCTGGCCTTCGCTGTGGCTGATATTGCCGTTGCCGGTATCGATGATCCGTCCGCCGGGATCGAGGAACGCGCTTTTATAGGCCGACCATGCCTCCGGCGCGACCGATGCGGCACGGCCAATGGAGAGGCTTGAGATCAGCGCCATCAGCGACAAGCATAAAATTCCGGCAAGTCTTGAAATACCAGGCTTCATCGGTGTCGCCCCATCATGCGCAGCATCAAGAAGGTGGCAAAGCCCAGAAGCGACACGAAGCCGATGAAGGCCAGCGAATAGGAAAGAACATTGGAGGACAGCCAGTTGGCGGCAATCAGCCTCCAGTTCGAGAGCGAAAATGCCCGCGTGACATAGAAATACGGCTGTTCCACCTCAACCGTTTCGATCTTTTCGGCGCCGGAATCGTAGGCCGCGACCCGTCCCGTGACATCGCGCCAGTGGTTTTCGCGCGCTATCGAAGACATGCCGTCCCGAAGCTCCGCCGATGTCGGGGCGGTCGCCAGCGTCCAGACCCCTTCGCCGGAAGGGCTGAGACCCTGCACCAGCATGAAGGAGGCATTGCTGGGCGGCGCGTAGGGCTGCTCGGCTGCTGGCAGGAAACGCAGCGTTTCAGAACTCAGATCGAAATTCCGCTTCATCCACTCCTCAAAGGAGGACACCTGCCCCTGCCAGATGCCGCCATCCACCCGCTCCCGCCAGTCATTAAAAAGCGTGTCGCTGTTCTGCGCGGGCGGCTGAACCCCGGTTCCCATTTTCCAGGATATCTGGCTGGAAGGGACGAGATTGAACTGGCTGATCAGCGACTGCGGGAATTGCGAGATCGTTCCGACGAACAGGGCGTCACGGTCGCCGATCACCAGCGGCGAGGCGACGGTCTCGACATTGATCGGATGCCCGGCGGCATTTGCCAGCCGGCTGACCAAGGTCGCTGCCGCCGACATGGTGTCGGTATCGAAACGGTCAAGCGACAGCGCGACGGGATTTGCGCCAAACCTGTAGGGCTGTCCGGCACCCGCCATCGCGGCGAGATCCGGCTTGCGGCCGATCTGCGCGTAGTCAGGAATATGGATTTCCGATGTGTCGAACAGGGCAAAACGCGGCGTCGTGCTGGCCGGTGCTCCCGGCGCACAGGCCTGATCCTGCGCCGTCATCAACACGGCCTCGATCGTGACCTTGTTCGGCCCCGGCTTGAAATGGCGCATCGTCACCTTGATGGGCAGATGCCGGAAAATACCGCCGCCATTATTGGAGATCGGCACGGTCGAGGCGATCTCGTCATTGACATAGATATCGATATGGCTACCCGGCAGCACCTGCGACGAATAGGCGGCATCGAGCAGCATGGCCGCCTCGCCATAGGCCGACGCATAAAAATCGGCGGGCATGCCGACGTAGAATTCGTTGCGGAAACGCCGTCCGGCAAACTCGCTGCTCTCCAGCCCAAGTTCGGAAAGCGCGATGCGGCGGTCCGACATGACGAGCGGCACATCCGGCGCATGCCAGCTGCGGGTCGAAAAGGTCGTTCGCTGGGTGCCGGGCGTGCGCGAGATCGAGGAAAACAGCGTCTCTATCGCCGCCTGCACCGCCTGCGGGGTGGGGCCGCTGACGAAGAGCGGCGAGAGGCCACCCGGCGCCTTGCTGTCGAAGCCGGCAAAAGCGCCCGCCGATGCCTCCGGCGGTACTGCGCCGGTGATGCCGGCAATCTCGCGTGCGGTGCCGACGAGAACAACGAGCGTTCCCGCCTTGCGTTCGGCAGACGGGGCTGCGACGAAACGGATCGTCTGGTTCGGCATCTCGGTTCGCAGCGCCAGCGCCTGCGAAAGGCGCAGGAGCGAATCCGCAAAGGCCGGATTGCCGAGCGCAGGTGCAACGATCTCAATCGACGTTGCCGCCTTCGCGTCCGGTCCGGTTGCCTGAATGTCGTCGATATTGGAGAAGTTGCCCGCGACATCGGCATTAAAGCCGATATAGGTGTTGGCCGGATTGACATCGGTCCACAGATCATAGGTGGACTGGATCGTACAATCGGTTCTGTGGCGCTGCTGCACGCCAAGCGTCACGATATTCGCGCCCACCTGCAGGACGCCGGGCGGAATTTTCAAGGAAACATTGCCCTCGCTGTCGGGCGCTTCGATGCGCCCCGCGTCCAGCGGAACATTGTTGAGTTTGACCTCGAAATTCGAGTTTTCCGGCGCGACCACGATGGCGTTCTGATAGCCGATATTCAGTGAAACGGCGGCATTCACCTGCTCTGGCGTCAGATAAATGCTCCACTGCCGCGCGTCTATTTCACCGGCAAGGCTGAGCTTTTCGTAGGGCAGGATATAACGGCGGCGGCTATCGGCTGCCGGTGACGAGGCCTGAACGGGTGCGGCTCTCCCCTCAGCCTGCGGCGAGGGCATGGCCACGGGTGGCGTCGGCCGAAGCGGCGGCTGCGGCGCAGGGGCGGGCTGCATTACCACGGGAGGCTGGCCCACCGGGGGTTGGGACGCTGATGGCTGGCCCACTGGTAGCTGGAACGCTGGGGGCTGGGCTGGCTGCGGCTGGCGCGGTACAGCCGGGGCAAGCGGCGGCACCGGTGCGGGGGCTGTCTGTGCGGGCCGCTCCGGCGACATGTCGAAGGGTGAGGACTGCGCCATCGCCCCGGTTGCGACGACACCCCACATCAGCGCTGTCAGTGAACTCCTGATGGTTTTACCGCCGGTCATTTCACAACTCCGGCAGGCTTGACGGTTTTGGAGGCGGGGCGCAGCGCCTTGACCAGATAAAACGTGCGCCGCGCTGCGTCTGGTACAGCGATATCGCCAGGAAGATCGCCGTGCCTCTGATAAGGCCGGGGTTCTTGCGGCGGACGCGCTGGAACTCGCTCCATTGTTCGGAATTGGCAAAGATCAGGTCGGCGATCAGGCGGTGATCGATTGCCCGCTGCGGCGAGAATGTGCAGCCTATCGAAACGAAACCATCGCTGCGGGACGTTCGGACCACATTGATGGGCATGGTTTCCGGCACGCCCTCGCTATGCGGCTTCACCTTCACGATCGCCGTCGTGTTCTTTTCGATCGCAGTGGTGCTGTCGAAAAGATTGATCAGCAGGCCATGCACCGACACGTTGTCGATGGAGGCCGGCACCCAGACGTCGCTACCCTCGAGCTTGACCTCGCAGCGCCGCTTGACGGTGATGCGCCGCGACGCTGATTTTTCGCCACGCTCAGAGACGACGCCAAGCGCGCAGCCCGCAAAGATGAGGTTGAGCAGGTTCCAGCCGCCGACGACGAGCGTGACGTCGGCCTTGTATGGCTCGGCATAGATGCGCCAGATGGCAAAGGCCATCGCCACCAGCAGAAGTGCGAAAATGACGAAGAACGGCCGGCTGATCTCCGACAGCCGCGCCTCGGCAATGGATTCGTCCTTCGCCGTCACCTTGAAGGTCGGCTTGCCCGGATTGAAGATCACCGAAACGACGGCGGGCAAAAGGTGGACCGTCTGCACATATTCGTAGAGTTCCGAAATCCACGGCCAGCGGAAGCTGCCGTAGAGATAGTTCTGCATCATCAGGTTCACGAGCATATAGGCCGCCGTATAGGCCAAAAACTCGCCGCCGGAGGCCACGAAAATCTGAAGATCGAAGAACAGGTAGAACAACGGTGCAAACAGGAAGATCGTGCGCGGGAACGGGAAGAGCCAGAACAGCGTCGACGACATGTAGCAAAGCCGCTGCGTGAAGGAGAGGCCGCGCCGGAACAAAGGCTGGCGAAAGATCAGGATCTGCATCATGCCCTGCGCCCAGCGGCTGCGCTGGCCGATGAAGCTTGCGAAGGTGGCCGGTTGCAGACCGGCGATCAGCGGCTTGTCGACATAAATGCTGTTCCAGCCGCGCGAATGCAGCGCCAGCGCCGTTTCGCAATCCTCGGTGATGCTGATGCCGCTGAAGCCTTCGCTATCCAACAGCGCCTCGCGCCGCAAAACGGCGGCGGAACCGCAGAAGAACGCGCCGTTCCACTTATCGAGGCCGCGCTGGATGATGCCGTAAAACATCTCGTTTTCGCTCGGCATCGTCTCGAAGGTGCGCAGATTGCGCTCGATGGGATCGGGATTGACGAAGAAGTGCGGCGTCTGCACCAGAAAGAGCCGGGGGTCCTCTTCGAAATACCCAACCGTCTCCAGAAGGAAATCGCGGGCGGGCGCATGGTCGGCGTCAAACACCGTCACCAGTTCGCCGGTCGAATGGGCAAGGCCGTTATTGAGATTTCCGGCCTTGGCGTGGACGTTGCGCTCGCGTGTCAGATACCGCACGTCAAGGTCGTCACAGAGCTTCTTCAACTCCTCGTGGCGGCGCTGTGCCGCCTGCGCCTCGACGATATTGCTGGCATTGCGCTTCTGCACCGAACCGCCGTCGTCCAACAGCCAGACGGTGAACCGGTCGGCCGGGTAGTCCATGTTCTTGGCCGCCGCCAGCGTATTGGCGAGAAGCTCCGCATCCTCGTTGTAACTCGGCACGAAAACATCGACCGTCGGCCGGTAATCGGGCGAGCCGGGCCGGGTCTTGCGCGACGGCAGCGGCATCGACACGATGACCAGGCTGAGGCCAAGCATGACGACGCTGTACATTTCCGCGAGATAAAGCAGAAAGCCGGGAATGAAGTTTTCGAGCTGGTTGACGGGCGGCAGCGTGCTCGTGGTGCGCCAGTAGACATAACGAAGCACGATGGCCGTGCCGAAACCGAGCGCCACCAGACGCCAGGCCCCCTGCCCGTTGAAACCCTTTATCGTTGCGAGCAGCACTAGCGAGATCGCGGTGGCGACCAGATGCGTCTGCAGGCTGACCGGCATCGTCACGATGGCCAGAACGCAAAGCGACACAAGAAACCAGACAATGACTGTGATGGCCTTGTTCATCCCGAAACTTTCCGTTCTGTTCCCCACCCGGAATTTTCACCGGGATCTTTTGCCACGCCCTCTGCCGCTCCTGTTTTAGCCATCACCTGCATCCCTGAGGCGCTGCCGAACCGGACAGACATGCCGGCGACGGAATGGACACCTGCGGAACCTGCGCCGGTTGCTGGCTCTCTGCCTGAACGTTTGCCTGCGCGCTTCCCGGACGCCTGCCGGCGACGGCAGGTCTTGCCGGCTGGGCGGGCGCGCCGGCGGATAGTGGCGACGGAATACTGACTGCCGCCACCGGCGGTAGCGGCTGCACCTCCGGCTGAGCGGGCCTGATGGCTGCGGCGGCGCGGCGCGCGGGCTGCACGGGTACGCTCGCCGTCACTTCACCGCCGGGCCGCATCGGCACGTCATTGACCTTCATGGGATAGACCGGATGCCCCGGCCGCCCGAGGTTCTGGTCCACCGCCTGCGGCGTGCCATAGGGGTTCCAGCTTTGCGAGGCATAGGTGCCGGTGATCGTGTAATTATACATGACCGCAAGAAGCTGCTCGACGCTTGCCCCCGACTGGCAGAGGCGAAGCCGCACCTTGATACGCCCTAAATTGCGGAAATCCTGCCGCATGCTTTCCGGCGAGCGGATGTCCTGCCAGCCATAAAGGCAGGCATCGCTGCCCCGGCCCTTGCCGGCCGCGTACGAAAAGGCGCCGTAGCCGTTCTGCAGGTAATTGGCTGACATGGCGATGTTCTCGCCCGGAAACTCCGAGCGGATTTCCCGCGCGACGGAGGACGCCCTGAAGCCGGTGAAAGTCAAAGCATCGCGGTCGGTATCGCCGGCCTGCTGCGGGCCGAAAAACTCCGCCTTGATGTAGTTCTGTCCCGGTGTGGCGGCCTCGGCGCGCAATATGACCTGCTGCGCCACCGCGTTGGAATAGGTGCGGTTGACCACGGTTACAATTTCCGGACCACCGGGCGGGGGGAAAACCAGCGCCTCTGATGCGGACAACATCTGCGCTCCCCCGAACGACCGAACGCCCGAAGGAGTATTGCAGCCCGAAAGAACTGCAATAGAGAACAGCAATGAAGTATAGGCAGAAAATTTCACTGCCTTGTGCCCCTTTGTTTCCCCAACGCCGCCCAGGTTGAAAGGAGACCGAATCACCAATGACCAGACCATTGCTACGAAATACGTGAGGGCTACGAATAAGCAATCTCAAATTTGCGTTGTAATTTCGTACAGTTTGTGGATTCCGAATCATCTGCGATCCGTTACTTGCCATGGATTACGGTGGAACCATTCGTGCCGACATGGGTTGGCTCAGCATGAGGTCGATAATTTTTACGGTTGCAGCGCAATATGTCCCGTGGTCTACTTGCGTCCATAATGACGTATTTTTATTGACCTATTCCTTTATTCAACTGTAAAAACAGAGAGTTGACGTATGACTGTGCAATTTCCGAGTGCTTCTCAGGCGCTTGCCGAAGAAATCGCGACATTGCGGAAATGGCTTGACGAGGACGCACTGCCTTTGTGGTGGGAGGTGGGTTCCGCCCGGCCGGACGGCGGCTTTTACGAGCGCCTGGGCCAGGATGCGAAGCCGGTTTTTTCCGATAACCGCCGCGCCCGCGTGCAGCCGCGTCAGGCCTATTGTTTCGCCGCAGCCGGCCAGAACGGCTGGCAGGGTCCGTGGAAGGACGCGGTCCTGCATGGCTTAAGCTGGTTCGAAAAGGTCTATCGTCTCGATAACGGCCTTTACGGCAACCTCGCCGACCCGACCGGCAAGCTGATCGATCCGTCCTTCGATCTCTACAATCAGGCTTTCGCGCTTTTCGCCGCCGCACAGACGGCCGCAGCCCTTCCCGACCGCAAGGACGAGATGCGCAGCCGGGCGCTCGATATACTCGCCATTCTGAAGCGTGACTATAAACACCCAGTCGCCGGCTTCGAGGAAGCGAACCCGCCGCGCACGCCGCTCTGCTCCAATCCGCATATGCATCTGTTCGAAGCGATGCTGGCCTGGGAAGCTCAGGACCCGGAAGGCCCGTGGTCAGAGCTGGCCGACGAGATCGCCAGCCTTGCACTCACCCGCTTCATCGATGGCGACAACGGCGGGCTGCGCGAATTCTTCGACCACGACTGGCTGCCTTACGAGGGTGACAAGGGCCGCATCATGGAACCCGGCCACCAGTTCGAATGGGCATGGCTTCTGGTGCGCTGGGGCAGCCTGCGCAACAATGGCGAGGCGATCACGAAGGCCAGGCGCATGTTCGAGATCGGCGAAGCCCATGGCATCTGCCCGCGCCGCAAGGTCGCGATCATGAGCCTCTACGATGATTTTTCGGTGCATGACGGGCTGGCGCGGCTGTGGCCGCAGACGGAATGGCTGAAGGCGGCCGTGCGCCTTGCCAGCGTGACCATCGGTGAGGAAAGACAGCGTTACCTCGCCTCGGGCCTCCAGGCCATCGGCGCGCTACAGCCTTTCCTCGACACACCGGTCAAGGGATTGTGGTTCGACAAATGGCCGGCCGACAAGCCGATGCTGGAAGAGCCGGCACCGGCCAGCACTTTCTACCACATCGTCTGCGCCATCTATGAGGCCGAGGCGGCGCTGGCCGCCAGTGGCTGATTTGTCCGGGCGGGCGAGCGGGCCGGGCGTCCGCTCTACCCGCACCGGTCTCGTTTAAGCCTTGGCCGGACGCACCACGCGCCAGTCGGGCTTGCCGAGATTGTGCGGCCATGGGTGCACGTCCTTGTCGTTGAAATAGACGACCTCTTCCAGCCTTGGAAAATCCGCCTGTTTCAGCGTCACGTCGTTCATCCATGGACGGACGTAGGAATCGCCGCCTTCATAACCCAGTTCGGCAACCCAGACCGGTTTGTTGAAGGTTTCGACAAGCCCATAGCCCTTGCGCAGCAGATCGGTGAACGTCTGCGGCCCGCCATATTCGATCTTGTCGTAATCCTCGAGGCCGAAAACCGAGAGGCCGACCAGATCTGCGTAGTTGTCACCGGGATAATAAGCGCGCAGACCATCGAGACCTTTCGGCGACCACATCACCCTGACGCCGGGGACCGCCTTGCGAGTCATGTCCACCATGCGTCTATAGGCCGTGATATAGTCCTGAGGGTTCCAGCCCGACCACGAGAAGCGGCCGGATGTGTCTTCCATTTCCTGTCCCCAACGCAGGATCAGCGGGCTTTTCATTTCAGACATGCGTGCGGCGATCGCCTGCATGTTCTTGTCATATTCGCCGCCCATCACCCTGCGCCGCAGCTGGTCGGAAGTGAGCCGCCAGTTGACGTCCCATGACCAGGGTTCGACCGTGATCATGACATTGCGCTTGCGCTCAAGGGCGTAGGCGTCTGCGAGCGCGAGGCTGTCGAGATCGACGTCCTCCCAGGGCAGGAACAGGTGTTCCGTCGCCACCCCGGTCTGAGCGGTGAAATCGCCGTGCGGATCGTAAGCGCCGAAGCGGATACCGTCCGCATGCAATGTCGGACGTTTGTCGGCAAGCGTCTTCATGCCGGTGGAACCCATGGGTGCTACCCCCTGGGCGTCCAGCCTGAACACGGGGTACATGCTGGCCGAAGCGGCAACCGCAGCCCCGCTTGCAAAGAGCAGTCTTCTTCTTGTTATTTGCATGACACTTTCCTCCTACCTCGTCGCAGTCATCGCCTTGCCATAGGCGGCGATTTGCGGGGTGACGTCGTCCTTGCGGACAAGTTTCAGGAATTCATCGCCGGGCCGTGGCGGATTATGCCGGAAGATGTACCAGGGGCCGCCCTGCTTGCGCTGGTAGAGCACCTTGCCGACGCGGCCGTGGTCGAAACACGTATCGGCCTTGCCGCTTCCGGCATCGGTTTTCCAGGTGGCGCGCATGCACAGCGTACCCTTGGCATCGACGGTCCAGCGGCCTTCACCGACGGCCTTCTTGCCTTTTTCTTCCGTCAGCGCGATGAACTTGCGGCCATCGGCGATGAAGCGTCCGCCGCCCGTGTCCCATTTCCAGGTCTTGTCGTAGTACATATCCACGACTTCGCTGGTCCGGAGCGGTTTCGGCGTCTTCGTGCCGCCTGCGGCGTGGACGGCACTGGGCGCGATCACCGCAAGGCAGAGTACGAAAGCGGAGAACCCGCATTTGCTTATTGTTTTTCTCATCACAGCCTCCTCCTTCTATTGTCCGACCCTATTGTCGGCCAGCATGATTTCTCCGGTCGTCATGACCGGTGGCGGCACCGTGGGCTCCGCCTGCATGGTTCGAATTCCGGGCATTCCCGGCAGTACGATGCGCAGCTTCAGGCGCACCGATCTTGCTCCTTCCACGCCAGCACCGGCCACGGTGAACCGTGTTTCGGTGAAGCTGACATAGGGTTGCCCATGCGACAGGGCCTCCAGCCCACCGATTGCATGGGAGCTGAGTTCTGCGGCACTGCCTGCCACGAGCACCAGCGAACAGGCGGCGACAGTCGCCCCGCCGCGCAATGCCGGCAACCGTGGCAAGCCGTTTTCCATGGCGTGGCGGACAAGAAGAAACACCGACAGGCCCGCATAGATCGCCACGTTGATCGCGGCAAAGACGAAGAAACCTTCCGCAGCGTTTTCACGCCGCGCCAGCACCATGGCGAGAAGGCTCAGCCCCGCCAGAACCATGTACGGTGCCACCACGCGCAGCGGCAGCGGCGGTTTTGCCTGTGTGCCCTTGGGCGTAATCCGAAAGTCGACGAAATCGCCACGGATCGTATCGCGTATCGCTGCAAGCACACCCATCAACGACCAGGGCCAGCGCAGGAACAGAAATGCCATGGCTTCCCAGCTGAAGAGTTTCGCATCATAGGGGCGGAAGGCGCCCGTGGCCCGCCAGAAAAACGCGAACACGATCATGATCAGCGAAATCGGCAGGAAATGCGCCAGAAACACTGGATAGGAGGCATTGACGAGCACACGGCCGCTCAAAAGCGCCACGGCCGGAAGCGCGAACATCAGCGCCATGAAGCCGGAAAACAACGGATACCAGAGCTGCGAAAACAGGAACTGGAACTTCAGCCGCAAGGGAAGCTTCGGCACGTAATGCCGCGAATATTGCAAGAGGATGGTCATCAGACTGCGCGACCACTGGAATTCCTGCACCACGAGATCGGTAAACGTCACCGGCCCGTCACCATGGGCGATTGCGTTGACGGCGTGGACGCCGCGCCAGCCGCCGGCGTTCATCAAAAGCGTGGTGGAATGGTCCTCGGCAAGCTCGGGTCCAAGCCCGCCCACCTCACGCAGGGCTTTGGTGCGCACGGCGTAATGCGAGCCGATGCACAGCGGCGCCCAGCTGTTGTTGTAACCCATTTGCAGGGCGCCATGCAGGCTCGCCTCGGCATAAAGCCTGCCGCGCGCAGCCCAGCTTTCGCGGGCATTGGCATCGCAGATGCTCGGTGCGGAGACATATCCGACGGCAGGATCGGCAAAAGGACGGATGATTTCGCTGAGATAATCCGGTTCCGGCACATGATCGGCGTCGAATTGCGCGACGTAATCATAACGCTCATACCCGTAATGGTCGTAGAAATAAGCAAGATTGCCTTCCTTGCAACGGGTGCGGCGAGGCCATGTCTTGCGGTGATAATCGACGACACCCTTGCGGGTCGAAACAAAAACGCCGTGCGCACCGCACCATTTCAGCGTTTGCGCATCCGGGTCCTCATCCGCAAGCCAGACGTCGAATTCCACGCCCTTCTGCTCCAGCATGGCCAGCAGTGTCTTTTGCACGATGGCAAAGGGTTCTGACGGCGCCTTGGTCACCACCATCGCCACCCTGCCCTGCGGCAAGGGCGAGCGCCGGTCGACGACCCTGGCATTCAGGAAGATGAAGATGAAATAGGACGGCAGAACCGTGATCCACGCGAGCGTTACCGTCACGACCGTAAAATATGGCCAGTCGATGACCCGATCCCGGTCCAGCCACCAGATCCAGAAATAGGCAAGCGTCACCACCCAGCCGCCGATGCCGAGACGGTAGGCCATGCGGTTCCAGCCGGTGAAGACCGGTAACATCCGCAATGTTCCCGCAGCGGCAGGCGCTGATGGGACGGAAGGGGTGGAGCGCGCTTTCATCACAGCACCTCCAGCCCGAAGCCCGGACCTGCCGTGCGGATGATGGTGTCGATATCGGAACGCTTCGGCGCAAAGCCGAGGGTCTCCCTTGCTCTTTCTATATCGGCGAACAAAGCGGGCGGATCACCGGCGCGGCGTGCGCCGAAATGCACCGGCACCGCCTGCCCCGTGACGCGATGGATCGCCCGGATGATATCGCCGACCGATGTGCCGTGGCCGGAGCCGAGATTGACGCGCAGGGTCTCGCCGCCATCGGCAAGATAGTTGACGGCGGCCACATGGGCGTCGGCCAGATCGCTGACATGGATATAGTCGCGAATGCAGGTGCCGTCGCTGGTGTCGTAATCCTGGCCGAAGACATCCAGTTGCGGCAACCGCGCGGCGGCGGCCATCAGCGCGCGCGGGATCAGGTGGGTCTCCGGCTCGTGGCGTTCGTAAAGTTCGCCGTCCGGGTCGGCACCCGCCGCATTGAAATAGCGCAGGGCGACGAAACGCTGGCCATAGGCGGCGGCATAGTCATCCAGCGCCATTTCGAAAATAAGCTTGGTGCGCCCGTAAGGATTGACCGGCATCTGCGCCGTTTCCTCACGAATGGGCAATTGCGGCGGCACGCCATAGGTTGCGCAACTGGAGGAGAACACCAGCCCGCCAATGTTCTGGTCGAGACAGGCATCCAACAGCGCCAGGCTGCCGCCGACATTGTTGCGGTAATATTTGCGCGGATCCTCGACGGATTCGCCGACATAGGCATGGGCCGCGCAGTGGATGACGAAGGCCGGCTGGAACTCCTTGAGCGTCGCCTTCAGCAGACTACGGTCAAGAATGTCGCCCTCGATAAAGGGACCCCAGCGAACGGAATCCGCGTGACCCGTGGAGAGATTGTCGTAAGCAATGGGCTTGAAGCCGGAATGCGCCAGCGCCTTGCAGATGTGGCTGCCTATGAATCCGGCCCCGCCCGTGACGAGGATTGTGCGGGACATATCATACGGCCTCCGCAACCTTCTTGCCGGCCAGCAACGCATCGAAATAAACGATGGTTTTTTCCAGACCGGTTTCGAGAGGCACGCGCGGTTGCCATCTGAGCATGTCCTTGGCCCGCGAAATATCGGGGCGGCGCTGCTGCGGATCATCGATCGCGGCGGGCAGATGCACGATGCGCGAGCGGGAACCCGTCATGCGGATGACGATATCCGCCAGCTGCCGCACCGGGATTTCGCTCGGGTTGCCGAGATTGATCGGCCCGATGCAATCCTTCGGCTTGGCCGAAAAACGCAGGAAACCGTCGATGAGGTCATCGACATAACAGAAGGAGCGCGTCTGGCTGCCATCGCCATAAATGGTGATGTCAGACCCCTTCAGCGCCTGGACGATGAAGTTGGAAACCACACGCCCGTCATCGGGGCGCATGCGCGGCCCGTAGGTGTTGAAAATGCGCCCAACCTTGATATCAACGCCATAAAAGCGGTGATAATCAAAAAAAAGCGTTTCGGCGCTGCGCTTGCCTTCATCGTAGCAGGCTCGCGGCCCGATTGTATTTACATTGCCGAAATAGCTTTCCGGCTGCGGATTGACGAGCGGGTCGCCATACACTTCCGATGTCGAGGACTGCACCACGGTTGCACCGCATCTGCGGGCGACTTCGAGGACGTTGACTGCGCCGAGCACATTGGTGAGCAGAGTGCCGACGGGATCGCGCTGATAGTCCGGCGGCGAAGCCGGCGACGCGAAGTTGAAGATCAGCGAAACGTCGATGTCATAGGGCTTGCGGACATCGTGCTCGACCATCAAAAACCGCTTGTTGGTCTGTAAATGCTCGACATTCGCCTTCCGACCGGTCGAAAGGTCGTCGAGACAGATCACCTCGTGACCGCACGCCAGCAGACGTTCGCAAAGATGGGAACCAAGGAAACCGGCGCCGCCATTGACAAGAACGCGCTGGCCTGGCCGCCACTCGGAATAGATAGTTACGCCGTTATCATGATCGTTGGGAACGAAATTACGCATTACACACTCCTCCCAATGAGGAATCAGCTCGGCTGATTCGACTTGAACTAGATCACACTCCAGATTGCAGGATATTTCTGTTGCCACCCTCCGGTTTTTATTTCTTCTGGAGGGTTTAATAGTCGGATTCGGTATATTTCAACTTTTATGATAGGCGCGTCAAAAAACAGGTCAACTTTATTTTAGCGAAATATTACAATTGATTACCCTGAATTACTCGTAATAATCACCCGTTTTAATACTTTTTAACTACGCCTCCATTATGCCTTTCTTATTGAGCATGAGCGCAAGCTTCGCTCAACCAGTCGGGGCTATTCTGGTTTTGTAAGGCTCGGTTCACCGGAACAACACCGCCCGGCGAGATGCGACAGCCAGTCGATTTCAGGGGACACACATCATGAATGACATGCCTTATTCCCATAACAGCAAAGCGGCACGCCACTGTCGTTCTGCACTTGTTGCAACAGCACTTGCAGCGCTCACTTTTACGACAGCCTCATGCTCGGTGGTCGAGGACGCGGTTTTGATCAAGACCGCATCTGCAGATATGACGACCGTCAAGAGCCGGGTTGCGCCAGCCAAGGCGTCTTACGGCTACGAAAAGACTGGCAACGCGGCTGTCACGCTTGTTGCCGATGCCTACGACACGCCGACGATATCGCCGCGACATTCCTATTCCGGTTCTTCTCCCTATATCTGCTCACCGAGCGGATTTGGTCAGAAGTCCCGTTGCTTCCTGAGGCCCTGAGCCTCCGGAAAAGCCGCTGACTTAGTTCCGCCAGCCGGAGAAGGCCGCGTCGTCGTCCTTGTGGAAGAAGCGCGATGCCGCCTCCGTTCGGTTGCGCACGTTCATCTTCTTGTAGATGTTGCGAACGTGCACCTTCACGGTGTTCTCGGACAGGTGAAGCCGGTCGGCGATGATCTTGTTTTGCGTTCCCTTGCAAAGCAGGTCGAGGATTTGCACCTCGCGCGTCGTCAGCGCTGCCATTTCGCTTTTGCTGGCCGCCAGGGCATCGGCGCGGTTGGCGATCACGGGTTCGCTTTGAACGCTCTTGCCGTTGACGGCCTGGGAATAGGGCGTGAGCTTGCCGAGAAGAGCCGCCGGAAAATGCTCGCCGCCCTTCATGAGCAGATCCACCGCCGCCATGAAAACGTCGAGCCGCAGATTAAGCGGCAGCACGCCATCGATGACCCGCATCCCCACCATCTGTTTCAGCGACTCCTCGAACTTGTCGATGGTTTCGACGACAAGTGCGATCTGCGCATCGGGATGTTTCTCATGGACTGCCGAAAGAACGCTCTGAAGCCGCTCGCCCGACATGCGGTACGGCAGCACCAGCCGGACATCGGCACCGTAATCGTCGTCGATCGTTGCCGACGACATCACGCTCACTACAGCGAATGTAGGGAACTTTTTGCCCAACGCCTCAACCAGGCACTCGGAAAACAGGTCCGGATCCGCGACGATCAATAAAGTTCCATTTATAGGTGAAACGGCTGAACTTTGTTTTGCCGCATAATCTGAAGTGCCCATGAACATCGACGTCTCCCTAAAGCGTTACGCATTACATTCTTTTTTTGGTTGTTCAGTCTGTCATTCACTGGGGATACCCCTGAAAACAAATGGGGCAATTCCCGCCTCAAGCCATGTCAACTATCATTAATCACCCGTTAATTAAGGAGGCTAATACGAAAAGCTGTGCAAAGAAATGGCCCAAACGGGTTATTTCTTGCAATTTACGTACAAAATTGGTTACGCCTGTAACGAATCAGCCAACCCGGAACCAGTGTAAAAACAAACACATCGGAAAAGCTTTCGCTTTGGTTTCGCAATCCGGGAAAATATAACTTTTGGTTGAGATCCCTTTGCATAGCTATCCGGCAAACGCGCTCCCGGGACGTGCCATTTCGGGATAAGCGCCTCTTCCCGGCGCCATGAACAGTATTTTTCAAAAAAAACGGTTTTCCCTGTCGAAACAGCGTTATTTGCGTCCGAAACGGTGACGGAACGCCGTCAAACCGCCCCGAGGCATATATTTTGGGGGTACGGCACCGATGTGTTTAGCCCGAATTGATAGCTAGAAAGCGCGATTTTTCTGCTGCACAGTCCAATCGTCGCTGGAAACAGTGACCGATGGAAAGACACCCCCGGCCTTTGACGTGTGTTTGCAAACGCCGGTTCCTTTTCAAGACATAACGAAAGCAAAAAGACGAAGCCACCGCGCTCCCCATCGGAGCGAGGAACGGATTTGTGCGCCTTAATACCGAGTAGCGCACAAGGGCTGAACGAAAAGAGCCCGGTTACGGGCCAATGCCAAACCGCAGGTGAAACGTACCGAGTGCATCTGCAGAACATCAATCTTTGTGCAACGCGGAGCAAGCGCGAAAAAATCCCGTTTTAGATGAGAGGGATTTCGAAAGCTGCTCCGAGCTTTTTCGGAGGAAATCGAAATGGGTTACAATTCACAGCCTGCGGGCGACGACATCACCAAGATCGGCGCGCTTTCGGAGGGGTTCGCCAACACCTCGACCAATGACGCCGAGGTGGAAGAGAGCAACGTCGGCACCGCAAACGGTGAAAACCGCAACAACGACAACAGCGATAACAGCACCAATGTGGATGTTGACGCCAAAATCGACGTTGAAGTGGGCAATGGCGACAATCGCGACAACGACTATGACTGGAGCTATGACAGCAAGTCGTACAGCGACAACGACACGACCACGAAGACAAGCACCGAAACCAACACCGAAATCAAGACCGACTACGACTGGAGCTATGAAAGCAAGTCGTACAGCGACAACGACATCAACGTGAAGACGGTCACGGATACGGACACCAAGACCTTCTCCTATTCCGACGACGATACCACGACAACGACGACCGCGACGTCCGGCAGCTTCAACTCCTCCGACAGTTTCTACAAGTCGGATGACGACTTCGGCAACGTCGCCGGCGTCAAGGATGTCGGCAATCTCGGCATCGCTGGCGGAGACCTCACCTTCAATCTCGGTGACGACTTCTCCTTCACACTCGATGTCGACAATATCCTCAACAGCTCGCTCAACGGCGGGGGCAACGACTCGGGCTTCAGCCTTGTGCAGGCCAACCACCTTGCAGATCAGGATCAGGCCTGGGATGTCCGGATGGACAACGAAGGTGCCCAGAACCACCTGAGTGCCAATGCCGGTGACGCTTTTGGCGCCGAAGGCATGGACGGCAAGGGATGGGACCTCAAGGCCGGCGACGACGCTGCCGGTACCAGCACTGCCGATGCATCGGCTATCCTTGCAAATTCCGGCTTCCATCTGGAACTGGTGCAGGGCGCCAACATGCTCTCCAATGCCGTTGACGTCACGCTCACGGGCGGTAACTCGCATGTTTCCGACACCGGCGAGGACAGCGGCTCGTAACGGGTACCTCCGAAGAAAAAAGCTGCACCGGCATTCGCCGGTGCAGTTTGCGGTTGAAGGACCGGGTTTGCGGAAAAACGAAGCACCGCCTCTTGGACGTGTGCCGCCCGCCCCCAGGCTCTGCCGCGACGATCAGGGAGGGACCTGCCATGCAAATCGACCGAATTTCAGACATGATTGCGCATTTCATCGGCCTGTTCGACACGGTAATCGAGGAAGCGCGCCTGAGAAGCAACTATGCCGAAGGTGCGGTACACGCAAATCCCGACCGGCTGTCGGCTGATGACGCGGCAAGGCTGCTCGACAAGAACTACGACGTGCCGCTTCAGGACTACGATCCCGGCGTCAAATATCGCGCCGGCCATTACGATTTCGACTACGTGCAACCGCACTTCGCCCGCATGGTCGAATACGACATGCAGCAGCTTGCAGATGCGGTACCGGTCGATATGTCTGCCGCGAATTTCCATTTTCCGGGCCGTCTCTCCTTTGATCAGGAGCGCGAACTGGTGGTGCACACCGGCCCCGGCTCGGTCATCGCCCATGTCACGCAGGTCAATATCCTTCAGGACGACGACTATCTGAACATGACGGATGGCCCAAATGTCGCACGCGACACCAGCTTCGTGACCCAGCGCACCGTCGAATTCTATAACGAGGCGGCCGCCTTCACGCCGTTTTCCGTTTTCCAGCGCACCGACAGCTACGACGCCTTGCAGGCGCTCGCCAAATCCGCACATGATTATATCGACCATGCGCGCGACAATGACGTGACCTCCCTCGGGACCGGCGCGGAACAGGATTTCGTTCTGGCCGGCAATGACATCAACGGCCTCTATATCAATGGCTCGCTAGCCGATGCCAAGCCGACGCTCGACGACTTCATGCCGGATCGTGGCATTGCCAAGCCAGCCGAAGAGCCGGAAAAGAGCGATGTTTCCCTGCATGAGGACGCCCCCGCCGGCAATAGCCTCGATGTGGCTGCCGGCGCCAATGTCGTCGCCAACATCGCAACGCTGGTCAATACCGGCGTCATGACCTCCGTCACCGCCGTCATGGGCGATTATCACCAGATCGACGCCATCACCCAGGCCTATGTCTATAGCGACCGCGATGAGATCGGTTCCGTTTTTTCCCAGTCCGAAGACCATTCGGCAACGGCCGCCTACAATATCGCGTCCTTCCAACGCACCGTCTATCCCGGCGCGGAAAGCGCCGACAGCAGCCACGAGAGTGGCGAACCGCCGATATTTCCGACCGCCTGGCGTGTCAGCGTCCTCGAAGGAGACGTATCCTTCGTCCACTGGATCGAGCAGTACCAGTTCGTCAGCGACAACGACACACTGACGATCACCTCTACGGGTGCCAGCGTCAACGTGCTGACCGGTGGCAACGCTGCCCTCAACATCGCCAATTTCCTCGGCATCGGCATGCAATACGATCTGATCATCGTCGGCGGCAATGTGCTTGACATGAATGTCATCAGCCAGATCGCCGTGCTTTACGACAATGACTGGATCCGCGCCAACCCGGACGCGCCCGAGGGCGCCACCGTCCAGTCCGGCAACAACCTGTTGTGGAACGACGCCACCATCCACAATGTCGGCAGCAACGACCGGTTCGAAGCCATGCCGGACTACATGGCGCAGACGGTGAAAGCGATCAACGAGCGCGATCCGAACATGCCGGATGCGCTGGCTCACGATGTCAATTTCGCTGGCTATCAAGGGATCAACGTCCTTTACATCACCGGCAATCTTTTTGACGTCAGCATCATCAAACAGGTGAGCGTGCTGGGCGATTCCGACGATGTGACGCAGGCAGCCGCCAAAATTCTCGAAAACAACCAGAACGCCACGATCCATATCGATACCGGCAGCAACGCCGTCATCAATCTCGCGCAGATCATCGATTACGACAGCTTCGGTACCACCACCTACGTCGCAGGCGGGCTTTATTCGGATGCTATCCTGATCCAGGGCGGCATCATCGAAAACGATACGTCGCAACCGGGCCACCAGGGCCAGCTGGCAAACGAGGTCATCGCCTTTCTGCACGATGATCCCGCCAGCATTCAAAACGAATCCGATGGCGTCATCAACGCCGGTCACGACATGTCGTGGTCGAGCGCGCAGTCATCCGACGTCATGCAGGCGGTCACTGCATAGGTTTTGACAGGCGGGAAAAACGTCCGCCGCCAAAACCGCAGATACCGTGAGATCACCGGGGGGGACTAATAAAAAAATGGATCATATTTCAAGAAAAACCATTGCCGACGGGCGCTCGCTGGACTTGCAGCTGGATCAGGATGCGGAAGACAGCAAGCTCACGGATGCCTGCATTTCAGCCATCAACGAAGCCGTCGAGAACCTGCGCCATCTGTCCGGCGCGGAACCGACGGAGAAAGCAGCCCCGCCCGCCCCCGAGATCGCACTGCCCCAACCGCTTCCGCAGCCGTCCCCAAAACCAGAACAACCGCAATTGCGGGACGTTCCCCAGGAAAGGCCAGTGCCACCGCAGCAAGACCGGCACACGGCGTTCGCGAAACCAGAAGCCAAGGTTGACAATACCGAGCTGAAAAGCGCACCCGACCTGCCCTTCGCCAAGACCATCGACAATAATGACGGGCCGATCCGTGAAAACGAGCGCCGGCCGGTGACGGGCGGTGGCGGCAACGGCAAGGAGCCGACGGACTATGGCGGCGGTGGCGGCGGCGGTGGCGGAAGCCAGAGCGGCTTCCACAAGCGGAGCGAACCCGTCAATTTCGCCGCCAGCCTCGCCAAGGGCATCGCCGCGATACGGCGCAACATGGCGATCGTGATGCTGTTCACCGTCGCCATCAACGTCCTGCTGCTTGCCATCCCGCTTTATCTGTTTCAGATCTCGGACCGGGTCCTGACAAGCCGGTCCATGGACACGCTCGTCATGCTGACGGTCGCCGTTCTCGGCGCGGTTCTCCTGCAAGCCTTCATGGACGCTATCCGGCGCTTCATCCTGATGCGCACCGCCGTCGAGCTGGAAGTGCAGCTTGGCGCGCCGATCCTGTCGGCAGCGGCCCGCGCCTCCCTGCATGGCAGCGGCAAGGATTACCGGATCCTTCAGGACCTGCAGCAGCTGCGGTCCTTCATCACCTCCGGCACATTGATCGCCTTCCTCGATGCACCGCTGATGCCTCTCTTCATCGTGGTGGTCTATCTCGTTCACCCGCATCTCGGCATCATCATCATGGTCTGCTGCGCGGTGCTGTTCATCATCGCCTGGCTGAACCAGCGTTTCACCGCAAGACAGTTCGCCGAAGCCTCCGGTTATCTGAGCCGCGCCAACTTCCATCTCGATTCCATGTCGCGCAATTCGCAGATCATCAATGCCATGGCGATGATCCCCGAAGCCGTGAAGATGTGGGGCCGGGAAACGGCCGGGTCGCTGAAGTCGCATGTGGGAGCGCAGGATCGCAACATCATGTTTTCCGGCGTCTCCAAGGCCGCCCGCATGATCACGCAGGTCGCACTCCTGGGCTGGGGCGCGCATCTGTCGCTCGCCGGCGAACTGACCGGCGGCATGGTGATCGCAGCCTCCATCATTTCCGGCCGCGCGCTGGCGCCCATCGAAGGTGCGATCGAGGGCTGGCACCAGTTCAACAAATCCGCAGCTTCCTATAGCCGTATCAAGCAGCTTCTCATCACCTCGCCGCTCAACTTCCCGCGTCTGCGCCTGCCCAATCCGGAAGGGCGTCTGGATGTGGAGCGCATCCTCTTCGTACCGCCGCCGCAGAAGAAGGTGATTTTGAACGGCATTTCCTTTTCGCTGAAAAAGGGTGAATCTCTTGCCATCATCGGCAATTCCGGTTCCGGCAAAACGACGCTCGGCAAGATGCTGGTCGGCTCCATCCTTCCCACATCAGGCAATGTCCGGCTCGACCTCATGGACCTGCGCAACTGGGACCAGCGGCAATTCGGTGAAAGCATCGGTTATCTGCCGCAGGACGTGCAGCTATTCCCCGGCACCATCAAGGCCAATATCTGCCGCATGCGCGACGATGTCGAAGACCGGCAGATCTACGAGGCGGCGGTGCTCGCCGACGTGCACGAGCTGATCGCCGGGTTCCCGCAGGGCTACGAAACCGTGGTCGCCGCCGATGGCGCACCGCTTTCCGGCGGCCAGAAGCAGCGTATCGCCCTTGCCCGCGCCTTCTTCGGCGATCCCAAATTCGTGGTTCTGGACGAGCCTAACTCCAACCTCGATACGCAGGGCGAGCAGGCGCTGGCAAAAGCCATTCTACATGCCAAGAAACAGGGCATCACCACCGTCACCATCACCCAGCGGCCGGCACTTCTTCAGTGCGTCGACAAGATCATGGTTTTGAAGGACGGATCGGTCGCCATGTTCGGCGAACGCATGGACGTGCTGAAGGCCATTTCCGGCAATGGCCGGCAAAATAGCCAGTCTCCGCAGATCGAGGGTTAGGGATCGTCATGTTCAGGAAAAAAACCGCCATCGCCGTCGCAGAGGCAAAACCCCAGGGCCAGTTTGAATGGTACAGCGAAGTGCCGCGTTCCATTCGCCTGCATAGCTCCATTGGCCTTGCCGTGCTGCTCGCCTCCTTCGGCGGCTTCGGCTACTGGGCCGGCACCGCCCCGCTCTCGTCGGCCATCATTGCCCAGGGCAGCTTCGTCGCCACCGGCAACAACAAGGTGGTGCAGCATCTCGAAGGCGGCATCATCAAGGAAATGATGGTCAGCGAAGGCGAAACCGTCCATGAAGGCGACGTGCTGCTGACGCTCGACAAGACGACGGCGCTCGCCAACGAGCGCATGTTCCAGCTGCGACGGCTGCGGCTGGAAACCATCGTCACCCGCCTGCGTGCAGAAGCACAGGGCCAAAAAAGCTTCAAGGTGCCTGAAATCGTCCTGAAGGAAGCGAGCGACCCTGATATCAAATCCATCATCCAGAGCCAGAACATCGTGTTCCACAGCAAGATCGTCAAGCTCGACGAGCAGCTGAATTTAATCGAAAAGAACATCAGGTCGCTGGAGTTCCGCTATACCGGCTATGAGGGGCAAAAGCAGTCCTTCGACCGGCAACTGGCGCTTTTGACGCAGGAGCGTGACTCCAAGGAAAGGCTTGCCAAGGACGGCGTCATCCGCAAGACCGACATGCTGGCGCTGGAGCGCGCCATTGCCGATGCCATGGGCGATATCGCCCGTCTGACCGGCGAAATGAACCAGAGCGAAGCTGAGATCGCCAAGTTCAAGCAGGAAGCGGTCATCGCCATCAACGCCAACAAGCAGGCGGCACTCGATGCGCTCGAAACCGCTGAAGCCGATCTCGACAGCGTGCGCGAGCAGTTGCGCGGCGCCGCCGAAGTGCTGGAACGCACCATCATCCGCTCACCGGTCAACGGCACCGTGGTGCGCGCATATTACCATACGGCGGGCGGCGTCATCACAACCGGCAAGCCGATCATGGAAATCCTCCCCGCCCACGTTCCCCTGATCCTTGAGGCGCAGGTTCTCAGAACCTCGATCGACCAGCTGCATGAGGGCCAGACCGCCGCGATCCGCCTTTCGGCGCTGAACCGCCGCACGACGCCGGTTCTGAACGGCAAGGTCTTTTACGTCTCCGCCGACAGCATCGAGGAAAATGCAGGCATGCAGGTCAAGGACGTCTATATCGTTCGCGTGCAGATCTCCGACGAGGAGATCGCCAAGGTCCACAATTTCCATCCCGTTCCCGGCATGCCGGCGGATGTTCTGATCCAGACTTCGGAGCGCACCTTCTTCGAATATCTGACCAAGCCCATCTCCGAGAGCATGTCGCGGGCATTCAAGGAAAGATGAAGAAATACCGCATTTCCAGTCAAGCTGCCTGGCAGTTTTGCGTCCGGAACATGCGGGAACGGGGAATGGACCTACACTGTCAATCCCGTGCCGGACGGCATAGAATGCCAGTCTATGTCTGGTGGGGAGCGGGAGAAACAGCATGGCGGCAATGTCGGATATATTACTGATGGTCGGCAGGCTGAACTACGTGTGGACCAATACCGAAAGCCTGATGATCTATCTGATCGTCCATCTCCTCAAAGTGGAGAAGGAAGCGGCCATCGTGGTGTTTCTGACGCTCAACACCACGCGCGCGCGCATGGATCTCATCGAGCGTCTGGCAAAGCTTCCCTCGACGCCCGCGCCTGAGCGCAAGACCATTCTCTCCATCATGGCGCGGCTGAAGAAAGAGTCGCGGACGCGCAACAAATACAATCATTGCATCTACTCCTTCGACGAGAAGGGCGAAATCGCCAGCACCCAGCTCATGCGGCTGGTGGAGGACGACACCCAGGTCCGTTACGGCAAGGTCGAACGCATGGACGAGAAGGAAATCGAACACCTCGAGAAATCGATCGCCGACATCGTCTCCGTCAGCAAGGACATGTGGAGTTTCATCCACGCCAGCCCGCACGTCTCGGCCGATTATCTCTAGAACCACCTCGCCTCCGTCATTCCGGCATTGAGCCGACGCGGCTCTCGAGCGGTGAAAAGAGTTCTCTCAGCCCAAAGACCTGGGCTGGCCGGATTCCGGTTCAAGGTCGGTTTGACGGTGGGAGAAACCGCCGCGAACGCCCGTCAGGTGCACGCCACCCCGTGCGGCTTTCGCCGGCAGGCACAGTTTGCCGGCGGCGAAATACAGCAGGAACGAACCGATCTGGAATGGGAAGATGATATCGATTTCCACGAAGGAGCGAACGACGAACAGCGCGCAGATGGCAAAGAGAATGATGCCCTGCGGGTCGCTCTGGCGCATCAGGACCGACCGCAGATGGCCGAGCAGCGTTCCATAGAGCACCATGCCAAGCAGAACCATGCCGACGATGCCGTTCTCCACCACCGTCTCGATATAGGTGTTGTGAAAATGGAAGCCGCTGCGTCCGGTAATGAAGAAGTCGTTCCACAGGCGCTCGGCATCGGCAAAACCCATCACCCAGAACCCCTGATAACCAACGCCGAGGATAGGCGTCTGCTTTGCCGCTTCGATACCCTGCTGCCAGAGATAGGTGCGTCCCGTCAGCGTCGAATCCTTGCCGAAAAGGCCGAGAATGGCATCGAGCAGGCCGAATTGCAGCGACGCGACCGCCAGCAACAGGCCAAGACCACCAAGCGCAAAAAAGGTCATCTTGCGGTTGGCCGGTGAAAGCATGCCAATCGGGATGAAACCGATGATAAGGGCGACCACCGCCGCCGTGGTTATGGTTGAAGTGGCCGATTGCGACGCGATCAGGCTGTAAGACGATAAAAGCCCGGTGACGCCCGCGACAGGCAGCCAGATGCCCCTTTGCTTGAGGATCAGCACGGAGGAGACGGCAAAAATAACGCCGAGCGAGGCGTAAAAGCCGAGTTGGTTCTTCGATGAGAAGGCTCCGACGAAACTGTACGTACCATCGAGCGCATCGAAAAGATGGACACCGAACAGCAGCGAATAAAGCAGAATGACGGTGATGCCGATCAACGCCCCGCGCGTCAGCGTGCGGATGGAGATCACCCGCATGGCGATCAGCGCGCAGACGATATGCGTCATATACTGGATGGATGCGCGCATGGTGACCGATGCCGCCTCCGACCAGAAGCTCGACAGCACGGTCAGAATGCCGAAGGCTAATATCCACAGATAGCGCGGATAGTTGCCGAGCACACGCCGGTAATCGACCACCACCAGCGGCAGCCACATGCCATAATAGGCAAGAACCGATATTTGCCCGAAACGCGACGAATAGGCGAAAACGAAGAATGACAGCGCAATCGCCGCCATTCCGTAGATTTCATTGCGTTCTGGATCGATCAGCGCCGATTTGGCGATCCGCATCAAAACCTCACTGCATCAGGATTTCGGATGAGACCTTGATGACGTCGCCGGGTTGAAGCATGGCGTTTTCGTCCACCTTCACTTCCTTCGGCTTGCCGTTTTCCTCACGCACCACGACATAGCTGATTGTCGCTGACTTGCCCGATGGATCGAAGCGGATCGCCTCGGCCGATTGGGCCAGCGCCTCCGACATCAATTCCCGGCTGGTGCCCAGTTGCAGATTGAGCTTGTCGAGTTCGGCTTCCGTGTCCTGCAATTCCTTGGAGCGCTGCGCCACCCAGTCGTTGCGCAGGTTGATTTCGTCCTGGGTCGCCTTGTTGATATCCTGCTTGGCACGCAGCGACTGCGTGTCGATATCGAGCAGTGCGGCCTCCACCTCTGCTGCCCGTTCTTCCGCAGAAATACGCCGTTGCGACAGCGCAAGGCCCTGCTCGTTCAGCCGGTTGACGCGGTCCCGGTCCTCATTGGCAAGTTCGAGCTGGCGGTTTTGCGTTTCCGATTTCTTCTTCAGCGATTCCACTTCGCTTTCCAGAAGCGCATGCAGGTCCGTCAGCGCCTTGAGCTGAAGCGTATAACGCTCGGTGCGCGATTTCATCAGCGCGCTTTCGCTGGCGAGAAGCGTGTCGATCTCGGCGATCTTTTCCATTTCCGGCGTCTTGGCGATGACCGTGTCGCCCTTGACCTCGGCGATCAACCGCGCCTTACGGGCCAGCAGCCTTGCCCGCTGGTTGTCGTAAACGGCGGCGTCGCCACGGGCATTGATGAAGTCGCGGGCAAAACGCTGCCCGGCATCGGAGCGCCGCAACCCGCCGGCCAGGCTGACGGCCTTGAGCACCGTGAGATTGGCGGCATAGGGATATTCACCGGGTGTCTGCACGTCGCCGCTGAGGAAGATCGGCCGGAACTGGGCGATTTCGACCGAAGCCGATGGCAGGTTGCGAAGCGCGAACTTGCTCTGAAGCTGGGCTCCGATCGCCTCGCCGACCTCCGAGGACGTCTTGCCGGCCACATCCAGCTGGCCGATGAAGGGCAGAGACAGCGCGCCGGAAGGGCCGACGGAATAATCGCCGTTGATGACATCCCAGTTGCGGATGCTGCCATCGGCCGGCTGCCATTCGGCAACGCGGATGCGCAGCTTGTCGGCGGTGCCGAGCTTGTATTGGGTACCCTCCGCAGCCATTGCGGAAAGCGGCGCTGCGAATGCGACCGATGCGACAAGCAGAAGGGCGGAGAAAGTGCGTCCGGCGGTTCTTCTGGCACGCGGACGGCTGGGGACGGCAATAGGACCGTTCATCGGGAAACTCCCTGTTTGCGGATCGCCACGCGGGCGATCAGGCGAAAGAGCAGCCGGTCAATGCCGGCTGCGCAGCGCCGCAAAAAGCGGCCATTAGGATTTGCACCAATGACGCACCCGAAGACCGGACTTGGGATCCCGGTCGGGGTGCGTGGCAAAACAAAGATCGATAAAACCAAATTCAATATCGGTTTTCAGTAGCTTCCGCGTGAAAGGCACACGGCGGGAATAGTCTTAACGATGATGAAGACATCCCGCCGCATCGACCAGTTCTGCACATATTGCGTGTCGAAAGCCACGCGGGTCTTGTAGCTCACATCGTTGCGGCCGCTGATCTGCCAGAGGCCGGTCAGGCCCGGACGGGTGCTGAGGTAGTAGGTGGCATCGCTTTCGTAGTAGCTCAGCTCCTCGTCGACGACGGGGCGCGGGCCAACCACGCTCATTTCGCCGCGGATGATGTTGAGAAGCTGCGGCAGCTCATCGAGGCTGAGCTTGCGCAGCACGGCACCAACTGCGGTTACGCGCGGATCGTTCTTGAGTTTGCGGGTCGCGCGCCATTCCTCGGCGGCTTCCGGATTGGCGGCAAGATATTGCCGCAGCATTTCGTCACCGTTCATCGCCATCGTCCTGAACTTCAGGCAATGGAAATAGCGGCCATTATGTCCCACACGCCGGTGGCCATAAAAGACCGGGCCAGGATCGGACAATTTCACCAGTGCGGCGATCAACAGGAAAATCGGGCTGAAGATGAGCAGCGCAAGCACGGCCGATGTCATATCGAAGCTGCGCTTTGCGATGCCCCCGATAGGGAAGCTGACATCGAAGTCTTCGGAACTGCTGAGTGTCTGTTCAGCCGATTGGGTCGCGGACTTCATAGAGAGAACTCCATTTATGTTTTGCGATTGGTCGGTGCCCGGAGGCGTGTCTATCCGTCTCAAAGAGATAACAAGTCTGTGTTCTGAATTTGATGCTAATGGATTTTTTGTAAGGCACATTGCCCCTGACCGTCTATGCGATTTCTTGCGACAGCGACCGATCAACGTCAGGGCAATATTAACGGTTGCATAAAAAAGCAACAAATGTGCCGGCGGCCATGTGTTGAGAGCATGGGTGCCGCTCGCGCATGTATTGGGTTTTCGACACCGGATAGTCTTTTCTTATATGTTTCTTGTGACTTGATCCGGTGACACAGGAACGCCAAGAACAGCCATGCGTCTGACAGAATATTAAATTTTTTTGCAGTGCAGCAAGATTGTGGCAATGCATATAAAATTTGACATATTAGCCGGGATTTTTTTGCCCGCACTCCGGCTTTGCCAAGAAAAAGCGATGGAAAAATTGCAAACGCGGCCCAAAAGTGGCAAAATAATGGCAAAAACCCTTATTAAAGTTGGGTCGGATCGTAGAAAATCTTTCCGAACGGGCCATTTTCTCTCCGGCCGCAACCATCCGAACACCAATTCCGGCGTGGCTTTATGCGAAAAGCTGTCGAATCAGAAGGTCGGTGGCGTGCAGGCGCTGATAACTTCGCATGGCACGGGACCGACGCAGCGGAAGCGGTGCGGCCTGCGGCTTTCGAAATAATAGGCGTCGCCTGGCCCGAGCACCCGCCTCTCCTCATCGACCGTCACCTCAAGACGGCCGGAGAGGATGATACCACCCTCTTCTCCATCATGAACCAGCGGCACCTTGCCGGTGTCTGCACCCGGCTGGTAACACTCCTTCAGGATTTGCAGGCTACGGCCGAAAACATTCTCGCCCACCTGCCGGAAGGATATCGGCCCCTTGCCGATTTCGACCAGTTCGTCCGCCCGGTAAAACGCCTTGCGGCTGGTCTCCGGCTCGTAGGCGAAAAACTCGGCAAGGCCGATCGGTATACCATCGAGAATGCGTTTCAGCGCGCCGACGGACGGGTTGGACGTGTTGGATTCGATGAGCGAAATCGTCGAATTGGTAACGCCGGCGCGTCTTGCCAGTTCCCGCTGGGAAATATTGTGGCGCAGCCGCAAATGGCGCAAACGCCCGCCTATATCCACCGACATGCGTGAGCCCCCGTTGCCGTTGTTCGAAATATCGAAAACTGTCTCTCCCGCCTATAACATTTTCAATGGCTTGGCCACAGCGAGAAAAGGGCTTGTTCAGCCGGGAAAATAGCTTTCAATCACCGGCACCGAACAGGAGAACCGTTATGGACAACCCCAGCCGATCCAATTCCACCTCGCTCGACAGCTACTGGATGCCCTTTACCGCCAACCGGCAGTTCAAGGCCAATCCCCGCCTGCTGGCCCGCGCAGAGGGCATGTATTACACCAGCAATGACGGCCGCCAGGTTCTCGACGGCACGGCTGGCCTTTGGTGCGTCAATGTCGGCCATGGCCGCGACCAGATCGCATCCGCCGTCAAACACCAGCTATCGACCATGGATTTTGCCCCGTCGTTCCAGATGGGCCATCCCATTGCCTTCGAATTCGCCGAGCGGCTGGCGGAAATTGCGCCCGGCCCGGAAGGTGCAAAGCTCGACCGCATATTCTATACCGGCTCCGGCTCGGAATCGGTCGATACGGCGTTGAAGATCGCCATCGCCTATCAGCGTGCCATCGGCCAGGGCACCCGCAGCCGCCTGATCGGCCGCGAGCGCGGTTATCACGGCGTCGGTTTCGGCGGTATCTCCGTCGGCGGCCTCGTCAACAACCGCCGGGTTTTCCCGCAGATCCCGGCCGACCATCTGCGCCATACCCATGATCTGTCGAAGAACAGCTTCGTCAAGGGCCAGCCCGAGCATGGCGCTGAACTGGCCGACGATCTGGAACGGCTGGTTGCCCTGCATGGCGCCGAAACCATCGCCGCCTGCATCGTCGAACCGGTAGCCGGCTCCACCGGCGTGCTGGTGCCGCCGAAGGGTTATCTGGAGCGCCTGCGCGCCATCTGCGACAAGCACGGCATTCTGCTGATCTTCGATGAGGTCATCACCGGTTTCGGCCGCATGGGCTCATCCTTTGCCAGCAACTATTTCGGCGTGACGCCGGATATCGTCACCACCGCCAAGGGGCTGACCAACGGCGCAATCCCCATGGGCGCGGTTTTCACCAGCCGCAAGGTGCACGATGCGTTGATGCATGGTCCGGAAAACCAGATCGAGCTGTTCCACGGCTATACCTACTCCGGACACCCGGTTGCCTGCGCCGCCGGTATCGCCACGCTCGACATCTACCGTGACGAAGGGCTGTTTACCCGCGCGGCGGAAATGCAGGATGTCTGGCACGACGCCATCCATTCGCTGAAGGGCTTGCCGAATGTCATCGACATCCGCACCATCGGCTTGATCGCCGGCATCGAGCTGCAATCGCGCGACGGCGCCGTTGGCGCGCGCGCCTATGACGTCTTTGTGGATTGCTTCGAGCGCGGGCTGCTCATTCGCGTCACCGGCGATATCATCGCCCTTTCACCGCCGCTTATCGCGCAAAAATCCCATTTCGACGATATCGTATCGATCCTCGGCGACGCATTGAAACGTGCGAGTTAAAAGTATAAATCTCTAATAAAGCAAAGGCTGCAATAGAACTTGCAGCCTTTTTTTGCATTTATCAAGGCCACGGCAAAAATATAGCATTTCTTAAGCATATTCTATTATTTTCCCGAAGTATAACCAACCGAGCGGGAATGGCCTCATGGCGTCGATCCAGACAAAAATAATATTGGCAAGCATTGCAATATTTTCCATCACCGGCAGCGCGGCCGGGGTCGGCATCTGGGCGACGAATACGCTCAATCGCAATAGCGAATACGTCTCGCTTTCGGCTGATGTGCTGCGCAACCACATGCAGGCGGACATGATGCATGACGCGCTGCGCTCCGATGTTCTGGCCGCCATTCTCTCGGCCAACACCGGCATGGGTCTCAGCCTCAAGGATGTCGAGGCGGATCTTGCGGAACATGAATCCACGTTCCGTGAGATGATCGAGGCCAACAAGGCGCTGTCTGCTGGAACAAACCTCAAAGCCGTTATCGACAGCGTCGAAAAGCCGCTTATCTCCTATGTCGAGGCCGCCAAAACCGTTGTTGGACTTGCCGGCACCCGTCCTGAGGAAGCGATAAAGCTGATACCGGAATTCATGCGCCAGTTCTCGACACTTGAAAAAGCGATGGAAACGGCAGGGGATCAGATCGAAGCCTCGTCCGACACCGCGTCCGCAGAAAGCGAAAAGACCAAGACAACCATAGACCTTGTTTTAGAGGGGCTATTGCTTCTGGCGACGCTTTTTTCCGCTGGACTTTTTCTTCTCACCCGCAAATCGATCATCCGCCCGATCCTGCAATTGACGAAAAACATGGAAATCCTTGCCAGCGGCGATACGTCCCAACCGCCTTCCGGCATGAACCGTAACGACGAGATCGGCACCATGTCCGGCGCGGTCGAAATCTTCCGGCAGGCGGCAATCGCCAATCGGGCGCTCGAAGAACAGGCAGAAGCGGCCAGACGCCAGGCAGAAGCCGATCAGGCAGCGGCGCGCCAGCAAGCCGAAGACGATGCCGCTGAACGGCTGCGCATCGCCACCTCCGGTCTCGCGACCGGCCTGAAGCGGCTGGCATCGGGTGATCTCGCCTTCCAGCTCGATCAGGCCTTCGCGCCGCAATTCGAGGCCTTGCGGCACGATTTCAACAGCTCGGTGCAGCAACTCGCCGAAACGCTGTTTGCCATTTCCGATGGTATCAGCACGATTGACGGCAGCAGCCGCGAAATCGCCGCCGGTGCCAACGATCTCTCCCGCCGCACGGAAAATCAGGCCGCGTCGCTGGAACAGACCGCTGCAGCGCTCGATGAAATCACGGTCAATGTTTCGAACGCCAACAAGCGCGCCGTCGAAGCGCGGCTTGCCGCCACCGACGCCAACCACAGCGCGTCGAAGTCGGTCGAGGTTGTCAGCCATGCGGAAGAGGCGATGCGGCGCATCGAAACCTCGTCGCGGCAGATCACCGGCATCGTCGGCGTCATAGACGAGATCGCCTTCCAGACCAATCTTCTGGCATTGAATGCAGGCGTCGAGGCCGCCCGCGCTGGCGAAGCCGGCAAGGGATTTGCCGTCGTGGCGCAGGAAGTGCGCGATCTCGCCCAGCGCGCGGCAAAGGCCGCAGGCGAAATCCGCGACCATATCAAGCAATCCTCGACGGAAGTGGAAAGCGGCGTGAAACTGGTTCTCGACACCGGCACGGCGCTGAAGGATATCGGCGAGCGCATCGCCGGCATCGACAGCCATATGAACGCCATCGCCACATCGGCCGCCGAACAATCAACCGGTCTTGCTGAAATCAACGCGGCGGTGAACTCGATGGATCACGCCACCCAGCAAAACGCTGCCATGGTGGAGCAATCCACTGCGGCTTCGGCAATGCTCGCCGCCGAAACGGCGAAGCTGCGCGCACTGGTCTCGCGGTTCCGTCTGGAGACGGAAAGTGCCGGTGGCTGCGACGCGATACGTCAGGTGGCCTGAAACCGAAGCGCCGCGATCAAGCCTTCAATAATAGGTCATTTCCAGCCCCCCTCTGCGGTGGCTGGAAATTTTAGCGATCAGTAGGTCTGAATCGGCTGCGACAGGCCATCGCCGACCACGCCGTTGCCATATTGGGCGACGGGAACGCCCGCCTGGCCGATCGGCACACCCTGCTGCGCCGGTCCCAGCGCCGTCACCACAATCGGCGTACCATCGGGCACACGGTTGTAGAGGTCGACAATATCCTGGTTGATCAGACGCACGCAGCCTGACGATACGGATTTGCCGATCGTCCACCATTCCGGCGAGCCGTGCAGGCGGTAGATCGTATCCTTGCCATCCTTGAAGATATAAAGCGCACGCGCACCGAGCGGGTTCTTGAGCCCCGGCTCCATGCCGCCATTGCGGCCGCTATAGGGTTCGAGCTCAGGCTGGCGGGCGATCATTTCGTCGGGCGGCGTCCAGCGCGGCCACTGCCGCTTGTACTGGATAACGCCACGGCCGGCCCATTCGAAACCCGCCCGGCCGAGACCGACGCCGTAACGCATCGCCTGATTGTTCTCATAGGTGAGATAGAGGAAATGGTTGGCGGTATCGACCACAATGATGCCGGGGCGTTCGCCGGTCGGATTTTCCACCATCTGCCGCAAGAACTGACGCGGGATCCGCTTGTAGGGAATTTCCGGCAGCGGGAACTGCTCGTCGGGCTTGGGGCCGTACATCAAGGCATACATCGGGTCATCGGCAGGAGCTGCGGGCCGCGTGGCCTCACGCGCCGTGGTGTTGCAGCCTGCAAGGCCTGCAAGCGCCAGTCCGCCTGCTCCAAGCAGGAAACCCCGCCGGGTCGTCGTCGTGTCGTTCAATTGAAAAACCTCATTTACATCATCTCGCGCTGGCAAAGGGGTCTGCCAGCGCCGCCTCGGGTCGGCTGATAGGGTATTTCGTGCCGGAGACCTGCGATGCCATGGCCTTTGCGCCGCTGGATTTCAGGAGGGCACGGAAGCTCGGATGCATGCCGCCGTCTACATACGCACTAACAGGGGCAGAAGTTCCCTCGTTCATCGCGGCGGCAAATTTTTGTTGCTCTTCGGCCAGCTTCGACGCCACCTGCGGGTCCGGCTGGTTTATGGCCGGTGGGCAGGCGGCCAGCGGATCGGCAGGCTCGCCGCCGGCAAATTCGCTGTTAAAGACATATCGCCTTCCGCACACGGAAACCGTTGGCTGGCGGCGCGTCACCTCGAAATAGTCATAGCCTTCCTTGAGCGTCTTCCAGAACGGCATGTTGGGATCGTCGCGATGCGCCACCATGTTGCGGGCGCTCATGCGGAAGGGATAGGCCTGCACCTGAAAGCGGTCCTGCCCGCCCTGAAGCGCACGCGCAACAACAGCGTAAATCTCGCCGACCTGCTGATCGGTCATCGCGTAACAGCCAGACGAAGAACACGCACCATGCACCATCAACGCTTCACCGGTGTAACCAAGCGCCGATTCCAGCCGGTTGGGATAACCGAGATTGAAGGAGACGAAATATTGCGAGTTGGGGTTCAGCATGCCTGCGGAGACATGATAAAATCCCTCCGGCGCCTGCCGGTCGCCCGTTTTCATCTTCGGGCCAAGTTTTCCCGACCAGCGGCACATGGGATAGGTCTTGAGCAGCGCATAACTGCCGCTCTTGTCGACCTTCCAGACCTCAAGCTCGCTTTCCTGCTTGAAAATGCGAACGAGAACCGGGCTTTCCGGGCGCATGCTCTTGGCCGACATCTGCGCCATCATCTTGGATGACAGCTTCGGCGGATCCTTTTTGACGCTGTCGAGACCCATGGAGGTGCACGCGGCAAGACCGCCGCCGATCGCAACGACCGCAGCTATTCTCATTCCCGCTTTTACCCTGTGCCGCAGACCCGCACTTGCGAATTTCAGCAATGCCTTCATACCCATGGATCGTTCTGCCCGCCCGATTTGCCCGCCTTTGTGGCAGAGGCTTAACTAGCGAAGGTGGCCATATGGCGGCAACCTCTCACACGGACAAAGTCTCGTGAACAGACGTTACCCTTTCGTTAATCATAGGCACACAAGCCCGTGATGGCTGGGCGCTCGCCTGCCCGCGCAAAGCTTCACCCGGCGCCATTATCCCGTTTTACATGGGCCGCAGAAAGTTGCATGACATGCCCTCCGCTTTGGATCACTCACGTGAATTCAAAGCGTTGGCAGAGCAGAAAGGGGTTCCAGATGGATCAGGCCTTTGGCCCGGAGATGCAGCAGCGCTTCTTTCAGCGCGATCCGGTGGATGTTGCCCGCGCCCTCATCGGCGTAGAGTTCCGCGTTGGCAATACCGGCGGCATCATCGTCGAGACCGAAGCCTATCGCCCTGATGATCCGGCATCCCACAGTTTCAACGGGCAGACCCCGCGCAACAGAGCCATGTTCGGTCCGGCCGGCCATCTTTATGTCTACCGGTCCTATGGCATTCACTGGTGCGCGAACTTCGTCTGCGCTCCGGGTTCCGCCGTGCTTCTGCGCGCCATCGAACCGCAGACCGGCATAGACATGATGAAACTGCGGCGCGGAACCGACAAGCTTAAACTCCTGTGTTCCGGCCCCGGCAGGCTCTGTCAGGCGCTGGCCATGACCGGAGACATGGACGGGGCACCGCTGGATAGCCCGCCGTTTTTCCTCCGTCTGCCGAAAGAGGCCGCCGCTGTCACCAGCGGCAGACGCATCGGCATCAGCCGTGCGCAGGATTATCCGTGGCGGTTCGGCCTTGAAGGCTCGGGCTTTGTCAGCAAGAAATTCGAAACGGACTAAAGATTAGAGAACCTTCGGCGGTCCGTCGTTTTCATCGGGATTGGGGTTTGGCGCCTCGTCCGGCAGCCTGTCGGGTTCCGGCTCCTTGACCGGCGGTATATCCGGCTGCGGCGGCACCGGCATTGGCGGGTTTGGATAGGGTTCGCCGGGAACTGCGGGCATAGAGGCTCCTGATATAAGCGCTTCATCCAAAACTTGATCGATGCACTTTCCCTTGCTGGGACATTGCAATCGATCCGAAACGCATCAGGCGGCGCAACACTCAAATTCGCCCATCGGTCAAATGCCGGTCAGGTCCCTTCGGTCTCATTGCGCCGCCCTGCGGGTCGTGCTGATAAAACGCAGGGGAACGCCAGTCGGTTCCGTTTTTTGGGAAGCTCTTGCGAGGGCTCAGACAAAACCGAGCGCGCTGCGGGAAATATCGCGGGTTTCGCAATAATCGCGGGAGTGGGCCTCGTGGCCGTGTTCGCGAGCGGTGGAACGGGTCAGTTCCGGGCTTGCAACGTTAAGCAGCGCATCGGCATAGGTGCCCGTTGCTTCCACGTCATCGATCACAGTCTGTTGTTGCGGCTTAAAAAATTCGAACATCGGTCACCTCCTTCAACACGTCCCCTCAACGCGCTGGCTCGGGTCCTGTTCCAAAGGCCCTTGCGACTTCGATTATACACGAGATGGCCTTGCCGTATAGATGACGAACGGCGAACGGCAATCAATTGACGTTCACAAAACGGAATGGAATCAGTGAGCTATGCCGACAAGCTCAGGCAGGACAGACCGATTCCCGCAGGATCAGTTCAACCGGCCACAATTCCTGAACCTCGCGGACGGGACGGCCGCCGACGATCTGCAACAGCAGGTCCGTCACCCGCATTCCCGCCATGCGCATGGGTGAGCGGGTGGTGGAAAGCGGCGGCATCATGCTTTCCGGCGTGAGGTAAGGAAACACGTCGTCATGGGCAATGACGGAGACGTCCTTGCCGATCACCAGGCCGAGCTGGGTTGCCGCACGATAGACACCCTGCGCCGTCATCATCGCGCCGGCGACGAAAGCGGTCGGGCGCGGCGTCTGCTCCAGCAGCGAGCGGGCGAAACGGAAAGCGGCATCCTCGCTGAAATGCTCGTTCATCATGAAACGCGGGTCGGGGGTTATGCCATGCGTGGCCAGGGCGTCGCGAAAACCCTGTTCGCGGTCCTGCACGAAGGTACGGCCGACCGGACCATTGATGAGGGCGATGCGGCGATGACCCCGTTCCAGAAAATGGATCGTGGGCCGGTAGGTCACGTCATGATTGTCGATATCGAGCCAGGCATGCTCAAACGCCGTCTTCGAGCGACCATGCACGATGAAAGGCACGCCCAGCCGGTTGAGCAGCGCGATGCGCTCATCCTCCGGGCGCGGCGAATGCACGATGATGCCATCCACCCGCCCGCTCGAGGCCAGCCGGCTGAAAATCGCCAGCTCTTCCTCGATGTTATTGTCGACGGTGACGCTGACGAGGATGTCGGTCTCTTCCCCCTCCAACCGCGTTGCCATGCCGCCCATGAATTCCGAAAAGAAATGGCCGCCGCCGGAGCGGCCCATCACGACGCCGATGGCGCCTGCCCTGCCGGTTGCTAGGCGCACGGCATTGGCATTGGGCCGGTAGCCGTATTTCAGCGCAGCATCCATCACGCGCTGGCGCGTTTCCGCGCGCACCTCGGGATAGCCGCCAAGCGCACGGCTGACGGTGGTGGGCGACAGCCCGACCTTCTCTGCGAATTCCTTGAGCTTCATGTTTTTTGCCAATTTGTTTCTGCATGCGTCGCCGCCGCAGATTTTTCAAGCGGCCAAAAATTGAAATCGTTTTCAATTTTCCTCCACCTGAAACCTTACAGTTCGTCGTTTCGAAAGGCAAACACCATAAAGTGACAGCCAAAAACGCCCATTTTCTGCGCAGTTAGAAAGAGTATTGACAGAATTCCCCGCTTTTGCGAACCTCACGTCAGTCAAAAGCGCTTTCAATTTTGAGGATGATTGAAAGTGCCAACGGAGGAGTTTGACAATGAATATTTCCATGAAGACTTTGTTGCTGTGTGGCAGCGTGCTGTCTGCGGCGGTTTCCGCGCAGGCAGCCGAACTTTCCATCGCCGCCAATTCGACCGGCAAAAACATCGCGTTTTTCAAGGAGCGCATCGCCGCCTTCGAAAAAGAGACCGGCCACAAGGTCAATCTCGTCACCATGCCGTCTTCATCAAGCGAACAATTCAGCCAGTACAGGCTGTGGCTTGCTGCCGGCAACAAGGATGTCGACGTCTACCAGACCGACGTCATCTGGGCGCCGCAGCTGGCAGATCAGTTCGTGGACATGACCGAGGCGACCAAGGATGTCATCGGCGATCATTTCCCCTCCATCGTGGCGTCGCAGACCGTGGACGGCAAGCTTGTCGCCATGCCGATGTTCACGGACGCGCCTGCTCTGTTCTACCGCAAGGACCTGCTGGAAAAATACGGCAAGCAGCCGCCCAAGACCTGGAAGGAACTGGGCGAGACCGCCAAGGAAATTCAGGACAAGGAGCGCACGGCCGGGCAGAAAGACCTGTGGGGCTTTGTCTTTCAGGGCAGCGCTTATGAAGGCCTGACCTGCAACGCGCTGGAATGGATCGCTTCCGCAGGCGGCGGCCATATCATCGAGACCAACGGCGACATCTCCATCAACAACGAGAAGGCCGCCGCCGCAATCGAAGCGGCCAAGGGCTGGGTCGGCACCATCGCACCGCAGGGCGTGCTCGCTTACAAGGAAGAAGAAGCACGCGGCGTCTGGCAGACCGGCAACTCCGTCTTCATGCGCAACTGGCCCTATGCCTACGCACTGGGCAATGGCGCCGACAGCGCCATCAAGGGCAAATTCGGCGTAACCCCGCTGCCGGCCGGCGAGGAAGGTGCTGCACCCACCTCGACACTCGGTGGCTGGAACCTCGCGGTTTCCAAATATTCCGACGATCAGGAAGCCGCCATCCAGCTCGTGAAGTTCCTCGCATCGAAAGACAGCCAGAAGCTGCGCGCCATCCAGCTTTCCAACATGCCGACGATCTCTTCGCTTTACGACGACAAGGATGTGGCGGCGGCCCAGCCCTTCATGCCGACATGGAAGCCGATTTTCGAAACGGCTGTTCCGCGCCCCTCCGCTGCCGCCAAGGTGAAATATAACGAGGTATCGGCGAAGTTCTGGGGTGCTGTTCACAACACGCTCTCCGGCAACGGCACCGCTGCGGAAAACCTCGAGCTCCTTGAGGTGGAACTGACCGATCTCAAAGGCAACGGCTGGTAACACGGCTCGCGCGGCAACTGGCCACTTAAGGCCGGTTGCCGCTCCCCAACTGCGAGATATCCCCATGAACGACACCGCCCTTCAAAGACCGGTCGCGGCATCCGGCACCGGCTCCGACCTTCAGTCGGAACGCCTGAAATCCGCATGGCTGTTCCTTGCGCCGACGTTTCTGGTGCTTGCGATGGTGGCCGGCTGGCCGCTGGTTCGCACCGTGTGGTTCAGCCTCACCGACGCCTCGTTGACCAACCTCGACGGCGCCCAATTCGTCGGCTTCAAGAACTACCTCACCTGGATCACGCTCAGCAGCGGCCGCACCGTCTATCGCGGCCTGCTGGCCGATCCCGCCTGGTGGGCGGCGGTGATCAACACCCTGAAATTCACCATCCTCTCGGTCAGCTTCGAGACCGTTCTCGGCCTTATCGTCGCGCTGGTGCTGAACGCCGAATTTCGGGGACGCGGCCTGGTGCGCGCCGCCATTCTCGTGCCATGGGCCATTCCCACCATCGTCTCGGCGCAGATGTGGGCGTGGATGCTGAACGACCAGTTCGGTATCTTGAACGACCTGTTCCTCAATCTCGGGCTGATCTCCCACAAGATCGCCTGGACGGCCAATCCGGAGACCGCGATGGTGGCCGTCCTGATCGTCGACATCTGGAAGACGACGCCGTTCATGGCGCTGCTCATTCTCGCCGGTCTGCAAATGGTGCCGAAGGACATGTACGAGGCGGCCAAGGTGGATGGCATCCACCCCGTCAAGGTGTTCTTCCGCGTGACCCTGCCAATGATCCGGCCCGCACTGATGGTCGCCGTCATCTTCCGCATGCTGGATGCGATGCGCGTCTTCGACCTCATCTATATCCTGACGCCGAACAACGCCCAGACCCGCACCATGTCCGTGCTGGCCCGCGAGAACCTGTTCGATTTCGACAAGTTCGCCTATGGCGCCGCCGCATCCACCATGCTGTTCCTCATCATCGCCTCGATCACCGTGATCTACATGTGGCTCGGGCGCGTCAACACCGATGGAGCTTCGCGATGACCCTGCCAGGCATCCTGAAAACCACCGCCTTTTACGCGCTGGTCGCCATCATCATGGTGATCTCAGTATTCCCGTTCTACTATGCGATCCTGACCAGCCTGAAATCCGGCTCGGCGCTGTTCCAGGTCAATTACTGGCCGCGCGAATTCTCGCTGACGAACTATAGTTTCGTCATCGGCAATGGCAGCTTCCTGCGCAATCTCGGCAATTCGCTGTTCGTCGCATCGTCAGTCGTCGTCCTGTCGCTGTTCCTTGCGGTAACCGCGTCCTATGCCCTGGCCCGTGTCCGCTTCCGCGGCCGGTCCCTGCTTCTGCTCACCATCCTCTCGGTGTCGATGTTCCCGCAGATCGCCGTTCTCGCCGGCCTGTTCGAACTGATCCGCTGGGCGGGCATCTTCAACACGCCGCTGGCGCTGATCTTTTCCTACATGATCTTCACCCTGCCCTTCACGGTCTGGGTGCTGACGACCTTCATGCGCGACCTGCCGATCGAAATCGAGGAGGCGGCAATCGTCGATGGCGCAACGCCCTGGGTCATCATCACGCAGGTCTTCATGCCGCTGATGTGGCCGGCGCTCGTCACGACAGGGCTTCTCGCCTTCATCGCGGCGTGGAACGAGTTCCTTTTCGCGCTCACCTTCACCTCATCGAACGAACAGCGCACGGTGCCGGTCGCCATCGCACTTCTGTCGGGCGGCTCGCAGTTCGAAATTCCCTGGGGAACGATCATGGCGGCCTCCGTCATCGTCACCGCCCCGCTCGTCGTCCTCGTTCTGATCTTCCAGCGACGCATCATCTCCGGCCTCACCGCCGGCGGCGTCAAAGGCTAGGAGAAATTCAAATGACCACCATTCAACTGCGCAATCTTCGCAAATCCTTCGGCGCCTTCGATGTCATCAAGGGCATCGACATGGAAATCCGCTCCGGCGAGTTCATGGTTTTTGTCGGCCCTTCTGGCTGCGGCAAGTCCACGCTGCTGCGCCTCATCTGCGGGCTGGAGGAAATCTCCGGCGGCACGCTCTCCTTTGACAGCGAGACCGTCAACCGCCTGCCACCCGCCAAGCGTGGCGTCGCCATGGTCTTCCAGTCCTATGCGCTTTATCCGCATATGACCGTATTCGAGAACATGGCCTTCGGCATGAAACTGTCAGGCGCCGACAAGGAACAGCGCCGCAAGCGTGTCGAAGCCGCAGCCGAGATGCTGCAACTGACGCCCTATCTGGAACGTCTGCCAAAGCAGCTTTCCGGCGGCCAGCGCCAGCGCGTCGCCATCGGCCGTGCCATCGTCCGCGATCCGAAAGTGTTCCTGTTCGACGAACCCTTGTCCAACCTCGATGCGGCGCTGCGGGTCGCCACCCGTCTCGAGATCGCCAAGCTGCACCGCGAGATGCACGATACGACGATGATCTACGTCACCCACGACCAGGTGGAAGCCATGACGCTTGCCGACCGCATCTGCGTTCTGCGCGACGGCCGCGTCGAGCAGATCGGCACGCCGCTGGAGCTTTACGAAAGCCCTGTCAACACCTTCGTTGCCGGCTTCATCGGCTCGCCGAAGATGAACTTCCTCGCCGGCAAATATGCGGAAGCCGAAGGTGCCGCGACCATCGGCATCCGCCCCGAACACATCGCGATTGCTGCCGGTGAGACCGGCTGGCACGGCGAAATCATCCATTCGGAAATGCTCGGATCAGACAGCTACATCTATGTCGAGACCGGTGCTGGCGAACCTGTCGTCGTGCGTGAGGAAGGCGTGACCGACCGCAAGCCGGGAGAAAAAATCGTTCTCGTGCCGGATGCGGCGCAGATCCACCGCTTCGACGCCAAAGGCCAGGCGCTTGCCCGCAATCCCGTGCGCGGCGCCGCCTGAACAGTCAACTTTCGTCGGATCACCCAAGCTTCCGGCCTTCACCAAGGAGCAAGAAAATGACCATCAACACCGTTGTATGGGGCGAAAATATCCACGAACACATCAATGAGACGGTGCGTTCGCTCTACCCCAATGGCATGCACACCACCATTGCCGATGCGCTGAACACGAACCCCGAGATCAACGCCACCACCGCCACGCTTCAGGAGCCGGAACACGGCCTTTCGCAGGAGCGTCTGGACAAGACCGACGTTCTGGTCTGGTGGGGCCACAAGGACCACGGTGCTGTTCAGGATGAGATCGTCGAGCGTGTCGCCAAGCGCGTCTGGGAAGGCATGGGCCTCATCGTCCTGCATTCCGGCCACTTCTCCAAGCCATTCAAGCGGCTGATGGGCACGCCCTGCGCGCTGAAATGGCGCGAGGCGGGCGAACGCGAGCGTCTGTGGACGATCAATCCGCGCCACCCGATCGCAGCCGGCCTGCCCGAGCATTTCGAACTGGAAAACGAGGAAATGTATGGCGAGCAGTTCTCCGTGCCGGAGCCGCTGGAAACCGTGTTCATCTCCTGGTTCCAGGGCGGCGAGGTCTTCCGTTCCGGCCTCACCTGGCGTCGCGGCGCGGGCAACATCTTCTATTTCCGCCCCGGCCACGAGACCTATCCGACCTATCACGACGCCAACGTCCAGAAGGTCATCAGCAATTCGGTGAAATGGGCCTATAATCCGCTCAGTGCTCTGAACAGCATTCACGACGCCCCCAATGTCCCCGTCGACAAGGCGCTGGAGCCTATCGAAGAACGCGGCCCCAAGCTGCACCAGGCAGGCGAAGCAGGTTACAGGTAAGGGCTTGGAGATAACTGGCATGAGACTTCTCATTCTCGGAACCGGTGGCATGGCCAACAACCATGCCACATATTTCGCGCAGATCCCCGGCGTCGAACTCGTCGCAGCGGTGGATGTGGACGATGTGGTGGTGCGGGGCTTTGCGCTGCGCCACAACATTCCGCTGTCCTTCACCTCGCTGGATGACGCGATTGCCTGGGGCGAATTCGACGCGGCGGCGAACGTCACGCCTGACGCCATTCACCATCCGACCAGCCTTAAATTGCTGGCAGCTGGCAAACATGTCTTCTGCGAAAAGCCGCTGGCGGAAAACTACGCCAAGGCCGCCGAAATGGCCGACGCCGCCGAAAAAGCCGGCCTCGTCGCCATGGTCAACCTCACCTATCGCAATGTCGCCCCCTTGCAGGCGGCACGCGAAATGGTGCTTGCGGGCAAGATCGGCAAGGTACGCCATCTCGAAGCCTCCTATCTCCAGAGCTGGCTCGTCTCCAAGGCCTGGGGCGACTGGATGACCGAGAGCAAGTGGCTGTGGCGTCTCTCCACCAAGCACGGCTCGAACGGCGTGCTCGGCGATGTCGGCATCCACATTCTCGACTTCGCCTCCTATGGCGCGGGCAGCGATGTGGAGCGGATATTCACGCGTCTGAAGACCTTCGACAAATATGAGGGCAACAAGATCGGCGCCTACGATCTCGACGCCAATGACAGCTTCACCATGACCGCCGAACTGGAAAACGGCGCCATGGGCGTCATCCACGCCAGCCGCTGGGCGACGGGCCACCTCAACGAACTGCGCCTGCGTATCCACGGCGACAAGGGTGCGCTGGAAGTCATCCACACGCCCGAATATTCCAGCCTGCGGGCCTGCATCGGCGAGGATGTGGAAAAAGCGATCTGGAAGACGATCGATGTGGAGCCGGTGGCGACCAACTACGAAAAATTCGCCAAAGCAGTCATGGAAGGCGGCCCCGCCGACCCGGACTTCCGCCACGCCGCGAATTTGCAGAAGGTGCTGGATCTCTCGATTGTCGCGGATCGCGAGAGGCGGGAACTGGCTGTTTCGGCTTGATGCGAAATGGCGTCATGCGGCACGACGTTGCCGCATGTTTCTTCTCCCCGCCGGGGAGAAGATGGCCCGAAGGGTCAGATGAGGGGGCAACGTCCGCGATTGACCGCACCCTTGCCCCTCAACCCGCTGCCGCGACCTTCTCCCCGGCGGGGAGAAGAAACAAGCGGTAACCGATCGCGCGGCGCATCACGCCGTTTTCTCGGACAGAACCACGGCGGGGATATCCCTATCCGCGCTCAAACGCCCCGCTTGTTCCCCCACAAAAGCACATGCAGCTGCGGCAGCACGCGGGCGGAAAACCAGCGGTCTTCGCTCACCTTGTCCACCAGCCACAACATGCGGTCCATGATCCCGTCGATATCGACGCGCGCGTCGTCGTCATCGGGCGGCGGCGGGGTGTGGTTGCCGGGCTGGAGATAAACGGGCAGATGCGGAAAACGCGCCGATGCGGCCTTGGCATAGGCGTAGTCCGCATCGTCGAACACCACGATCTTCAGCGCCACCTGCGGTCTGTCGCCAGCCGCGGCAAGACAGTCTTCGAATGCCTGCCAGTCCGTCTCCATGCCGCTCGATGGCGGCTTGGGGCTGAGTACCAGATGGTCTAGATCGGCAAACCAGTCTTTCGCGATACTGCCCTGCGTTTCCAGCGCGAAACGATACCCCTCACCGCGCCCCTTTGCGATCAGTTGTCCAAGCGGCTGGATGGCGGGATTGCCGCCGGAGAGCGATACAGTCAGTGGCACGCTGCCGGAAAGCCGCCGCACCTCCTGCCAGATCGCCTCGACGGACATCGGTTTCCACGTGTCGCGATATTCGCTGTCGACGGCATGCAGCGTATCGCACCAGGAACAGCGGTAATCGCAGCCGCCGGTGCGCACGAAAACGGTGGGCAGGCCGATCAGCGGCCCCTCGCCCTGAATGGTCGGGCCGAAGATTTCGCTGGTGCGGATCATGGTGTCCTTGGCTGCAACTTTCTGCGCAGCCGCCGTCATGGCCGGTATTCCGCCCAGGTCTTGGCGGTTTCGCTGACCCGCACGGCGCTGGTTTCCGGCAGGCTTATCTTGCACCAGTCGTAAAAGTGCTTCGCCAGACATTCCGCCGTTACGCGGTCATGGCCGAGAACGTCGTTCAGGTGGCGATGGTCGAATTGGTCGTCGATATAGTGCTTCAGCGGTGCAAGCTCGTGATAATCGCGCACGAAACCGTGCTCGTTCAGTTCTTCGCCCGCTAGTTCGACCTCAACGATGTAATTATGGCCGTGCAGGCGGGCGCACTGATGGTCGGCGGGCAGGCTTTTCAGCTGGTGCGAGGCGGAAAAATGGAACTCCTTGGTGATGCGGAACATCAACGCACCTCCTGCGCCGCATAGGCATGGGTGGCTGCCACCCAGAAATCGGGGTCCTCATAATCGGTCGGGTCGGTAACGCCGGCCAGATGAAAGGCCTCGCGCCGCTCCACGCAGGTGCCGCAACGGCCGCAATGGGTAAGGCCACCCTTGTAACAGGACCAGGTTTCGCCAAACGGCGTGCCGTATTTCACGGCATCGGTGACGATTGCCGCCTTGGACACCGTCACATAGGGCGCAAAAAGGGTAACGTTTGCATATCCTTCCAGCGCATGCGCCTGCATGGCGTTGAAACTGTCGATGAAGCCCGGCCGGCAATCGGGATAGATGAAATGATCGCCGCCATGCACGGCAATCGCCACCGCATCCGCCTGCTGTGCGGCGGCCAGCCCGAAGGCGATGGTGAGCATGATGGCGTTGCGGTTCGGCACCACGGTGGAGCGCATGGTCTCCTCAGCGTAGTGCCCGTCCGGCACCGCAATGTCGTCCGTCAGCGCCGAACCGGTGAGATGCGCGCCGATCGGGCGGATATCGATGAGATGATGCGGCACGCCAAGCCGCTTTGCGCAATCGGCGGCGAAATCCAGCTCCTTCTTGTGGCGCTGGCCATAATCGAAGGAGACGAGAGCGAGAAGTTCGTATTCCGCCGCGATTTTATGCGCAAGCGAAACGGAGTCCAATCCGCCGGAGCAGATGACGATGGTTTTCATAATTGAGATCCCTTGTTTTGACCGGGTGGGCTGCGACCGGATTTACAAGGGGCGGATTTAAACCAAAGCGAAGGGATTGTGAAGGGCTTTGCGGAAAGCACGCAAGCGGCGAAGTCGCCTTCGCCGCTTTCAAGATCATAAAGGCCTCAGCGCAACAGCGCCTGCGCCTCCTCGATGCCGAGTGCCGCCGGCTGCGTGCAGGTGGTGGTCATCTCGATGAAGCGGCCTTCTTCCCCGGATTTGAGGATGGAGGTCATCACGTCGATGCCGTGCAGGGAGCGCTCCAGCGAGCAACGGGCGTCACGGCCTTCAAGGATCGCAATCGCCATGTCGGCAAGGCCCGCCGTGCGGTAATTGGCGCGCGGCCCATTCGGGCTTTCCTGATTGGCAATGCCGAAGGGGTGAGCCCAGTCTTCCAGTGGCTGGATATTCTTGTCGCGCCCGCTCGCCTCCACCACGCCGCCGAAGAAATTGGGGTCCGGCACGTAAATCGATCCTTCCGTGCCGTAAAGCTCCATATTGGCGTGGCGATGCGACCACACGTCCCAGCTGGCCGAAAGCGTGATCGTCGCACCGTTCACGAATTCCAGCAGTGCGTGGATATTGGTCGGCGTTTCCACCGGAATGATCTCACCGTTCAGCGGCTGGCTGGTCACCGTGCGGGTGGGGTTTGCCATCGATGTCAGTGCGCCGACACGCTTGACCGGGCCGATGAGGTTGATGAGGTTGGCAATGTAATAGGGACCGAGATCGAGGATCGGCCCGCCGCCCTTCAGGAAGAAGAAGCCCGGATTGGGGTGCCACATCTCCATGCCGGGGCTCATCACATGGCAGGTCCCTGACGTGATGCGCCCGACCTTGCCGTCATCGATATATTGCCGGGCAAGCTGATGTGCGCCGCCGAGGAAAGTATCCGGCGCGCAGCCGACGGAAAGGTTCTTCTCGCGGGCGATGCGCCGCAATTCCTCGCCTTCCTCCAGCGAAAGCACCAGCGGTTTTTCCGAGTAGACGTGTTTGCCCGCCTCCAGTGCCGCTTTCGACACGGGGAAATGCGCGGCGGGAATGGTGAGGTTCACCACCACGTCGATGTCCTTGTTGGCGAGCAATTCCTCGATCGACTGAGCGGTAACGCCAAATTCCTCCGCCCTCAGTTCCGCCGCATTGCGGTTAAGGTCGGCGCAGGCCAGCACCTTGATGCCCTTGAAGAGCGGCGCCAGCGAAAAATAAGCAGACGAGATGTTGCCGCACCCGATGATGCCGACGCCAAGTTCCCTTTGCATGATGAAAACTCCGGATTGATGCTCAATAGGTTTTGAAGGATGCGATGGAGCGGGTGATCAGCCGATCTATGTCCTTGGGATTGTCGTGCTCGACCACAAAATGTTTCGTGGCGGATTTTGCCTTCAGCGCCGCCACAAGGCCCTTCCAGTCCACCGTGCCGTGGCCGACATCCGCCCAGCCGTCCTCATCGGCATTTTCGCCTGATGGCGCTATGTCCTTCACGTGCACGGCGGTGATGCGCTTGCCGTAGCTTTCGATCCAGGCGAGCGGATCGGCATTGCCCCTGATGATCCAGGCAATATCCGCTTCCCATTTCAGGTCCGGTCCGCCGGCAAAAATCTGCTCCTGCGGGGTGGAGCCGTCGGGCAGCGACTTGAACTCGAAATCGTGGTTGTGCCAGCCAAAGGCCAGCCCGGCATCCACGAAGGGCTTGCCCGCTTCCTGAAGGCGCTTGCCGAAGGCGAACCATCCGGCCGTATCCGCCGGGCGCTGGTCGGGCATCAGGTAAGGGCAATAGATCGCCTCCACCCCCAGAACCTTGGCAATATCAAGGGCTTTTTTCGGATCGCCCTCAAGAAGATCGAGGCCGAAATGGCCGGTCGGCATGGCAAGACCGTTGGCATCGAGTTCGGCGCGCAGGCTATTGAGCCCGGCATCGTCAAGCGAGGCGTACATGGCGCCGTAACCTTCGACCTGTGTGTAACCTGCTGCCGAAAGCTTCTTCAGAATATTGGAAAACGGCTGGAAATTGCGGGCGCTGTAAAGCTGGAAACCGAGTTCTGTCATTATCTCCTCCATAGAGATGTGGGTGCCTGGGATGGTTTGGGGGTGAAACGAGGCCTTCCTAAAGCCGCTCTTCGCTCTGCGCGTCGAACAGCGAGGCCATGGTCAGGTCGAGGCCGAGGCGGACCTTCGTGCCGGGCGAAAACCGCCGGTGGCCGCCAACGCGCACGGACAGGGTATGACCGGCATGTTTGAGCCAGATCAGATTGTCGGCGCCCATCGGCTCCTCGATATCGACAATCGCCTCATGCACTTCGCCGCTGACGATATCCGCATCGACGCGCACATGTTCGGGGCGAACGCCCAGAACCACGGCGCGGCCGGCAACGAGTGGCGCCTCGGGCTGGTAGCCATCCAGCGAGAAACTGACGCCATTGGTGGTGAAAGCCACCTTGCCGTCCTTCTCGATCAGCTCGCCACGCAGGAAATTCATCGAGGGCGAACCGATGAAGCCCGCGACGAACAGGTTCCTCGGCTTGTTGTAGATGGTGACGGGATCGGCGAGCTGCTGGATGACGCCGCTTTTCATGATGGCGATACGATCCGCCAGCGTCAGCGCCTCGATCTGGTCATGCGTCACGTAGATCATCGTGTTCTTCAGCGCCTGGTGCAGCCGCTTGATCTCGACGCGCAGTTCCGAGCGCAGCTTGGCGTCGAGGTTGGAAAGCGGTTCGTCGAACAGGAACACGTCCACGTCGCGCACCAGCGCCCGGCCGATTGCCACGCGCTGGCGCTGACCGCCGGAAAGTTCGGCGGGCTTGCGCTTCAGGAGAGGTTCGATCTGCAAAATGCCCGCCGCCCGTTTGACGCGCCGGTCGATCTCCTCTTTCGGCACCTTGGCGACCTGAAGGCCGAAGGACAGGTTTTTCTCCACCGTCATCTGCGGATAGAGCGCATAGGACTGGAACACCATGCCGATGCCGCGATCCTTCGGCTCCTCCCAGGTGACGTTGCGGTCCTTGATGAAGATCTGCCCGTCGGTTGGCTCCAGCAGGCCGGCAATGCAGTTGAGAAGTGTCGACTTGCCGCAGCCGGAAGAGCCGAGCAGCACGAGGAATTCGCCGTCGTAAATATCGAGATTGAGGTCTTTCAGGACCGTAACGGCACCGAAGGACAGGGAAAGATCGCGAATGGAAACGCTTTTGTTCATAGAGCTCAACCTTTTACTGCGCCGGCAGCAATGCCACGGACGAAAAGCCTGCCGGAGACGAAATAAACGATCAACGGCACGGCCCCGGTCAGAAGCGTTGCGGCCATGTTGACGTTGTATTCCTTCACGCCCTGCACGGAGTTGACGATATTATTGAGCTGCACCGTCATCGGGTAATATTCCGGCCGCGTGAACACCACGCCGAACAGGAAGTCGTTCCAGATGCCGGTAACCTGCAGGATCATCGCCACGACGAAGATCGGCAGCGACATGGGCAGCATGATACGGAAATAGATCTGCCAGAAATTGGCGCCATCGATACGTGCCGCCTTGAACAATTCCTCCGGCAGCGAAGCGAAATAATTGCGGAAGAGCAGCGTCAGGATCGGCATGCCGAAAATGGTGTGCACGATCACGAGGCCGGTCAGGGTGCCGTAAATGCCCAATTCGCGCAGCACGATGACGATCGGGTAGATCATCACCTGATAGGGGATGAAGGCACCGATGATGAGAATCGAGAAGAACAGTTCCGAACCCCTGAACTTCCAGTTCGCGATGGCGTAACCGCTGACGGACGCCACGATGATCGAGATCACGACCGAAGGTATGAGGATCCGTACCGAGTTCCAGAAACCACGGGAAAGCCCGTCGCAGTTGAGCCCGGTGCAGGCATTTGCCCAGGCTTTCACCCAGGGTTCGAAGGTGATTTCCACCGGCGGCGCGAAAATGTTGCCAAGCCGAATTTCCGGCATGCCCTTCAGCGATGTCACGACCATCACGTAAAGCGGCAGCAGGTAATAGGCGGCCGCGACGAAAAGCGTGCCGTAAAGAATGATGTTGCGGCGGGAAAAGGTTTTTCTCGGCTTCTTGCCGCGCGGACCGGAAAGATCCGTGGCAACCGCATCGGTTGCGGCGGCGACCGTGTTCAATGTGCTGATATTAGCCACGCTTCTTGCCTCCGAATTCGAGGTAGGCCCATGGAACGACGATGATGGCGACGGTCAGGAGCATCATCGTCGAGGCGGCGAAGCCCTGCCCCAGGTTCTGCGCCTGGAACATGTAGTCATAGACATATTTCGCCGGCACTTCGGATGCGATGCCCGGCCCGCCACTGGTCTGCGCCACCACCAGATCGTAAACCTTGACGATGCCGCTGGCGATAATGACGAGCGTGGTGATGAAGACAGGCCGCATCATGGGAATGATGATGAGGATATAGGTCTTCCACATCGGAATGCCGTCAACGCGGGTCGCCTTCCAGATATCCTCGTCTATGCCGCGAAGACCGGCCAGCATCAGGCACATGACAAGCCCGGTGCCCTGCCAGAGCGCTGCAATCAGGATGCCGTAGATGACGATCTCGGAATTATAAAGCGGATCGAAGGTGAAGCTCTCCCAGCCGAGCGAACGGACCACCGATTGAATGCCGAATTCCGGGTTCAACAGCCATTGCCAGACAAGGCCGGTGACGATGAAGGACAGCGCGAAGGGATAAAGGAAGATGGTGCGGAAGGTATTTTCGAAGCGAATTTTCTGGTCCATCAAAGCCGCCAGCACGAAGCCGATGACAAGGCTGAAAATCAGCGAGAGAACACCGTAGATCGCCAGGTTCTGGATGGAAACGATCCAGCGCGGCGCGGCCCACAGCCGCTCATACTGGTCGAAACCGATGAAGCTCGCACGCGGCAGAAGCTTGGAATTGGTGAATGAATAAACCACCGTCCAGACGGTGCCACCGAGGAAGATCACCACGGCGGTCAGGATCATGGGAATGGATGCAATCTTCGAATTGAGATTGCGGAAAAGCTGGTTGGGGCGGCCGGAGCGCGCGAGACCTGCCATGTTACCTCCTCCTGTAACGTTGCAGTCAACGGTCAGGCAAAAGCCTTACCCGCATGAAACCCCTGCCCGTGCTGGTAATTATCGCACAGACCGGACGTTGGAAAGGGGAGCGGCGAACCGCTCCCCAAACCGGAGAGATCACAATCAGTCAGCAGCACCGATAAGGGCCGCAAAACGCTTCTGGCCATCTTCGGCCGACATCGAGCCCGCGAAGAATTCCGCCATCAGGTCTTCCTTCTGTTTCTGCGTATCGGCAGAAATCAGCTGGTCGGTGCTGGTCAGCGCATTGCCCTTGGCCAGAATTGCAAGGCCCTTCTTCATGCAGTCATTGGCCGCATTGAGATCGACGTCGCCACGGATCGGCAACGAGCCTTTCTTCAAATTGAAGGCAACCTGCGTTTTCGGATCGACGATGGTTTCGGCCAGAACGTCCTGCGCCTTGGTTTTTGCCTCGTCTTTCAGCACCGGGAAATAAAAGGCGTCGCCGCCGGTGGTGATATAGTCATTGAGGCCGAGACCCGGCAGGCAGCTGTAATCCGTACCGGCCTTCTGGTTGGCAAGCTGGAACTCGCCCTGCGCCCAGTCACCCATGATCTGGCCGCCGGCCTTGCCGGTGATAACCATGTTGGTGGCCTGGTTCCAGTCCTGAACGTTGGTTCCCTTGGCCATGTCGCGCGCCTCGACGGCCGCCGCGAAGATCTTTGCCATCTCGGGACCGGCCGCCGTTTCTTCGTCCTTGTCGCCATAGACCTTCTGATAAAGATCCTTGCCGCCAATCGAAAGCGTCAGAGTATCGAACAGGCCGTTGGCCTGCCATGCCTGACCGCCGAGCGCGAGCGGCTGGATGCCGGCCTTTTTCAGCGCCGGTGCTGCGGCGGCAAATTCCGTCCAGTTCTTGGGAACTTCAACGCCCGCTTTCTTGAACGCTGCGTTGGAAAGCCACAACCATTGCCACGAGTGGATGTTGACGGGCGCGCAATAGATCTTGCCGTCGATGGTGCAGCTGTCGAGCAGGCTTGCGGGCTTTATGACGTCTTTCCAATTGCCCTTTGCGGCAACGTCGGACAGGTCGCGCATCAGGCCGGCCTGTACCAGCTCCTCCGCCTGTCTGCCATGGTTGAACTGGGTGGCACCCATCGGGTCGCCGCCGGTGATACGGCTGATCATGATCGGACGGGCAGTGCCGCCCGAACCGGCAATAGCGCCGTCCACCCACTTGTTGCCGGTGGCATCGAAAGCCTTGGCAAGTTCGGCCACCGCTGCGGCTTCGCCGCCCGATGTCCACCAATGGGTCACTTCAAGATCGGTGGCCCCAGCGACACCCGCTGGAATCATCACACTGGCCAAAAAGGCCGCAGAAATAAAGCGCATTCGCATGAGTCTCCTCCCTCACTGAAACGTTGCAGTTGGAACGTAAGCGAAGATTCCAGATTAGACAACCGCCTAAGATACGAATCTCGATGGGTCTCCTGGGAGGTGGCTGCGGCACCCTCCCCATGTGCGGGGCTGCCAGCGAAACAGGGGTATCGAGTGGGGGAACGTACCGGCGATGCCTGTGCTTAAAGTTCTGGGGCAGGCTCGGGAGACAGGTTCGACCGTTGCGTAAACACACCGAATTCCCGATGCGGCACCGGCGAGACGACCGACAGGCCGCCCCGCTCGCTTGATGACGCCGCTTTATGGCGCGCTACATCCTATTGCCTCTTGTAATCATCCTCGATGCGGATGACGTCGTCTTCGCCGATATAGGCGCCGGTCTGGACTTCGACCAGCTCGAGCGGGATCTGCCCCTCATTGGCAAGCCGGTGCGGCTGACCGATGGGGATATAGACCGACTGGTTTTCCGTCAGCAGCCGGGTTTCCTCGCCGATGGTCACGGTTGCCGTGCCCTTGACGATGATCCAGTGCTCCGAGCGATGATAGTGTTTCTGGAACGAGATGCGGTGGCCGGGGTCAACCGTGATGTGGCCGACGCGGTAACGCTCGTCCACATACATGTGTTCGATGTAACCCCATGGACGATAAACGCGCTTGTGGCTTTGCGTTCGCGGCGCATGTTCGCCGTCCTTCAATGTCTCCACCAGGCCTTTCACGTCCTGAACCCGGTTCTTCGGCACCACCAGAACGGCATCCTTGGTGGCCACCACCACCAGATCCTTTGCGCCCACCACCGTCGTCAGCAATTGCGTCGAATGGATCAGGCAGCCCTCGGAATCGATGAAGACGCCGTCGCCCTCGAGCGCATTGTCGTTGCCATGCTTGTCGGCGATCTCCCAGATCGCGTCCCAGCTGCCGATATCCGACCAGCGGAAATGGCCGTGCACCACCGCCATGCGCCTGGTCTTCTCGATCACCGCATAGTCGATGGAGTTTTTCGGCGAGGCTTCGAAACTTGCCTGATGCAGGCGCACGAAACCAAGGTCGCTTTCATATTGTTCGACAGCCTGCGTGACTGCCGCAAGAATCTCCGGCGCGAATGCCTTGAGTTCGGCGATCATCACATCGGAACGGAACAGGAAGTTGCCGGAGTTCCAGAGATAACCCTTCTCCAGATAGGAGATTGCCGTCTTCACGTCCGGCTTTTCCACAAATGCCTCGACGATGCTGAGGTCAGCCTCGCCATCAATCGCTTCACCCGGCTTGATGTAACCGTAGGAGGTGCGCGGCTCGGTGGGCACCAGACCGAAAACCACGATGTTGCCCTGATCGGCGGCCTTGGCGCCAAGCTTCACGGACTGAGAGAATTTGTCGGCGTCGAGCACCACATGGTCGGCGGCGAGCGCCAGCACCAGGCACCCCGGCTCCCGGCGTTCGGCAAGCACTGCGGCAGCAGCCATGGCGGCGGCGCTGTCGCGGCGGGCGGGTTCCAGAACCACCGTTGCCGGCAGACCGATCTCCTCTGCCTGACGGCGGGCGAAGAAGCGGAAATCCTCGTTGGTGATCACCAGCGGCTCGGCGTAAAGCCCCTTGTCGGCCACGCGCGTCAGTGTCTGCTGATAGGTCGAAAGATTGCCGACCAGCGGCTGGAACTGCTTGGGCAACTGATCGCGCGATACCGGCCACAGCCGTGATCCAGCCCCACCAGCAAGAAGAACCGGCGTGATCTTTCGAGATTGTTCCGTCACAGTAAACACCTTTCCAACTTTAAAAAATTTCCGGCGGGCCGGACAATATACATATTTCCCAATGCCGCCATCATCGGTTTACGGGCGCATAAGCGCAAGCTCGTAAGTTGCCTTTGTGAAAGCTTGGTGAATGTCGGACCCGTTTTGCTAACGCAAGGCAGAGGGTGAGGTTCCGCAAGAGGGATGATGGATTGTCTCGACGGGCTGCAAAGAAAAACCCGAGCCAATGGCCCGGGTTTTCGTTTTCAGAGCAACGACCCCGTCAGGATCAGTTCGGCAGCGCGTAAGCGATCACGTAATCGCCCCGGTCGGGAGACTGGCGTGCGCCACCGGCCGAGATGACGACATATTGCTTGCCCGTCTTCGGCGACTTGTAGCTCATCGGGCCGCCCTGGCTGCCGACCGGAAGGCGGGCCTTCCAGACTTCCTTGCCGGTCGCCGTATCGAAGGCGCGCAGATAATAATCCTGGGTGCCGGCGATGAAGACGAGGCCGCCCTGGGTGGCGAGCGTGCCACCGAGCGTGGGCATGCCGATCGGGATGGGCAGGCCCATCTTGATGCCGAGCGGGCCGGTATCCTCAACCGTGCCGACAGGAACCTGCCACTTGATCTGCTGCGTCTTCATGTCGATCGCAGTCATCGAGCCATAGGGCGGCGCCTGGCAGGGAATGCCGAGAGCCGACAGGAACCGGTTCTTGTCCACCGCATAGGGCGTGCCCTTCATGGGAACGACGCCCATGCCGGTATTGACGCTTTCGCCGCCGCTTGCCGTTGCGTTGGTGGGAGCCGCTTCCTTCATCTGGATCCACAGGCCAAGGCGCATGTCGTTGATGAAGATCGTGTTGGTGGTCGGGTCGGTCGAAATACCGCCCCAGTTCATGCCGCCGAGCGAGCCCGGAAAGGCAAGGGACAGGCCGGTGCCGGGCGCCGTATAGAGGCCTTCATAACGCATGCCCTTGAAGGCGATGCGGCACAAAAGCTGATCGAACGGGGTAGCTCCCCACATATCGGCTTCCGTCAGCGTCTGCGCGCCGATTTGCGGCATGCCGACCGAACGCGGCTGCGTCGGTGCATATGGCTCGTTCGGAATGTTGCCGGCCTTGACCGCAACGTCTTCCACCTTGGTCAGCGGCTGGCCCGTTGCCCGGTCCAGCACATAGATCTGACCGGCCTTGGTGCCGAAGACCAGAGCCGGAACGGTCGTTCCGTCAGCCCTGGGGAAATCGATGAAGCTTGGCTGCATCGGCACGTCGAAGTCCCAGAGGTCGTTGTGAACCGTCTGGTATACCCATTTTTCACGGCCGGTCGTGGCGTCGAGCGCCAGCATGGAAGCGCCGTATTTATGGTCCAGCGGCGTGCGCGTCGCACCATAAAGATCGACCGAAGGGCTGCCGACCGGCATGAAGACGGCATTCAGCTCCGGATCATAGGACATGGATGCCCAGACGTTCGGCGTCGAACGGGTATAGGTCTGGCCCTCGGGCGGCAGCTTGGTGATTTCAGGATTGCCGGGATCGAAAGCCCAGCGAAGCTCACCCGTCACCACGTCGAAACCGCGCATCACGCCGCCAGGCATATCCACCTGCACGTTGTCGGCGATACGTCCGCCAACGACGACTGTGGTACCGGCGAGTGTTGGGGCCGATGTCAGCACATATTGCGGGTCCGGCGCATCACCGAGACCGATCTTCAGATCGACGCGGCCATTGGTGCCGAAGTCAGGGCAAAACGCGCCGGTGTCGGCGTCGAGCGCAATGAGTTCCGCGTTGATGGTGTTCATGAGAATACGGCGCTGGCAAAGCGCGCCGTCGGCCACGATTGCCGGCGTGACAGGCGTGGCACCCGGAGCTGTCGGCTGCTTCAGCGGCGCCTTGGCATCGAAATAGGCAAGACCACGGCAACGCATCCAGACGGTGGATTTGGCGTTGATTTCGGTCTTCCACTTCTGTGCGCCGGTATCGGCGTCGAGAGCTATGACATTGTTGTGCGGTGTGCACACGAACACGGTGTCGCCGACCTGAAGCGGCGTTTCCTGATCTTCCGCACCGTTCGCGCCGGGGCTGATCGGGGTGTCGCCGGTCCGGTACGTCCATGCCACCTCAAGGTTCTTGACGTTGTCGCGGGTGATTTCGTCAAGCGCAACGAAGCGGCTGCCGCCAGCCGTATTGCCGTAATGTTCCCAGTTCTTCTGCTCTTTTTCCGGCGTAACCGGCGTCAGCGCAGCCACCTCGCCCGTGAAGGCGACGGTCGGGTGCGGCACGAACATGCCGGCAAAACCGGCAGCGGACGCGATGGCGACAATGCCGGCAACGGCAAAGGACGTGCCGTAAGCGGGCGTCTTGCCGGCCGCGCGACGCAGCAGCGGATAGGAGAGCGCCACCACCGTGGCGCCCACACCCAATGCCAGCAGGCGGGAGATGAGCGGCCAGAAGTGCAATCCGGCTTCCCATAACGCCCAGACACCGCTGCCGATGAAGACCAGGCCGAACAGCAGCGCGCCGGCGGGCTTGCGCAGGAGGATGAGCAAGCCGGAGACGATGAGCGCGATACCCGAAAGGACGAAATAGAGGCTGCCGCCGAGTTTTGCGAGCTGCCCGCCGCCAATGGCGAAGAACAGGCCCGCAGCGACGATGATGGCGCCGAGCACGAACAGCCATAATCTGGCTGCAAGCGACGTTGAGGTTGCTGGTTTACTCATGACATTCAATATCCGGTTAGGAGAGCCGCCGCAAAGGCTGGCGCCCGATGATCGTTCAAAGCCCGGCAAACGCCAGACAGTTCGCCGCACTGACGGCTGAGCGACGATGCGGCGAAGGCGCTGCGGCTGAACGGGAAACGATGGAGGGGAAGACTTCCGTGGTGACTGTCATTTTGACCCATTCACTGCAGGTTACCGCCGGCCCGATGGACGGCGGACAAGTTGCTCGAACAAATCCTCCCAAGTTCGTATCGCAGAGGCCCGCATGCGCGGCACTGGGCGACCGAAACCTCGGCGCGGTATAACGCCGCCTGCGACAAGATGACAATGCGCAAGACGGGCATTTTTGATAAGCTATGCTTATACCATATCAACGCCGACAGCACAAAGACCTCTTCGCCGATGGATATTCGCCAGCTCACCATTTTTGTGGAGGCCGCAAGGGCCAAAAATTTCCGCGCAGCCGCCGTGCAGCTAGGCATCGCCCAGCCAGCCGTCACCCAGCGTATCCGGCAACTGGAGGAAAATCTCGGCTTCAAGCTGTTTCTCCGCGTCAACAGGGGTGTGGAACTCACGCCGGCTGGACAGTCGATGCTGCTCGATGCGGAGGAAATCCTTGCCCGCACCAAGGGTGCACTCGAAAAGGCCCACCAGATCAGGCGCGGCCAGCTTGGCACGCTGCGCATCGGCTTTGGCACCAGCGTGATGGCGGAACGCAAATTGCCGGCGCTGATTACCCGCTATGGCAACGACAACAGGGAGGTCACGCTGGAACTCCTGCCCGGCATGACGATGGAACAGTTGATCGAGCAGGTGGCGACGCGCAAGACCGACGTCGCTTTCATTCGCGCACCCCTGCCTCAATTGCCGCAGAGCCTGCGGGCCATGCCCTTCGACCGCTCGAAACTGTGCGTCGCCCTGCCGGAGCGGCATCCGCTCGCCTCCCGCAGTAGAATTTCGGTTGGCGATATCGTCAGGGAAAAACTGCTGCTGCCAGTGGACGAGATCGGCCTTGGCCTCAGCAACAGCGCCCTTTCGCTTTTCGAGGATGCCGGCTGCGAGCCGGAAATCGGCATGCGCATCGCCAACGTCAATACCATCCTTGCTCTCGTGGAAGCGGGTGCGGGAATTTCCATTCTGCCGGAAAGCACGGTACGCTCCGCAAGGGGCATCACCGGCGTGCCGCTCGAAAGCGCCGATGCCTGGTCCGATTGCGTGCTGGTCGTCAGGCGCGGTCAGCTCGCCCTCCATGTCGAGGCCTTCGTGAACATGGCGCGGCAGGCCTACCAACCCAGCCTTTGACGTCGATAATACTCACTTAATCGATTGAATCGGCCGCAAATTTAGCTGTGGCGAAATTTGCTGCACTGAACAACATTCAACGCTTGGCACGTGCGCGAAAAATACAATAACAACGACGGATATTTTTACAGCGTTATCGACAGGAAAGCACACTCAGCCCATGTCCGACACGACGAAGCCCGCCAGCCCCAGAACATCGGTTACGGATCAGGAAGCACTGGATTTCCACGCGCAAGGCAGACCGGGGAAACTGGAAATCACCCCGACCAAGCCGATGGCGACGCAGCGGGATCTGTCGCTTGCCTATTCGCCTGGAGTGGCCGTGCCGGTCAAAGCCATCGCCGAAAATCCGGCGAGTGCTTACGACTACACGACACGCGGCAACATGGTGGCCGTCATTTCCAACGGCACGGCGATCCTCGGTCTCGGCAATCTCGGCGCGCTTGCCTCCAAGCCGGTCATGGAAGGCAAATCGGTGCTGTTCAAGCGCTTCGCCGATGTCGATTCCATCGACCTTGAAGTCGATACCGAAGACGCCGACGAATTCATCAACTGCGTGCGTTACCTGGGCCCGTCTTTCGGCGGCATCAATCTGGAAGACATCAAGGCGCCGGAATGTTTCATCATCGAAAGCCGCCTGCGCGAGCTGATGGACATCCCGGTTTTCCATGACGACCAGCACGGCACCGCCATCATCGCCGCCGCCGGCCTGATCAACGCCATCGAGCTCACCGGCCGCGACTTCAAGACGACGAAACTCGTCTGCAATGGCGCTGGCGCTGCCGCCATCGCCTGCATGGACCTCATCAAGGCCATGGGTTTCAACCCCGCAAACATCACGCTTTGCGACACCAAGGGCGTGATCTACCAGGGCCGCACCGAGGGCATGAACCAGTGGAAATCGGCCCATGCGGTAAAGACCAGCAACCGCACGCTGACTGAAGCCATGAAGGGCGCGGATGTGGTCTTCGGCCTGTCGCAGAAGGGTGCGTTCACCGACGAGATGATCCGCTCCATGGCGCCGAAGCCGATCATTTTCGCGATGGCCAACCCGGACCCGGAAATCACCCCCGAAGACGTCGCCCGCATCCGCGATGACGCCATCATGGCGACCGGGCGTTCGGATTATCCGAACCAGGTCAACAACGTCCTCGGCTTTCCCTATATCTTCCGCGGCGCGCTCGATGTGCGCGCCAGCCAGATCAACGATGCCATGAAGATTGCCGCCGCACAGGCGCTGGCCGATCTTGCCCGCGAGGACGTGCCTGACGATGTGGCCGCCGCCTATCAGGGCAACCGCCCGCGCTTCGGATCGCAATATATCATTCCGGTTCCGTTCGATCCGCGCCTGATCTCGGCCATTCCGGTGGCCGTTGCCAAAGCCGCTATCGAAACCGGCGTCGCCCGTCGCGAATTGCCCGACCTCGATGCCTATGCCCGCGAGCTTTCCGCCCGCCGCGACCCCATGGCATCGACCACGCAGCGCCTTTACGAGCGCGTGCGCCGCTCCCCGAAGCGGGTGGTTTTTGCCGAGGCGGAAGAAGAACAGGTGATGCGCGCGGCGATTTCGTTTACCGCGCAAGGGCTTGGCACCGCCATCCTGCTCGGCCGTGACGACATCATCAAGGCCAATGCGGAGCGTGCCGGTATAGATCTCGACCGCGCCAATATCGAGATCACCAATGCGCGCCTTTCCAGCCGCGTCGATGCTTACGTCGATTATCTCTATGCGCGGTTGCAGCGCGGCGGCTTCCTGCTGCGCGACGTGCAGCGCCTGATCCACAACGACCGCAACCATTTCGCCGCCTGCATGGTGGCGATGGGTGACGCGGACGCCGTGGTCACCGGCGTTACCCGCAACTATTCGACAGCGCTCGAGGATATCCGCCGCTGCATCAACACCAAGCCCGGCCACCGCGTCATCGGCGTTTCGCTTGTCGTATCGCGCAACCGCACCGTCTTCGTGGCCGATACCGCCGTGCACGACATGCCGTCCGCCGAAGATCTGGCCGATATCGCCGAAGAAGCAGCCGGTCTCGCACGCCGTTTCGGCTACGAACCGCGTGTCGCGATGCTCGCCTATTCCACCTTCGGCCAGCCGGTTGGCGAACGCTCCGACAAGGTGCGCGAAGCGGTGAAAATCCTCGACAAGCGCAACGTCAATTTCGAGGTCGACGGCGAAATGTCGGCCGATGTGGCGCTGAACCATCAGCGCATGCAGAGCCAATATCCCTTTGCCCGCCTTTCCGGTGCGGCCAACGTGCTGGTCATGCCCGCCATCCATTCCGCCTCCATCTCCACCAAGATGCTGCAGGAACTGGGCGGCGCGACCGTCATCGGCCCGCTCCTCGTCGGCCTCGACAAATCGGTGCAGATCACCTCGATGGGCGCCAAGGACAGCGATATCGTCAATATGGCGGCAATCGCGGCCTATAACGCCGGTCGGTAAGACGGCCTGGGCATTGCGGCGGATTTCTTCTCCCCGCCGGGGAGAAGATGGCCCGAAGGGTCAGATGAGGGGGCAAGCTCTCCGAATATCTCGACCCTTGCCCCTCCTCCCGCTGCCGCGGACTTCTCCCCGGCGGGGAGAAGAAACAAGCGGCAACCTCCCCGTGGACATTCGTCCGGCAGGCGGCATCTGGATTGTGCTCCCGCCCGCACGGCCGGAGGGAGAACAGGAAAGACAAAGAACAAGATTCTACGATTTCAAGTTATTAGGTTATTTTTTCTCACCAGAGAACTTATTGGAACACGATTTTATTTATACGATTTTTTGCGCAACGCCAATTCTCGATCTCGACGGACGCCTCATGTAGTTTCCACACACAATCAAAAGGAAATACCCATGGCCCTCTCCTTCTCCAGATTTGCCGCAAAACTCATCGCCGGAACCGTCGTCATCGCTTCGATGGCCACCGCCGCTCACGCGGATGCGACGCTCGACCGGATCAAGGGTCGCGGCAAGCTCACCGTCGGCGTCATTCTGTCCGGCGCGCCGTTCGGCTTCATCGATCCGAAGACGCAGGAGCAGAAGGGCCTCAACATCGACGTCGCCAAGGCGCTGGCCGCCGGTCTCGGTGTGGAACTGGTAACCGAAACGGTGACGCCGCCGAACCGCGTGCAGTTCCTGCAACAGGGCAAGGTCGATATTCTGATCGCCAACATGCAGTACACGGAAGAGCGCGCCAAAACGCTCGATTACGTGCCCACCCCCTATGACCGCCAGGGCGGTGCCGCCATCGGCCGCAAGGATTCAGGAATCAAGGACTGGTCAGATCTGAAGGGCAAGATCGCCTGCGTTTCGCAGGGCTCCAACTACACCCAGCCGCTGATCGAGCAATATGGCGCGCAGGTGAAGGCTTTGCCGAGCCAGCCGGAATCGCTGCTGGCGCTGAAGGGCGGCAATTGCGATGTCTCCGTGCACGTCAACGGCACGCTGAGCCTGATGCTTCAGGACCGCGCCGATGAGTGGAAGGATTACGGCATCCTGATCCCGACCGACCTCATCCCGTCGGATTCGGTCATCTGGCTGCGCAAGGGTGAAGCCGACACGCAGGCCGCCCTCGACAAGATCGTCAAGGAACTGCACGCCTCCGGCAAGATGATCGAATTCGCCAAGGCAAATCGCCTGCCGAGCATCGGCTTCATGGAAGAGCAGAAGACGAAGCTTTCGGCCGCGCAGTGAAACCGGGCGCGACGGTGTCGCGCTTGCCTACCCCACCGCCGTCATACCGGCCTTGAGCCGGTATCCAGCCAGCCCCAGTCCTGGGGCTGAAAAGATTGTTTTCGCCGCGCAGATGCGCGGCGGATGGATTCCGGCTCAAGGCCGGAATGACGGAAGCGAGATGCGTCCGCGCTTCTTTTCTGCTTGGATGGCAAGGCAGGCAACTCTGGCGCCGCCCGCAGGGCGGCACCCGCAATAACAGCATGGATTTCCGATGCAGGATTCTTTTACAGCGCGTTTCATAGAGCTGGCCGCGCATATAGGCCTCAACTATGACTTTCTGAACAGTGGCTACGAGGTTCAGATCTGGCTCGACGGCATGAAGATGACGCTCATCCTCGTCACCGTAACCCTGCCGCTCAGCCTCGTTTTCGGCTTCATATTTGCCGCCATGCTCACCTCCGGCAAGGGCTGGCTCGCCGGACCCGTGCGCGCCTATGTGGAATTGACGCGCAATACGCCGACGCTGGTGCAGCTGATGTGCGGTTTCCTCGTGCTCAACATGCTGATTTCCAATGCGCTTGGCGGCGCGCAGAACAATCCGCTCACCCCGTTCTTCTGGGTCGTCGCCATCACCGGCCTGCACGTTGCCGCTTTCCATGCGGAGGCCTTGCGCGGCGGCATCGAGGCGGTGCCGGCCACCACCATCGAGGCGGCGCGCGCCATCGGTTTCAGCTCCTTCGAGATTTTACGCTACGTGGAGTTTCCGCTGGCAGTCCGCACCGCCCTTCCTTCCATCATCAACAATCTCATCAATCTGGTGAAGCTCACCACCGTCGGCTCGGCAATTGCGGTCGGTGAAATCACCTATGCCTCGATCCTGATCTGGACGCAGCGCGACAATGTGGTCGAACTGATGCTGGTGATCCTTATCTTCTTCAGTGTCATCAATTTCATCGTCGCAAGGGCGGGCCTGTGGCTCGAACGGCGTCTTGCGGTTCCGGGGTTCGGTCAATGAGCGCGGTCGTCTCTCCAACACAGGCGGCAAAGAAGCTGCCATTCGGAACCATTCTCCTGTGCGGCGCGCTTGTTGCCATCGTGCTGTGGCTGGTTCTCGATCCCTCGCTCGGACAGGTGCTGCTGGAATGGCTGCCCTATCTCGGCAAGGGTTTCGCAATGAATGTGCTGATCAGCATTCTGGCAATTGCCATCGGCACCATCATCGGCGTCCTGCTTGGCATCATGGAACTTGCGCCCTATCGCCTCGTGCGTGCGCCGGCACTCACCTATGTGCAGATCTTCCGCAACGCCCCGCATCTGGTGCTGATTTTTGCCGCGACCTACATCTTCCCCTTCGAGATCGTCGCTTTTGGCCATTACATTCCGTTTCCGGACTGGATCAAGGCCGTGGTCGGCCTTGCCATTCCGGCCAGCGCCCACATCGCCGAAATCACCCGTGGCGCCATCCAGTCCATTCCGACTGCGCAATGGGAAGCGGCGCAGGGCCTCGGTTTCTCACGCAACCAGACGCTGCGCTGGATCATCCTGCCGCAATGCGTGAAACGCTCGCTGCCGCCATGGATGAACCTTTACGCCTCGATCACCATGGGTACCGCACTTGCCTCGCTGGTCGGCGTGCATGAGCTTCTGCATGCCGCAACCGATGCCAGCACCGCCGTACAGCGCAACGATTTCACCGTGGTGGTTTATCTCACCGTCCTTATGGCGTTCTTCCTGTTCTGCTATCCCGTGTCCCGTTTCACGCAGCGCCTCGAGCGGCGCTTCGCCTCCCGCTGATTGGAATAGACCATGTCCGCATCCGCCCCCCACACCGCCGCCAAAGCTCTGGTTGAACTGGAAGGCGTGCACCTGTCCTTCGGTGACAATCAGGTCCTCAAAGGTATCGATCTCACCGTCAACAAGGGCGACGCCGTCTCCATCATCGGCCCTTCCGGCTCCGGAAAATCCACGATCCTGCGCTGCATCAACGGCCTGCTCATTCCGCAATCGGGCAAGATCACCGTTGGCGGCACCCGCGTTGACCAGCTGAAAACCGAGGCTGAGCGCATAACACTGCGCAAGCGCATCGGCATCGTCTTCCAGCAGTTCAACCTCTTTCCGCATCTGACGGTGATGGAAAACATCACCATCGCGCCGATCAAAATCCTTGGCACGCCGAAGGCGGAAGCCGAGCGCCATGCCCGTGAATTGCTGGAAAAAGTCCGCCTGTCGCAGAAGGTCGATGCTTATCCCGGCCAGCTTTCCGGCGGCCAGCAGCAGCGCGTCGCCATTGCCCGCGCACTTGCGATGCGGCCGGAGCTGGTGCTGTTCGATGAGGTCACGTCAGCGCTCGATCCCGAAACCGTGGGCGAAGTGCTCGCCGTCATCCGCGATCTCGTCAATGACGGTATGACCAGCATTCTCGTCACCCACGAAATGCGCTTTGCCGAAGAAATCAGCGACAATATCGTCTTCACCGAAAACGGGCTGATCGTCGATCAGGGTACGCCGGAACACATCTTCTACAAATCGACCAATCCGCGCATCAACGCCTTCGTCAAGGGTCTTGGCGGACAGGGCGCGCGCGTGGCGGACGGCGAAGGGATCTGACGCCATGGCTGCCACCGAAAAACTTACCCTGCATCTGGCCGAAGCCATCGCCGCCTCCGATCCGCTGCGTGATGACGACGCGGTGGCGATTGCCCGCACCGCGCTGATCGATTTCTTCGCCTGCATGCTGGGTGGCGCGGCCGACAGAAGCACGAAAATCCTGATCGATACCTTCACGCCCGGCACCTCGGGCAAGGCGGCCATCATCGGCCACGCTCTGCGGACCGATGCCTTTACCGCCGCCCTGATCAACGGCCATTCCGGCCACGTGCTTGATTATGACGATGTCCATGGCAGCGTACGCGGCCACCCCACCGTCGCCATCATTCCCGCTCTGCTGGCCGTCGCGGTCGAGGACGGTTCGACGGCGGATGAATTCATCGCCGCCTATGTCGTCGGACTGGAGACCATGGCGCGGCTTGGCCTGTCGCTCGGCACCAAACATTACGAAAACGGCTTCCACGCCACCGCAACCCTCGGCCCCATCGGTGCGGCGGCGGCCATTGCCCATCTTCTGAAATTCAACCCGCAGACAACCGCCATCGCGCTCGGCCTCGCCGCCACGCAATCGGCCGGCCTGCGCCTGCAATTCGGCTATGATGCGAAGCCCCTGCATGCAGGACTTGCCACACGCGCCGGCCTCACCGCCGCGCGGCTGGCACAAGCCGGTTTTCAGGGCGCGCCGGATTTTCTGGAAAACCCCATCGGCTTTTATTCCGCTTTCGCCTTCGGCGCGGAACAGCCAAAACGGCTGCTTTCAGGCTGGGGCGCTCCCTGGCAGATCGTCTCGCCCGGATTGACGCTCAAGGCCTTTCCCTGTTGCACCGCCAGCCACCCCGTCGCCGTTGGCGCGCTTGCGCTGCGCAGCGCCCATGATCTGGCGCCGGATGAAATCGAAACCGTCGTCATCACCTTCCCCCCGGGTGGCGATGCTGCCCTTGTGGGTTCGGCAACGCCTGTCACCGGCATCGATGCGCGCTTCAGCGCCGAATATGTTTTTGCGGCAGCGCTGACGGATGGCGCACTCGGCATCGGCCATTTCGACGAAAGCCCGGCACGCGCCGATCTGCTCGCACTTTCGGCGAAAGTCTCACGCCAGCACGACGAGACCGCCCGCCGCCTGTCGCCCGATCCGACCACCCGTTTCGTGGTCATCGACGTCAAGAAGAAGGATGGCACGGTCCTGTCGCGCCGCATCGACGGCCTTCCAGGCATCGATGACCCCACGGAAAAATTTGCCGACGCCACCGGCGGCAATGAAAAATTCGCCGGAATACCGGCACTGGTGCGGACCATGAAAACCGCAGCCGACCTCAAGACGCTGGAAGCGCTTCTGGCAACGCAAATATAACACGACCGAAATAAAGGCATGCTCACCATGACCACGACTACCCGCAAAAGACAGATGCATCTCGGCCTTTTCCTGCAAGGCGCCGGGCACCACGTTTCCGGCTGGCGTCACCCGGATGCGGAAGCCGGCAGCGAGAATTTCGACCTGTTGACCCGCGTCACGAAAATGGCCGAAGAGGCGAAGTTCGACATGGTCTTTCTGGCCGATGGCCTGACCAGCGGCGTCGACGCCCACCCCTCGATGATCGCCCGTTTCGAGCCGCTGACCCTGCTTGCGGCGCTGGCCATGGTGACAAACAGGATTGGCCTGGCCGCCACCGCGTCCACCACCTATGGCGAGCCTTACCACACCGCCCGCGCCTTCGCTTCCATCGACCATCTCAGCCACGGCCGCGCGGCGTGGAACATCGTCACCACTTCCTATGCCCGCACGGCGGCGAACTTCTCCAAGAGCCATCCCGAGCATGACGAGCGTTATGCGGTTGCGGAAGAATATGTGAATGTCGTGCGCGGCCTGTGGGACAGCTGGGATGACGACGCTTTCGTCAAGGACAAGGAGGGCGGTCGTTACGTCGATCCGCAGAAGGTCCATATTCTCGATCACGAAGGCAAATATTTCACGGTCAAGGGACCGCTCAACATTCCGCGTTCACCGCAGGGACACCCGGTTCTCATCCAGGCCGGCTCTTCCGGGCCGGGACAGGATCTCGCCGCCCGCACCGCCGATATCGTCTTCACCGCCCAGCAGGCCATTTCGGAGGCGCAGGCGTTCTACACCAGCCTCAAGGCGCGGGTGGAGAAATTCGGCCGCGATCCTGCAAGCGTCGCCGTGATGCCGGGTTTCATGCCCATCATCGGCAACAGCTTCGAAGAGGCCGGCGAAAAGCTGAAGGAGCTGAACCGCTGGACCGACATCAAGAGCGCCATGCCGCTGCTGGAAGAGCGCATCGGCCACAATCTCGCTGAGTACGATCTCGACGGCCCGTTGCCGGACCTGCCGATTTCCGACCAGCTGCGCAGCCGCGCCGAGCTTCTGACCGAGCTGGCGCGCCGCGAAAAGCTGACGATCCGGGAATTGGCACTGCGGGTCGCGGCCGGCCGTGGCCATCATATCGTCATGGGCACAGCCAAGGACGTGGCGGATCGCATGCAGGACTGGTTCGAAAACGGTGCCGCAGACGGCTTCAACGTCATGCCGCCGTTCTTCCCCGGCGGGCTTGAGGACTTCAACCGCGAAGTCGTGCCGCTGTTGCAGGAACGCGGCCTGTTCCGCAGGGAATATGAAGGGACGACGCTGCGCGATCACCTCGGCATCGAGCGGCCGGCATTGCGCACATGAGGCACTGCGGATAACCGACCGGGGCAGCCGCATTACCGCGCCAGAAAGGGCAATTTAAAGCGGGCCCAAGCCCGCCTTTTTACGCTGCTCTCTTTCCAGGCAGTTGATCGCGACGGCCGGGCTTCGAAAAATCTGACGGGAGGGATGCGCCGTCTTCGCGCGCAACACTGCGCCGGTTCAGTTTGAACAGGCTGACCAGCTGTGCCAGCACATCCGCACCGTGCGCAAGCGTGGCGCTGATTGCGGTGGTGCGGGCGCTCATGGCGGCATTTTCCTGCGTCATCCGGTCCAGCCGGCTGACGGCATTGTTGATCTCGCCGATGCCGAGAGCCTGCTCGTCCGCCGCCTTCGCAATCATGTCGACATTGCCGTCGATGTGTTTGACCAGCGCGTCGATCTGCTTCAGCGCCTCGCCGGTCTCTCCCACCAGCCGGACGCCTTCCATCACCTCGCGGCCGGAATTGTTGATGAGCGTCTTGATTTCCTTGGCAGCGTTGGCAGAGCGTTGCGCAAGTTCGCGCACTTCCTGGGCAACCACGGCAAAGCCCCTGCCTGCATCACCCGCGCGCGCCGCTTCCACGCCGGCATTCAGCGCCAAAAGGTTGGTCTGGAAGGCGATCTCGTCAATCACACCGATGATCTGGCTGATTTCCCGCGAGGCCGTTTCAATGCGCTGCATGGCGTTGACGGTCTGCGCAACGACTTCGGTCGAGGCGGCCGTCGATGTGCGCGCGCTCTGAACCAGCTTGCGGGTCTCTTTGGTATTTTCGGAGGACGACCGGACGGTGGCGGTGATCTCTTCAAGCGCCGCCGACGTCTCTTCAAGCGCCGCAGCCTGCTCGCGCGAGCGATCGGCGAGGTTGACGGAGGCGTCGCTGACTTCCTGGCTGCTTCTGGTCAGGTCGTCTGTCTGGCCGAGAACGTTTTCCAGGGTCTTCTGGAATTCGGCGATCGACTTGTTGAAATCCCGCCGCAGTCCTTCGAACTCACCCACGAACGGTTTGTCCAGCGTGACACGAATGTTGCATTGGGAAAGCCGCTCCAGCGCCGCGCCCAGTTCCTCCACCGCATGCACCCGGTCCGTCACGTCAAAGGCGAATTTCACCACCTTGAAGACCTGACCACGCTCATCGATAATGGGGTTGTAGGATGCCTGGATGAAGATGCGCTTCTCATTTTTGCCCAGACGCATGAACTGACCGGTGGAGAAACGGCCGGTGCGCAGCTCTTTCCAGAAATCCGTATATTCCTGTGACCTTGCATGCGCCGGTTCGCAGAACATCGAATGGTGCTTGCCGATAATTTCCTCGGCCGTGTAACCAAGCGCTGCGAGGAAATTCTCGTTAGCGCCGAGAATATGCCCATCGGGCGTGAATTCGATGATGGCCTGCGCGCGGGAAAGTGCTGCAAGTTTGCCGTTATCCTCGGCGCTCTTGCGCTTGGCCGCGGTTATATCGGTTGCGATCTTGACGACCTTGTACGGCTTGCCGAAACGGTAGACAGGATTGTACGAGGCTTCGATCCAGATATCCTGACCGTCCTTTGCGCGGCGCTGGTACTGGCCCTGATCATATTCCCCACGCGAGAGCTTTGCCCAGAAGGCTGCATAGGCAGGAGAGGCGGCATCTTCGCCCAGCACGAACATGCGGTGGTGACGCCCGATGATTTCGGATGGCTGGTAGCCCAGCGCTTTGCAGAAATTGTCATTGGCTTTCAGTATTTTACCGGTCAGGTCGAACTCGATGATGGCCAGCGACCGGCTCAGCGCGTCGAGCATCGACGATGCATCAAGACCGAGTTTGGAAAAATGAGACATGTCTTTGAACCCCCCAACGATGACCGGTATGCCGACCTCTTTCACTCTCGAAACCAAGGAGATGAAAACGGATCTGTATGCCTGGTCGCGAACCTAGCGGGCCACAGTTAAATAGCGATTAATGATGACACATAACTATAACATCGCTGACGGAAATGCTGGCCGGCATCGCCACGGGGCGGGCATTGCGGGCAACCGCTTATTTGCCACAGTGCTGATATTTCTGCGGCCGCGACCCCATGCGGCCTTTCATCGGTATGGCATTCATTGTTATGGCGGGCTTCTAGAATTTGTATTGCAGGAGCGCCGATGACCAAAACCCTGAAATGCGACGTGCTGGTTATCGGCACCGGCATCATCGGTTCAATGGCGGCGCTTTACTTGCAAAATGGCGGTCGCGATGTCGTTCTTCTGGAACGCGGCGAGATTGCGCGCGGCGCAAGCGCTGGCAATGCCGGCATTCTGGCCTTTCCCGAGATCATCCCCATACCCGCCCCCGGAATCATGCGAAAAGCACCGCGCTGGCTTTTCGATCCGCTCGGTCCGCTCAGCGTGCCGCCCGCCTATGCGCCGAAGATCGCGCCGTGGCTGTGGCGTTTCTGGCGCGCCAGTGCAGAGCGCAACTTCCGCTACGGGCTGAGGGCACTTAGCGAGATCAACCGGCTGGCGGCCACCGAAATGGCCCATGTCGCCGCAATGCCTGAACTGTCGCCGTTTGTTGCGAAAACCGGCACGCTCGATCTTTACGACAGCGAAGCCAGCCTCAATGCCACCCGCAAGGACTGGGATGAAAAGGAACAGGCAGGCTTTTCTTCCAGGCGGATCGACCGCAACGAGATAGATGCACTGCAGCCGGGTCTTGCCCCGCAATTCCGCCACGCCATGTTCTCGCCTGAAGGTTTGCAGGTCTCCGATCCCTACGACTTCACCCGCGCCATTTTCGATCTGGTGATTGCCCGTGGCGCCAGACTGCGCAAGGGCGAGGCCGAACGCATCGATGCCGTTGGCGAAAGTACGATCGTCACCCTTGAAAACGGCGACAAGATCGACGCCGACAAGGTGGTGATCGCCTGTGGCGCGTGGTCAAAGCCGCTTGCCGCCACGCTTGGCAACATCGTGCCGCTGGAAACCGAACGCGGCTATAACACCACCCTGCCCGCCGGTGCCTTCAACCTGACGCGCCAGCTTTATTTCAACGACCACGGTTTTGTCGTGACGCCGCTATCTTCCGGCATCCGCGTTGGCGGCGCAGTCGAGTTTGGTGGTCTGGAATTGAAGCCGAATTTCAAACGATCCGAGGCCATGCTCAAAAAGGCCGGGCGTTTCCTGCCGGGTCTGAAGGTCGAAGGCGGCCAGCAATGGATGGGGTTCCGCCCGTCGATGCCGGACTGCCTTCCCGTCATCGGCACGGCGCGCGCCACACCCTCAGTCATCTATGCCTTCGGCCATGGCCATCTGGGGCTGACGCAATCGGCAGCCACCGCCCGCCTCGTGACGCAGCTGGCAAGCGGCGAGGAGACCGCAATCTCGGTCGACCCGTTCCGCCCGGGGCGGTTTTCCTGAGCACTCAGTATCCCGGTTGCCCGCTGGAAGGCTTCCGGTGCAAGCAGTAATGCCGTGCTATTTCACTGGCTCCACGGAATCTTCCGGGAACTGCACCGCGGCGAAGGACGGATAGACCTTGCGCAGGATCGTCACCTGCTGCTGGTCGCTCACGCGCAGCAAATACCATTGCGCACCGTCGATCAGCGCCAGCGTATGGGACCTTGCTTCAATCGTCTGGCCGCCGGTTTCCATCACCGTTTTCGTCGGAACAAGCGCATAAGGCGTTCCATCAGGCGTCTGCTCCACGCGGATCGCGCCCTCGTCCATGGTGAATTCGGTGATCTTGACTGCCGCAAGCGCCATTTGCATCTGCGTTGTCAGAGCGCTGCGTAATTGCTCGACGGAAACACCCGCGTCGTTTGCGATGAATTCAAAGATTTTCGGCGGCACCGTTTGGCCGACAAAATCGAAATCCCGCGCATTCAATGCCGAGGTGAACCGCTCTATCTGAGTCTGCAACTTGTCCTGTTCGGCCGGCAAAAGATCGCGCGACAAAGCGGGATTCGACATCACCGCCAGTAAGAACAGACAGGAAAAGAAGCGTTTCATTGCTTCGCCTTTTCGGGTTGGGCCTTTCCGGCTGCCCGGTATCGCCATGTCCCGCACCGCGAAACGCTCGTGAACGGCATCGCTCAGCGCAGCAGAATGAAACCCGCAGCCGACAGCACGAGGAACACGATAAGGCCGCCGAAGAGACCGACCGACGTAAAGAAACCGGCAACCATGGCCAGCATCAGCACGCACACCAGCATGGTGCCATACTTCGTCATCGTCAGAAAAGCGTTGTAGGTCTTTTCGTGATCGGCGTAATTCATCTCGGCGCCAACTTCGACCGGGCCCGTGTGGTGTTCGCTCATTCCGCTATCCCCTTATGCTCCATCCGCCATACCCGCCGCGCACGACAATCTGCCCTGCGGACGATCACGGGCCATGCCGGATTCTCCGGAGCCAGAGGTAACATGAAGTCGCCGAAAAGTGCAATCCATCATTGCCCTGCAGTTCGTTGGCCGCAGCCGTGGAAAAGTGAAATTTCATGCGCCGCTGACGGCCGACACTGTAGCGCGCAGGGTAAAATCCGTGCACGATAAATAGTCGTGAACACTGAGGAGATTTGGCCTGCCAGAGGAAGGGCCAGCCGCTCAGAGTTGCTTTTTGAAATGCAGTTTAATAATCAACTGAAAACAAGAAAATATCGGACTTGCTTGGCAACAAGGCATAAACCGTCAAAAAAATGCTGCGGCCCGGACCCTGGTTCTGGTCCTTGAGGAGGGGAAAGTGAAATTTTTATTGGGAATCAGCCGTGCCGTTGATGCGGTCACCACGGTTATTGGGCAATCTGTGTCCTGGTTGTTGCTGGCGGCGGTGCTGATCAGCGCCACCAATGCGGTCGTTCGCAAGGTATTCGACATGTCGTCGAACGCATGGCTTGAAGTGCAATGGTATTTATACGGTACCGTTTTCATGCTGGCGGCGGCTTATGCGCTTCTCAAGAACGAGCATGTGCGGATCGACATCCTGTCGTCGACATGGTCGAAGCGGACGCGTGATATCGTCGATTTCGTGCTTCACATCATTTTCCTCGTCCCCTTTGCCGGGTTGATGACCTATCTGGCCTGGCCATGGTTCTGGAATTCCTTCAAATCCGGTGAAGTGTCGTCCAATGCCGGCGGCCTTATCATCTGGCCTGCCAAGTTTGTCGTCCTCTTGGGCTTCGGCCTGCTTCTGGCCCAGGCATTTTCGGAAATCATCAAGCGATATGCGGTGATTACTGGATACATCGCCGATCCGCGCGAAACGGCGCTGTCGGAGCCCGGAGCAGAAACCAACGGTACGGCAGGAAACTGACATGATAGATTTGATAGCGCATAATCTGCCGCTGATAATGTTCAGCAGCGTAATGCTGATGCTGTTGCTCGGCTATCCCGTGGCCTTTACGCTTGCCGCCGGCGGCCTCATCTTTTTCGTGGTCGGCGTGGAACTGTCGTGGATTTCACCGGAAATCCGCCTGTTCTGGCCATTGCTGCAATCGCATCCGGAACGCATCTACGGAATAATGTACAACGACACGCTGCTGTCGATCCCGTTCTTCACCTTCATGGGCATCATCCTCGAGCGCTCCCGCATGGCGGAGGACCTTCTCGATACGATCGGCCAGCTTTTCGGCCCGATCCGGGGCGGTCTCGCCTATGCCGTCATTCTCGTCGGCGCGCTGCTGGGAGCCACAACCGGCGTCGTCGCAGCGTCCGTCATGGCGATGGGTCTCATCTCGCTGCCGATCATGATGCGTTACGGCTATAACCGCCCACTCGTCGCCGGCACCATCGCCGCTTCAGGCACACTCGCACAGATCGTGCCGCCGTCGCTGGTCCTGATCGTCATGGCCGACCAGCTCGGCCGCTCCGTCGGCGACATGTATGTTGGCGCGCTTTATCCCGCACTTTTGATTATTGCGAGCTACTGCGCCTATATCTTCGCCGTTTCAATCTTCAAACCGGAGATGGTGCCTGCTCTTCCGAAGGAAGCCCGCACGCTCGGCAACGGCGTCACGTCGCTTGTGGTCATGATCGTGATTTCGGTCGCGCTTTATTTCCTCGGGATGCATGTGCTCTTCACCGGCGTGACAAGTCCGGAATGGCGGCTCGTCGCCGCGCTGGCCTTCGCCGTGGTTGCGGTTTACCTCGTTGCGCTCTTTAACAGCGCGGCGAACAAAAAGGTCATCTCGCGTCTGGCCGAACAGGTCATCGTCGTTCTCGTTCCGCCGCTGGCGCTGATCTTCCTCGTCCTTGGAACCATCTTCCTCGGCATCGCCACACCGACAGAAGGCGGCGCGATGGGCGCCACCGGCGCACTCATCCTTGCTCTCGCCAAAGGCAGACTTTCGATCGCGACGGTAAAAAATGCGCTGGATGCGACGACGAAACTCTCCGCCTTCGTCATGATGATCCTCATCGGCGCCCGCGTCTTCGGCCTCACCTTCTACGGGATAAACGGCAATGTCTGGATCGAAGAATTGTTGCTGGCCCTGCCCGGCGGGGAATACGGCTTCCTGATCGTCGTCACGATCATCATTTTCATTCTCGGCTGCTTTCTCGATTTCTTCGAGATCGCCTTCATCATGGTGCCGTTGCTCGCTCCGGTGGCCGACAAGCTCGGGATAGATCTGGTCTGGTTCGGCATCATTCTCGGCATCAACCTGCAAACCTCGTTCCTGACGCCGCCTTTCGGTTTTTCGCTGTTCTTCCTGCGCTCCATTGCCCCGAATTCCACTTGGGTCGACAAGGTCACCGGCAAAAAAATGCCGGGTGTGAAGACGACCGAAATCTACAAGGGTGTGCTTCCCTATATCGTAATCCAGTTTGCGATGATCCTGATCGTCATCGCATTCCCCGGCCTGGTCATGACCTACAAGAGCGGCCACAGCACGGTCGATCCCAACACCGTCAAGATCGAGGTACCGGGCGGACCCGGAAGCGGCGGACTTTCCCTTCCGCCGCTTGGCGGCGGTACTTCGCCGCAGCAACCCTCCATGGGCCTTCCTCCGCTGAACCTTGGCGGCCCCGCGCCAGCACAACCCGCCACCCCGCAGGCACCCGCGCTCGGCTTGCCGCCGCTCAATCTGGGCGGCCCGCAAAACGGGCAGCAGCAACCGGCACAGCCTCCACAGCCCGATCTTAGCCAGCCGCCAAAGATCGGACCCTGAACGGAGCCGCTCCAACGGCTACAGGCGTCCGGGAAGATAGCTGAAATAGCCATCTTCCCGGAGATCCGCATAGCTGATTGGCCGGAGCGACATCCAGAAAAAATCACACAACAAAAAACCCGGAGACCGAAATCTCCGGGTTTTTTGCCGGTCCGCCCTCACCTCGTAATCAGAGCTTGCCGTTACGCTGCTGGATCATCATGAATGTATCGAAGGTGTATTCCGCAAGCTGCATCCAGAGATAACCCTCGCGCTTGAAGGCGACCTGGTCCTCGTAGATCTTCTTGAAGTCCGGATTGGTGGCCGAAATATTGGCGTAGACATCCAGCGCCGCCTTGTAGCAGGCTTCGAGGATTTCCTGGCTGAACGGACGCAAGACAGTGCCTTCCGCAACAAGCTGCCGCACAGCCGCCGGGTTTTTGGCGTCATATTTCGCCATCATATTGGTGTTGGCAAAGGCACAGGCATCCTGCAACACAGCCTGGTAGTTCTTCGGCAGGTTGTTCCACTTGTCCAGATTGACGAAGGAATGGATGACCGGGCCGCCTTCCCAGAAGGCCGGGTAATAATAATACTTCGCCACCTTGTAGAAACCGAGCTTGTGGTCGTCATAAGGACCCACCCACTCGGCAGCGTCGATGGTGCCTTTTTCCAGCGCCGGGTAGATATCGCCGCCGGCAATCTGCTGCGGCACGACGCCGAGCTTTTCCACCACCTTGCCGGCAAGTCCGGCAATGCGCATCTTCACGCCCTTGAAATCTTCGACGGTGTTGATTTCCTTGCGGAACCAGCCGCCCATCTGGGCGCCTGTGTTGCCTGAGATCATGCCGTAGAGATTGTGCTTGGCGTAAAACTCGTTGAGCAGCTTGTTGCCGTTGCCCTCATAGAACCATGAATTGGTCAGGCGGGCATTGAGGCCGAACGGTATCGCCGTGCCGATGGCGAAGGTCGGGTCCTTGCCGACGTAATAATAGGAGCAGGTGTGGCACATTTCCACCGTGCCTGCCGTTACGGCATCGGCAGCCTGCAGGCCGGGCACGATCTCGCCGGCGGCAAACGTCTGAATGGTGAAATTGCCGTCTGTTGCGGCCGCCACATGTTTGGCGATATCCTCGGCGCCGCCATAGATCGTGTCGAGCGACTTCGGAAACGACGACGTCAGGCGCCAGGTGACCTTGGTATTCTGCTGTGCAATGGCGGGCGCAGCCAGAGCCGCTGACGCGACCCCTGCAAGCGCACCTTTTTTCATAAAGGAACGGCGATCCATCTATATCCTCCCAGATATGAACCCTGCCCGCAGCTTGAATTCCCCTCGTGCTGTTCGGGCATCGCAGCAAAGTAAGCACGGTTACCGCCCGGCTGACAAGCACCCGCGCCAAGAATTAATGGCTGCAAAACCGGCCTTGTCGGGATTTTTCCGGCAGTCTCTTTCTCATTTTATTTGCAACCGAAATATCGCGACGCCGCCTTATACTTTAGCCGCATAGATCGCGTTCCGAAGGTGAAACACATGCTTGACTTGGCCCGCTGGCAGTCGCACAAATTTTGCAAGATTCGCTGCCGGAGCCACCATGCCAAAACCTGTTATAGCCGTCCCCGCCGACATCAGGCATTTCGCCGGAGCCGACTGGCACGCCGCGCAGAACCAGTATCTTTCTGCGGCGCTGAAGGTGGCGGGCGTCATGTCCTTCATCGTTCCGGCCTTCGAGGACGGCAATGAGGTCGATGCCATTCTCGACCGGGTCGATGGCCTGCTCGTCTCCGGCTCGGCCACCAATGTCCACCCTTCTCTTTATGGAAAACCGGCGCAGGAGAGCGATGGCCCGTTCGATCCGGCCCGCGATGCCACCAGCCTGCCGCTGATCCGCCGGGCGTTGGAACGCGGTATTCCGATGCTTGCCATCTGTCGCGGCATTCAGGAGCTGAACGTGGCGCTGGGCGGCACGCTTGCATCCGAAATTCAGGAACAGCCCGGCATCTGGGATCACCGCAAGCCGGAACATGACGACCGCGACGTGGCCTTCGCCATCCGCCAGCCGGTGCATGTGCGTGAAGGCTCCTGCATTGCGCAGCATCTTGGCATGTCGGGCGAGATCCAGATCAACTCCCTGCACCGGCAGGCCATTGCCGAGACCGCGCCGCGCCTGCAGGTGGAGGCCACCGCAGCGGATGGCACCATCGAAGCCGTTTCCGTCATCGATGCCAAGGGCTTTGCCGTTGGTGTGCAGTGGCATCCGGAATATTGGGCCGAGACGGACGCACCCTCGCGCGCCTTGTTCGAAGCCTTCGGCAAGGCTGTTCACGAATACCGCAACAGCAAGGCCTGAAACCGGCCCCTCCCCTCCAGGGCTAGTCAGGTCATTGCCGACAGGACAAAAAAAGGGGCAAGCCTGAAGGCCTGCCCCAAGTCCGGGAGGAGGAGTTCTTAGAGCACGTCCTGTTTAACGGAACCGTTTCCCGTGCTCTAATTCTTTGTTTTTACGCATGTTCCGGACGTAAAACCGCTACGGGCTTTGACTGGAAATACTCTAGCGCTTTGCGCGTTTCTTCTGACGGTAGACGTCGGCGACGACGGCAGCCACGATGATCAGGCCCTTGACGATCTCCTGGTAATAGGCATCAACCCTGAGGAACGTGAAACCAGACGTCATGACGCCGAGGATGATGGTGCCGATCACCGTTCCGGTGATGCGGCCAGCACCGCCGGCGAGCGAAGTGCCGCCGATAACGGCTGCGGCGATGGCGTCGAGTTCATACATCACGCCCATGCCGGCCTGCGCCGTCTGCGCGCGGGCAGCGGTGACGACACCGGCAAGACCGGCCAGCATGCCGGCGATGGCATAGACCTTGATCAGATGCGCTTCGATATTGATACCGGATACGCGGGCGGCCTGCTGGTTGGCGCCGATGGCATAGGTGAACTTGCCGTACCGGGTGTAACGCAGCGCGACGTGGAAAATCAGGGCAACGACGAGGAAAACCACCACCGGCCAGACACCTGTACCGATGAAGGTGAAACCGTCGGTCAGACCGGAAATCGGCTGGCCCTTGGTGTACCATTTGGACAGGCCGCGCGCCGTCACCATCATGCCAAGGGTTGCGATGAAAGGCGGGATTTTCGTGCGCGCTATCAGTTGTCCGTTAATGAAACCGGCCAGAGCGCCAGCCAGAATACCGACAGCCAGCGGTATGAAGAACGGCAGGTCGGTCAGACCCGGATAAAGCGCGCGCGGCCAGGTGGAGGCCTGCCCGACGCTTGCCGACAACATCGCCGTCAGGCCGACGACCGAACCCGAGGACAGATCGATGCCGCCGGTGATGATGACCTGCGTGACGCCGACGGCGATGATGCCGATGACCGACACCTGCAGGATCATGATCGTCAGGCGCTGCTGGTTCATCAGAAAGCTCTGGCCGATGAAAATCCAGCCGAGAATTTCATAGACCAGCGCGATGCCGATCAGCACGAAAAATATATTTGCTTCCGGCGGTATGCGTTTATGCGGCCTGCGTCCGGATTTTGCATCCAACTCTGCGTTGGCGGCGGCGTTCGTATTCATAATCATTCCTCCTCGAGAAATCCCGGCGCGCCTTACCGCGATGCGAGATCCATCACCTTCACCTGTGTGGCTTCACTTCTGTCAAGGAAACCCGTCACGCGACCTGCATGCATGACCATGATACGGTCGCTCATGCCCAGAACCTCCGGCATTTCGGAGGAAATCATGATGACGGCGACGCCGTTGCGCGCCATCTCGCCAACCAGCTTGTGGATTTCGGCTTTTGCCCCGACATCGATGCCGCGCGTCGGCTCATCCAGAATGAGGATACGTGGCTGGGTCAGCATCCAGCGCCCGATCAGCACCTTCTGCTGGTTGCCGCCCGAGAGATTTTCGATGCGCTCGTAAAGGCCTGGTGTCTTCACCCGCAGTTTGCGGCACATGTCGTCGCAGGCTTCCGAAAGCGCTTTTTCCTGCACGAAACCCTTGGCGACATATTTGTCCTGAAGGACAGCAATCTGCATGTTCTCCAGAATATTGAGGATAAGCAGGCAGCCGGTATCCTTGCGGTCTTCCGTCAGGAACGCCATGCGGTGGCGGATTGCCTCGGTCGGGCTCAGGATCGAGACGGGTTTGCCGTTGATTTCAACGGTGCCCGAAGATGCCGGCGTGACGCCGAACACCGTTTCGGCAACGTTCGAGCGACCAGAGCCGACAAGGCCGGCAACGCCTAAAATTTCCCCGGCGCGAACATCGAATGACACGTCATGGAAGACCCCGTTCAAAGTCAGGTTCTTGACCGACAGCACCACATCGCCGATCGGAACCTCTTCCTTCGGGAACATCTGGGTGATTTCGCGCCCCACCATCATGCGGATGATGTCGTCGCGCGTCACATCGGTGGACGCATGGGTGCCGATATATTTGCCGTCGCGGAAGACGGAGAATTCATCGGCGATCTCGAACAGCTCGTTCATCTTGTGAGTGATGTAGACGATGCCGATACCGCGCTCCCTGAGGTCACGGATGATGCGGAACAGATGATCCACCTCGCGCTCCGTCAGCGCCGATGTCGGTTCGTCCATGATGAGAACGTCGGAATCGTAGGAAACCGCCTTGGCGATTTCGACCATCTGCCGGCTTGCTACCGACAGTTCGCCGACGCGCATTTCCGGGTCGAGATCGATCCCGAGCCTTTCGAGCAGCGTCTGGGTACGGCGGTACATTTCGCCATGGTCGATGAAGCCGAGCCGGTTTTTCGGCTCGCGACGAATCCATATATTTTCCGCGACCGTCATATAGGCCATCAGGTTGAGTTCCTGATGGATCATCGCGATGCCGTTTTCGAGCGCATCGAGCGGCGATTCAAGGCGTATCGCGGCACCCTTCAGGCGAATTTCACCGACATCCGGCTGGTAGATACCGGCCAGAATTTTCATCAGCGTCGATTTACCGGCACCATTCTCGCCCATCAGCGCATGCACGGTGCCGCGCTTGAGATGGAACGAAACATCATCCAGCGCGACGACGCCTGGAAACTCCTTGCGTATGCCATCCGCTGCGAGAAGATATTCTGCATTCGGCACGGCTCCGCTGGCGCGCACGGCGGCCATTGTCGATGGACTGACGACCATCTCATCCTCCACGATAAACAAAAACGACCGGAGCAAAAGGTTTTGCCAAACGGCACCCATCCTCCGGGGAGGCTTACAGCGCCGTGCCGGTCAAGGCACATGAAAGCGCTGTAACACTTTGAATTGACTTAAATTATAGTGTGGCCTGCTTCGGCCCGGCATCAGCTACGCGCGCTGCCGTCCAGAACCGGCATCTGCTTCCACTCTTGGCTGAAGCAAATGCCGGAAAGTGGTCGTCAGTTCTTGGCTACGTAGTCCTTGACGTTTTCAGGTGTGACGAGCTGGAAGGGAATGTAGACCTTCTTATCCACCTTGTCGCCCTTGACGAGCTTCAGTGCGGCATCGAGAGCACCCTTGCCCTGACCGGCGGCATCCTGGAAAACCGTCACGTCGAGGTCGCCCGCCTGCATGGCGGCAAGAGCGTCCTGCGTGGCGTCTACACCGGCAACGACATAGTCCTTCATGTCCTTGCCAGCAGCCTTCAGGGCCTGGAGCGCGCCAATCGCCATTTCGTCATTATTGGCGATAACGGCGTTGAACTCGATACCGCTGGACAGCCAGTTGGTGACGAGGTCGGAGCCCTGCGTGCGCTGCCAGTTTGCCGTCTGCTCTTCAACCACGGAAATGCCCTTGCATTCATCGGTTTTCAGAACATCGTGAACGGCCTGCGTGCGCATGCGCGCGCCCTGATTGGACAGTTCGCCCATCATGATCACGGCTTTGCCCTTGCCACCGAGAAGGCGGCAGACTTCCTTGGTTTCAAGCGTGCCGGCGACGGTTTCTTCCGAAGCCACGAAGGCCTGGCCGTCCGGCAGTGCATCCACGTTCACCGGCTGGCGGTTGACGTAAACCAGCGGAATCTTTGCCTCAGCGGCAAGTTTCGACATGGCCGCCGTCGCATCCGTATCAACCGGGTTGACGATGATCGCATCGACCTTGGAGGCGATGAAGTTCTGGATCTGGCTCTGCTGCTTGGCAACGTCGTTCTGCGCATCCTCAACTTGCAGCGTGACGCCCTTCAGCTCCTTGGAATAATCCTGCATGCCGTTGCGCAGCACGGTCAGGAAGTTGTCGTCAAACAGGGCCATCGAAACACCGACGGTCTCGGCATGAGCCGCCGTGCCCAAAAGCATGGACAGAGCCGCACTGATAATAAGCTTTTTCATTGTTTTCTCCTCCGCGGTGTCCGGCACCACCTCTCCCAACCGGAAACGGACCTTAAAGTCCGCCGTTAACTCCTCACCCCAGAAAACGGAATAATGAAACCGAATTTCTGTTGTTCGATATATTTATTCCATTTTGGGGTCGAACGTCAATGCTTTCTTCGTGGCCGCAGAACGAGGCGGCACACAAGGCGGTGATGATCGAGGGTTTTCATGGGGCACGGGTGCGACAGCCTCCGCCCGGACACGGGCGGAGGCGGCTCATGCGCTTGCTGAGCACTTTCACGGAAGTCGCTGGGCTACCTGTGATAAAACGTCACGGACAGACGGGGAAAGTGGGACGGGCGCGAAAAGCGCGCCGCGTCTTATCGGTGAAAACCGGGCATCACATCCGCTGGAATGGGGCAGACATAGTCACTGCCCTCTGTCTTCTCCAGCCATTCTTTTTTGACGCTGGCAAGCAGTTCGGGCGAGGTCATCAGCGAAAGACCTGTCGATGCGAGCGTCTTTGCGGCATGCGCCATGGCCTTGTGGGCCGCCGGGCTTTTGCCCTGCGCCACCACCTGCCATGTATGCGGATTGGTCCCGATCGCCCATGCGGGCGTCCAGCATTGTGCCGTGGGTGTCACCCAGCTGACATCGCCGACATCGGTCGATCCGGCCCGGAAATGCGACTGGCCTTCGAAATCGCGCAAACCCAGATGCAGCGGTGTCGATCCATCGATCTTTCCATTGGAAAAGACGTCACCCTTGATCTGGTAAAGCCGGATGCTGCTTCTGATCGCCTCTTGCGTGAAAGTATCCTGGATGACCTTGGCGAAGGCCTGATCGGCCTCATCGAAGGCGATGGGGCCAAGCGCCACCATGTTTTCATGCATCGCCGTTTCAAGCGTGATGTTGGGCAGGAGATTGGTGGAGGCGGTATCGAAGACGATCTCCACCTCCGTTTCGGTCATCATGGCTGCACCACGCGCGACCTTGTCCACACGGGCTGCAAGATCGAGCGCCTGGCGCATTTCGGGTGCGCGGATCAGATAGAGCACTTCGGCCTTGGCCTGCACTACATTTGCCGCCTTGCCGCCGGCATCGGTGATCGCATAATGCACCCGGCAATCCTGCGGCATGTGTTCGCGCAGGAAATTGACGCCGACATTCATCAGTTCCACGGCATCGAGAGCCGAACGGCCAAGATGGGCGGCATTGGAGGCATGCGAAGCCACGCCTTTGAAACGGAAAAAATATTCCAGCACCGCGAGATTGTTGGTCGAGCGCACGCCGTTGAAGGGTGCCGGATGCCACGTCAAAGCCGCATCGACATCGTCGAACAGGCCGGCGCGCACCATGAAGGTCTTGCCCGAACCGCCCTCTTCGCCGGGGCAACCATAATATCGCACCGTGCCGGGCAGGTTGTTGGCTTTCAGATGCCGGGCAAGGGCGATAGCCGCCATCAACGAGCCGACGCCCAGCAGGTTATGGCCGCAGCCATGGCCTGTTGCATCGGGTTCAAGCGGTTTTGCCTCGGCCACGCCAGCCACCTGGCTCATGCCGGCCAGCGCATCGAATTCGCCAAGGAAGGCAATAACCGGTTTGCCCTGGCCGAATTCGCCGATGAAAGCCGTGTCCATGCCCGCAACACCGCGACGGAGGGCAAAGCCGTTTTGCTCCAGCGCGTTTGCGAGAACCCCGGCGGATTGCCTCTCCTCGAATTTGAGTTCGGCAAAATCCCAGATTCTGTCGCTCAAAGTGGTGAACTGCGGCTTCATCGCCTCGATTTCGGCGGCAATCGACATCACGGCTTCACGGTTCATGGCTTGTCCTCGTATTCCCGCCCTTCAAGGGCGCACGCAAACGCTTCGGCGGAGGGGCCGCCAAATCATTACGGTCTATGATGGAAAATGCCCGCGCCGGGTTTTGCGTCCGGCGCCGGGCGATATCGGATCAGTCGTCGACCGAGACTTCCCAGAGGCGGGCGTTGGACTGCCAGACCGGCTGGCCCTTGAGCTTCTTCGTCGCGCCCCAGACATCGACCATGTCGTAGAGGAAGATGCCCGGCATTTCCTTCAGCATCAGCTCGTGGAACTCGTCGAAGATCTTCTGGCGCTTTGCCTGGTCGGCCTCGACATAGGCGGCCTTCATCAGCTCGATCGCCTTCGGATCATCCCACATCAGGGAGGCGTTCTTGTCCTTGTTGCCGACATAGAAGGCATACATCAGGGCCGGATCGAGACGCGGGGCGACCGACTGCGAGATCACCTGATAGTTGCCGGAACGGCGGCGATCCACCTGCGTGGCGTAGTCCAGCACCTCGATCTGCACGTTGAGACCCGCCTGCTGCATCATGGCCTGCGCCATGACGGCCGCCGGGAAGCTCGGCACGTTGCCGCGCTTGTTGGCGATGATCGAGATCGGCTCGCCCTTGTAACCGGCTGCCGCCAGCTCCTTCTTGGCTGCCTCGATGTCATAGGCCGGACGCTTCTTCTGGGTCTCGTCGAAATAGACCGAGTCCTGCGACACCATCGAGCCGTTGGCTTCGCCCGTACCGTTCGATGCGGCGGCGACCAGTTCGTCGAGATCGAGCGCCATCGCCATGGCGCGGCGCACGCCGGGGTTGCTCAGCACCTTGTCGCGGGTCTGGATGTAGAACAGGTTCTTGCCGTTGTTGCGGGCAACGATCAGCTGCATCTTGTCATTGCCCTTGAACTCCGGAATGAGATCGGGAGAAATCTCGGCGGTGTCGAGCACGCCGGATTCGAGACCCGCCTTCACGGTCGAGGCATCCGGAATGACCATGAACTTGATGCCGTCGGCGAGCGGCCTCTTGGAGCCGACCATGCCGTCAGGCTTGCCGTCATTTGCCGGCGAAACATAATCCGCAAATTTGGCGAGGCGGATATATTCGCCCTTCTTCCATTCGTTCCACTGGAACGGACCGGTGCCGATGGGCTTGACGAAGCTGCCGTCGGCAGCAACAGATTCCGGCGAGATCATGCCGGTATAACCGCATTCCGGCCGTGACATCAGACCGAGGAAAACGGCGGACGGCTTTTCAAGCGTGATCTGAACAGTGGCCGCGTCCGTTGCCTTGACGCCGGTGACGTGGGCGGCACCGCCTTCCACGAAATCGTTCAGGCAGGCCCATTTGGTTTCCGGCTTCAGATAGCGCGTCCAGTTCCAGACGACATCTTCTGCGGTGAGTGGCTTGCCATTGTGGAATTTCATATCCGCGCGCAGCTTGAACGTATAGGTGAGACCGTCAGGCGAGACATCGAAGCTCTCGGCAAGCAGCGGCTTCACTTCGCCGCTATTGTTATAACCGACGAGGCCTTCGACGATGTGCAGGATCACCCCGTCGGTATTACCGTCGCGGTTGACGCCGGGGTTGCTGCTGCGCAGATCGGAGCTTTGCGCGATGGTGATGTCGCGGGCTGCCGCAATATTGGCGGTTACCAGCAGGGCTACGCCTGCGAGAAGAAGTTTTTTCACTGTTCTACCCTCTTTGTTGTCGTTGAGATGCCCGGTTGAAAGCCGTCCCAGCAGGCCTGTGCCAGCCTGCCGATCGTTTCGAGCGCGATGGTGTATCCCGGCGTGCCATCAGGCATGACCTGCGGCACGTCATCGGTATAGGCGGTGATGATGAAAGACGGCGCGCCGTTTCTGTAGACGATGCCGGCATCCATGCGCCCGCGCTTGCCACGACCGCTCTTGCTGGCCACCACGGCCTCGAAAGGCAGGCGGGAGCGGATTCCATAACGCAATATCTGGTTTTTCAGCGTCTGCATTGCCCAGCCGCACAATTGCGGGCTGCAACCGAGCTTTGCCTGAGCCTCCGGCGAGGATTGCGCGTCGAGAATGGTCTGAAGCAGCAGCACCTGGTCCGCTGCCGAGGTGGTGGTGACGGTTTTCAGCGGATGATCGGCTGCCAGCGCCAAAGGCGGAATGAGGAAACGGTGGTGCGTATTGGCCATGCCGAGCGACTTGCAATAGCCGTCCACTTCCTCCAGCGTCAGCCGCTCCAGCACCATCTTGGTGCAGACATTGTCGCTCAGCACCATCATGCCGGCGAGCGCATCGCGCAGGGAGATGACGATGCCGGGCGTCAGATAGCGGAACATGCCGCTCGCCACTTCCTCCGCCAGCCGCTTCTCATAGGTGACGGGCTGGTCGAGATCGATCCGCCCTTCGCTTGCGGCTTTCAGCACGGCCATCATGATCGACGTCTTGCGGGTGCTGCCCGATGGCGTCTCCTCGTTTTCTCCGCGCCCGATCTCTTCGCCGGTCGCAAGATTGCGCACCATGAAGCGCGTCACGAAAGGCTGTGCATCGCAGATAGCATTCAGTTGGGCAGCCACAGTCATTGTCATTTTCCCGTTAAACTTCTTCTTCCAGACGCCATTTGAGGATCACGCCGCCCTTTTCGTTCTGGTCGAGGGCGGGAATGGCCGAGAGCAGCCGGCGTGTGTAGGCCTCTCTCGGATTGTCGAAAATCGTGTCGCGGTCACCCTCTTCGATGATGCGCCCGTCCTGCATGACGACCACACGATCAGCCACCTGCTCCACGACGCCGAGATCGTGGCTGATGAACAGGCAGGAAAAGCCGTAACGCTTCTGCAGATCGGAAAAGAGATCGAGCACCTGCGCCCGCACCGTCACGTCAAGCGCTGAAACGGGTTCGTCGGCGATCAGGAAACGCGGACGGCGGGCAATGGCGCGGGCAATCGCCACGCGCTGGCGCTGGCCGCCGGACAGCTCATGCGGGTAACGGGCGGCATAGTCGCCGCCAAGCCCGACCTCCTCCAGCGTTTCCAGCGCCCGCTTGCGCTTGGCGGCCTGATCGAGACCGGGCACGAGGCGCAATGCCTCCTCCACCAGCGCCTGAATGGTCATGCGCGGATCGAGCGAGGAATAAGGGTCCTGAAACACCATCTGGCAATTCAGGCGATAGTCGTTCCAGTCCTCGTTGCGCTCCCGCCCCTGAAACTGGATCTGCCCTTCGCTTTCCTTTACGAGACCGGCAATGGTGCGGCCAAGCGTGGTCTTGCCGGAACCGGAGCCACCCACCAGCGCCACGACCTCACCCTCGTGAATCTCGATGCTGACGCCGTGCAGCGCCCGCTTCGGCTTGGCTTTCTTCAGCAGCGACTTGCGGCCGGCATAATCGACGACGATGTTCCGGGCCGAAACCATCGGTGCCTTGCTGGTGTCGACGATACGCGGCTCGCCCCGGAAGGGCAGAGAGGAAAGCAGCTTTTTCGTATAGGGATGCTGCGGCGCCTCGAGCAGGTCTTCGGTGCGGCCATGTTCAACGATCGCGCCTTTTTCCATCACCACGATGCGGCTGGTATAACGGGCCACCATCGGCAGATCGTGGCTGATGAGGAGAACGGCGGTGCCGTTCGGCCCGCGTCAGTTCGACCATCAGCTCCATGACGTCGCGCTGGATGACGGCATCGAGCGCCGTCGTCGGCTCGTCGGCAATCAGCAAGGCGGGTTTCAAAAGCATGACCGAGGCCAGCATGATGCGCTGGCGCATGCCGCCGGAAAACTCGTGCGGATAGGCGGTGAGCGCGCCTTCCGGATCGCGGATGCCGACGCGCCTGCAGCATGTCGAGGATCTTCCCGCGACGCTCGGCCGGCGCATCGAGCTTGCGTGTGCAGCGACCAGCCCCTCTTCCAGCTGCCGGCCGATGGTCATGGATGGATTGAGGGAAGTCATCGGCTCCTGGAAAACGACACCGATCTCCGCGCCGCGCAGGCGGCGAAGCTCCCTTGGCGGCAAGGACATCACGTCCTTTCCCTTGTAGATGACCGATCCGCCGGTGACTTTAATCGCCGGGGGCAGAAGCGAGATGAGCGCGCGGGTGGCGAGCGTCTTTCCCGAGCCGGATTCGCCGACGATGCCGACGATTTCGCCAGGCGCAATATCGAAGGAAACATCCCTGACCACCCGGTGGCCGCTGCCTGCAACCTCCAGCGAAAGGCCGCGCACGGTAAGAAGAGTATTGTCCGTCATTTGAGACCTCTCATGCGCGGGTCGAGCCTGTCGCGCAGGGCGTCGCCCAGAAGATTGATGCCGAGCAGCGTCAGCGCGATGGCGAGACCCGGGAAGATGCCGAGCCAGACGGCCTGCTGGATGAAGGGCCGGCCGGCGGCCAGCATGTTGCCCCAGGTGGGGGCCGGTGGCGGCACGCCAAGGCCGAGGAAGGACAGCGCGCTTTCCGACAGGATGGCCCAGCCGAACATCGAGGTGGCGAGCACCGTGATCGGCGCGACGCAATTGGGCAGGATATGCCGGAACATGGTGTAGATTTCGCCATTGCCCATCACCCGCGATGCCTCGATGAACTCGCGCTCGCGCAGCGACAAAACAGCGCCGCGCACCACACGCGCCATGGAGGGCGTATAGGCGATGCCGAGCGCAAAGATGATGCCGTATTGGTTGGCACCGAACACGGCGAGCAGGCCGAGCGCCAGCAGAATGCCCGGGAAGGCGAGCAGCGCATTGTTGATCGCCATGATAACGCCATCCACCCAGCCGCGCGCATAACCGCTAACGAGACCGATCAGAGTGCCGCAGATCGTCGCGAAGCTGACCGTCAGGAAGCCGATCCAGACGCTGGCGCGCGCGCCGACCATCAGGCGGCTGAGAACATCGCGACCGAACTCGTCTGTACCGAGAAGATGGCTTGGACCGGGTGCGGCCAGACGCGAGGCGAAACCGAGCTTCATCGGATCATAGGGCGTCCAGAACAGGCCGGTTATGGCAGTGATGAGCAGGATGGCGATGAGAAAGCCGCCGATAAGCCCGTTGAGCGTGAACTTTTTCATTCGGCAACCACACGCGGATCGAAGAGGGGATAAAGAAGGTCGATGAACAGGTTGACCAGCACATAGGACAGGGAAACGAACAGCAGGCAGCCCTGTATGACGGGGTAGTCGCGCGCGAAGATACTGTCGACCATCAGCCGCCCGAGGCCGGGAATGGTGAACACCGTCTCGATGACGGCGATGCCGCCGAGAAGATTGCCGAGAATGAGGCCGATCATCGTCCATGTCGGACCAAAGGCATTCTTGAAGGCGTGCCGCCAGAGAACGGCGCTTTCCGAAAGGCCCTTGGCGCGGGCATGGGTGATATAGTCCAGCCGCAGCACTTCCAGCGTGGAGGCGCGCGCCATGCGGATCAGAACACCCATTTCATGGATCACCAGCGTCATGACAGGCAGGACGAGATAGAGCATGCCGCCAACGAGATTATCGCTGATCGACACATATCCCAGCACCGGCAACCAGCCGAGCTTGAGGCCGAAGAAGAGAAGAAGCAGAAGACCGAGCCAGAATGTCGGGATGGAGAGCAGCAGGGTCGCCGTTCCCACCAATGCCAGATCGGTCAGGCTGTTCTGTTTCCAGGCCGCGATCACACCCGCCGGAACCGCAATCAGGCTGGCGAGCAGCACGGCGACCACGACGATCTCGGCACTGACGAGAAACCGCGACACCACCAGCGGCAGCACCGCCTCGTCATTGACGATGGAGCGGCCGAAATCGCCCTGCACGACGTTACCCGCCCAGATGACGAACTGCTGCGGCATGGACTTGTCGAGGCCGAGTTCGGTCCTCATCGCCTCGATCTGTTCCGGTTGCGCCATGTCGCCCAGCATCAGGGCGGCCGGATCGCCCGGAATGAAGCGGATGAGCGCAAACACCGTGATCGACACGAATGCGATCGTCGGCAGCGCCATCAAAAGACGGCTCAGTATGAATCTTATCATCGGTTCCCCACGATTGATGGCCGGGAACGTGCTCCCGCCTCTATCGGTTTCATTGCGAATGACTATGACGGATTGATAAATAACGCGCAATATTATGCGTAAACGTCATATATCTATGCAGAATGGTGGCACGTTTCATCCTGACAGGGACAGTGAGATTTCCCGCGAAAAACCCTGTTTTCAGTCGGTTTTTTGCGAAAGCTGGATTTGCTGCTTCAAGGCATCGCTCAGCGCCTGTGCGGCGATGGACAGCGGTGCGCCGGAGGCACGGGCAAGACCGAATTCCTGCGTTGAGTGCGGAATGAAGGGCCGGGCGACAACGGGAAGGTGCCTGTAGAGGTTGGCGTAAAAACTGCTGATGATGGTGACACCGAGCCCGTGCGCGACATAGGCGCATGCGGAACTGTTGGTATGGGTCTCGATCTTCACCATGGGCTTGACGCCCGCCTTCTTGAAAACCTGATCCAGCGCCATGCGGTTCGGCCGCTGCCGGCCGATCAGAATGAGCGGCACGTTGCGCAGGTCCTTGACCGTGATTTCGTCAAGCGCGGCCAGCGGATGATCCTGCCGGACCACGCAGACGCTGTTGCCGGTGGCAACACGTTCGACATCGATACCCGGCCCGATCTCGCCCTCCATTCGAAGGAAACCGAGATCGATCACCCGCTCGCCAACCAGCTTGTTGATGGCGGTGGTCGTCTCGAAAAAAGTCTCGATGCGCACGCCGGGGAAATCCCTGACATAGTCGATCAGCATCGCGGGCGCAAAATTCTCCCACATGCTGCTCGGCAGGCCGATGCGGACGATTTCGGGACCGGCAGCACCGTTGCGCAGATCCTCGGCGTGGCCGGACATGCGGTCGACGGCGAGCAGCACATTTTCCGCATCGCGGGCGAGAAGGACCGCCTCCGGCGTCGGGATCAACCGCCCCTTGTCACGGGCAAACAGCGTCAACGACAAATCCGCCTCGAGTTGAGCCAGAAGCCTGCTGATGCCGGACTGGCTAAGCCCCATGGCCTTGGCGGTGGCAATGGTCGAGCCGGTTGAAAGAAGCGTGCGCAGGACTTCGAGCTGCTTGATGTTCATAAGGCCAGTACCATGGGTGAAAAAACGAGCCGATGTCGGCTCACCCGTTTTGCCGCCGATGACGCTTCATGTCACCGTTTTTTTTAGCATCGCCTTCCCTCAGCTACCGCCCTATCACCAAATCTACTCCTCCCGGAAGGCGCGGTTGATCTGGTCCGTCAGCGGCTTGACGAGATAGGACAGCGCGGTGCGCTCGCTGGTCTGGATGAATGCTTCGGCGGGCATGCCCGGCATCAGCGGCGCATTGTTCAGTTTTTCCCGCTCGGCAAGAGGCAGGGAAATCCGCGCCAGATAATAGGAGAGGCCGGTCCTCTGATCGGTGGTGATATCGGCGGCGATGCGGCTGATGTGGCCTTGCAGTTCCGGCGTGACGCGCTGGTTGAACGCGGTCATGCGCAGCATGGCTTTTTGCCCGACCTGCAATTGGTCGATATCCTTCGGCGCGATCTGCACCTCCAGCGCCAGTTCGTCCCCATCGGGTACGATGAGCATGATCGGATCTGCCGGCGTCACCACGCCGCCCACGGTATGCACCGCCATTTCATGCACCATGCCGGATTGCGGCGCGATGATGTCGATACGCTTCAGCTCGTCTTCGGCCGCGACCTTCCGCTCGACATATTCACCCGTCTGCGCCTGTATCTCGCGCAGTTCCCGGCCGACTTCGCTGCGCAGTTCCTGATCGATCTGCAGGATTTGCAGTTTTGTTTCGGTGATCCGGCCCGCCGTCTGCGCCTGATAGGCGATTTTTTCGCCACGCTCGCCGCCAAATGTCGCGGCCTGCGTCTGTAGGCTGTTCAGCCGCTGCACGGAGACGATGCCCTGTTCCCGCAGGGATTTCTGCGAGGCGATCTCGGCCTGCAACACCGCAAGCCCGCTGTCGTAGGCGACTTCCTGCGCCCTCAGCCCTTCGATTTCATGCTCGAACTGGGTGATGCGTTCGGAAAGCTGCGCTTTGCGCCCCTCGCGATAGGATTTGCGGAATTCGAACAGCTTTGTTTCGCTGCGCATGGCGGAAGCGACATCGGGATTGTCCTTGCGCGCCACCAGAGCCGGCGGGAAAACGAGTTCCGGCAGATCGTCCCGCTCGGCCTCCAGCCTTGCCATGCGCGCACTCAGCTCATCCAGCCGCTTGGTCACGATTGCAAGATTGGCGCGGGTCTGGGTCGCGTCGAGACGCATGACGACATCGCCAGCCTTTACCCTGCCACCCTCGCTCACCAGAATTTCACCGACGACGCCACCCTTGGGGTGCTGCACCTTCTTGGTATAGGAATCCACAACCAGATGGCCGGACGCGACAACCGCGCCGGCAAGATCGGTCGTCGCGGCCCACCCGCCGATACCGGCGAGCAGGGCGACGCTTGCGGCAAGACCGGCAAGAAGATGTGTGCGGATAGAGCGGGACACCTGGGTGCGCCGGTCAGTTTTTGGCATCCGTCTCTCCTTCCTGTCGGTTCTCTTCGCCACGTTCTTCCAGCGCCATCGCCTGAGGTTGGGTATTGGCGATGACACGCAGCGGCGAAACCGTGTGGGCGGATGCGGTGAAACCTTTCGCCGCTTGAGCATTCGGCGCGCGCAGCACTTTCGAGAGAACCTCATCGCGCCGGCCGAAAGCCTTCATCCGCCCCTCCTCCATCATCAAAATGAAATCGACGGCACCGATCGCGCTAGGCCGATGCGCGACGACAATGGCGATGCCGTTGCGCGCCTTGACCGACGCGATCGCCCTGACGACGGCCGCCTCACCTTCCGCATCGAGATTGGCATTCGGCTCGTCCAGCACCACGATGAAAGGATCGCCATAAAGCGCGCGGGCAAGACCGATACGCTGGCGTTGTCCCGCCGAAAGTGCAGACCCCGCCTCGCCGATATCGCTGTCATAACCTTTTTCGAAACGCAGGATCAGTTCGTGAGCACCGGCTGCTTTCGCAGCGGCGATGATGGCCTCGGGATCGGGCTTGTCCTCGAAACGGGAAATGTTCTCACCGATCGTGCCGTCGAACAGCTCCACGCCTTGCGGCAGATAACCGATATGGCGGCCGAGGGCTTCGCGATCCCATTGATCGAAGCTCGCGCCATCAAGCCGCACCTTGCCGGCAGCGGGCATCCACGCCCCGGTCAGAATGCGGGAAAGAGTGGATTTTCCCGAGCCGGACGGGCCGATGATGCCGAGGGCGTTCCCGGCGGTCATGACGAAACCAAGCCCCGCGACTGTCGGTTTTCTCTCGCCCGGCGGAATGATGGTGACGTTTTCGACTTTCAATTCTCTTTCAGGCTTCGGCAGGGCCATTGCGGTCGCCGTTACCGGCATCTGCGCAAAAAGCTCCCTCAGTCGCGCCCAACTCTGGCGGGCGGCCACGAAGGACTTCCAGTTGGAGATGGCGAGGTCGACGGGCGCCAAAGCCCGGCCCATCATGATCGAACTGGCGATCATCACGCCGCCCGAGGCCTCCTGCTGAATGACCAGCCATGCGCCGACCGCCAGAATGGCCGATTGCAGCACCATGCGCAGAGACTTCGCGAGATTACCGAGACCGCCGGCCACGTCGCCAGCCTTGCGGTTGGCGGCAAGATAGGCCTCGTTGGAAATTTGCCAACGTTTGCCGAGCCTGCCGCTCAGCCCCATGGCCTGCACGACTTCGGCGTTGCGGCGCGAGGCCTCCAGCTGCCGGTTGCGGGCCATGTTCTCGACCATGGTGTCGCGTATCGGCTTCTGCGAGAACATATTGGTGAGGATGGTGAGGGATATCAGCAGAATGGCACCGGCAAGGGCCGTGCCCCCGATCCAGAAATGAAACAGAAAACAAATGCCGAGATAGAGCGGCATCCACGGCAGATCGAAAAAGGCGGTCGGCCCCGTGCCGGACAGAAAACCGCGCACATTGTCGAGATCGCGCAACGGCTGAAGGCCATCGCCCGGCATGCGGTTGACGAGCGGCAGGCGCACCACCGCATCATGCACCTTGCCGGAGTAACGCATGTCGAAGTCCTCGCCGATACGGATGAGGACGCGGGCGCGGATGATGTCGAGCAGGCACTGGAAGCCGTAAAGGCCAAGCGCAAGAAGGGCGATCCCGACCAATGTCGGCACGCTGCCGCTGGCCAGCACCCGGTCGTAAACCTGAAGCATGAACAAAGGCGATGTCAGCGCCAGTATGTTGACCACGCCGCTGACGAGCGCCACGCCGAGAAACGTGCTTTTAAGGGGCGAAACAACCGCAGCAGCGAGGGACTGCGGCGGTGTCTGCTGGTGGTTTTGCAAGGCCACAGCCTGATTTTCCTTCAAGCGACAAGCGCCGATGCGCTGGCGAAAATGAAGTCCGATGCGTCAGTACGCTTAAATCCACCGGAACGAGGGTGATGGAAACGGACGTGTCTGTGGCCGAAAGGATAACGGCATTTCCGCTATCCTTATACCACAACAAATCGTCCACCGAAGTTGCGCCCCGAGACGATTACCCCGGCGTTTTTTCAAGAGTTCTATGGCGCTTCAGAAACGGGTGATGATGCGGGCAGCGTTGGCAATCGCATGCACCTTGCCCTTATAGGGCTTCACCAGTGCTTCCAGCGCGCGGTCCGGATCGCGAAGATTGAAGACGCCCGTCACCCGCTGCTCGGCAAGCGTCTTGTCCGCCATCGCCAACCATGCGGGATGATAGCGCTGGATTTGCTCCACCACCGAACCGACCGTCGCATCCACCACGGAAAGCTCGCCCTTGCGCCAGCCACCGATATCCTCGACGGCAACGGTCTTTTTCCGGATTGCACCGGAGGCGTCGACAACCAGCATCTCGCCCGCAACGAGCCGCGCTGGCGGCGCATTGCGAAAGGAGGCTTCAACGGAACCATGCACAAGCGCGACTTGCGTTACGCCGTCCGTCATGTCGATATCGAAAGCCGTGCCCAGCACCTGAACGGTCAGGTTTTTCGTCCTCACGACAAAGGGGCGGGCGCTATCCGGCACGACATCAAAAAATGCTTCGCCCTTCAGCACATTCACAGTGCGGCGGCCGCCCGCAAAATCGGTGGAAAGCGCGCTTGCCGCAGCAAGCTGCACCCTGCTGCCGTCTTCAAGGGTTATGATACGGTTTTCGGCGGTGCCGGTCTGATAGTCGGCCTTGATTTGGAAGAAAAACGCCGAAACGAACAGCACCGTCAGACAGAGGGAGGCCGCTGCCACCGCCATGCCGGCATAGTGCCACACCGACCAGCCCCGTCTCGATGCCTGTTTTCCGGCCATGTCGGGCTGGTGCGGTGCATCTTCCCAGAGGTTTTTAAAGGCCGGCTCCACCAGACCGAGGTTCTTCCAGATCCTGCATGTCCGCTCCCAGGCTACACGATTTTCCGATGAAGCGGTCAGCCACCGATCAAATTCCGCCTTCAGCCGAGGTTCCGGCGAGCCTTTCTGCAAACGTATCAGCCAATTGGCGGCCTCCTCCGCCTTCCCGGCTGGCAATGGTATTTTTTTATCGGGATCAACAGTCATTCAGCCGGCCAGTTCCCATGATCAGGCGGGGCGCCGCCTCGTCTTCCGTGTTGCCAATAAAGACGTTTGAGAGAGGTTTTTCTTTCACAGAATTGAACAATAAATTTTGTTTTACTGCATTTCTTTTGTAATTGTGGCAAGACTAGTCTTAATCAGACAAAAGGCGCCAGCCACGGATACGCCGGGGTAACGAGCGATTTCTTTCACATTCCAACCGCCAAATCCATGCAATTCCGATGCCACCCGCGCCTTAACCGGCAGAGTGGTCAAAATAGTCTTTATCTACAGGACTTCATCGCTGGACGGCGCCTGCTCCTCGGGTGTGCCGTGAGCCTGCGGCATGCCCGGAACGAGTTATCGTCAGGCCGCTCCCGCGTCCCGCCGGTTGCAACCGCGACTATCGAGGGCGAGGTTAAGAACTATGGGAAAAGACAGGATTTGAGCCGGAGCCTTCAGGGATCGTGCAAGACCCACGGACGTCAGACCCGGCAGCAGGTACGGCCGGGCCTTGTGACCGCCTCAGATAGCGCCGTCGACGATGACCATCGGCCTGCCCTGCGAACAGGGTTCGATGCGCGCATCGATACGGTAGATATCACGCAGCATCTGCGGGGTGATCACGGTCTCGGTGCTGCCGCTTACTACCATTTCGCCGCGCGCGATCACCATGGTATTTTCGCAATAACGAAGCGCATGATTGAGATCGTGCAGCGCGATCAGCACGATCATGCCGGTTTTCTGCGCAAGGTCGGTCACGAACCCCAGAACCTCGACCTGCCGGTGGAGGTCGAGAGCGGATGTCGGCTCGTCCATCAACAGCACTTCCGGCTTGCGGGCCAGCGCCTGCGCCAGCGACACCAGCTGCCGCTGGCCGCCGGACAATTCGCCAAGCCCCCTGAAGGCAAGGTCGTGGATTTTCAGCGCTTTCAGAATGGCGTCGATCTCGAACAGCTCATCGTCGTGAACCCGCCAGCCGCCGCCCTGCTTGGCGGACAGAAGCACGGATTCGTAGACTGTCAGCACAGCGTTGGCGCCGGTATCCTGCGGCATGTAGCAGATGGCCCGGTTGCCGCGCGCCGTGTCCGACAACTCGACAAGACCGGGACCGGAGATCAGGCTGGCGATGCGCTTGAACAGCGTGGACTTGCCGGCAGCGTTGGGGCCGATGACGGCAGTGACACTGCCGCTTTCCAGCGTATCGATCCCGACCTTGGAAAGAACCGTGGTGCGCCCATAGGCAGCGCCGACATCCTTCAGTGCGAGCGCTACCATGCGCGTCTCCTGTTGCCGAAAATGAGCGCGAAAAAGAACGGTACGCCAACCAGCGCCGTGATGACGCCGATTGGCAGAATGGCGCCGGGAATGAGGATCTTGCTGATGACAGAGGTTGCCGACAGAAGCAGCGCCCCGCAGATCACCGAACCGGGCAGGAAGAACCGCTGATCCTCACCCACCAGCATGCGGGCTATGTGCGGGCCGACCAGCCCGACGAAACCGATGGTGCCCACGAAGGAAACCGGAATGGCGGCCAGCAGGCTGACCGTGAGCATGGTTTGCAACCGCAGGCGGCGCACATTGATGCCCATGCTGGCCGCCTTGTCGTCGCCAAGCCGGAGTGCGGTCAGCGCCCAGGCGTTGCGCATGAACATCGGCACGGTAACGAGGAGAATGCCGCCGGTGATATAGACCTTTTCCCAGGTGGCCTTGGTCAGGCTGCCCATGGTCCAGAAAACGACGGCGGCGAGCGCCTGTTCGGAAGCCAGATATTCAAGCAGCGACAACGCGGCGTTGAAGGTGAACACCAGCGCGATGCCGAGAAGAACGATCGTCTCCACCGTGACGCCGCGCATCGTCGAGGCAAAATGGATGAACAGGGCGGCAATCATCGCCATGATGAAGGCGTTGATCGGCACCATGTACTGCACCGCACCGGGAAAAATCGCCACGCCGCCGACAAGGGCCAGTGCCGCACCGAAGCTGGCGGCGGCGGAAATGCCGAGCGTAAACGGGCTGGCGAGCGGGTTGGACAGGATGGTCTGCATCTGCGCGCCGGCAACCGAAAGCGACGCGCCGACGGTAACCGCCATCAGCGCGATCGGCATGCGGATATCCCAGATCACCACCCGAAGCTGGTTTGCGGCAGCAGCCGGATCGGCAATGGTCGCCAGAACGTCAGACAGCGAGTAGCGGGCCGGGCCGAGTGCCATATCGGCGGAAATGCTGAAACACAGGGCAATCAACAGCCCGAAGAGAATGACGATCCTTCTGGCGGCAAGGGCGCGATATTGATCGCGCCCGCTCACGCCAACGGCGGTTTCATTCAGCGAAGTCATTGGTTCAGACCTTTTTCGAGCGAGGCGAAATAGCCGGGCTTGTAGGTAACGGGCAGGAATTTCCGATGAAATTCCTCAAAATTCTTTTCCGGATCGAGATCGGCGAAGATGTCAGGATGGAACCACTTGGCAAATTGCTGGATCGGGAAGAACTCGTAAGGCGCGCCGTAGAACTGGTGCCAGACGGCATGGACATTGCCTTGCTTGACGGCCTTCAGTTCCGGAAACGGCGTGCGCGTCATCAGGTTTGCCAGCCGTTTCCGGGAAAGAGCCATGTCGGCGCCGCGCCCGACGGGAACGAATTGGTTGATATCGGATTCCGCCGCCCAGTTCGAGCCGGTAACGATGACATGATCCGGGTCGGCAACGACGAGCTGCTCGGGATTGAGATCGCCGAACGTCGTCTTGATGATGCCATCGGCAATATTATGGCCACCGGCCAGATCGACCATCGCGCCGAAATTGACCGGGCCGAAGGTTCGGCAGCAATTGTCCTCGCCGGAAATGCCGGGCGCGCGTTCGATGAAGACGCCGGGACGCTTCAGGTCCTTGACGCTGGCGAGCCGGTCGGTCACGCGGGCAATTTCAGCACGGCGATAGGCGATGAATTCCCTGGCACGCTCTTGCGCGCCAAACATTTTCCCGAGAATTTCAATCGAGGCTTCGCTGTTCTTTTCGGGGTCGATGCGAAAATCGAGATAGACGACCTTGATGCCGGCGGCAGCGGCCTTCTCTTCGAAACCGCTTTCCCTGGCGGATTTTTCCGCTTCCAGATTGAGGGTGATCACATCAGGCGAAAGGGTGATGGCGGTTTCCAGACTGAAATCGCCCTGTGGCACATAACCGAAGCGCGGCAGTTTTTCGATCTGCGGAAAACGCTCGACATAGGCGGCGTAGCTGTCGGGGTCCTTCTTGAGGAGATCGTCACGCCAGCCGACAATGGTGTCGAAAGTCTGGTCGCCCTTCAGCGCCGCAATGACGTGGATCTGGCGTGCCTCGCCGACGATAACCCGTTTGACCGGCAGGTCCAGCTCGACCTTGCGTCCGGTGACATCGGTGATCTCACCGGCGTAAGCCGGCACGGCGAGAAAAGACAAAGCCAGCACCGCAAGATGCCTGAGAGCGTTAAGCCGCATGAGAAGTCCTCTTTGAGTTCCAAAAGAAAACGATGAAGCCGCTGGGCTGCGGCTTCATCCATCGATCAGACGGCGCTCCTCTTCACCGTCGCCTGTCTTATTTGCCGTCCTTCAGCGAAACGAAGTAACCGGGCTTGTAGTCGAGCGGCAGGAAGCGGGCATGCAATTCCTTGAAGGTCGCCTCCGGATCGAGATCGCCAAACAGGTCAGGATGCAGCCACTTGGCGATTTCCTGGATAGCCACGAACTGGTAGGGATTGTTGTAGAACTGGTGCCAGATGGCATGGACATTGCCGTCCTTCACCGCCTGCACGCCGGTGAAAGCCGGGCGTTTGGTCAGGTTTTCGAGCTTGCGGTGCGCTTCCTTCAGATCCGCGCCATAACCGACGCCGACCCAGTTGCCGCCGGGAACGTAACCGTTCCAGTTGCCGCCGGTGATGATGATCTGTTCCGGATTGGACGCGATGATCTGTTCCGGATTGACGGTGCCGAAAGTGCCGGGGATGATGTCCTTGGCCATGTTGATGCCGCCGGCAAGCTCCACCATCTTGCCGAAATTCTCGTTGCCGAACGACATGCAGCAATCGTCGGAGTAACCACCGGCGCGCTCGACGAACACGACAGGCTTCTTCGGATTGGCCTTGGCAAGCGTATCGGTGACCTTGGCGATGGAGTCGGCGCGGAACTTGATGAAGTCCTCGGCGATCTTTTCCTTGCCGGTCAGCTGGCCCATCAGGCGCATGCTCGGCTCGGTGTTTTCCATCGGCTTTTCGCGGAAATCGACATAAACCAGGGGGATGCCGACCTTGCCGAGCTTTTCGATATAGCCTGCCTCTTCCGTCGCCGTCTTGGCGTCGATGTTCATCAGGATCACGTCCGGCTTCAGCGAAATGGCCTGCTCGATGTCGAAGGTGCCGTCCTTCATGCCGCCGAAGGTCGGCAGCTTGGCGATATCAGGATATTTGGCGAGATAGGCGTCATAGGTTTCCGGATCGGCCTTCGCCAGATCGTCGCGCCAGCCCACCACGTGCTGGAAAGGATTTTGCTTGTCGAGCGCAGCCAGGAAGTATATCTGGCGTCCCTCACCCAGAATGATATGCGAAACGGGAACGTTGACCTCGACATCGCGGCCCGTCACATCCTTGACGGTGACCTTTTCGGCCAATGCCGGCCAGGCGGTGGATACGAGAAGGCCAAGGGCAAGTGCCGCAGATTTGGCTGAGATGCGCATCGGATATTGCTCTCCAGTGTTGACTGGCGCGGCTGTATTATTTTCTGACTGTACTAGTCAAGTTTTATGTTTTAGAGCCATTCTTAACTAACCGGTACATGAGTTGAAATCTGATGATCGACACAATCCAATATGGCAAAAACGACAGCCTGAGAGACGAAATCAAAACCTATTGGTCCGGCCGCGCCGCGACTTTCGACCTTTCCCCCGGACATGAGATTTTTTCGGAAGACGAGCGCAAGGCCTGGCACGCGCTGGTTTTGAAGCATCTGGGCGAGGGACAGGGCCGCAAGGCGCTTGATCTCGCCAGCGGCACCGGCGTTATCTCACACCTGATGGACGATCTCGGTTTTCAGGTCACTGGCATGGACTGGTCGGAAACCATGCTCGAGCTGGCAAGGGCGAAGGCGAAAACGCGCGGGCGCAATATCCGCTTTTTTGTCGGCGATGCCGAAAACACGATGGAGCCTGACGAAAGCGCCGATGTCATCATCACCCGCCATCTGGTCTGGACGCTGGTGGACCCGAAGGCGAGCTTTACCGAATGGTTCCGTGTGCTGAAACCGGGCGGACGCCTGCTGATCGTCGACGGCGATTTCGTCAATACCGGCTGGCGCGAAAGACTGGTCAAGAAGCTGGCGGCGGGTCTGGAAAACATCGGCCTCGTGAAACCGGACCAGCCGCACAAGCCGGCGGACCCGGAAAACACCTTCAACAGCATTCTCTCGCGCGTCTATTTTTCAAAGGGCGCGAGGGCTGGCGATGTCGCTGAACTGTTGCGGGAAACCGGCTTCGAACCCGTGGCGATCGATCGGGAACTTCAGGCGATTCACCGCGCCCAGGCGAAAAATTTCAGCCTGCTGAAGGGTATTTTGCGCGGATTGCAGCACCGTTATGCGGTCTGCGCCGTGAAGCCCGGTCTTTCCGAAAAAGTCTGACGAACGCCACGGCTGCCTTCACCATCCGCAGACATGACGTCATCCTCGGGCCTGTCCCGAGGATCCAGGCACGTATCGCAAAATCAATGCGTTACAGATGCTCGGGGCAGGCCCGGGCATGACGGAGGAGAGGTTTTCGGATTTTGCCTGCAACCCTCCCGGACGATCCAGACCGCCACTCAGGACTTCGGCCGACGCCTCATTTTTCCGCCCGCTCGAACAGATCGTCAAGGCGCGGTTTCGCCCGGCCGGGGACCTCTACCGTCCTGTAGCTCTGCGGCAAAACCGCGTCTCCCACCTTGATCATCATCACCATGCCCATGCCGTAATGCGGCGAGCATTTGATGCCGTAAAAGCCCGGTTGTTCGAAACCGGTCTCGAATTCGTCGTTGATCCGGCTTTTGAAACCTTCGACACCTTGCGGGATCATGCCGTCGATCGTCGCGGCATTATGGCTCTTGTGGGTCGGCACAAAACGCACGCGGTCGCCGGCAGCGATCTCCAGAAAATCGGGTTCGAACACCATCGAGCCTTTTTCACCCCGGTTCAGCATCTTCACCTCGAAGGTCTCGGCCACAGCTTGCAGGGGAAAACCCGTGGCGACAGCCATGGCAAGTCCTGCGGAAACGCAGAGCTGACGGGCACGGAAGCTGACATTTGCAAGTCTTTTCAATTTCATCATCGTGCCATTGCTTTCCTTGCATGGTCGGCAGCGCCGTGGGCCGGCAGAAAACGAATGTGTGAAAATCCACTTTCATCCGTGGTGACGACGGATTGCACCCCGAAGACATCGGCGATGGTGGCGGAGGTGAGAACCTTGCGCGGCGGGCCGACTGCGATCATTTCCCCCCGATGCATGATGGCGACGCGGTCGCAGAACATGGCGGCGTGGTTGAGATCGTGCAGCGCCGCGACGACCGTCAGTCCCTGCCTGCGCACCAGATCGAGCAGACCGATCTGGTGGCCGATGTCGAGATGGTTGGTCGGCTCGTCCAGCAGCAGAATATGCGGCTCCTGCGCCAAGGCGCGGGCAATGTGCAGGCGCTGGCGTTCGCCGCCGGAAAGGTGATGCCAGTTCCGCTCGGCCTTGTCCGCCATGTCGACATTTCCAAGCGCGGCGTCAACGATGGCATCATCCGTTGGCGACCAGGCGGAAAGCGGACCGAGATAGGGCGTGCGCCCCAGTTCCACCGCCTGCCGCGCGCTGATGCGCTCGGTGGTTTCGGCCTGCTGCTCCACGAAGGCCAGCCTGCGGGCAAGTTCGCGCCGCCCGAATGAGGCAAGCGGCTCCTCACCCAGCGTAACGTGACCACGACGCGGCTTGCGAATGCCAGCGAGCATCGAAAGCAGCGTGCTCTTGCCGGAACCGTTCGGCCCGATGATGCCGAGAAACTCGCCCGAGGCGACTTCCAGCGAAACACCGCGCACGATATCGAGATTGCCGGCATGGAAATGCAGATCGTGGGCGGATAATCTCATGACCGCCCCCTTTTCTGTCCGAGAATGAAGGCGAAGGCTGGCGCGCCGATGAGCGCGGTGATGACACCAATCGGCAGAACCTGGCCGGGAATGACGATGCGCGAGAGAATATCTGCGACGATCATGAAAATAGCGCCGGTCAGCGCCGTCACCGGCAGCAACATGCCATGGCGAACGCCAACGAAGATGCGCGCGGCATGTGGAATGACGAGACCGACGAAGCCGATGGAGCCGACCAGCGACACCATGACAGCCGTCATGACTGCGGAAACCGAGATCAGCACCGCATAGACCCGGCGCACCGGAATACCGAGCGAAGCCGCCGCCTGACCGCCAAAGGCGAAAGCATCAAGCGCGCGCGCATACCAGAGACACACCGCAAGACCCGCGAGGCTGACCGGCAAAGCCAGCCAGACATCCGGCCAGCGCACGCCGGAAAGATTACCCAGCAGCCAGAACATGATGCCGCGCGCCTGTTCGGCATTGGCCGATTTGGTGACGATGAACGAGGTCATGGCGTTGAACAGCTGCGAACCGGCCACACCTGCCAGAATGATGGCGCTGTTGCCGTGCCCTGCCCGCACCGCCAGAAGGCTGACCAGCGAAAAAGCCACAAAAGCCCCGATCAGGGCACCCGCCGGCATCGTCAGGAAGCCTGCCCCGAAGCCCAGAAGCGCGACGGCCACCGCCCCGGTGGAGGCGCCTGCGGAAATGCCGAGAATATAGGGATCGGCAAGCGGGTTGCGCAGGAGCGATTGAAGCACCGCACCGGCCAGCGCCAGCGACGCGCCGCAACAAGCGGCAACGACGGCACGGCTGAGGCGGTAACTCCAGACGATGCCCTCATCCAGCGGCTCCAGCGGATAACCCGCATGGAAGACACGGTTGGCGATGGTTTTCGCCACCACATCGAAGGGAATGGCGGTCTCGCCGATGGCCGCACCGGCCATCAGCGCGACGAGCAGCAAAGCGAGTGCGGCAAAAGCCAGACCCGCCCTGCCAAGACTGGCGGAAAAACCGTTCACTTGGCGAGACCGGCGGTGGAAATCGCCTCGGCCAGCGTTTCAATGCCTTCGATGGTGCGGATGGTCGGGTTCATCGCCTGCGCGTCCATTTCGAAGACGTGAGCCTGCTGGACGGCGGGCATGATGCTGGCAACCGGATCAGTCGCGAGGAACTTGAGCTTGACGGCGATGTCATCGGCGGGGAAACGGCGGCGGTCCATCTTGCCGGCGACGATTACGGAGGGATTGGCCTTGGCAATGGTTTCCCAACCCACGGTCGGCCATTCCTCATCGCTTTCGATGACGTTCTTCAGCCCGAGTGCGGACATGATGTAACCCGGCGCACCGTTGCGGCCCGCCACATAGGGATCGATATCCAGCTCGGCGCTGGAGAACCAGAACACCGCCGAAATCTTGCCATTCGCCGAGGCGATCTTGGCGCGGGCGGCCTCCTCACGCTTTTTCAGGTCGGCGACGACTTCCTCGCCGCGATCCTGCACGTTGAAGATTTTGGCGAGGTCGCGGACTTCCTGGTAGATCAGATCCATGGTGAAAACGGACTTGCGCACGCCGTCGCCGCCGCCGGAATTGTCCTTGCCCATGCAATCGGCAGGCGAGGTATAAACGGGAATACCGAGTTCGGCGAATTGCTCCGGCGTTCCGACAACGCCTTCGGGACCGATCTGCCACTGGAACTGCGTCGTCACGAGGTCAGGCCTTTTGCCGACCACCGCCTCGAAGCTCGGATCATTGTCGGCAAGCCGCTCCACCCTGGCATTGGCGTCCTCGTAACCCTTCAGCACCGGGCCGATCCACAGCGCCGTGCCCACCACCTTATCGGCAACGCCGAGCAGGTAGAGAACCTCGGTCGTGCTCTGGCCGACCGACACGGTGTGGGCGGGCGCCTGCTTGAAAGTGATCTCATGGCCGCAGCTGTTGATCGTCAGCGGATAGGTGGTTTCTGCGGCCTGTGCGGCACCGGCGGGTAGCGCCGCAAATGCGATGGCCAGAAGGCCGGCGGAAACCGGCAGGTGTTTGAAATGCAACATATGTTCTCCAGTCTGAATAAAGTGGCGTGATCCGCAGGCCGCGCGTCAGGACGCGTGGTGACAGAGCGACAACAAGTGTGGAGATGGAGAACGGGACTCTAAATACGTTTCCGCAGACGGAAAGGTCATAATCAGCTCCTCTTCCGGGCATCCCCGCCCGTAACGATGGTCAATATTATGACGGCAGGTCTCCTGGCTCACGAATATGCGCCGTTCATCTGCCTTCCCGCACCTTGAAGGGCGCAGTGGCATGACGCTTTTCAGGCGTCACGAGGATGAACGGCAATCCGCTTACAGTTGCGGGGGCAGCCACGGCATTGGGCGATCAAAATCACCCGCACCGTGTTCCCTATTAATCCCTTTGCCCTTCGGCTTCAGGAACCGTCACTTTCTGACATAAGGGGCAAGCGGCGGGGCGTCAATCGCGATAGTGCCGCAGCTCAGCACAAAGACGGACCCGCCAGCGCGAAAACACTGGTAGCACCTGAAGGTGCCGGTTGCGGCGCATCCTTGGACATGGTGGTCAGGGTCTCAATCACGGCAAGCCCGGATTGAGCAATAAAATCAACAAATAGACTGTTGTCGCTGACGGTATCGAGGCGCACCAGTTGATCGTCCAGATCGGCAAAATGCCGCCTCACCAGCGCAATCGCATCCGCGTCCTCACCCGCAACGACCGGACCGATAATGTGGCCCCGCCCCGCCGCCCGGCGCAGCGCAAAAGCGGTAAGACGGCCCGCCTCGAACAAACCGTAACCGCTATTCTGCGCCAAAAGGCGCTGCAAAACGTTCCTGCGCGAAACGCCGAAAGCCGCCCGGTCCAGTTCCGCCACGTCAGGCAGATGCTCCGCAGATAACGGCTCTATCCTTTGTTTTCTGCCGGGCGGCGGTATTTCGAACAGGCAATTGGCCCTTCCCCGGAAGAGATGCACTTTGTCCGCATCGCCGGCAAAGCCCAGCCTCGAAAACAGCCGCCGCGACGCATCCGTTGCGTTCAGCCGCAGGGAGACGGCGGGGAATTTCGCAACAAGTTTCTGCACCAGCCATGGTGCCACGCCCTGCCCCTGCAAGCGCGGTGAAACGATGACCATGCCAAGCGTCGCAAAACCCTGATCATAGGGAAACAGCATCGCGGTTGCGACAACTCGGTCGATCTCGTCGAGCGCCGCGAGACCGACGCCGCATTGCCGCAGAAAACACCATTCATTCGCGTGATATCGCCATCCGACGGCCATGGAGAGCGCATGCAGATGATCGGCATCCACATCAGCGATATCCACGGTCCGCAGCTCGAAACTATCGACTTTGAGCAGGTCCATAACAAGCGGCCCCCATCCCCTCCGGCGCGGAACCCTCATCCGGTCCCGGCCTAACCCACGACATCCGACGGTAGCTGGTTACGCCAGCACGAATTTTCTGAAAGCACTGGAAGGTCACAACAATCTACCGAAATCATCCGCATTTCAGCAGATAAACGCCGCAGTCCCTTCTAAGCTTTCTGGATGACAATCCGGTCAGCGGAGACGGCCATTGAACGCAATCGAAATCCTTGAGCGTCTCGTCGGTTTCCCGTCGGTCGTCGGAACCGCCAATGGCGATATTGCCGGCTGGATCGCCGATTACCTTGAAAGCCACGGTGCGAAAGTATCGCTGCTTCCCGGACCGGAGGGCGACCGCGCCAATCTCTTCGCTACGTTCGGCCCGGCTGATCGCGCAGGGTATATTCTGTCCGGCCACATGGATGTGGTGCCCGCCGGGGAGCCGGAATGGTCTTCCGATCCCTTTACGCTCAGGGCGGAAAACGACCGTCTCTACGGGCGCGGAACCAGCGACATGAAGGGTTTTCTCGCCACGGTTCTTGCCGCCGCCCCTGCATTTTCGCACATGGTGCTGAAACGTCCGGTGCATATCGCCTTTTCCTATGACGAGGAGGCGGGTTGCCGTGGCGTTCCGCATCTTCTTGCCAGATTGCCTGAACTCTGCGCCCCGCCGGCGGGCGCAATCATCGGTGAGCCAAGCAATCTGCGGGCGGTTCGCGCCCACAAGGGCAAAGCCGCTGCGCGCATCACAATCCGTGGCCGTTCCGGCCATTCTTCCCGCCCCGATCAGGGCGTGAATGCCATCCACCTGATGACAGGCATCATGGCAAAGGCGGTGGAGACGGCGCATGAACTGATGCAAGGCCCCTTTGAAGCGACCTTCGAGCCGCCTTATTCCTCGCTGCAGATCGGCACGATGAAGGGCGGTCAGGCGATCAACATCATCCCTGATTTCTCAGCCATCGAGCTGGAAGCACGGGCGATTTCCGGCATATCGCCGCTTGAACTGCTCCAGCCGGTTCGGTCCAGCGTCGAGGCTCTTGCAGCAAAGGGTATCGACATCGAATGGACGCCGATGAGCGATTATCCAGCGCTCTCGCTTGCCGCCGACGCACCGCTCGCTCTGCTTTTGGAGGAATTGACCGGCACGCCATGTCTCGCCGCCGTCAGCTACGGCACGGAGGCAGGGCTTTTTCAGGCAGCCGGCATCGACGCCATCATCTGCGGGCCAGGGGATATCGGCCGCGCCCATAAACCGGACGAATTCATAACGACGAGCGAACTTTCGGCCTGCCAGTCGATGCTGGAAACGCTTGGCCGTCGCTGCACGGTTTAAACCTTCGGAAAGTATCGATCCACATGACGTTTCTCTTCAATTCCGACGCCAAGCGCGGCGAGATTTTCCGGCAGGCTCTCTCCGCCGACCTACCGGATTTGCCGTTTTCGATGGATGCCGCAAGTGTCGATCCCGACGCGGTCCGTTACCTCATCACCTGGACAGTGCCGCAGGACATCAACAGGTACCGCAATCTCGAAGTCCTGTTTTCGATTGGCGCGGGTGTCGATCAGTTTCACATCGGGGACATCCCCGAGACGGTGAAGGTCGTGCGCATGGTGGATGAGGGCATCATCCGCATGATGCAGGAATATGTCTGCCTTGGCGTGCTGTCCCTTCACCGCAACCTGCCGGTCTATCTGAAACAGCAGCGCCAGCAACTGTGGAAGCCCCTGCCCCAGCGTCAGGCGGAAGAGTGCCGGGTGGGCATTCTCGGTCTCGGCATGCTTGGCGTTGCGGCGCTGGAGCGGCTGAAACCCTTCGGCTTTCCGCTTTCCGGCTGGAGCCGCTCGCCGCGCAAGATCGATGGTGTCACCTGCCACCATGGCGACGACGGCCTCAAAACCATCCTTTCCAGCAGCGATATTCTCGTCTGCCTGCTGCCGCTCACCGACGAGACGACGGGACTTCTGGATGCCGAGCATCTGGGGATGCTTCCCGAAGGCGCGGGGCTGGTTCACGCCGGGCGCGGCAGACAGCTTGACCACGACGCCCTCATCGACGCGCTGGATAGCGGCAAGCTTTCAGGCGCCGTCATCGATGTCACGGACCCCGAGCCACTGCCGGAAGAACACCGCTTCTGGACACACCCGAAAATCCTCCTGACGCCGCATATCGCCAGCGTCACCCAGCCCCACTCCGCTGCCCGCACTGTCGTTGAAAATATCAAACGATACGAAGCCGGGCTCGAACCGCTCGGCCTCGTCGACCGCAGCCGCGGATATTGATCCTACCGTTCCAAGAAAGGACACCCATGTCTCTCCTCAAGACCCTCGACACCAATCCCACCTTTGAACCCAAAGCCTCCAAGGCCCTGCCCGAGCGCCTCATCGCCGGCGATCCGTCGTTCAAGACCTGGCCGCTGGATGAAGCCCGCAATGGCACCGTCCACACCGGCATCTGGGAAGCGACCCCCGGCGAAAGCCGCTCGATCAAGGGCGAGACCTTCGAGTTCTGCCACATTCTCGACGGCGTCATCGAGATCACACCGGAAGGCGGCGCGCCGCTGCGTTACACGGCGGGCGACAGCTTTGTCATGAAACCCGGTTTCGTCGGTGTCTGGAAGACAATCGAAACCGTGCGCAAGATTTATGTGACCGTCACCGGCTAAGTGCCGGTCAGCATTGTCGGCATCCCCGCTGAGGGAGAGGCATTTTTGTGAAAGACGATGGCTGGCAATCCGCAGATGGATGCCAGCCATCTTTTACGTGGGTATCCTGTCCGGCCCCCTCTCAAGCGGATTTACGGCCCGCGAGCGGACCCGCCGCAAGGTTTTCGGCGCGGTCTTCATGTCCGCCGAAGATTGCGCTGTCGGCCACCGGCAAAACAGGATTTTCGTTCACCGCCCCCGCCGCAGTCGGTCGATGCTGCTTGCCGTCAGGGAGTAGCTTTGGTGCATATCCACAGAGGATCACCCATGACGCTCAGCTTCGATCCAGACAGCCTGTCCCTGCCGATCGGCCATTTCATCGGCGACCGGCTGATCCCGGCTAAAAACGGCATCGACATGCACCGCCCTTCGGACGGCATAGAATATGCCGGTTGCCCGAAGGCGGACGCATCGCTGGTCGATGAGGCGGTGCAAACCGCCAAGGCGGCGCTGAAGAGCAGCAACTGGGGCGGCGTGCGCCCGCGCGAACGCACCAAAGTCTTGCAGCGCTGGGCCGACCTGATCGAGCAGGAAGCCGAGACGCTGGCGAAAATCGAGGCGCTGTCTTCGACACGGCCCGTGGGCCACCTGATTGCCGGCGATATCGCCGTCACCGCCGAACAGATCCGCTTCTTTGCCGAATTCGCGGACAAGGAAGGCGGCGATCTCGTGCCGACCGACGATACGAGCGTCGGCATGATCATGACCGAACCTTACGGTGTCGTCGGCGCCATCACGCCCTGGAATTTTCCGGTGTCCATGGCGGGCTGGAAGCTTGGCCCGGCGCTCGCCGCCGGCAATGCCGTGGTGCTGAAACCATCGGAAATGACGCCCTTCTCCAGCATTTTCATGGCGCAACTGGCCATCAAGGCCGGATTGCCCGCAGGCCTCATCAACATCGTGCTGGGTGACGGCCCCGTGACGGGCAATGCCATCACCGGCCATCCCGAAATTTCCAAGATCAGCTTCACCGGATCGACGGCCGCAGGTTCGGCCATCATGGCCAATATCGCCCGCACCGGCATCAAGCCCATGACGCTGGAACTCGGCGGCAAAAGCCCGCAGCTGGTGTTTGCCGATGCCGATATCGAAAAAGCCGCCGCCGCCATTGCCGGCAATATTCTCTCCAATGCCGGACAGGCCTGCGTTGCCGGATCGCGCATCATCGTGGAAGAAAGCGTGGCAGACGCGCTTTCCGCCGCGATCATCGCCCGCATGAAGGCGGTGAAGCCCGGCCCGACATGGGACGAAGCAACCCAATATTCGCCGATCATTTCCGAGGTGCAGCGCAAGCGCATCGACGGCATCGTGCAGGCGGCCGTCGCCCATGGCGGCGAATGCCTGACCGGCGGCGCGATCATGGACGGCCCCGGTTATTTCTACCAGCCGACGCTGATCGCCAATGTCGATCAGACTTCCCCTGCGGTCACGGAAGAAATCTTCGGGCCGGTGCTGACGCTGCAGACCTTCAAGACGGAAGAAGAGGCGCTGGCGCTGGCCGTTCATCCGACCTACGGTCTGGCAGCGGGTCTTTTCAGCCGCGATATCTCGCGCGTCATGCGCCTGTCGCGCGCCATTCAGGCAGGAACAATCTGGGTCAACCGATATGGCCGCTCCCGCGACCATATCTTGCCGACCGGCGGTTACAAACGCTCCGGCATCGGCAAGGATCTTGGGCGGGAGGCCTATCTCGCCAACCGCAAGAGCAAAAGCATCCTCATCGGACTGTAACAGGGGAAACATCTTGAAAACGCATCACATCGCACTCATTCCCGGAGACGGCATCGGCAAAAGCGTGACGGATGCCGCATGGCAGGTTCTCAACGCCGCCGCAAAGACCTCCGGTTTTGCGCTGGAAGGTACTGAATTCCCCTGGTCCTGCGCTTTTTACAAGGAAACCGGCGCGATGATGCCGAAGGACGGCATCGAGACCCTGCGCGGCTTCGACGCCATTCTGCTCGGCGCAGTCGGCTGGCCGGCGCAGGTGCCGGATTCGGTGTCGCTGCACGGCCTGCTTCTGCCGATCCGCAAGGCTTTCGTGCAATACGCCAATATCCGCCCGCACCGGCTGCTGCCCGGCGTGCAAGGCCCCTTGAAAGCCGATGGATTCGACATTCTCTGCATCCGCGAAAATACCGAGGGTGAATATTCCGGTGCAGGCGGACGTGTGCATCAGGGCACCGAAGACGAGGTCGCTGTCGAAACCTCTGTTTTCACCCGCAAGGGCGTGGAGCGCATCCTGCGCTTCGGCTTCGAGCAGGCGCAGAAGCGGCGCGGCAAGCTCGCCTCCGTCACCAAGTCCAATGCCCAGAAATATTCGATGGTGTTCTGGGACGAGGTGACACAAAAGCTCGCCGCCGAATATCCTGACGTCGAGGTCTCCAGCTACCATATCGACGCCATGGCGGCGCGCATGGTGATGGCGCCGGAAAGCCTCGATGTCGTTGTCGCCTCCAACCTCTTCGGCGATATTCTGACCGATCTCGGCGCGGCCATTCAGGGCGGCCTCGGTTTTGCCGCCTCCGCCAATATCAATCCCGACCGCACGGCACCCTCGATGTTCGAGCCGGTGCATGGTTCGGCCCCGGATATCGCCCATCTCGGCATCGCCAACCCCATCGCCGCCATCTGGTCCGGCGCGATGATGCTCGATCATCTCGGCGAAAAGGATGCGGCGGCAAAAATCATCGCGGCTTTGGAAACGGCAACCGGCCGGGGCATCGGCACCGTGCCGGGCAAGGACAAGACGGACGTCATAACAGCCGCAGTTCTCGCGGCACTCGGCTGATTTGGGAGAAGAATGATGCAGGGCTTGAAGGACAAGGAACTCTTTCGCCAGACGGGTCTGATCGGCGGCGCATGGAAAGCCGCCACATCAGGCAAGACGGTTGACGTGATCGACCCGGCGACGCAGGCGGTGATCGGCACCGTGCCGGATATGGGCGGTGCGGAAACCCGTGCAGCCATCGAAGCCGCCAACGCCGCCTTTGCGCCGTGGAAGAAGAAAACACACGCCGAGCGCGCCGCACTTCTGGAAAAATGGTTCGCGCTGATGATCGAGCACATCGACGATCTCGGCCTGATGCTGACCATCGAACAGGGCAAGCCGCTCGAAGAGGCGAAGGGCGAAATCCGCTATGGCGCGTCCTTCGTCAAATGGTTTGCGGAAGAAGCCCGGCGCATCAGCGGCGGCACCATTCCCTCGCCGACACCGGATCGCCGCATCGTGGTGCTGAAGGAACCGGTCGGTGTCTGCGGCATCATCACGCCGTGGAACTTCCCGAACGCCATGATCACCCGCAAGGTTGCTCCAGCGCTGGCGGCCGGCTGCACCGTCGTCATCAAACCCTCGGAATTCACGCCCTATTCGGCCTTAGCGCTCGGCGTTCTCGCCGAACGCGCGGGCATTCCCGCAGGCGTCATCAACATCGTGACCGGCATGCCGACGGAGATCGGCAACGAGATCATGGCCAACGAAACCGTGCGGAAGATTTCCTTCACCGGCTCCACCCGTGTCGGATCCCTTCTGATGCGCGGCGCCGCCGACAGCGTCAAACGCCTGTCGCTGGAACTCGGCGGCAACGCGCCGTTCATCGTGTTCGACGATGCGGATATCGACCTTGCCATCGAAGGCGCGCTCGTCTCCAAATTCCGCAATGGCGGCCAGACCTGCGTCTGCGCCAACCGCATTCTCGTTCAGGCGAGCGTCTACGATGCGTTTGCGAAAAAACTGGCTGATCGCGTCGATGCCATGCGTGTCGGACCCGGAACGCAGGCAGGCGTTTCCATCGGCCCGATGATCAACGAGCCGGCCATCGCCAAGATCCGCGCGCATATCGATGACGCCGTTTCCAAGGGCGCCGAGATCATTACCAAGCCGCACGATCTGCCTGAAGGTTCGCAATATACCGCGCCGGTGGTGCTGACGGGCGCGACCACCGCCATGCGGCTGGCAAGCGAAGAGACGTTCGGGCCGGTCGCGCCGCTCTTCCGCTTCGAGACGGAAGAGGAGGCGATTGCCATCGCCAACGGCACACCCTTCGGCCTTGCCGCCTATTTCTATACCGAGAGCCTCAAGCGCGCCTGGCGTGTGGGCGAGGCGCTGGAGTTCGGCATGGTCGGCCTCAACACCGGCGCGATCTCCACCGAAGTCGCCCCTTTCGGCGGCGTCAAGCAATCCGGCCTCGGCCGCGAAGGTGCACAGGCCGGCATCGAGGAATATCTGGAAATCAAGACGTTCCACATCGGTGGGCTTGCCTGAAGACTGTTCGTTTCTCCCCGCCTAAAGGGCCGCTCTGCGGCCCTTCTTTTTGTGCCGATGCAACAAAAAAGCGGCCGAAACGGCCGCTGGGATATGGAGATGCCCCTCTCCTGCGTCATCCTCGGGCTTGACCCGAGGATGACGTCGAGTTTGGACGAGGGTTCGTAAGACGTCTGAGGGACAGGACGGCGGCGGCCACCTTCTACTGAATCTTATCCAGCATCTTGTAATAAAGCCCCACCAGCGGCAGGAACCAGGGCTTGCCGAAATGACCCGGCACCGCCGGCCAGTCCAGCCCCTTCAGCGGGTTGTTGTCCGGGCGCCCCAGAATGGCGTCGGCCATGATCATGCCGAGATGGGTGGAAAGCTGGGCGCCGTGGCCGGAGTAACCCATGGCGTACCAGACGCCGTCCTGGAAACCGGCACGCGGATAACGGTCCTTGGTCATATCGACCAGCCCGCCCCAGCAATAATCGATCGGCACATGGGCTAGCTGCGGGAATATGCGGTGCAGGCTTTCCGTCAGGATCGCGCCGCTTTTGGCATCCGAGCGTTGGTCCGATGTCGTTGAAAAGCGCGCGCGGCCGCCGAAGATCAGCCGGTTATCAGGTGCGAGCCGGAAATAATTGCCGATATTCATGGTGTTGACGTAGGTGCGGTTACCAGGAACCGACGCCTTGATCTCGGCATCCGTCAACGGCCGGGTGGCGATGATGAAACTGCCGACCGCAATGATGCGGCGACGGAAATAGCTGAAACCGGAGGGTGTGTAGGCGCCGGTCGCCACCAGAACATTATCAGCCGTGACCGTGCCGCGTGCCGTTTCCAGCATGTGGGTCTTGCCGTTTTGCGTGTGTTTCGTCACCGCCGCATTTTCGAAGATCACCGCGCCATGGCGGCTCGCAGCCTGCGCAAGGCCCGCCACATAGCGGCCCATATGCATCATGGCGCTCTTTTTGGACAGCATGGCGCCATAAAAGGGCGAGCCGATTTCTACCTTGAGATCGTCAACCGACAGAAGCGCCGTATCGGGATCGACCTCGGCATGAACAGCCTCGAAATTCTTCGCAAGGCCTTCGAAATGCTGTGGTTTCGAAGCCATTTTCAGTTTGCCGGCCCGGCGGAAATTGCAGTCGATCCCCTCTTCGGCAATCAGGCTTTCCAGCGTGTCGATCGAGGCATCCAGCGCTTTGTAGAGGGCGATGGCCCGCTCCTTGCCGAGTTCCGCCTTGGCGGAAAGGTAGGAGTGGGCAAGCCCGTTATTGAGGTGGCCGCCATTGCGCCCGGAAGCACCCCAGCCAACGCGCTGCCCTTCAAGAACAACCACGCGTGCGCCCGCTTTTGCGAGCTGGCGCGCAGCACCCAGACCCGTGAAGCCGCCACCGATGACGGCCACATCGTAATGGCCTTCGACAGGACCCTGCGCCGCCCCCGCAAACAGGGGCGCCGTGTCGTGCCAATAGGAGACGAGCTTCATGATCCGGTCCTTCCTTACAGTCCGACGACGCCTGCGAGACCGGAAATATCGGAGATTTCCGTGTAACCATAATAGGGGTTTGCCGGCTCGTGGCCACGGTTGACCCAGACCTTGTTCTTGATGCCGAGATCGTGCGCGGACATCAGGTCGTAGCGGAATGAAGACGAGACGTGCAGAATATCTTCCGGGCCGCAGCCGAGCATGTCGAACAGATATTCGAAAGCCTTGAAATGCGGCTTGTAGGCCTGCGCCTGTTCGGCGGTATAAACGGCATGGAACGGCGCGCCAAGCTTTGCCACATTCGACATGATCTGCGAATTCATGGCGTTAGACAGAATGACCAGCGGAATTTCCTTGGCAACCTTCGAAAGACCCGCCGGAACGTCCGCATGTGGGCCCCAGGTCGGAACGCGCTCATAGACCATTACCGCATCTTCGTCCTTGAAGGCCACACCGTTGCGCTTGCAGGTGCGCGACAGGGCATTGTGGACGACTTCCGCGTAAGGCTTCCAGTCCTGCATGACCTCGTCCAGGCGATAGGCAGAGAAATCCTTGATGAACTGCTGCATCTCGGCCTCTTCCAGACGATCACCATAGAGATCGCGGGCAGCTTCTGCCATCTGGAAATGAATGAGCGTGCCGTGGCAATCGAAAGTGATGTATTTCGGGCGGAAGATGGTCATGTCGTCGTCATCCTTGCTTGGGGATTGGTGGTGGCTGCAATAACAAGATCATAGAGGCCTTTGCCCGGACGGCGCACTGCAATTGCCATTCCCGAAAGCAGATTGTTGCGTATGCAGCCGCGAGTTTGGCAGAGAGTTGCGTGCGGCAAAACCGAAAGCCGCCGCCTGTCCCCGTTTCGCTGATGGAAGCAGATGATGCGCGGCATAAGATGCGGCGGCGGGTAAAAGCAACAGTGAAACATATCGAACCATGCCATTCGTCGGGACAATGTTCTTTTGCCGCCGGTCTATCAATGAACATGCAGAATAAAACGGAGTTGGGCCATGCAAGCCAGCCTCATCGATATCCAGAAATTCGAGCCGCAACATCTCGACGCCGCCGTCGAGCTTTCCCGCCAGGCCGGGTGGCCGCACCGCAGGGAAGACTGGGCGCTCATGCTTTCACTGAGCAAGGGTTTCGTCGCCGTTGAAAACACCCGCGTCGTCGGAACCGCAATGGCCACGCTTCTCGGAGATAGCTGCGCCACCGTCAACATGGTGATCGTGGACGAGGCCATGCGTGGCCGGGGTCTCGGACGCCAGCTGTTGCAGGCGGTCGTCGATGCTGCGGAAAATTGCGAGTGCCGGCTGGTCGCAACCGCCGAAGGCCTCCCCCTCTATGAAAAGATGGGGTTCGTCGCATGCGGCGAGGTGCGCCAGCACCAGGGCATTCCAACGGCCGCCGAGAAGCCCGCCAATGTGGCATGGGCAGAAACAATTGTCCCGGCCGAGCTTGCCGCCCTCGACGCGCAGGCATTCGGTGCGGATCGGACTGCACTTTTTGCCGAGCTTGCGCATAGGGCAAGGTTTGCGATGGTAAAACAGCAAGGCGTCATCAAGGGCTTTGCCGGCCTGCGCGCCTTTGGCCGTGGCGAAGTCATCGGCCCTGTTGTCGCGGAAAATGCTGAAATCGCAAAGGATTTGATCGCCTTCGTGTTATCAGAGCGCCCCGGCGCCTTCCTGCGCGTCGACACCACCATCGAGACGGGCCTCGGTCCCTGGCTTGCCGAATACGGTCTTGGCCATGTCGGTGGCGGCATTCCCATGCGCCGGCCGAAGGCCGAAACCTCTGCCGACAAAAAAATGAAAACATTCGCATTGACCAGCCAGGCGCTGGGCTGAATCCGGAGAGACCCATGTTAAGCAATTCACTGATCGAGCTGGACCGCGCCCATCTGGTGCACCCCGTCTCTTCCTTTCGCGGCCATGAAAAGCTTGGCGTGCGTGTGCTGAAATCGGCAAAGGGCGCCACGATTACCGACATGACCGGCCACCAGCTGATCGACGGGTTTGCCGGTCTCTGGTGCGTCAATGCGGGTTATGGCCATGACAGCATCGTAGAAGCGGCAGCAAAGCAGATGCGCGAACTGCCCTATGCCACCGCCTATTTCGACATGGGCAGCGAACCCGCCATCCGGCTCGCCTCCGAGCTCGCAGACCGTGCGCCCGGTGATCTCAACCACGTCTATTTCACGCTTGGCGGCTCCGATGCCGTGGACAGCACCATCCGCTTCATCCGCTATTACTGGCACGCCAAAGGCCAGCCGCAGCGCGACCAGTTCATTTCCATCGAACAGGGTTATCACGGCTCCACCACCGCCGGTTCGGGCCTGACTGCGCTACCCGCATTCCATGCCGGTTTCGGCGTACCCTACGACTGGCAGCACAAAATTCCGTCGCACTATGCCTATCGCAATCCGGTCGGCAGCGACCCGGCCGCAATCATCGCCTCTTCCCTGCAAATCCTCAAAGACAAGATCGAGGCTATCGGCCCGGAGCGGGTCGCGGCCTTTTATGCCGAGCCCATTCAGGGCTCCGGCGGCGTTCTGGTGCCGCCGCCGGGCTGGATCAAGGCCATGCGCGAACTCTGCCGTTCCTACGGCATTCTCTTCGTCGCCGACGAAGTGATCACCGGTTTCGGCCGCACGGGACCGCTGTTTGCCTGTGCCGACGAGGATATCGTGCCTGATTTCATTACCGCCGCGAAGGGTCTGACATCAGGCTACGTGCCGATGGGCGCCGTCTTCATGGCCGATCATGTCTATGATACAATAGCCGACTTCGCCGGCGATGCCGCCATAGGGCACGGTTATACCTATTCCGCCCATCCGGTCAGCGCCGCCGTTGGTCTCGAAGTGTTGAAACTTTACGAGGGCGGTCTGCTGGAGAACGGCCGCCGCGCCGGTCAACGGCTGATGGCCGGGCTGGAAGGATTGAGAAGCCATCCGCTGGTTGGCGATGTGCGCGGCCGGGGCATGCTTGCCGCCATCGAACTGGTGACCGACAAAAACAAGAAAACCCCGCTGCCGGCTGCGGCGGCCCCTGCACGCAAGGTTTTTGACCGCGCCTGGGAAAACGGCCTCATCGTTCGCGCCTTCGCCAACGGCATCCTCGGCTACGCGCCGCCGCTCTGCTGCACCGATGACGAAATCGACGCCATTATCGAGCGGACGCTAAAAACCCTCGACCAGACGCTCGAGGACCCGACAGTGCGGGCCGCCATGGCCTGAGGCGAAAAGCTGATAGCGTTGCGGCACCTTCTTGAAATGTCGCAACGCCGTAGATATTCGCAATATTCTGCCGAAGACCCGAGCCTTTTCGGCGAATCCCGTGGGCTGGAAGTGCCAAACTATCAGTAGAAAAAGTACTAAACGCCATAAAAAAGGGCGTTAGCAAGAATGGGAACGGGGCAAGGACCCTGTCCGGGAACAGAATAAAATGCCGCAGCCTTCCCAAGGGCCTTATGCGGCAAAGCGGAGACCGATATTGCCCAAGAATCTGTGCGACTTCAAATATATGAGCTTCGACGTGGTGGGAACTCTCATCGATTTCGAAGGCGGCCTGAAATCGACCCTGATCCAGATCGGCGCTGAAAACGGCGTTGAGGTGGACGGTGAAAAGGCGCTCGGCCTTTACCGGGCGGCGCGTTACTCCGACGCGACTGATCTGTTTCCCGACGATCTCGTCCGCGTCTACCTGATCATCGCTCCGCAACTCGGTTTGCCGGCGGAGCGCGCCATGGGCGAGCGCCTGCGCGACGCGGCAAAGAACTGGAAAGGCTTTGAAGACAGCCGTGCCGCCATGGCCGAGCTTGCAAAGACGCACCGGCTGATTGCCATGACCAATGCCCAGCGCTGGGCTTTCGAATATTTCGCGAAGGAACTCGGCAATCCCTTTTATGCCGCTTTCACGGCGGATGATACCGGCACTGAAAAGCCGGATCCCGCATTTTTCGAGAAGGTTTTCGCCTTCGTCGAAAGCGAAGGCGCATCGAAGGACGACATTCTGCACGTTGCGCAGAGCCAGTACCACGATATCGGCATTTCACGGCAACTCGGAATGACCAATTGCTGGATCGAGCGCCGCCACGCCCAGAAGGGATATGGCGGCACCATCGAGCCGGAAAACTTTACCGAACCGGACTACCACTTCACCTCTATGGCCGGCCTGGCCGAGGCCACGAGACAAGCGGGCGGTTGAGCCACCAAGGGCACGACGCGCACCGGGGCGCGGATGCCGAAAAAATTTCTGCCGATGCCATTTCAACAAATCATACAAAAAGGGGAAGACCATGAGTGACAGAATTACAAATTGGACCCGCTCTGACGATGCCGCCGTTGAACAGGCTATCCGTCGCGGCGCGACGCGCCGAGAGCTGCTTCACATGATGCTGGCCGGCGGTGTTGCACTGTCCGCCGGTTCGGCCATTCTCGGCCGCGCCTCGCAGGCCGTTGCGGCCACGCCCGTTTCCGGCGGCACGCTGAAGGCGGCCGGCTGGTCCTCCTCCACGGCCGACACGCTCGACCCCGCAAAAGCCTCGCTTTCGACGGATTACGTGCGTTGCTGCGCGCTCTATAACCGCCTGAGCTTCCTTGATGTTTCCGGCACGCCGCAGATGGAGCTGGCCGAATCCATCGAAACCAAGGACGCCAAGACCTGGACCGTGAAGCTGCGTTCCGGCGTCACCTTCCACGACGGCAAGGCGCTGACCGCAGATGACGTGGTCTATTCGCTGAAGCGTCACCTCGACCCGGCCGTCGGTTCGAAGGTCGCCAAGATCGCCGCCCAGATGACCGGCTTCAAGGCGGTCGACAAGAGCACCGTCGAGATCACGCTGGCAAGCGCCAATGCCGACCTGCCGGCCATTCTGGCCCTGCACCACTTCATGATCATCGCCGACGGCGCGACCGATTTCTCCAAGGGCAACGGCACCGGCGCCTTCAAGCTGGAGAAGTTCGAACCCGGCGTTCGCTCGATCATGTCGAAAAACCCCAATTACTGGAAACAGGGTGGGCCGCACGTCGACAGCTTCGAATTCTTCGCGATTTCCGAAGACAATGCCCGCGTCAACGCACTGATTTCCGGCGATATCCATCTCGCAGCGGCTATCAATCCGCGTTCGTTACGCCTGCTGGACAAGCAGGAAGGCATCGTTCTGTCCAAGGGAACGGCCGGCAACTATACCAACCTCAACATGCGGCTGGATCAGACGCCCGGCAACAATGCCGATTTCATCGCCGGCATGAAGTCGATCGTCAACCGCGAGCAGATCGTCAAGGCGGCGTTGCGTGGTCTCGGCGAAGTCGGCAACGACCAGCCCGTGCCGCCCATGAGCCCATACCACAATCCGGATCTCAAGCCGAAGGCCTTCGATCCTGACAAGGCGAAGTTCCACTTCGAAAAAGCCGGTCTCATCGGTCAGTCCATCCCGGTCATCACCTCGGATGCGGCAAACTCCGCCGTGGACATGGCGATGATCATCCAGGCCTCGGCTGCGGAAATCGGCGTCAAGCTGGATGTGCAGCGCGTTCCCTCTGATGGTTACTGGAGCAATTACTGGCTGAAGGCGCCGATCCACTTCGGCAACATCAACCCGCGCCCGACCCCGGACATTCTGTTCTCGCTGCTTTACGCCTCCGACGCGCCGTGGAACGAAAGCCAGTACAAGTCGCCGAAGTTCGACAAGATGATGCTCGAAGCGCGCGGCATGCTGGACATGGAAAAGCGCAAGCAGATCTACTTCGAAATGGAAACGATGATCGCCGACGAAGCCGGCACCATCATTCCCGCCTATATTACCAATGTCGATGCCATCACCTCCAAGCTGAAGGGGCTGGAAGCCAATCCGCTCGGCGGCATGATGGGTTACGCCTTTGCGGAATACGTCTGGCTCGAAGCCTGATAGACCAAATCGCCGGGCGTTGATGCGCCCGGCGACCTTTCCGCAGCGGCGGAAAGCCTCCACAGCTGGATGAGGATGGTGAAAAGCAGGCAGGTTTCGCCCGAAATTCCGCTCCAGCCAGATAATTCGGATCATGATGATTTCAGGTCGGTGCGGCCTGAAACACCATGACCCAGGCAGGTCGCAGGAGCATGTGAATGAACAGCCGGATACTTTCCCTTATCGCCAGGCGGCTGGTCGTCATGCTGACGACGCTGCTTATCGTATCGTTTATCGTCTTTTCCGCCACCAGCCTGCTGCCCGGCGACACGGCGACGATCCTTCTTGGCCAGTCGGCGACGCCGGAGGCCGTGGCCGGTCTGCGCACCGCCATGCATCTCGATGACCCGGCCCTGTTGCGTTTCGTTCGCTGGCTCTTCGGACTGCTGCACGGTGAACTCGGCACCTCCTACGCCAACAATATGGCAATCGCCGACCTCATCGGTCCACGCTTCATCAACTCCATGAAGCTTGCCGGCATCACCACCGTTATCGCCGTGCCGCTGGCCCTGACGCTCGGCATCAGCTCCGCCATGCTGCGTGGAACGCTTTACGACCGCTTCGTCACCGTCCTCACCATCGGCGTCATTTCCGTGCCGGAATTCATGATCGCGACACTCGCCGTTCTTTTGTTTGCCGTTTACCTGAAGTGGTTGCCGGCCCTGTCGCTGGTCAGCGAGGTGCACACCGTTTTCGATGTACTCAGGGTCTACGCCATGCCGGTCATCACCCTCACCTTCGTCGTGTCGGCGCAGATGATCCGCATGAGCCGCGCCGCCGTCATCGAGACGCTCGACACACCTTACGTGGAAATGGCGCTCCTGAAGGGCGCGCCGCGCATGCGCATCGTCCTGCGCCACGCGCTTCCCAACGCGCTTGGCCCCATCGTCAATGCGGTCGCCCTGTCGCTTTCCTATCTCGTCGGCGGCGTCATCATCGTCGAGACCATCTTCAATTATCCTGGCATCGCCAAGCTGATGGTCGATGGCGTTGCAACCCGCGACCTGCCGCTGATCCAGAGCTGCGCAATGATTTTCTGCGTCGGTTATCTCCTCCTCATCACCGCTGCCGACATCATCGCCATCATGTCCAATCCGAGGCTGCGCTGATGGCCGACCATATCAAAACAACTTCGGGGACCTCGCGCTTGGGTTATAAAATCAACGTAGTCGGCGTTTTCGGCTTTCTCGTCATTTTCCTCTGGGCCATGGTCGCGATCTTCGCGCCCTATCTCATCCCGCATCCCGTCGGTGAAATCGTCGATCTCGATTATTTCGGCCCGATGACCTCCGATCTCTGGCTCGGTTCCGATTATCTCGGCCGCGACGTGTTTTCACGCATTCTCATGGGGGCACGCTTCACGGTCGGCATCTCGCTTGCGGCGGTGACGATCGCCTGCGTGTCCGGCGTCGTTCTCGGCATGAGCGCTGCCGTGGTCGGCGGCTGGTTCGATGCCACCCTCAGCCGGTTTCTCGATGCGGTGAATTCCATTCCAAGCAAGCTCTTCGGGCTCGTGGTTGTCGCCGCCGTCGGCTCCTCCATTCCGGTGCTGATCATCACCCTGTCGGTGATCTATACGCCCGGCGCCTATCGTTTTGCCCGCGCGCTTGCCGTCAATGTCAACACCATGGATTTCGTCACCGTTGCCCGCGTGCGCGGCGAGAGCCTGCTTTACCTCATCAGCTCCGAAATCCTGCCCAACATCATCCGTCCCGTGCTCGCCGATCTCGGGGTGCGCTTCGTGTTCATCGTGCTGCTTCTGTCGGGCCTTTCCTTCCTCGGTCTCGGCTTGCAGCCGCCGAATGCCGACTGGGGCGCGCTGGTGCGTGAGAACATCGGCGGCCTGCCCTTTGCCGCACCGGCCGTCCTCTTCCCGTCGCTGGCGATTGCCAGCCTGACGATCAGCGTCAACCTGCTGATCGACAATCTGCCGCAGAAAATCCGCGACAGGAGCGAATAATGACCAATCTCGTTGAAATCCGCGGACTTAAAGTCGAGGTGACCACCGATTCCGGCCGCCGCATCGAAATCATCAAGGGCATCGACATCGATATCGCCGAGGGCGAGATTGTCGCGCTTATCGGCGAAAGCGGCTCCGGCAAGACCACCATTGCCCTGACTTTGATGGGCTATGCGCGGCCGGGCTGCCGTATTTCCGGCGGCAGCGTCACGGTGGCGGGTCGCGACATGGTCCAGCTTTCCGAAATGGAGCGGGCCAAGATCCGTGGCACGAAAATCTCCTATGTGCCGCAAAGTGCGGCCGCCGCCTTCAACCCGGCACAAAAGATCATCGATCAGGTCATCGAGGTCACCCGCATCCACCATCTGATGCCGCCGCAGGAGGCGCGCAAAAAAGCGGTGGAACTGTTCAAGGCATTGTCGTTGCCCAATCCCGAAACCATCGGCGAGCGTTATCCGCACCAGGTGTCCGGCGGCCAGCTTCAGCGTCTCTCCGCCGCCATGGCGCTGATCGGCAACCCGGAACTGGTGATTTTCGACGAGCCGACCACCGCACTCGACGTGACGACGCAGATCGAGGTCCTGCGCGCCTTCAAGTCGGCAATGCGCAAGGGTGGCATCGGCGGCGTCTATGTTTCGCACGATCTTGCCGTCGTCGCCCAGATTGCCGACCGGATCGTGGTGCTGAAAGGTGGCGAGATCCAGGAAACCGGCACGACCACGGATATTCTGGAGAATGCCCAGCATCCCTATACGCAGGAATTGCTGAACGCCTTTAACGACAAGGTGCGCGCTGTGGCGCCACTCAATCAGAGTAACGCAAAGCCGCTGCTGGATATCGAAAATCTGATCGCCGGATATGGCACGAAAGGCGACGACAAGATGCCGCTGGTGCGGGCGGTCGATTCCGTCAGCCTTGCGGTCTATCCCGGACGCAATCTCGGTATCATCGGCGAATCCGGTTGCGGAAAATCGACGCTGGCGCGCGCCATTGCCGGCATTCTGCCCGCCGCCGGCGGCCATGTCATCTTCGAAGGCCGGCAGCTGGATGCCGACGCCCGCCGGCGCACCAGCGATCAGTTGCGCCGCATGCAGATCGTTTTCCAATATGCCGATACGGCGCTCAACCCGGCAAAATCCATCGAGGATATTCTCGGCCGGCCGCTGACCTTTTATCACGGCATGAGAGGCAAGGCGCGCGACGCCCGGATCGACCAGTTGCTGGACATGGTGAAGCTGCCGCGCTCGGTTCGTCACCGTCATCCATCCGGCCTGTCAGGCGGACAGAAGCAGCGCGTCAACTTCGCCCGGGCCCTTGCAGCCGAACCGTCGCTTATCATCTGCGATGAAATCACCTCGGCGCTGGATACGGTCGTCGCAGCCGCGATCATCGACCTGCTCGGCGAACTCCAGCGAGAGCTGAACCTCTCCTACATCTTCATCAGCCACGATCTTTCGGTGGTGGAAACCATCTGTGACGAGATCGTCGTGATGTATGGCGGGCAGAAGGTGGAGCATCTGGAAACGGAAGCGATCAAATCACCAACCCATCCCTATTCCAAACTCCTGTTCTCCTCGGTGCCGAAGCTCGACCCGAAATGGCTCGACAATCTTCAGCAGGATGCGGAGCTGGTGCGGGCCTTTTCCAAGAGGTGAGCCTGAAGAGAGCCAATAGGCTGAGATTCGCCAGACTGCTGGAAAAGTCTGAGGACCTCTTTTCCATCATGCCGGACTAGATCCGGCATCCAGCCACAGCGCGTCTGCGCTGTGGGGAGAGGCTTTCGCGATCAAGGACTTGTGTGGACGGTGCTTAATCTCACAACGGAAACAGGCTGGTCAGTGGCATATGCGATTTGATGATCGGCGATTTCAGGACCACGAAGCTGAAATATTTGTCGATGCCGACATCCATATCCGTCAGCCGCTCCATGATCGACTGATATTCGACGATGCCGGAGGTGACGAATTTCAGGAGGTAATCGTAACCGCCCGAAACGAGGTGGCATTCCACCACCTGATCGATCTTTTCGATAACGCCGAGAAAACGGGCGAAGTCGATCTGGCGGTGGTTCTTCAGCGTGATCTCGGTGAACACCGTCAGCGTCTGGCCAAGCTTGTTGATGTTGATCTGTGCCGAGTAACCCTCGATATACCCCTCGGACTGAAGCTTCTTGACCCGCATCAGGCAAGGGCTTGGCGAGAGATTGACAAGCTCGGCCAGCTCGACATTGGTGATGCGACCATTTTTCTGGAGTTCGTAAAGGATCTTGATGTCGATCCGGTCAAGTTTCATCACGTGCGGAACCCCTTTTATATTTTTTCGTGCACGCGGCATAAAATTCTGACGCGGCCATGGAAATCTTATCACAAGAGCGAGCACTGTCGACGCGGGGATATTTTTTTCATCCAGCATAAAGAGTTGCAGACGCGGCCGCGAACGGCAGGAGATACCGGCAATCGCCTCAGTCTGGCAGCGTTTACCCGACGACCAAGGTAAATTAAGACCAATACAAGGAGCCCAATCATGCCTGCCTCGCTGCAACAGATCACGACATCACCGGAACTGCCGAAATCCGCGGACGCCGTCATTATCGGCGGCGGCATCGTCGGCGTTTTCGCGGCCTATTACTTAGCCCAACGCGGCCTGAAAGTGGCTCTGGTCGAAAAGGGCCTCATCGGCGCGGAGCAGTCCAGCCGCAACTGGGGCTGGTGCCGGCAGCAGAACCGCGACGCCCGCGAATTGCCGATCTCGACGCAGAGCCTGGCGCTCTGGGAACGGTTTGCCGCAGAAAGCGGCGAAGACACCGGTTTCCGCCGCTGCGGCTTATTATACCTGAGCGACAACGAAGCTGAGATTGCCGGCTGGGCGCGCTGGCGCGACTTTGCCATCACCGCCGGCGTGACGACACATATGCTCGGTGAGGATCAGGCGAGCGAACGCGGACGTACGACGGGGAAACGCTGGAAGGGCGGCGTCTTTTCACCGAGCGACGGCACGGCCGATCCTTCGATGGCGGCACCGGCCGTTGCCCGCGCCATCATGACACTGGGCGGCACGGTGCACCAGAATTGCGCCGCGCGCGGTCTGGAGACGGAAGGCGGCCGCGTCAGCGCCGTCGTTACCGAAAAAGGCACCATCCGCACCAAAACCGTCATCATGTCCGGCGGCGCCTGGGCGTCCTCCTTCTGCCGCCAGCTCGGCATCCGTTTTCCGCAGGCCTCTGTCCGCTCATCCATCCTTTCCGTGACACCAGGCGCGGAAGGCCTGCCGGATGCGCTGCATACAAAAGCCGTTTCCGTAACGCGCCGCAACAATGGCGGTTATACGCTCGCCATCAGCGGCCTCGGCCGCATCGATCCGACCGCGCAGCAAATGCGGTTTTCGCGAGAATTCGTGCCGATGTTCCTCAAGCGCTGGCGCAGCCTGCGTCCGGGTGGCTTGGAAGGTGTTCGCGGTGGACACGAAACGCTGAAACGCTGGCGGCTAGATGCGCCGACGCCGATGGAGCGGGTTCGCATTCTCGATCCGAAACCCAATGCCGCCGCCATCCGCGAGACCCACAAAAGGGCGCTGGAACTTCTGCCCGCCCTGCGCAAAACCAAGATATCCGCCGCCTGGGCCGGCTTCATCGACAGCACGCCGGATGGTGTGCCCGCCATCGGCGAGACCAGCGAATTGCCCGGCTTCATCCTCGCCGCCGGTTTCAGCGGCCACGGTTTCGGCATCGGCCCCGGTGCCGGCCATCTGATTGCCGATATCGTCACGGGTGCAACCCCGATCGTTGACCCCGCCCCCTATCACCCCAGCCGTTTCCTTGGTTCGTCCTGGGGCAAGGTCGCAGATTTCTAAATCTGCCGCGACAAAACAACACCCGCAAGGCGTGACCTGCAGGTGTCGCCGTTCCCCGGCATTTATTCGAGCGTTCAGCTCTTCGGCAGGCCGGGCGGATTGGTTCGCGATTGAGGCAAGGCTTCTTCCGCAAGCTGCCAGCGATCCAGTATCTTCGCGTAAGCGCCGCTCCTGATCAGATCGTTGGTGGCGAGCGTCAGCGCATCGGCCAGTCCGCCGAAAGCGCGATAAGCCGCGTCGCCTCATCGTCATAATATTGCAGCTCGAGCGGCTTTAATCCGGCGGCGATATTCTCGTCGTTCCATTTCAGCAGAATACGCTCCTGATTGGTGCCGGCACCGACGATGATCCGCAGGCCCTGACGATAGGTGGAGAAATCGAACTTCTCCTTGCGCTGCTCGGTAACGCCGACGTTCGAGATGACAGCATCATATTTGCCGGAGGCAAGGCCGAGCCCGACCGGGAGCAAGCGACGACAGCACGTTGAAAACCTCGGCAACCTTGTAGGGGCTGTAATGCTGTAGCATCACGCCACCCGAGCCAACGCGGATGCGCGACGTTTTCGCCAGAATCCAGGCCACCAGCGCCTCCGGCGCGGAGCCGGCAAGCTCCGGTGAATTGTGGTGTTCGGCCACCCAGAATCGGCGATAACCCAGTTCCTCCGCGCGTCTGGCGAGATTGATCGTGTCGCGGAACGCGCTCGCCGCGTCCTCACCCGTTGGAACGGGGCTCTTGTCCAGCAAACTGAGAGTATAAATCACCACCTCGCACGTCTTTTGATGCAAACTTTCTACTGATTTTATATACTAATAAAGGACGTTCGTTCCACGTTGCGGCCGGATCAGAGAAGATATTGTTTCCCGCCATGGTTTGGGCAGACGTCTTTGGCAAAGCAATCCGCAACGGTGAGGAAACAGCTGGGAAAGCGCTGGTGCAAAGCCGCTTTGCGCACCGACCCCGGATGAAACGGACTTGCGCCGGAATTCGGTAAAAACTACTTAATAAGTTGAGAACACCATATCCGGCACTCAAAACGTGCCGGCTCTCTTTGCGGATCATGCGATGTTGACCAAAAAAGGCAAATACGGACTAAAGGCTCTTGTCGATCTGGCGCGTTTGCCCCAGGGCGAGACTGCCTTCGTGACCGAGATTGCGACCCGCAACAACATTCCGAAAAAATTTCTGGATACTATTCTTCTGGAGCTGCGCAATAGCGGCATTCTGCGTTCCAAGAAAGGACCGAATGGCGGTTATTCGCTGTCGAAAATGCCATCGGAAATCATGATCGGCCAGGTTATCCGCACGCTGGACGGGCCTTTGGCCCCCATTCGCTGCGCCAGCCGCACCGCTTTTGAAGCCTGCGACGACTGTGACGATCCCGAGACCTGTCAGGTCAGGGTTTCGATGACGGACGTACGCGACGCCATCGCAACGATCCTTGATAATATGACGCTCGCGCAATTCGTCGCAAAAGGCGGACAAGACGCGCAATTTATTCCGGCAGGCGAATAAGCCCCCTTACTGCCGGCGCAAATCGTCGCCGAGGGCGGCAATCAACCCGGATTCTCTTGCGCCATCGCCAAGGCCGAGGCGGGCCATCAGAATTTCCAGCGTGATGGCATTGTTGCGGACCGAGCGAAAGGTGACGTTTTCCGCCCCCACCTGCGCCGCATCGATATTGGCCGCAAGGCGGGAAATCTGCGCCTTCAGCAATTCGATAGCGAGAAATATTTCACCGATAAGGGGCCTGATATCGCCATCCTCGGCCAATCTGTCGATCAGCAGCGCCGAAAGCTCACGCTGCTTTTCACCGAGCGCCACTGCGGCCTTCAGCAGCGTGAAAACGGAAGCGGCGAGGTTTCCAGCACCCTGAGCGAGGAACGAGACCTGATCGGCGCGCAGCAGGCCGTCCCATGATGTATCGGGGCGATTGCGCAGAACGACGAGCAAGGCCTGCCCCGCCGCATTGACGGCCGGGACGACGATCCAGTCCGCATCCGAGGTTACCGATCGGGCGACGTCATCGGGAAGCCGCAGGCCGTAATCGTCGCCAGTCACCAGAACCGGATGATCCACGCCGGCGTCAGATGCGGCAAACGCAAAGGTCTCGCCAAGGTCGAGCCGGGCAAAAAGGTTCCTGCGCTGCTCCTCGCTGCCGGCATTCCTGATGAATTCCAGCGCCGTGAAGTGTTCGGCAAGCGCATGCGCCGCCTGCGCATCGGCTGCGGAAATAATCGCGACAGCCTGCGAGAGAATGTCGTTGGTGATGTCAGCCCCGCCCAGTTCATTCGGAACGGAGAGGGCGAGAAGGCCGGAATGGGCGATGCGCGCGTGGATTTGCCCGGCGCTTTCCACCGCGCATTTTTCAGCAATCTTCCGGGCGACGGTCAACACATCCCCATCCGCGCCGAGACGCGGGGACACGAAACGAATTCTTTCGCCGAGTGGCGTGACGGATCCCATGCTCAACTCCCTCAAAGAATGACAAAGTGAAAGCGCCGGAAAGGCAAGCGCTCAGTCCAGCGAATGATAACGGCCGTTTTGATAGACCAGCGAATGGCCCGACCCGATGCGGATTGCCTCCACCTTGCCGATGACGATGACGTGGCTGTGGCGCTCGATCGTCTCTTCGATGGTGCAATCGATTGCGGCAACGGCATCTTCGAGGATAGGCGCGCCGCTCGAAAGACGGGTCCATTCCGCGCCGCGATAACGATCCACCCCTTTCAGGCCGCCAATGCCGGCAAACTGGTTGGCGATGAACTGATGGTTCGGGCCGATAATGTTCACGGCGAGATGGCCGAAACGCTCAACCACGGGCCATGTGGACGAGGAGCGGTTGAGCGCGACCAGAATTCTTGGCGGATCGACCGACAGGGCGGTGGCGGATGTGACCGTGGCACCGGTGCGCGCATCGCCCTCGCCCGCCGTGATGACGCTGACGCCGCCGCCGAGCGTTCTCAGCGCCGCCTTCAGGCTATCGGCATCCGCCGCCCTGCCGGAGACGGGATCGCGAAGATTGATGAATTGTTGATCCTTGGCCGCATATTGCAATGTCATCGATCGCTCCTGAAAACAGCTTATCGTTCAATCGTTAGCAGCGCTGGCGGGGCGTGAAATAGACATCGTTTTCCATAATACTTATATTCTATGGAAATAATGTTTTATGTGTCGTTCATCTCCTGCCGTGGACGCTCCGCCGACTGGCGCCCGTCGGAAATGTAACCCGGAAGGCAGACGATCCTGCCTTCCGGCTGTTGATCACGAGCCGGATACCAGCTTGACGTTGCCGCTATGGCCGCCGCCGCCGAAAACCTGTTTCGTGCCGAAAGACGAGCGGATCTGGTTGCGCGGCCCATCAATCCCGATTTCCGGAAACAGCAATTCGGAAATGCGGTAGGCTTCCTCCAGATGCGGGTAGCCCGAAGCGATGACGGTATCGATACCCAGCGCCTGATATTCCCGCAGCCGCGCCGCAACCGTCTTCGGCGAACCGACCAGTGCTGTGCCCGCGCCCGAACGGACAAGCCCGATGCCAGCCCAGAGGTTCGGAGAGACTTCAAGCTGGTCACGCCGGCCATTATGCAGCGCCCGCATCCGTGCCTGGCCGACCGAATCCGACGCCTTGGAGAAAGCCTCCTGAGCCGACGCGATGGTGTCGTCGGAAAGCCTGGAAATCAATTTATCCGCATCGGCCCAGGCTTCTTCGTCAGTTTCGCGCACGATGAAATGCAGGCGAATGCCGAATGTCACCTCCCGCCCCTTTTTCGCGGCGGCGGCGCGAACCTTGGCGATTTTTTCCGCCACCTGTGCCGGCGGTTCACCCCAGGTCAGATATTTGTCGGTGACACCGGCCGAGAACTCGATGCCGGCATCGGAAGAGCCGCCGAAATAGATTGGCGGGCGCGGTTCCTGCACCGGCGGCAGGCCAAGCCTTGCACCCTGCGCCTTGATATATTTGCCGTCGAGATCGCCCTTGCCGGTTTCGATCAGCGAATTGAACACCTGGAAGAACTCGTCGGCGTGATCGTAACGCTCATCATGCGGCAGGAAGATGCCATCTCCGGCCAGCTCCTGCGCGCTGCCGCCAACGACGATGTTGAGAAGCAGCCGGCCGTTGGAAACACGGTCCAGCGTGGAGGCCAGCCGCGCATAATAGGCCGGCGAGGCAACGCCCGGACGGATGGCGACGAGGAATTTCAGCTTCTCGGTATAGGCAGCGAGATTGGCCGCGAGAACGAAGGATTCCTCGCAGGCAACGCCGGTGGGAATAAGGACGCCGGAATAACCGAGCCGATCCGCAGCCTGTGCTATTTCCCGGAAATAACCGGGGTCGGCGGGACGCGACAACTCGTCGGAGCCGAGATAGCTGCCGTCGCCGGAGGTGGGTATGAACCACAGAAAATCGAGTGGTTTGTCAGCTGTACTCATCGAGAGGTCCTTTGCAATCCGCCCATCGGGCAATGCTGCTTGATGCTGGAAGGGTAGCCAATTCCCCGGCGCGTTTAAGAAATTCTGTTCCAATTTCCATGCCGTAAAGAGAGTTTATCTCCGCTGAAAACCGGCGCTTAAGACGCGAAAACGAACCTGTCATCGCCCTTTGTCAGAGGACGGGGTAAAGGCCGAGCATCGCGAAATTCATGTCACAAATCTCTTCCCGTTCGAGATCGAGATCGGTTTTTTCCCGCTTGATACGACCGGAATGATCGAGCAGATGGAGACTGCCCTGTTCATCGCCACGCGGCTTGTGCCGGGTCAGACCGAACAGATCGATAGTAAACGCATGAAGTCCCTGCGGCATGGACGCCTCCTTTGGTCAGTTCGCTCTATCCTCCGGCGCGCGCCCAAAATGGTCAATATTTTCGATAAAATTACTATTCTATAATTGGCGGCTTGCCGGCAAAGCTGGACTAAGGTTTCAGCAGCGAGAAAAATTCCGTTTCGAGCCGTCCCAAATGGGGTCATCGCGATAGCGCCGAAACGCTGGCCGCTCAAAGCCCGTATTTGCGACGAAAGAACGATCAAGCGCCCGCATCGCCATGAAGATGCGCACCTTGCAAAACAGGCAATCCGCGCTTCCTTGATCTGATTGAAGTGATTTCGGACGCGCTTTCAGGCGTGCGAAAAGAGCATAACCCTCGGACCACCGACCGAAACCGGCGGCGATATTGATGTGTCCGACGGAGCCTAGATTGACGAGATCGCTTCCCCAGTCGGCGGCGGTGCGGGCGGAGCGCAAATGCCCTTGATTTTCCTCCCCAACATGTAATACAGATTATCATACATGTTGACAAATAACGCAGACATGTATGACATTGCGATCACAACGAAGGCTGCGATACCTGCATGAGGGAGGAATTATGATCATCACCGACGTCGAGGTCCGTGTTTTCCGCACGACGACCCGTCGCCACTCGGACAGTGCCGGCCACGCACATCCGGGTCCGGCGCATCAGGTGGAACAGGCCATGCTGACCATCCGCACCGAGGACGGTCAGGAAGGCCACTCCTTCACCGCGCCGGAGATCGTTCGCCCGCATGTCATCGAAAAATTCGTCAAGAAGGTCCTGATCGGCGAGGATCATCGTGATCGGGAACGCCTGTGGCAGGACCTCGCCCACTGGCAGCGCGGCTCGGCGGCGCAGCTGACGGACCGCACGCTGGCGGTGGTGGACTGCGCGCTCTGGGACCTTGCCGGGCGCTCGCTCGGGCAACCTGTATACAAGTTGATCGGCGGTTATCGCGACAAGGTGCTCGCTTATGGCTCCATCATGTGCGGCGACGAGCTGGAGGGCGGACTTGCAACCCCTGAAGACTATGGCCGGTTTGCCGAAACGCTGGTGAAGCGCGGTTACAAGGGCATCAAGCTTCATACCTGGATGCCGCCCGTCAGCTGGGCGCCGGATGTGAAGATGGACCTCAAGGCTTGCGCCGCCGTGCGCGAGGCTGTCGGCCCCGATATTCGCCTGATGATCGACGCCTTTCACTGGTATTCCCGCACCGATGCGCTGGCGCTCGGTCGCGGCCTTGAAAAGCTCGGCTTCGACTGGATCGAGGAGCCGATGGATGAGCAGTCACTCTCGTCCTACAAGTGGCTCGCCGACAATCTCGATATCCCCGTCGTCGGCCCGGAAAGTGCGGCTGGCAAGCACTGGCACCGCGCGGAATGGATCAAGGCCGGCGCCTGCGATATTCTCCGCACCGGCGTCAACGATGTCGGCGGCATCACGCCGGCGCTGAAGACCATGCATCTGGCCGAGGCCTTCGGCATGGAATGCGAAGTGCATGGCAATACGGCCATGAACCTGCATGTGGTTGCCGCCACCAAGAATTGCCGCTGGTACGAGCGCGGCCTCCTACATCCCTTCCTCGAATATGATGACGGCCACGACTATCTGAAGTCGCTGTCCGACCCGATGGATCGCGATGGTTTCGTGCACGTTCCAGACCGGCCGGGCCTTGGCGAGGATATCGATTTCGATTTCATCGACAATAACCGGGTGAGATGAGGCGATGAAAACGGTGCTCGCCTTTGGAGACAGCCTCACCTGGGGTGCGGACCCGGCAACGGGTCTTCGCCACCGGCCTGAACACCGCTGGCCGGAGGTGCTGGAAACAGCGCTTTCCGGAAAGGCGAAGGTTCATGCCGAAGGGCTTGGCGGGCGCACCACCTGTTATGACGACCATACCGGCCCGGCCTGCCGCAATGGCGCGCGCGCGCTTGAAGTCGCGCTTTCGTGCCACATGCCACTTGATCTCGTCATCGTCATGCTCGGCACCAACGATATCAAGCCGGTGCATGGCGGGCGCGCGGAAGCCGCCGTTTCGGGCATGCGGCGGCTGGCGCAAATCGTCGAGACCTTCATCTACAAGCCGCGAGAGGCGGTGCCGCAGCTTCTGATCGTCGCACCGCCGCCCTGCGTTGCCGGTCCCGGTGGAGAGCCCGCAGGCGGTCGCGATATCGAACAATCACTGCGGCTTGCGCCGCTTTACCGCAAACTCGCCACCGAACTCGGACATCATTTCTTCGATGCCGGATCGGTCGCCAGCGCCTCGCCGGTGGATGGCGTGCATCTGGACGCGCCGGCAACGGCCGCCATCGGCCGGGCGCTCGCCGCTCCGGTCAGAGACATTCTTGGCTGATCCTGTGAAGCCTGTGGAGGAACAGGCGCGCGGATCGAAACTTGGAAGGCCGTATGAACCGGCCGTATGGGAGGAAAAATGAGACATTTTCTTGCAACCGCAGCCCTCGGTGCACTGCTGATCGGCGCCGTGCCGCTCAGCGTCTTTGCCGAAACGCCGAAGGACCAGCTCATCGTCGCCACGACCATGAGCAATATCCTGACCCTTGACCCCGCCGCCATTACCGGCCGCGAAACGGTGCAGGTTCTGAATAATATCTACGACACGCTGGTCGTGCTTTCGCCAACAGATCGCAGCGTCCAGCCCCGCCTTGCCGAACGTTGGGACATCGCCGAGGACCGGAAATCGATCCGTTTCCACCTGCGCGCCGACGCCAAATTCGCGTCCGGCAACGCCGTGACGGCAAAGGACGTGGCCTGGAGCCTGAAACGCCTGCTCGCCCGCAACCTGGCGCAATCGTCTTTCCTCAAAACACGCGGTTTCAAGCTGGAGGATGCCGACAAGCTGTTCGTTGCCGAAAACGACCAGACCTTCGTGCTCAATATTCCAAAGCCTGACGATCCCAACCTGCTGCTGATGATCCTTGCGCAGAACGGCCCCGGCTCTATCATCGACAGCCAGACGGCGCTTGCCAATGAAAAGGACGGCGATCTCGGTGGCGCGTGGCTGACGCTCAATTCGGCAGGGTCCGGCCCCTTCAAGCTGACCCAGTGGAAATCCAACGAATACATCATCCTCACCCGCAACGACGATTACTGGGGTGAAAAAGCCAAGATGAAGCGCGTCCTGATGCGCCATCTGCCGGAATCGCAATCGCAGCGCCTGATGCTGGAAAAGGGCGATATCGATGTTGCCTATTCCCTGCAGGCGCCAGACCTGAAATCGCTGGAAGCCGACAAGGCCATCGCCATCGAATCCACACCCGGCTCCGGTTTTTATTACCTCAGCGTTTCGATGAAGGATGAGCGCTTTGCCAACAAGAAGGTGCGCGAGGCGCTGCGTTATCTCATCGACTACGAAGGTCTCGACAAGGCGGTCATGCCCTATTACGGCAAGCTGCATCAGCGGTCGCTCAGCACCGGCGTAATGGGCGCGCTGCCCGATCAGGGCTACAAGCTCGACATTGCCAAAGCCAAGGCGCTTCTGGCCGAAGCCGGTTATCCAAACGGTTTCAAGACGACGTTGCGCGTGCTTTCGGAAGACCCTTTCATGAAGGCGGCAACGGCAATCCAGAACACGCTGGCGCAGGCCGGCATCCAGGCCGAATTGATCAGCGGTTCGGGCGACCAGATCTACGGCGCCATGCGCGAGCGCAACTTCGAGCTGCTGCTCGGCCGTGGCGGCGGCGGCCAGCAGCCGCATCCTGACAACAACCTGCGCTCCATCGCCTATAATCCGAACAATGCTGACGACGCCAAGCTCACCAACTATCAGAGCTGGCGCACGAGCTTCTTCGACGAGAAACTCAACAAGATGATCGAGGCAGCCCTTGTCGAGCGCGACGTCGCGAAACAGACGAAACTCTACGAAGATTTGCAGGCCTATATGGACGAGATCGTCATGTCCATTCAGCCCTTCTCCGAAGTCGTCGACACCGCTGCCTTCCGCAGCGATATCAAAGGCATGATCGTCAGCCCCTGGCTCTCGCGCTTCGAAGAGGTCAGCAAGGAGCGGTAACTCGCCGCCATTTGCGAACTGGAAGGAAGGCGCGGGCTTACCCCGCGCCTTTTTTGTTGAGAGGCAACGCCTCACAAAGCCGAAATATTCCGCGAAAGCGAGGCATCCGCACTCCGTCACCCCGGACCCGATCCGGGGTCCAGCGCGATCAAGTCCTTGATCGCGAGAGGCCCTTTTCACGGCGCAGACGCGCCGTGGCTGGATGCCGGATCGGGTCCGGCATGACGGAAGTGAGCCGCCTGCTCTATCAGCAACCAAAGGCGCAACTGTCGGCGCGACCTTTTCAGCCTATCCCACCTGCCCCATTCCAAAAAAATTGCCCGGCACCAAGGCCGGGCAAGGAAGGAGGATTTTATTATTCGTGATGCCCCGGAGGATGACGGTCACGCTTTGGGAGTTGTCATGCGCCTTCATATTCCAGCGAGGCGCCGATCAGTTCGCGCGCGTAGGGATGCGTCGCGCCATTGCCGGCGATGGCCTCGCGCGGCAGGATTTCGGTGATTTCGCCGCGCAGCATCACGGCGAAACGGTCGCACATATGATCGACCACGGCGAGATCGTGGGTCACCATTATGTAAGTGAAGCCGCGTTCTTCGCGCAGGCGCTGCAACAGGTTGAGGATTTCCGCCTGCACCGAGACATCGAGTGCCGAGGTCGGCTCGTCGAGCAGAAGCAGCGACGGTTCGAGGATCAACGCACGGGCAATCGCCACGCGCTGCCGCTGGCCGCCGGAAAGCTGATGCGGGAAGCGATCCAGGAACGACACGGGCAGGCCGACATCGGTAATCACCTTGCGCATACGCTCTTCACGATCGCCGAGCTTGTGGATGGCAAGCGATTCCCCGAGAACGGTGCGCACCGACTGGCGCGGATGCAGCGAACCATAGGGATCCTGAAACACCATCTGCAAGGTGCGGCATCGCTCGATCAATGGCATGTCACGCACCGACCGGCCATCGATGAGGATGTCGCCGCTCCAGAAATCATTAAGCATCGACACACACCGCAATACGGTGGATTTACCCGACCCGCTTTCGCCGACCAGCCCGAAACATTCGCCCGGCTCGACGCGAAAGGACACCGAAGGCAGCACTTTCAGCGCCGTGTGGCCGCTGCCGAAGGTGATGGAGAGATCGCGGGTTTCAACGGAAACAGCCATTATACGTTCTCCTCCAGCCATTCGGGACGGCGGTCCAGCACCGCAAGCGGCGCGCGCGTGCCGCCAATGCGCGGCTGTGCCGCAAGTAGGCCGCGCGTATAGGGGTGCTGCGCCTGATCGAGATCGCGGGCGGCAAGCGTTTCCACCACCCGGCCGGCATACATGATGAGCACCCGGTCGCAGAAATTGCGCACGAGATTGAGGTCGTGGCTGATCATGATCAGGCCGATGCCGCGATCCCGCACGAGGTTGTCGAGAATATTCAGCACCTGCAGCCGCACCGTCACATCCAGCGCCGAGGTCGGCTCGTCGGCAATGACGAGATCGGGATCGGCAAGCAGCATCATCGCAATCATGACGCGCTGGCCCATGCCGCCAGAAATCTCATGCGGATATTGCTCGTAGACGCGAGCCGCATCGCGGATTTTCACCGCATCCAGCATGGCGAGCGCCTTTTCCCGCGCCTGCGATTTCGATGCCTTGAAGTGGCGCAGATAGGTCTCCGTCACCTGGTCGCCGACGCGGCGGATGGGGTTGAGGGAGAATTTCGGATCCTGAAGGATCATCGACATGCGCCGTCCGCGAACCTTCAGCATCTCCTTCTCACTGAGCGACAGAAGATCGAGACCGTCGAAATCCAGCTTGTCGGCGGTGATCGTCGCCGATGGCAGGAGGCGCAGCAAGGCCCTGCCGACGGTGGACTTGCCCGAGCCGCTTTCGCCGACAATGCCAAGCCGTTCCCGGCCAAGGGTAAAGGAGATGCCGCGCACGGCCTCGGTGGGCGAACCGCCATAACGGATGCGAAGATTTTCGACGTCGAGGATTGGTTTTTCCATGGCCCTATTTCCGGTTCATCTGCTTCGGATCGAGCGCGTCCCGCAGGCCGTCACCGAGAAGGTTGAAGGCGAGGCTGACGGAAAGGATCGCAACGCCGGGGAAAGTGACGAGCCACCAGCTGTCGAGCATATAGCGCCGCCCGGTGGCGATCATCGCGCCCCATTCCGGCAAAGGCGGCTGCGCACCGAGGCCGAGGAAGCCGAGGCCGGCGGCGGTCAGGATGACGGTCGCCATGTTCAGCGTCAGGCGGATCAGAACCGAAGGCAGGCACATGGGCATGATCGACTTGACGATGATGCGCAGCGGCGATGCGCCCTGAAGCCTTGCGGCGGCGATATAATCCGCCTTGCGGAAGGTCATGGCTTCGGCGCGCGCAAGCCGCGCGATCGGCGGCCACGAGGTGAGCGCAATCGCGATGATCGCATTGTTGAGGCTCGGTCCAAGCGCCGCCACGAAGGCAAGCGACAGGATGAGGCTGGGGAACGACAGGAAAATATCCGTGATGCGCATCATCACCGTATCGAACTTGCCGCCGAGGTAACCGGACGCCGTACCGACCAGAAGACCGACCGGACCGACGATGATCGACACCAGCGTGATGATGGTCAGCGTGATGCGCGCGCCCCACAAAAGGCGGCTGTAAATATCGCGTCCAAGCTCGTCCGTGCCGAAGAAATGGCCATTGCCGGGCGGCTGCAGCGTCTTGGCGAGATCCTGCACATAGGGATCGTGCGTCGCAAGCCAGGGCGCGAAAATCGCGGCGATGACGAGAAGCGACAGGACAGCCAGACCGAAAGCCGATGTCGGGCTTTTCAGCAGGAAGACAATGATGTTCTTCAGCGCGTTCAACGGCACCGGAAGACGGGGAGATGTTTCTGCACGGGCCGTCATCAGCGTGTCCTCGGATCGAAAAAGCGATAGAGAATGTCGGACAGGAGATTGAGCCCGATGAAGATGACGCCGACGATAAGCACGCAGGTCATCACGGCATTCATGTCGCCGATGATAAGATTGCTGGTCAGATATTGGCCGAAGCCCGGCCAGGCGAAGACGGTCTCGATCAGGACCGCGCCTTCCAGCAGCGAGCCGTAAGCAAGGGCAATGATGGTGACGAGCTGCACGCGGATATTGCCGAAAGCATGCAGCCACACCGTCTGCCGCTGCGACAGGCCTTTGACGCGCGCCGTCGTCACATATTCCTGGCCCAGCTGGTCGAGCATGAAGCTGCGCGTCATGCGGGTAATATAGGCCGACGACGAATAACCGAGCAGAGCGGCGGGCAGGATGAGGTGATTGATGGCCGACCAGAACACTTCCATATCGCCCGCAAGCAGGCTGTCGATGAGCAGGAAGCCCGTACGTTCGTCCACCAGACCGATATAGAACTGGTCCATGCGGCCGCCGCCACCGACAAGGCCGAGATGAGCGTAAAAAACGATCAGCGCAATCATGCCGGTCCAGAAAATCGGCATGGAATGGCCAAACAGGCTAAGCACCCGCACGAGATGGTCCTGCCAGCGGTCTTTATTGACGGCGGCGTAAACGCCCATGGGAATGCCAAGACCGGCACCGATCAGGATCGCGAAGGTCGCAAGCTCCATCGTCGCCGGCATGACCCGGATGATATCCTCGATGACGGGACGGCCCGTACGGATCGAGGTTCCGAAATTGCCGGTGAAGACATCACCGAGATAATAGATGAATTGCTGCCACAGCGGCCGGTCGAAGCCGAGCGCATGGTAGACCTGTTCATAGGTTTCGCGGGTCGCATCCTCGCCAACGATGGCCCGCACCGGATCGGCAGGCATCAGGCGTCCGATAAAAAAGGTCAGCAGCAGCAATCCGAGCAGCGTAACCGCGATACTTCCGATCTGGCCGGACAGGCCATACAGCGAAAGACGTCTTTTTGACATGGTTCCTCCCTTGCCAGAAGTCGACCGGCGCGAAGAACAAAAGCACGATCCTGTCTGACAACTATTCGCAAGTTGTCACAGGTGTTGAAAGCTGTCAAGCATATGCCGGTAAATTTGGTGCCGCGACGTGGCATCGAGATGAAAGAAGCGGGCCGCGATGCCGCCTTCGCAATCCGAGGTTTCATCGGAAATCCCGCCGCTCCCGGCATTGCCGGAAAAGCCATCATCCACGCTGTGGCGATTGGAAAACCTGTCTTCTACGCTTCGAGATGACGGTTGGGCACCGGCTGCATCTGCAACTTCAGAAGGCGAGAAATGGCGGAAACGTCATTTCCGGCATTTGCGACAGTCGCCTTTATCGGTTTAGCCCCGCCCGACGGGCGAGCGCGCAACCTGCTGAGAAGGCCGAACTTCCCCCGCTATTCAGCGGCGGTGCGGGAGCGCAGGAGCACCTTGTAGCGTTCAAGACTGCCGCGCAGATGTGCCGCCATGAATTGGCGGGCGGCATCGGCATCGCCTTCGATGATGGCATCGACGATCTTCGCATGTTCCTCCTGGAGGTGGAGGTTGTAGTCCTTCGGGCGGGAACCGGGCGCTGCCCCCTGCAATTCGCCACGCGGAATGATGCCGGAGCGGATGAGTTGAAGAAACTCCGGGAAACGCCTGTTCTGCGTCGCCTGTGCAATCGCCAGATGGAATTCGAAATCGGCATCCCGCGTCGGCAGTCCGGCGGCGAGACAGTCGCCGACGCGCCGATGCGCATCGACAATCGTCTCCACCTGCACGGCGGAACGGCGCGATGCCGAAAGCCCGGCGGATTCGACCTCGAAGACGGTACGCAATTCCAGCAGCTCGATTACCGAGGAGATCCGGCCCACGGCAAGATCGTTAAAAGGCACTTCTTTGCCCGGCTTCACCTCAATCGCAAAAACGCCTGCCCCCTTGCGGGCCTCAACGAGACCATCGGCGCGCAGAATGGCGATCGCCTCGCGCACCACCGTGCGGCTGACGGAATATTCGCGTGTCAGCGCACTCTCGCTCGGAAGACGGTCGCCGGGGCGGAACACGCCTTCGGACAAATCCCGCCGCAATGCGGAGCTGATTTTCGCCGCAAGCGATATTCCCGGCTTCGTGCTGCTCTCAACGTCCATTCCGGCCCACCTGTTTTAAACTTGTCTGGCATGTTAGCAAACACCCGCCACATTGCAAGGGCCGCGCTTCCCGCACCCACCTCAGATGCTGATCATTCCTTGTCCGCCAGATACGGCAGAGCTTGAAAAATTACCTTGCGGCCCGCGCGGCATTGAGGCCCAATCTATCGCATGCACCTGCCGCCAGCCGGTATCGTGCAACTCAAACCGAATAGAGGAAGACGCATCATGATCCTCGGACTGACCATTCCCCAATTCACGACATTCCACGTTGCCTTGAGCCTCATAGGCATCGTGGCCGGATTGATCGCGCTGTCCGCTTATGCGACAGGGCGGTGGATGCCGCGCATGATGGCGCTGTTTCTCGTCACCACGCTCGCCACGACGCTCACCGGCTTCCTGTTTCCCATCGGCAACTTCACACCCGCACTTGGCGTCGGCATCATCTCGACCGTCATTCTGGCGGTCGCGCTGGTGGCGCTTTATGGATATGGCCTCAATGGCAGGGCGCGAACCGTTTATTCGATCACCGCCACGATGGGCCTTTATCTGAATATGTTCGTGCTGATCGTTCAGGCCTTTCTCAAGGTCGAGACGCTGAACGCACTGGCGCCGAACGGCAACGAACCACCATTTCTTGTCGCGCAACTCGCCCTGCTTGTCGCGACAATCTGTCTTGGCTGGAAAGCGACACGCCGCAAGCTTTTCGCCTGAGGCCAGCCCCGCCCGCCCTGCCCTCGCGGGCACCCCGGAAAAAACACCTTGCCCGATCCCCTTCGGGCAAGGCGTGAAATTTTTTCTTCTCTCTATTGCCGCCTAACAATATACATTATATGATAACGTATATTAATTTAGAACAACAGGAGAAGCCGATGAACGCCGTGAGGATCAACGAACGTCTGACGGTCGCAGGCCAGCCGGAGATCTCCGACTTTTCATCGCTTTCCGATCAAGGCTTTAAAAGCATCATCAATGCCCGGCCGGATGGCGAAGAGCCCGGCCAGCCGGGCAACGCCCATGAAAAAAGCGCCGCCGGGGCTGCGGGTCTGGCCTATAATTTCATTCCGGTCCGTGGCTCGACGATTACCGAGGCCGATATTCGTGCCTTTCAGCAGACGATGGCCGAAGCCAAAGGCCCGGTATTTGCCCATTGCAAGGGTGGAGCGCGGGCGCTGACGCTTTATGTTCTCGGGCAAGCGCTGGACGGGCGCATGAACCAGAGCGAGATCGGCCCTTTCGGCGAGCAGCATGGTTTCGATCTTTCCGGCGCCGTCCGCTGGCTGGAACGGCAGGCTGCGGCAAAGCCGCACGTCAAGGCTTTCTTCTGTTCGCGCACATCGAGCGTGCAATATGTCGTCTCCGACCCCGCAACCCGCCGCTGTGCCATCATCGATCCCGTCTATGATTTCGACGAGAAATCCAGCGATCGATTCGCCGCAATGACTGAGCGATGCCATTCTGGATTATGCGAAAGCAGCAAGCGCCTCGCCCGGTGGAATGGATCCTCTGACTTCCATTCCGCAGTGCCGACCATTTTTCCGCCTGCCCAACCTTGTTTCAGCCAAAACCGGCAGCTAAAACGGCAACTGCGGCGCCAAGCTCACCGGTAAAGAGGCTGTGGAAGGATAAATACAACTGGCCCGATCTTCAAACCGAATGGCCTCTTTGCCGTATGGGACAAGCTGTTTGAAGCGGGGGACCGGTTCGAAATCGGTTCGCTGGACGCCCGCGTGCTGTTTTCGCCCGGACACACGCTCGCCTCCGTCACCTATGTGGTGGGCGACGCCGCATTCGTGCACGACACGCTTTTCATGCCCGATTCCGGCACGGCGCGCGCCGATTTTCCGGGCGGCAGCGCCAGAGAACTCTGGTCATCCATTCAGGATATCCTCGCCCTTCCCGAGGAAACGCGGCTTTTCACCGGTCATGACTATCAGCCCGGCGGCCGCGCGCCAAAATGGGAAAGCACTGTTGGCGAACAGAAAAGCAGCAACCCGCATCTGGCCGGCATGACGGAGGAAGGTTTCATCCAGCTGCGCGAGGCGCGGGATCGCACCTTGCCGATGCCGAAGCTCATTCTGCACGCCTTGCAGGTCAATATCCGTGGCGGCCGCCTGCCGGAGCCGGAGGCCAACGGCAAACGTTATCTGAAATTCCCGCTCGACGTGCTGGAGGCCAGCACATGGTGACGGAAAACAGGTGGAAACAGACAGCCGATATCACTGAAATCCCGCTTCCCGAGATGGAGGAGCGCGCCGCCGAGGTTGCGATCCTCTTGAAGACGCTCGCCCATCCCGCCCGGCTGATGCTGGCCTGCACGCTGGCGCAAGGAGAGTTTTCCGTCGGAGAGCTGGAAGCCAAGCTGGATATCCGCCAGCCCACACTTTCCCAGCAACTCGGGGTTTTGCGGGAAGCGGGCGTCGTTGAAACGCGGCGCGAGGCCAAACAGATTTTTTACCGGTTAACCGAGGAAAAGGCGGCGCAGCTGATCGAGGCACTTTATGGGATTTTCTGTGCGCCGGGGGAAAAGCCGTGACAGCCTATTGACCCTCGCTATTCGGCGGCATGCTGCTTGGCCTTGCAAGCATTGTTCTGTTTGTCTTTAACGGCCGCATCGCCGGTATCAGCGGCATCCTCGGCAATGTGCTCGGCAAGGCACGGCGTTTGCCGGATGTTGCCTTCGTCGCAGGCTTGCTGACAGGCCCTTATCTCTACGCTGCCGCATTCGGCCACCTTCCCGCGCTCACCATATCCGCGCCCTGGCCGCTGATCGTCATTGCCGGCCTGCTGGTGGGGTTCGGCACGCGCATGGGGTCCGGCTGCACATCCGGCCATGGCATCATGGGGCTGGCACGATTGTCCCGGCGCTCCATCGCCGCAACGGCCACCTTCCTGATTACCGGTATCCTTGCCGCAACGATAACCGGAGCCCTGTCATGAAAAATCCGGTGATTGCGCGTTTTGTGGTCGCACTGGCAGCCGGAGCGCTGTTCGGCTTCGGCCTTTCCCTGTCCGGAATGATCGATCCGGCCCGTGTTTCAGGCTTTCTCAATCTGGCGAGCGGCGACTGGGACCCGAGCCTGATATTCGTTCTCGGCGGTGCGGTTTTGGTTGCCGTGCCCGGCGTCCTGCTGCGCCGTGTCCTTGCCAGACCGATCCTTGGTACGGAATTTCACCTTCCCGCCAAAACCCGGATCGACGCACCGTTGCTTGTCGGCTCGGCCATTTTCGGCGCGGGCTGGGGACTTGCCGGTTTCTGTCCCGGCCCGGCAATATCGGCGCTGGCGCTCGGCCTGAGCCCGGTCATCCTCTTCGTTTGCGCCATGATCGCCGGCATGCTCGTTCACGACCGAATCTACGCAAAACAATAGGCAATCCCGCCTTGCATGGACATGCGCGAGAGCAACAGGCTCCCGCGCATCGTCGCTGGATTACAGCTCGATCAGGCTCTTGCCGGTCATTTCCGCAGGCAGCGGCACATTCATCAATTGCAGCAGCGTCGGGGCAACATCGGCGAGGATGCCGTCATGCAGCTTGGCGCCCTCAGGTCCGCCGAACAGAATCACCGGCACCGGATTGGTGGTGTGCGCCGTGTGCGGGCCACCGGTGACCGGATCGACCATGGTTTCGCAATTGCCGTGATCGGCAATCACCAGCATGGCACCGCCAACCTTTTCCAGCGCGGCAACGACGGCGGCCAGCCCCCGGTCCACGGCTTCGCAAGCCTTGATCGCGGCTTGCAGATCGCCGGTATGGCCCACCATATCAGGATTGGCATAATTGGTGACGATGAGATCGTAACCTTTGCCGATCGCCTCGACGAATTTCTCCGTCACTTCAGGCGCGCTCATTTCCGGCTGCAGATCGTAAGTCGCAACCTTCGGGGATTTCGGCGACGAAGCCGGTCCTCGCCGACATAGGGGGCCTCGCTTGCCACCATTCAGGAAGAAGGTGACATGGGGATATTTTTCCGTCTCGGCCAGACGGAATTGGCGCAGACCCTGCTTGGCCACCCAGGCACCCAGCGTATTGGCGATATCCCGCTTAGGATAAGCACGGCCGGCATGACCAGGCGGCTTGTGCCGGTCGGAATATTCCACCATCGCCCAGCCGCGCGACAAGGTCTGGCTTTTCGCTGGGCAAAGCCGTCGGAAATCGGGATCCGCCACCGGCGGCGAGCAGGATCTCGCGCGCGCGATCGGCGCCGGAAATTCGTGCAGGTAGAATCAGGCCGCTCGCCGGGGGCGAACCCGGCGTAGGTGCCGATCACCGTGGCGGGCAGGAATTCGTCGGATCTTGTCCCGCCTCGTGCGGCCTGCGCTCACCGCTCTGCGCTGCACTGTCCGCGCGGTCCCCCTGCCCGCGCACCATGGCGTCATAGGCGGTCTCGACCACGCTTCCCAGCGGTTGTCGCGGTCCAGAGCGTAATAGCGCCCGATCACCGTGGCGATGCGGCGCGCCCTCCGGCAGGGCTGCCTCGAGGCCGGCGACAAAGCCCGCCGCCGATCCCGGCGCCACGTCGCGCCCGTCGGTGATGGCATGGACGCGCACCGGCACGCCTGCGTCGGCCACGATCCGGGCGGCGGCCACCAGATGCGTCAGCATCCCGTGCACCCCGCCATCCGACACGACGCCCATCAGATGCGCCGTGCCGCCAGCTGTGCCATCAGCGCCGGCGACGAAACCCGTAAGCACCTCCGGTCTGTGGCGAAAAGACGCCATCCTCGATGGCAAGGTCGATCCTGGCCGAGGTCCATGGCGCACTACCGGCCGGCGCCGATATTGGTGTGTCCAACTTCCGAATTGCCCATCTGCCCGGTGGGCAGGCCGACATTCGGGCCAAAGGTGGTCAGCCGCGCATTCGGGCAGGTGGCAAAAAGCCGATCCATCGTCGGCGTATTCGCCAGCACCGGCGCATTGCTGGATTTGTCCTCGCTCAGTCCCCAGCCATCGAGAATAGTCAGGACAACGGGTTTTGCAGTGCTCATGAAAGGACCTTCTTCTTCATTCGGTTGCCGACGAATAGCGAAGCGCTGGGCACCGGAGCGCCCCCGTCCGCCACTATGATCATGATGAGAAAACACGGCTTCTCGTTCTTTCTCTTCTATACCCGAAGATCGCGAACGCAAGCCTATACCGACACCGAAACAGTTCCGTGAAGCTTAAGTGCTTCACGGAAGAAAAGCCGTTTCGAACGAAGCTCAGCCGTCTATGAAGATCAGCGCCGGCTTTTCCAGGAGCATCTTGATGGCCTGAATGAAGACGGCGGCGTCCCAGCCGTCCACGACCCGGTGATCGAAGCTGGAGGACAGGTTCATCATCTTGCGCGGCGTAAAACCGCTGCCATCCCAGACCGGTCGGGTCACGATCTTGTTGACGCCGATGATCGCCACCTCCGGGTGATTGATGATGGGCGTCGAAACGATGCCGCCCAAGGCGCCGAGCGAGCTGATGGTGATGGTGGACCCGGTCAACTCGTCCCGTTGCGCCGTGCCGGTGCGGGCCGCCTCGGCCACGCGCACGACTTCAGCGGCACAGTCCCAAAGGCCGAGCGCTTCCGTGTGGCGAACGACCGGAACCATCAGCCCCGCCGGCGTCTGCGTGGCGATGCCGATATGCACCGCATCGTAATGGCTGACGACCCCCTTTTCGTCATCGAAAGTGGCATTCATGCCGGGATGATCCGCGACCGTTTTCACAAGTGCGCGCATCAGAAACGGCAGGATCGTCAGTTTCGGCTGTCCTGACCGGCGGTTGCCGTTCATGGTCGTGCGCAAATCCTCCAGATCGGTCACGTCGATTTCCTCGACATAGGTGATGTGGGGAATGCGGGATACGGAAAGGGTCATCTTCTCGGCAATCTTGCGCCGCAGCCCCGTCACCTTCACTTCCTCGACAGCACTATCCCGCGGAGCTGTCGGCCGAGCGGACCGTTCAGGCGTTGAGCGCGCGGTGAGGAATGTATCGAGATCGGCGTGGGTGATATGCCCCTCTGGGCCTGTTCCCCTCACCTGCCCGAGATCGATATCGAGATCGTCGGCTCGCTGGCGAACGGCGGGCGACGCCAGAGGTTTGTGGTGTTCCACCTCAGGGGATGGCGGCGCATCCTCGATTGCACGGGCGGGCTGGATTTCAGCCGCCGGCGGCTCTTCCGTCATGTCCGATGGCGCTTCCGGCTCCGGCACTTCGGCGGCGGGAGCGGCCGGAGCAGCGGCAACGGAGGCATTGGTTTCAATGCGCACCAGCGGCGCCTTCACCGCCACCGTGTCCCCCACCTCCGCTGCCAGCCAGGTGACGACGCCCGCAACCGGCGAGGGGATTTCAACCGTCGCCTTGTCCGTCATCACGGCGGCCAGCACCATATCCTCATGCACGGGATCGCCGGGCTTGACGTTCCATTCCACCAGTTCGGCTTCGGCCACACCTTCGCCGACATCGGGCATCGTGATCACAAATTCCGCCATCTTCAGGCCTCCATGACTTCGACGAGGGCGCGCCCGACGCGGGCCGGCCCCGGAAAATAGTCCCACTCCTGCGCATGCGGATAAGGCGTATCCCAACCGGCGACGCGCACGACGGGTGCTTCCAGATGATAAAAGCAATGTTCCTGCACCAGCGACACCACCTCCGCGCCGAAGCCTGATGTCAGCGTCGCCTCATGCACCATCACGCAACGGCCAGTCTTGGAAACGGACTTCACGATGGTGTCGAGGTCGAGCGGCAAGAGGCTGCGCAGATCGATGATCTCGGCATCCACGCCCGTCTCTTCAGCGGCCGCCAGCGCCACATGCACCATGGTGCCATAAGCGATGACGGTCACATCCTGCCCCGGCCGGCGGATTTCCGCCTTGCCGATCGGAATGGTGTAATGCCCTTCCGGCACCTCGCCCATGTCGTGCCTGGACCAGGGCGTCACCGGCCGGTCGTGATGGCCGTCGAAGGGGCCGTTATAAAGCCGCTTCGGCTCCAGAAACATCACCGGATCAGGGTCTTCTATCGAAGCGATCAGCAACCCCTTGGCGTCGTAAGGGTTGGAGGGAACCACCACCTTCAGCCCGCAGACATGGGTGAATAGCGCCTCCGGGCTCTGGCTATGCGTCTGCCCGCCAAAAATGCCGCCGCCGGTCGGCATGCGCAGAACAATCGGGCAGGTGAAATCGCCATTGGAGCGATAACGAATCCGGGCCGCTTCCTGGGTTATCTGGTCGTAAGCGGGATACATGTAATCCGCGAACTGAATTTCGACACAGGGGCGCAAGCCATATGCGGCCATGCCGATGGCGGTGCCGACAATGCCGGATTCGCTGATCGGCGCATCGAAACAGCGGGTCTTGCCGTATTTTCCCTGCAACCCCTGCGTGGCCCGGAACACGCCGCCGAAATAACCGACGTCCTCACCGAAAACCACCACATCGTCGCTGCGCTCCATGGACACATCCATGGCGCTGCGAACGGCTTCGATCATCGTCATTCTTGTCATGTGTCACCACCCTGCCTTCTGGCGCTGGCGGGCGAGATGCGGCGGCATCTCGGCGTAGACGCCTTCGAAAATATCCTTCTTTGGCGGCTTGCGGCCCTCATGCAGCGTGCCATGGCTTTCCGCCTCGCGTTGCGCCTCAAGCACCTCGTCGGCGATTTCCGCCTCCGCCTGCCGGTGCCGCTCCTCCGACCAGACGCCGCGCAGGATGAGGTGTTTCTTCAGCCGCAGAACCGGGTCTCCCAGCGGCCACGCCTCGGATTCGGTCTTGGGGCGATAGGCGCTCGGATCGTCGGAAGTTGAATGCGCGCCGACACGGTAGGTCACGTATTCGATCAGCGTCGGGCCGAGATTGCGGCGCGCCCGCTCCACCGCCCAGCGCGCCACGGCATAAACGGCGAGATAATCATTGCCATCGACCCGGAGTGCCGGAATGCCGAAGCCCAGGCCTCTCGCCGCAAAAGTGCCGGAGCCGCCGCGGGCAATGCCCTGAAAGGTGGAAATGGCCCATTGGTTGTTGACGATATTGAGGATAACCGGCGCCTTGTAGGTGGAAGCGAAAACCAGCGCCGAGTGGAAATCCGATTCCGCCGTCGAACCGTCGCCGATCCAGGCCGCCGCGATCTTCGTATCGCCCTTGATCGCCGAGGCCATCGCCCAGCCGACCGCCTGCACATATTGCGTGGCGAGATTGCCGGAGACGGTGAAAAAACCATGCTCCTTTGAGGAATAAAGCACCGGCAATTGCCGCCCATGCAGCGGATCCAGCTCGTTGGAATAGATCTGGTTCATCATGGTGACGAGCGGATAATCGTCGGCAATCAACAGGCCCGCTTGCCGGTATGTCGGGAAATTCATGTCGCCTTTGGAAAGCGCCTTGCGGAAGGCGCAACTGACCGCTTCCTCGCCCAGATGCTGCATGTAAAAGGAGGTCTTGCCCTGCCGCTGCGCCATCAGCATGCGGGCATCGAAAGCCCGAAGCCGCATCATGTTTTTCAGGCCCACCAGCAAATCTTCATCCGAAAGCAGCCCGGCCCACGGCCCGACCGCCTCACCTTGATGATTGAGAACGCGGATATGGAATAGGCGAGTAATCGCGCATGTCTTCGCAGGCGCTGCATCCACCTCCGGACGCGGCACGGAACCCGCCTTGGGTATCTTCACATTGGAGAAATCCGGCTGGTCGCCGGGCCGCACCGCAGGCTCCGGCACATGCAGGCTGAGATGCGTGGTTTCGGTAATATCCATTCTACTCCTCCGGCGGGGGGCTCGCCCCTATAGTTCCGTCATTCCGGCCTTGAGCCGGAATGACGGAGGTGTTGGCCTTTCCAAACATCACCCTCACAAATTCCTTGCGATGACCATGCGCTGGACATCGCTGGTGCCCTCGTAAATCTGGCAGATGCGCACATCGCGATAGATCCGCTCCACCGGATAATCCGCCATGTAGCCGTAACCGCCGTGAACCTGGATGGCGTCCGAGCAGACGCGCTCCGCCATCTCCGAGGCGAAGAGCTTGGCCATAGAGGCCTCAGAAAGGCAGGGTTCGCCCGCTTCCTTCAGGGCTGCCGCGTGCAGCACCAGCTGCCGCGCCGCCTCGATGCGCGTTGCCATGTCGGCGAGGCGAAACGCCACCGCCTGATGCTCGATGATCGCCTGCCCGAAAGCCTTGCGTTCGCGGGCATAATCCCGCGCCGCCTCGAAGGCCGCCTGCGCCATGCCGACCGCCTGCGCAGCGATGCCGATGCGGCCGCCCTCCAGATTGGCGAGCGCAATGCGATAACCCTGCCCCTCTTCGCCGAGCCGCAATTCGGCTGGCACCGCCATGTCGGTAAACGCAATCTGGCAGGTATCGGACGAATGCAGTCCGAGTTTTTCCTCGACCCGGATCACCTCGTAACCCGGCGTATCGGTGGGCACGATGAAAGCGCTGATGCCCTTTTTACCTGCCTCGGCATCGGTGACGGCAAAAACGATGACGACATCGCCATTCTTGCCTGACGTGATGAACTGTTTTGCGCCGTCGAGAATATAACGGTCGCCATCACGCCGCGCTTTTGTCTTCAGGTTGGAGGCATCCGAACCGGCCTGCGGTTCGGTCAACGCAAAACCGCCGATCCACTCGCCGGCTGCAAGCTTGGGCAGGAAACGCTGCTTCTGCTCTTCCGTGCCGAATTTGAGGATCGGCACGCAGCCGACCGAGTTGTGAACGCTCATGATGGTGGAGCAGGCGCCGTCACCGGCAGCGATCTCCTCCAGCGCGAGCGCATAGGCGACGGCACCGGTTTCCGACCCGCCATAGTCCTCGGAGACCAGCATGCCAAGGAAACCGAGCGTGCCCATTTCTCTAAGCTCATCTTTCGGGAACCGGCTTTCCCGGTCGCGCGCGGCAGCACCGGGGGCGAGCCGCTCGCGGGCAAAATCGCGGGCCATGTCCCTGATCTGCTGCTGGGCTTCGTTCAGGATCATCGCCGCCTCCCTTTAATGCCGCTCGACGGCAAGCGCAGTCGCTTCGCCGCCACCGATACAGACGGCAGCAACGCCGCGTTTCAACCCGTGACGCTGCAGGGCCGCAAGCAAAGTGACGACGATGCGCGCACCGGATGCCCCGATGGGATGGCCGAGCGCGCAGGCCCCGCCATGCACATTCACCTTGTCATGCGGCAGATCGAGATCGCGCATCGCCGCCATCACCACCACAGCGAAAGCCTCGTTGATCTCGAACAGATCGACATCCTTCGCCGTCCATCCGGCTTTATCGAACAGCTTGTTCATCGCCCCGATGGGAGCCGTCGGAAATCTGGCGGGTGCATCGGCATGGGCCGCCTGAGCGATGATTGTCGCCAGCGGTGAAAGCCCCCGCCTTTCCGCTTCCGATCTGCGCATGAGAACGAGAGCCGCCGCGCCATCGGAAATCGAGCTTGAATTCGCCGCCGTCACCGTTCCGCCATCGCGAAAGGCAGGCTTCAACTGCGGAATTTTTTCCGGCTTCGCCTTACCCGGCTGCTCATCGACCGCAACCTCGCCGACAGGGGCGATTTCCGCCTCGAAAGCGCCGTCCGCGATCGCGCGCCGGGCGCGTTCCAGCGAGGCAAGTGCGTAATCATCCTGCATGGCGCGGGTGAATTGGTAGTCTTGCGCGCAATCTTCCGCAAAAGTCCCCATCAGCCGGCCCTTGTCATAGGCGTCTTCCAGGCCATCGAGAAACATGTGGTCGGTGAGCTTGCCGTGGCCGAGACGATAGCCATTGCGGGCGCGGTCCAGCAGATAGGGAGCGTTGCTCATGCTCTCCATGCCACCCGCAAGCACGATGGAGGAACTTCCCGCCGCAAGCTGGTCATGCGCGAGCATGATCGCCTTCATGCCTGAGCCGCACATCTTGTTGATTGTTGTCGCGCCAACCGAATTGGGAATTCCGGCGGCAATTGCCGCCTGTCTGGCGGGAGCCTGCCCCTGCCCGGCTGCGAGCACGCAGCCCATCAGCACATCGTCGATATCGGCGGGTAAAATTGCGGCGCGTTCGACGGCCGCGCGGATCGCCGCCGCCCCAAGATCGGGCGCGGCCACCGATTTGAATTCGCCCTGGAACCCACCCATAGCAGTACGGGCGGCCCCGACGATTACGACAGGGTCATGCGCAGCCAAATTCACCTCCCTTGGTCATTCCTCCGCCTGGAAAGAAATAACCTGCGCCGTGATCTCCTCCAGACCCCGGCGCAACGTGAACGCTATCACTATCTCGAATTCATTTCAAAGCTATTTTGATTGACAGTTTCGTGATTAGCGATATCTTTGATCCAACAATTAGTCATATCGTAGAGCAAATGATCCATGATTGAGCTCGACAGTTTCGACCAGAAGATTTTGCACGTGCTCGGCGATGACGGGCGGGTGAGCTGGCGCGATCTGGCGGCCCGGATCGGTCTGTCCTTCACGCCAACGCTGCGCCGGGTGCGCAAGCTGGAAGAGGAAGGCATCATTCGCGGTTACACCGCCGTGTTCGATGAGAACCGCCTGCTCGGCAATATGGGCGTCTTCATTTCCGTCACGCTCGAACGGCAGATCAAGGAAGCGCTGACGACCTTCGAGCACCATGTCGCCTCCATTCCGGAAGTGGTGGGCGGTTACCAGACGAGCGGCAGTTCCGATTATCTCATTCATGCCATGGTGCGGGATTTGCCGCACTATCAGCAGCTTCTGGATTTCCTGACCACGGTCCCCGGCGTGTCGCGCATCCAGTCCAATTTCGCCATCAAGACATTCGTGCGCCGTTCCGCCGCCTTCACCGGAGGTGACGCGCCATAAATGAGAGTTGCCAGCACGGAGGAGGTGCTGGCCGCTGACGAAAGGGACGGAGACAAACGGCCGTCCGGAGGAGGAGACGCGATGAGTTTGAACCTCGCCGCCATTTTCGACGCCGATCTCGGCCCGGAAATCGCAGCGCTGCGCGACAGCGCAAGAGCATTCGCCGACGACAAAATAGCGCCGCTCGCCGCCGAGATCGATCGCGACGACCGGTTTCCGCGCCAGCTCTGGCCGCAGATGGGTGAACTCGGCCTGCACGGCATCACCGTTTCGGAGGAATTCGGCGGTGCGGATATGGGTTATCTCGCCCATTGCGTGGCCATGGAAGAGATAAGCCGGGCTTCCGCTTCCATCGGCCTTTCCTATGGCGCCCATTCCAACCTCTGTATCAACCAGATCCACCGCTGGGGAACCGACGAGCAGAAGCGCAGATATCTGCCGAAGCTGGTTTCCGGCGAACATGTCGGTTCGCTCGCCATGAGCGAGACGGAAGCCGGATCGGATGTCGTCTCGATGCGGCTGAAGGCGGAACGCAAGGGTGATGTTTATGTGCTGAACGGCACGAAGATGTGGATCACCAACGGCCACGAGGCCGATACGCTTGTGGTCTACGCCAAGACCGACATGTCCGCCGGGGCGCGCGGCATCACGGCCTTTCTGATCGAGAAAGGTTTCAAGGGGTTTCGACCGGCCCAGAAACTCGACAAGCTCGGCATGCGCGGCTCACCCACCTCGGAACTGGTGTTTGAGGATTGCGAAGTACCGGAGGAAAACATCCTCGGACGTCTGAATGACGGCGTGACGGTGCTGATGAGCGGGCTGGATTACGAGCGCGCCGTTCTGGCTGCCGGCCCTGTCGGCATCATGCAGGCGGCGATCGATCTGGTGCTGCCCTATGCCCGCGAGCGCAGGCAATTCGGCAAACCGATCGGCGAATTCCAGCTGGTGCAGGGAAAGCTTGCCGATATCTATTCGGCCATGAATGCGTCGCGCGCCTATGTCTATGCCGTGGCCCGCGCCTGCGACAACGGCCGCATCACACGGCAGGATGCAGCCGGAGCAATCCTGTTTGCCGCCGAAAGGGCGACGCAGGTAGCGCTGGATGCGATCCAGCTTCTCGGCGGTTCCGGTTATGTCAATGAAAGCCCGGCCGGGCGGCTGCTGAGAGACGCCAAGCTCTATGAAATCGGCGCCGGCACCAGCGAAATCCGCCGGATGCTGATCGGCCGCGAACTGGTCAAAGGGAACGGGTGAGGAACGCGATGAAGCTAACATCCAATCTGAACCGCGATCCCGCCTTCACTGCCAATATCGCCTTCATGTCCGGTCTGGTGGAAGACCTGCGGCAGCACGTCGAAAAAATCTCGAGGGGCGGTGGCGACAAGGCGCGTGAACGGCATCTGTCACGCGGCAAATTGCTGGCGCGGGAGCGCATCGAGGCGCTTCTCGATCCCGGCAGTCCGTTTCTCGAATTGTCGCAATTCGCCGCTTACGAGGTCTATGACGAACCCGTTCCCGCCGCCGGCATTGTCACCGGCATCGGCAGGGTCTCGGGCCGCGAATGTGTGATCGTCGCCAATGACGCGACCGTGAAAGGCGGCACCTATTATCCGCTGACGGTGAAGAAGCACCTACGCGCCCAGGAAATCGCCACTGAAAACCACCTGCCCTGCATTTATCTGGTGGATTCCGGCGGTGCGAACCTTCCCAATCAGGACGAGGTATTTCCCGACCGCGATCATTTTGGCCGTATCTTTTACAATCAGGCCAATATGTCGGCAGAGGGTATTGCCCAGATCGCCGTGGTGATGGGAAGCTGTACGGCTGGCGGAGCCTATGTTCCTGCCATGAGCGACCAGTCGGTCATCGTCAAAAATCAGGGCACGATCTTTCTCGGCGGCCCGCCGCTGGTGAAGGCCGCAACCGGCGAAGTGGTGAGTGCGGAGGAACTGGGTGGGGCGGATGTGCATTCGCGGCAATCCGGCGTTACCGATCATTATGCCCGCGACGACCGCCATGCTCTGGCACTCACCCGGCGCATCGTCTCCACCCTCAACCGTCGCAAACGGGTGGAGCTGGATATTCGCGAACCCGTAGAGCCGCTTTATCCCGCAGACGAGCTTTACGGCATCGTTCCCGCCGATACGCGAAAACCCTTCGAGGTGCGCGAGATCATCGCCCGTCTGGTTGACGGTTCGGAGTTCGACGAGTTCAAGGCGCTTTACGGCACGACGCTGGTCTGCGGTTTTGCCCATATCCACGGTTACCCCGTCGGCATCGTCGCCAATAACGGCATTCTGTTTTCGGAATCGGCGCTGAAGGGCGCGCATTTTATCGAACTCTGCTGCCAGCGCGGCATTCCCCTGGTTTTCTTGCAGAACATCACCGGCTTCATGGTCGGCAAGGCCTATGAGGCAGGCGGCATTGCCAAGGATGGTGCAAAGCTCGTCACCGCCGTCGCATCCGCCAAAGTGCCGAAATTCACCGTCATCATTGGCGGCTCCTTTGGCGCGGGCAATTACGGCATGTGCGGGCGCGCCTATTCGCCGCGTTTCCTGTGGATGTGGCCGAATGCCCGCATTTCCGTGATGGGCGGCGAGCAGGCAGCCTCGGTTCTGGCGCAAATCCGCCGCGACGGCATCGAGGCGGATGGCCGCCACTGGTCCAGCGAGGGCGAGGAGGCGTTCAAACAGCCGATCCGGGAAAAATACGAGCGGGAAGGTCACCCCTATTATGCCAGTGCAAGGCTGTGGGACGATGGCATCATCGACCCTAGGGATACCCGCCTCGTGCTTGGCCTTGGCCTGTCGGCGGCGCTGAACGCGCCGATTGAACCCACCCGTTTCGGCATATTCAGGATGTGAGGCGACGATGTTCTCAAAAATACTGATCGCCAACAGGGGCGAAATCGCCTGCCGGATCATCCGCACCGCTGCGAAGATGGGCATCCGCACCGTCGCGGTCTATTCGGATGCCGACCGCGACGCCATGCATGCGGCGCTGGCCGACGAGGCCATCGGCATCGGCCCGGCGCCTGCGCGTTCCTCCTATCTGGACGGCGAAAAGATCATCGCCGCCGCACAGGCAAGCGGCGCGCAGGCCATTCATCCCGGTTACGGCTTCCTCTCGGAAAATGCCGGTTTCGCTGATGCCTGCGCCGCTGCCGGCATCGTTTTCATCGGTCCAACACCCGATGCCATCCGCGCCATGGGCGGAAAAAGCGAGGCGAAGGCGCTGATGGCACAAGCGGGCGTTCCCATCGTTCCGGGCTATCACGGTGAAGATCAGTCCGGGGAGCGGCTGGCAAACGAGGCAGACGCCATCGGCTACCCGGTGCTGCTCAAGGCATCCGCCGGCGGCGGCGGCAAGGGTATGCGGATCGTGCGGGAAAAGCGCGAATTTGCGGCGGAGCTTGCCGGAGCAAAACGCGAAGCGGCGGCCGCCTTCGGCGACGACCGCATGCTGATCGAAAAATATCTGGAACGGCCTCGCCATGTGGAAGTGCAGGTCTTTGCCGATGGTAAGGGCAATTGTGTTTCGCTGTTCGAGCGCGATTGCTCCATCCAGCGCCGGCACCAGAAGGTCATAGAGGAAGCCCCCGCGCCCGGCCTGACCGGTGCGCTCAGGCAACGCATGTATGACGCGGCGACCGCCGCAGCCCGCGCCATCGATTACAGCGGCGCCGGAACGGTGGAGTTCCTGCTCGACCCCTCCGGTGCGTTCTATTTCATGGAGATGAACACGAGGCTTCAGGTCGAACATCCCGTGACCGAATATATTACCGGGCTCGATCTGGTCGAATGGCAGATCCGCGTTGCGAATGGCGAGGCGCTGCCGCAACACTGGGCCGATCTCAGCATCAACGGCCATGCCATCGAGGCGCGGATCTACGCCGAAGACCCGGCGCATGAGTTTCTGCCGTCTATCGGCACGGTCAGCCACCTGGTCTTTCCCGATGAAGGCCCGCACCTCAGGATAGACAGCGGCATTCGCGCCGGCGACGCCATCACCGTGCATTACGATCCGATGATCGCCAAGCTGATCGTCTGGGATCACGATCGCCCCTCGGCCGTGCGGCGTCTGCGGATCGCGCTCGAAAAACTGGCGATTTTCGGCGTCACCAGCAATGTCGGCTTTCTGACGCGACTGGCGGGGCTGGGTCCTTTCGCGCATGCCGATCTCGATACTGGCTTCATAACCCGCAACGAGGCCGCGCTTTTTGCTCCCCGCGCCACAGGCGAACACGAAATCGCTCTCGCCACGCTCGGCCTGCTGCTCTCACGCCGCAACAGGCCCAAGCCGCAGACCGATCCCCATAGCCCGTGGAACAACACCACCGCTTTCCGCCTCAACACGCCGGCGCGGGAAACCCTGCGTTTCATCCTCGATCAACAGCCGACCGAGGTTACCGTGACACATGCGCCAGACGGCTTTTCACTGGAAATCGGCACGCGAACGATCCACGCGCATGGCAATATCTCGCAGGACGGCACCTTGCGGGCGACTGTCGATGGCAGGCAAAGCCAGTGCCGTTTCTTTGCCAGCGATAACGGCCACGCACTGTTTCTGGATGGCGAACACTACAGTGTCAGCCAGCCTGATCCCGTCGACATCGTGGATTCTGCCACCCACACCGGTGGACTGGAAGCACCCATGCCCGGCATTATTCGCGCAGTGCTGAGCGAAAACGGCGCGACCGTCGAAGCCGGTGAGGCGCTTGTGGTGATGGAAGCGATGAAAATGGAGCACACGATCCGTGCGCCGGCAAAAGGCATTGTCACCGCCATCAATTGCGCCGAAGGCGATATGGTCGCGGCCGGTGCCATGCTGGTGGATTTTGAGCCGGAGGGTGCGTGACATGGCCTGGCCCCAGACCGTCAGAATTGTCGAGGTGGGTGCACGCGATGGCCTGCAAAACGAACGTGCCGAGGTCTCCACCGCGGTCAAGATCGAGTTGATCGAGCGGCTGGCGGCAGCGGGACTAGCGGCGGTGGAGGCGGGAGCCTTCGTTTCACCCAGAAAAGTCCCGCAAATGGCCGGATCGAAAGAGGTGTTTCAGGGCCTCAAACGCCGACCCGGCACCGCCTATCCGGCGCTTGTTCCCAATCTGAAGGGCTTCGAGGCGGCCGTCGAGGCCGGTGTGACGGAGATCGCCGTTTTCGTATCTGCCTCAGAAGGTTTCAGCCAGCACAATATCGCCTGTTCGCGGGCGGAAAGCCTCGAGCGGCTGCGCGATCTCGCGCAGGCCGCCGCCGACGGCAATATCCGCATGCGCGGTTACGTTTCCTGCATTGCCGGTTGCCCCTATGACGGCGCGGTCGCGCCCGGTGATGTGGCGGCAATGGCGGAGGCGCTTGTCGCCTTGGGGTGCTACGAAATTTCGCTTGGCGATACGATCGGCGTCGGCACGGCTGGCCAGATCGGCAAGCTCATCGACCATCTATCGACCCGCATTCCGCGCGAAAAACTCGCCATGCATTTCCACGATACCTATGGCCAGGGTGTCGCCAACGTGCTGGCTTCGCTTGAGGAAGGCATTGCCGTCTTCGACAGTTCAGTGGCCGGGCTGGGCGGTTGCCCTTTTGCACCGGGCGCCAGCGGCAATGTCGCGACCGAAGATGTCGTTTATCTGCTGCAAGGGCTAGGCATCGAAACCGGCATCGACCTGATGGCGGTGGCAAGAACCGGGGACTGGATCAGTCGCCATCTCGGCAGGACCAATGCAGCCCGCGCCGGCAAAGCTTTGCTGGCTGCACATAGGGAGGGTGACGTGCATGGCGGATGAACTGTTGAGCGAGAAACGCAAGGACGTCCTGTGGCTGACGCTTAACCGGCCGGCCGTCCACAACGCCATGAACGCCGCGATGACGGATGCCCTGACGGATGCGATCCGGACGGCCTCCGGCAATCGTGACCTGCGCGCCGTGGTGATAACCGCTGCCGGAGAGCGCAGTTTCTGTTCCGGTGCAGACCTGAAGGAAAGCGCTGGCGGCATGTTCGTGTCGCGCGACGGTACAAACCCGATTGCCGATGTGATGCGTGCCATCGAGGGCTGCGACAAGATCATGATTGCCCGCATCAATGGCCGGGTGCTGGCCGGCGGTCTCGGCCTTGTCGCGGCTTGCGATCTCGCCTACGCCGCCGATCATGCCGAGTTCGGCCTGCCGGAAGTGCGCGTCGGGCTTTTCCCGGCTATGGTGGCCGCAAAACTTCTGGGCAAGATACCGCTGAGCCGGCTGCACGAAATGGCCTATCTCGGCCAACCGATCACTACCGCAGAGGCCGAACGCATCGGCCTTATCAACCGCACGGTGCCCTCTGCCGAACTCGATGGCGTCATCGAGGAGGTTCTCGCCCGCCTGCGTCAGAACGCGCCCGGCGCAATCGCCGCCGGAAAGGCAGCGTTGCTGACAATGCGCGACATGCCGGACAGCGAGCGCCTGGCCTTTGCCGAAAGCGCCATTGCCAAGATCAGCGGCAGCGAGGAAGCGCGCGAAGGCAGAGAGGCGTTTGCGGGGAAACGCCCGCCGATCTGGGCCGGCAAGCCCTGAACCGCCCCTCAAGCTCTTAATCGATATAATGCCCGCAGCCGCGTTGACCCCGTTCGGCAAATCGAGTTCTATCCAGCACCTTTCGCCGGAGGGCGATCGGGGAGCTGGAGGAGAGCCTATGCGCCTTGTAAAAACCGTCGCCGAATTGCGCGGCCTGACCGCCACGTTTCGCCGCGATGGCAAGACCGTCGGCTTCGTGCCGACCATGGGCTTTCTCCATATCGGCCATCTGACCCTCGTTGCCAAAGCCAAGGCGGAGAACGACGTGACGGTGGTCTCGATCTTCGTCAATCCGCTGCAATTCGGCGCCAATGAGGATCTCGCCCGTTACCCCCGCGATCTTGCCCGCGATAGCGCGCTGCTGGAAGAGGCAGGTGTCGATATTCTTTTCGCACCCGAGGTGACGGAGATGTATCCGCGCCCGATGCAGACAGTGGTGGATGTGCCGGAACTGGGAAGCCAGTTGGAAGGCGCCGTTCGTCCGGGGCATTTTGCCGGTGTGACGACGGTCGTCACCAAGCTTTTTAATCTCGTTCAGCCGGATGCGGCCTATTTCGGCGAAAAGGACTACCAGCAGGTGACGCTGATCCGGCGCATGGTGGACGATCTTGCCCAGCCGGTCCGCGTCGTTCCGGTCGCAACGGTGCGGGAGGCGGATGGGCTCGCCTGCTCCTCGCGCAATGTCTATCTCAGCCCTGAAGAGCGCGCCGCCGCCGTCATCGTGCCGCACGCGCTCGATGAGGCGGAGCGGCTGTATCATGAGGGCTGCGACGACCCGACCATTTTCGAAGCAGCAATAGAAAAATTCATCGCGGCGGAAAAGCTGGCATCGCCCGAGGTCGTGGCGGTGCGCGATCCCGATACGCTGGCCCCCGTCACGTCGTTGCAGGCGGGGCCTGTGCTGGTGGCGCTGTTCGTGCGGGTGGGCAGCACGCGGCTTCTCGATAACCGCGTCATCGGCCGCGACAAAACCGGTAAACAGGAGGCTGTACCATGAGCACGCACGCCAAACAAAAGCGGCTGACGACGGCCTCCATCCGGCAGATGAAAGGCGGCGCGCGCATCGTCTGCCTCACCGCCTATACAACGCCGATTGCCCGCCTGCTCGACCCGCATTGCGACCTTTTGCTGGTCGGCGATTCGCTCGGCATGGTGCTTTACGGCATGGACACGACGGTCGGCGTCACGCTGGATATGATGATCGCCCATGGCCGCGCCGTCATGCGCGGTGTGGAACACGCCTGCGTCATCGTCGATCTTCCCTTCGGAACCTATCAGGAATCGAAGGAACAGGCGTTCCGCAACGCCGTGCGGGTGATGCAGGAAACCGGCTGCGACGGCGTGAAGCTGGAAGGCGGCGAGGAAATGGCCGAGACGATCGCCTTTCTGGTGGCGCGCGGCATTCCTGTCTTCGGCCATGTCGGGCTGATGCCGCAACTGGTGCATACCGCCGGTGGTTTCCGCTCGCTCGGACATTCCGATGCGGAAACGCAGAAAATCTGGCGCGATGCGATTGCCGTCGATCAGGCAGGCGCCTTCGCCATCGTCGTGGAAGGAACCGTCGAGCCACTTGCCCGCGAATTGACCGAAAAACTCGCCGCGCCAACCGTTGGTATCGGCGCATCACCCGCCTGCGACGGGCAGGTGCTGGTGTCCGACGACATGCTCGGCCTCTTCACCGACTTCAAACCGAAATTCGTCAAGCGTTTTGCCGATCTCGGGTCGACCGTTTCCGATGCGGCAAAGAGTTATGCGGATGAGGTGCGCTCCGGTGTTTTTCCGGGGCCGGAGCATACGTTTCAGGTGCGCAGGCAAGCGCCTTCGGGTGAGTGAGGGAGTGGGGGCTGATGTGCTGCACAACGGCCCGACCAAAACTCAACCTCATCCTAGGGCTTGACCCGAGGATCCATGGCGTGGGGTTGTGGATCCTCGGGTCAAGCCCGAGGATGACGCAGGAGAGGTTGAGGCGACGCTGTCAGCTCGCAGCGGTATACTCGTCCTGATTCGAGGCTTTTCACATCCAGCAACCCCACCCCTTAAACGATACCGCCGCTGCCGCCGACCGAAGCCGGACGTTCCGCCGCGACATGGCGGCGATAACCGCTCGCCCTGTAAGTCGCGATCGGATCGATCGCGCCGCCGGCCAGTTGCCGTGCCCTGGCGAGAACCGGTTCTACATCGGTGCGATAAGCCCGTTTCAGCGTATCGGATGCCATCAGCGCATCATTGTCCTGCTGGTAACCGTCAAGAGCCGCGCGATCCACCAGCAGCGCCTGCGCATAGGCGCGACGAATCTCATTGGCGCTGGAGATCAGGCTTTCGATCGGGTCCGTCACATTATGCGACTGGTCGATCATATGGGCGGGATGGAAACCCTTCACGCCGCGATAATCTGCATCCACCAGTTCGTTGAAGACGAGGAACAGGCGGTAAGGGTCGATGGAGCCGGCATCCAGATCGTCATCGCCATATTTCGAATCGTTGAAGTGGAAACCGCCGAGCTTGCCGAACTGGATGAGCCGGGCAACGATCATCTCGATATTGGTGTTCGGCGCATGGTGGCCGAGATCGACGAGGCAGAAGGCCTTTTCGCCGAGCGTATTGGCGATGAGGTAATTGGTGCCCCAATCCTGTACGACGGTGGAATAAAAGGCCGGCTCAAACATCTTGTGTTCAGAAAAAATGCGCCAGTCATCCGGCAGCGCCTTATAGACATCGGCCATGGCGGCGAGATAACGCTCGAAACTTCTGGTGAAATTGCTCTGGCCGGGGAAATTGGAGCCGTCGCCCACCCACACAGTCAGCGCCTTGGAGCCGATGGCCTTGCCGATCTCGATACATTCGATGTTGTGCTCAACGGCCTGGCGGCGCGTTGCGGCGTCCGTATGGCTGAGCGAACCGTATTTGTAAGAATGGCTCTGATCCGGCGCATCCGAGAAAGTGTTGGAATTCATGGCGTCGAAACCGAGACCCAGCGCATCGGCATGGGCCTTCAGGCGCTTCGGATCCTGCTTGTCCCACGGGATATGCAGGGAAACATTCGGCGTTGCCCGTGTCAGCTGGTTGATGACGGCGCAATCGTCAAGCTTGTCGAAAATGCCGCGCGGCTCGCCCTCACCCGGAAAACGGGCGAAACGGGTGCCGCCGGTGCCGACGCCCCAGGACGGGACAGCGACGAAGAACTCCGCCACCTTGGCAGTGACGGTATCGATATCGATATCGCGGCGTGCAAGCTGGTTGCCCAGCGCGTCATAATCGTCCTTCAGCGCGGCGGCGCGCTTGTCGTTTTCGGCCGCGATCACATCGGCGCTGATTTTGGTGTCGGTCATTTTTTCCTCCCCGGACAATGAACTGAACTCAACATATGTTTCGTTTCGCGGCACGCTTCCTTCCCGTCATACCGGCCTTGAGCCGGTATCCAGCCGACGCACGTCTGTGCGGCGGGGAAAGTCCTTTGAGCCCAGGGACTTGGGCTGGCTGGATTCCGGCTCAAGGCCGGAATGACGGAAGTGAGGATACGTCCACTTTCAGCAGCACCGTGTCTTTTACTGTGTTCGGCATCGACCGAATTTGTCTACCGCGTAAAGCTCTGCGCGTTGCCGGCGTCAACGTTGATGATGTTGCCGGTCGATTTGGCGGAAGCGTCGGACGCCAGGAAGTAGATCGCCTCGGCGATATCTTCCGGGAACACGTTGAGCTTCAGCATCGAACGCTTGCGATAATGTTCCTCCAGATCGGTCACCTCGATCTTGGACGAGGCCGCACGCTGCTCGCGCCATTCGCCGTTCCAGATCTTCGAACCGCGCAACACGGCATCGGGATTGACCGTATTGACGCGAATACCGGCTTCCGCCCCCTCCAGAGCAAGGCAACGGGCCAGATGAATTTCCGCCGCCTTCGCCGTGCAATAGGCAGACGCATTGGGCGAAGAGGCAAGGCCGTTTTTGGAAGCGACAAACACGACGTTACCGCCGAGATTCTGACGCCGCAGCAGCCGGAAGGCTTCCCGAGATACGAGGAAATAGCCCGTGGCGAGAATATCGATATTCTTGTTCCACATGGCAAGCGTCGTCTCTTCCACCGGCGCGGAGGACGCAATACCGGCATTGGAGACGAGAATATCCACGCCGCCGAATTCCACGCTCGCTTGCGCGAAGGCCGAAATGACAGCGTCTTCCTGCGTCACATCCAGCTTGACGCTGCGCACCGCATCCGCACTGTAACGCTTGACGAAATCGCCCTTGGCGGCTTCCAGCGCAGCCTCGTCAATATCGGCTAGCACAACGCAGGCACCCTCGGCTGCCAGCCTTTCGGCCGTCGCCCGACCGATGCCGCCGGCACCGCCGGTAACGAAGGCCACGCGGCCGGCAAGGCTTTTCGGCTTCGGCATGCGCTGCAGCTTTGCTTCTTCCAGCAGCCAATATTCGATATCGAAGGCTTCCTGTTCGGGAAGGCCCTGATATTCCGACACGGTGGAGGCGCCGCGCATGACGTTGATGGCGTTGACGTAAAATTCTCCGGCGATGCGGGCCGTCGCCTTGTCCTTGGCAAAGGACAACATGCCGACACCGGGGATCAGGAAAATCACCGGGTTAGGGTCACGCATGGCAGGCGAATTGTCGTGGCGGCACGCTTCGTAATATCTGACGTAATCAGCCCGGTAAGCCTCGAGCGCCTGGTCAAGACCGGTCATCAGCGCGTCCACATCGGGATTAGCAGTATCGAGATCGAGGATCAGCGGGCGGATTTTGGTGCGCAGGAAATGATCGGGGCAGGATGTGCCAAGGCTGCCGAGCGGCTTCAGCTCCTTCGAATTGACGAATTCCAGAACCGCATCCTGATCGTCGAAATGGCCGAGCTTGCGTTCTTCACGGCCGATACGGCCACGGATTTCCGGCATCAGCCGGGCGGCGATGGCGCGACGTTCGGCAAGGGGCAGGCTCTTGGCAACGGCCCCGCCAAAGATCGTCTTGCCTTCGGTCTTGGCAGCAAACCACTCGATCGCCTTGTTGATGATGGCAAGCGTCAGTTCGTAACAGGCCTTGGCGTCGTTATCCCAGGTGAACAGGCCGTGGCTTTCCAGCACAACGCCCTTGGCTTTGGGATTGGCTTTCACGAAAGCCTCGAGATCGAGACCGAGCTGGAAACCCGGACGGCGCCAGGGAAGCCAGCCGATGTCATCGCCGAAGATTTGCTGCGTCAGTTCTTTCGAATTTTTGGCGGCGGCAATGGCGATGATCGCATCCGGATGCATGTGATCGACATGATCATAAGGCACGAAACCGTGCAGCGGCGTATCGATGGAGGCAGCGCGCGGGTTGAGGTTGAAGGTGCAATGCGGCAGGAAGCCGACCATGCGGTCCTCGTCCTCGACGCCCTTGTAGATGCCCTTCAGCGCTTCCAGCTTTTCGAGATAAAGCGTTGCAAAACCATCGAGCTTGATGGTGCCGACATCGCCGCCGGACCCTTTCACCCACATGACGCGAACTTTTTCGCCCGTCAGCGGATCGGTTTCCTGCACCTTGGCGGATGTGTTTCCGCCGCCGTAATTGGTGATGCGCTTGTCTGCGCCGAGCAGATTGGAGCGATAAAGCAGCTTGCCGGGCTCATCGAGCGTTTTGGCATAGGCATCGTCCCAACGGCTTTCGAGAAGGCGGGATTTTCCCGTCATGTCTTCCTCCCAAGTCAAGTCTGCATTCGCGGTGCCGATATCGGCCCGCCTCCATTGACGGCAGATATCGCGCATACAAAAGCACAATGTCAATCAAAAACGATCATAAATTTTCATGTTGCAGCGCGACATTGATTAATTTGATCGTTCTTGATTGACAACGTAAAGAGATTGCGAATAATCACAATCAGGAGGACCCCATGCACGAACGCGAACGCCATCGCATCATCTTGAGCGCCACACAGGAAAAAGCTGTCGTGACGGTGCAGGATATTGCCGAACTGACGGATGCGTCTGAAGCAACGATCCGCAGGGATATCGCGTCCCTGCACGTTCAGGGAAAGTTGCGGCGCGTGCGGGGCGGAGCCGAAGCGGTGCATCCGCCGCAGCTTGGCAATCTGGCCGCGCGGCCTTTCCGCGTCTCCGAATCGGTCAACATCGATAAAAAACGCGCAATTGCGCGCAAGGCGGTCGATCTCTGCCATGATGGCGATGCGATCATCTTGAATGGCGGCACGACCACATTCCAGATGGTGCATTACATGGCAGCGCGGCGCTTGCAGGTGATGACCAATTCCTTCGCGATTGCGGAGCATCTGGTCAAACATTCCAAATGCAATGTCAGCGTGCCGGGCGGCGCGATCTATCGCGATCAAAGCCTTATTCTGTCGCCTTTCGAGAATGACGCCATCCGCAATTTTTATGCCCGGCGGATTTTTCTCGGCGCGCAGGGCGTCGGCGCACTCGGCATCATGGAATCGGACGCTTTGGTGATCCAGAGCGAGCAGAAGCTGATGCGGCAGGCGGAAGAGCTGATCGTGATGGTCGATTCCTCGAAATTCAGAAAACGCTCCAGCCTGATTTTATGCCCGCTCGAAAACGTCACGACCATCATCACCGATGACGGGATTTCGGACGAAGCGGCGAGGATGGTTGAAAATGCCGGCGTGGAATTGCTGATCGCCGGCGCGGTGGGGGATGGCAAAGCCGCCAGCCCACCGGATGATGAGGATTCCTCCTCGGTCGCTTGAGGAAGCGCCGAGGAGAGTAATGGGTTCAAAAACGGGAGGAAAAGAACATGAAACTTACACGCAGAACATTGACGAGTGTCCTGGCACTCAGCGCGGCGCTCTCCGTCGCAGGCCTTGGCGGCATTGCCCAGGCAGCCGACATGAAGATCGCGCTGGTGGTCAAATCGCTCGGCAACGGCTTTTTCGAAGCCGCCAACAAGGGCGCGCAGGAGGCTGCAAAAGACCTCGGCGGCGTCGAGATCATCTATACGGGTCCGACCAGCACCACGGCGGAAGGCCAGATCGAGGTCATCAATTCGCTGATCGCGCAGGGTGTGGATGCCATCGCCATTTCCGCCAACGACCCCGACGCCGTAGTTCCGGCGCTGAAAAAGGCGGCACAGCGCGGCATCAAGGTCATTTCCTGGGATTCCGGCGTGGCGCCTGAGGGCCGCATTCTCCAGCTCAACCCCTCGTCCAACGCCCTGATCGGCAAGATGTGCCTGCAGCTTGCGGCAGCGCATCTGGACGGCGGCAAGGGTGATTTCGCCATCCTTTCGGCCACCACCACCTCCACGAACCAGAATATCTGGATCGACGAGATGAAGAAGCAGCTGAAGGACTTCCCCGGCCTCAACCTCGTCACGACAGTTTATGGTGACGATCTCGCCGACAAGAGCTACCGCGAAGCGCAGGGCCTGCTGTCCTCGCATCCCGATGTGAAGGTGATCGTTGCACCGACGACGGTTGGCGTTCTCGCGGCTTCTCAGGCCGTGAAGGATGCCGGCAAGATCGGCCAGGTCTTCGTCACGGGCCTTGGCCTGCCGTCCGAAATGGCCGGCGCCATCAAATCCGGCGCCACCAAGGAATTCGCCATCTGGAACCCGATCGACCTCGGTTATTCCGCCACCCAGATTGCCTATCGCCTTGTGAAGGGTGAAGCCGACGGCAAGCCGGGCTCGGAAATCGAAGCCGGCCGCATGGGCAAGATCAAGGTTGGCGAAAACAGCGAAGCGGCCATGGCCGATCCGTTCATCTACGACGCGAAGAATATCGATCAGTTCTCGAAGATTTTCTGATCTGAGAAGTTGTCGACGGCGGGCGGAGGATACCCCCCTCTGTCCTGCCGGACATCTCCCCCTCAAGGGGGGAGATCGATTCGGGGTGGCCTCTTGGCCATCTCCAACGTTGCGAGTGAGCGAGCGTTTTCCTCCTGCCGATCTCCCCCCTTGAGGGGGAGATGCCCGGCAGGGCAGAGGGGGTGCCCCTTGCCGCTTCACTCAAACTGACCGGTAAGACGGAATGATGCGTGCTGAAACCCAAACTTTAAACATGACAGAGGCTTCCAGCGCGACGCCCATTCTGGAAATGCGCGGCATCAGCCAGGTATTTCCGGGCGTGAAGGCGCTGGATGGCGTCGATATCGCGCTTTATCCCGGCAGGGTCACCGCGCTGATCGGCGAGAACGGCGCGGGCAAATCCACGCTCGTCAAGATCCTCACCGGCATCTACCGCCCGAACGAAGGCGAAATCCTTCTCGATGGCCAGCCAGTCACGTTTCATGGCGCGCAGGATGCCATCAATGCCGGCGTGACCGCCATTCATCAGGAAACCGTGCTGTTCGACGAACTGTCCGTCGGTGAAAACATCTTCCTCGGCCATGCGCCAAAAGGCCGTTTCGGCCTTATCGACTGGAAGGGCATCAATGCGCGCGCCAGGGTCCTGCTGGAACAGCTTGAAAGCACCATCGATCCGTCGATCCGGCTGAAGGACCTTTCCATCGCGCAGCGTCACCTCGTGGCCATAGCGCGCGCGCTTTCCGTCGAGGCGCGGATCGTCATCATGGACGAGCCGACCGCTGCCCTTTCACGAAAAGAGATCGACGATCTGTTCCGCATCGTCGAAAATCTGAAGCGGCAGGGCAAGGCGATCCTCTTCATCAGCCACAAGTTCGACGAGGTCTATGAGATCGCCGAAAATTACGCCGTGTTCCGGGACGGCAAGATGGTCGGCGCGGGCAATCTTGCCGCCACACCGCAGGACGAAATCGTGCGGCTGATGGTTGGCCGCGACGTGACGAACGCCTTTCCGAAGCAGGCGGTGACCCTCGGTCCAACGGTTCTGTCGATCCGCAATTATTCGCACCAGACCGAATTTCGCGATATTTCCCTCGACCTGCGCAAGGGCGAGATTGTTGGCCTTTACGGGCTGATCGGCGCCGGGCGGTCGGAACTGTGCCAGTCGCTGTTCGGCATCACCCGCCCGGCCTCCGGACAGATAATGCTGAACGGCGAACCACTTACCATCCGTTCGCCGGAAGATGCGATCCGCGCCGGCATCGTTTATGTGCCGGAAGAGCGCGGACGCCACGGGCTGGCGCTGGACATGCCGATCTACCAGAACATGTCGCTGCCGTCCCTGGCGCGCACCTCGCGCAAGGGCTTTCTTGCTGCCGCCAATGAATTTGCGCTGGCGCGCAAATATGCCTCCCGCCTCGACCTGCGCGCCGCCGCGCTCTCCGTGCCTGTCGGCACGCTTTCCGGCGGCAACCAGCAGAAGGTGGTGATTGGCAAATGGCTTGCCACCCAGCCAAAAGTCATCATTCTCGATGAACCCACCAAGGGCATCGACATCGGCTCCAAGGCCGCCGTGCACGGCTTCATCAGCGAGCTTGCCGCCGAAGGCCTCTCCATCATCATGATTTCATCCGAACTTCCCGAAATTCTCGGCATGTCCGACCGCGCCATCGTCATGCGCGAAGGCCTGATGGCGGGCCTGTTCGAACGCGCCGATTTTTCTCCGGAAAAGCTGGTGCGCGCCGCCACCGGCAACGCCTGAGAGGGGCAAAAACATGCAACGTTTCCTCAAAAATCGCGAATGGCTGCTGGCAGGCATCATCGTCATCATGATCGCCGGCTTTGCGCTGCGCGCGCCCGGTTTCGGCAAGCCCGCCAATCTGGTCAACATCTTCAACGATACCTCCATCCTCATCATCCTGGCGCTTGGCCAGATGGCGGTCATCCTCACCAAATCCATCGATCTTTCGGTGGCCGCCAACCTTGCCTTCACCGGCATGGCGGTGGCGATGACCAATGCCGCCTTTCCCGGCATTCCGTTGCCCTTTCTCATCGCCATGGCAGTCGGCATCGGCGCGTTTTTAGGATCGATCAACGGCATTCTCGTCTGGTGGCTCGGCATTCCGCCCATCGTCGTCACGCTCGGCACGCTCACCATCTATCGCGGCATGGCCTTCGTGCTGTCGGGCGGCGGCTGGGTGAACGCGCACCAGCTTTCGCCAACCTTCCTCAACGTGCCGCGCACCATGATCCTCGGAATGCCGGTTCTTTCCTGGGTCGCCATCCTCATCATCGCCGGTGCATGGCTGGTGCTCAGCCGCACGTCCTTTGGCCGCTCGGCCTATGCCTCCGGCGGCAATCCGGGCGCTGCGGTCTATGCCGGCATCGATGTCGGCCGTACGCGCTTTCTCGCTTTCGTCCTGTCTGGTGCGCTCGCAGGACTTGCCAGCTATCTCTGGGTGTCGCGTTATGCCGTCGCCTATGTGGATATCGCCGCCGGTTTCGAACTGGATAGTGTGGCGGCAAATGTCATCGGCGGCATTTCCATTGCCGGCGGCATCGGCTCGGTGGCAGGCGCAGTCCTCGGCGCACTGTTCCTTGGTGTCATCAAGAACGCACTTCCTGTCATAGGCATCTCGCCTTTCGCGCAAATGGCGATATCAGGCGTGGTGATCGTGCTCGCCGTCGTCTTCAACGCCCGCGCCGAAGCCCGAAAAGGCCGCATCATCCTGCGCGACCGGGCGGCAAGCGATCAGGCCAGGGAGGCCGCAGCATGAGCACGAATTCTCAACCCGCCCAGAAGCCGCGCATCATTCCAGACAAGCTCGGCACGCCGCTGCGCCGTCTCCTGGCAAGCTGGGAAGTGCTGCTGCTTGGCGTCGCGATCCTCATCTTCATCGCCAATTCGTTCGCCTCACCCTATTTCCTCAACGCCTGGAACCTGTCGGACGCGACCTTCAATTTCACCGAAAAGGCGATCATCGCCTTTGCCATGGCGCTGCTGATCATCGCCGGAGAAATCGACCTGTCGGTCGCCGCCATCATCGCGCTTGCCTCCACCGCCATGGGTGCGGCGGTGCAGATGGGCATCGGCACGCCGGGCCTCGTCGCCATCGGCATCGGCACCGGGCTGCTCTGCGGCGCTTTCAACGGCTTTCTCGTCGCTGGCCTGAAGCTGCCATCCATCGTCGTCACCATCGGCACGATGAGCCTGTTTCGCGGTATTTCCTATATGGTGCTGGGTGATCAGGCCTATGGCAAATATCCGGCGGATTTCGCCTATTTCGGGCAGGGTTACGTCTATTCCGTCATCTCCTTCGAATTCGTGCTGTTCCTCGCCATGGCTGTCATCTTCGCCATTCTCCTGCACGCCACCAATTTCGGCCGGCAGGTCTATGTCATCGGCAACAATCCATTCGCTGCCCGCTTCTCCGGCATTCCCGTCGAACGGGTGAAGTTCATCCTGTTTCTTCTGACCGGCCTGATGAGCGGCATCGCCGCCGTCTGCCTCACCTCGCGGCTCGGTTCCACCCGCCCCTCGATTGCGCAGGGCTGGGAGCTTGAGGTGGTGACCATGGTGGTGCTCGGCGGCGTTTCGATTCTCGGCGGCTCCGGCACCATTGCAGGTGTCGTCATCGCCGCCTTCGTCATGGGCCTCGTCACCTTCGGCCTCGGACTGCTGAACGTGCCTGGTATCGTCATGTCGATCTTCGTCGGCCTGCTGTTGATCATCACCATCGCCATCCCCATCGTCGTGCGCCGCCTTCGCGCCTTCAGAAACTGAGCAATGAAAGGCTGAGCCATGCCGGAATTCGAAAAACACGCCTTCAAGATGAAACTCTTTCCCGGCAAGCAGGCGGAATACGAAAGACGCCATGACGAAATATGGCCGGAACTGGTAGCGCTTCTAAAGGATGCGGGCGTGAGCGATTATTCGATCCATCTCGACCCGGAAACCAACATCCTGTTCGGCGTGCTGACCCGCCCGACGAACCACGGCATGGCGGCATTGCCGGAGCATCCGGTGATGAAGAAATGGTGGGCGCATATGGCTGATATCATGGAGAGCAACCCGGATAATTCACCCATCGCCAAAGACCTCGTGACGGTGTTCCACCTGCCATGAGCGATGCGATCAAGCCCGGCCGCGTCGCGGTCATCGATATCGGCAAGACCAATGCCAAGGTCGTTGTTATCGACACCGAAAGCGGCGAGGAGATCGCCGGCGACAGGCGTTCCAACCCCGTCCTTCGTGACGGCATTTATCCGCATTACGATGTGGAGATGCTCTGGAGCTTCATTCTCGCCTCTCTGCGCCGGTTCGGTGAGGAACCGGGTTTCGAGGCGATTTCCATCACCACCCATGGCGCGGCAGCGGCCCTTCTTGACGAAAACGGCGATCTTGCCATGCCGGTGCTGGACTACGAGCACAGCTATCCCGCCGCCATTCAGGAGGCTTATCTTGGCCTCAGGCCTGATTTTTCCGAGACAGGCTCGCCGCTGCTTCCCGTTGGACTGAACCTTGGCGCGCAAATCCATTTCCAGAAAACCGCCTTTCCGAATGAATTCACCGGCGTGCGCAGCATCGTCACCTATGCACAATATTGGGCGGGGCGGCTGACCGGCGTTCAGGCCACCGAAACGACTTCGCTCGGTTGCCATACCGACCTCTGGAACCCACGGCTAAAGGCATTTTCGTCGTTGGTCGAGCGTCTGGGCATCCAGCAATTGATGGCACCGGTGCGCTCGGCCTTCGATGTCCTCGGGCCAGTCCGCAAATCGCTGGCGCAGGAAACCGGGCTTTCGCCGGATATGCCGGTTTATTGCGGCATCCACGATTCCAACGCATCATTGCTGCCGCACCTTCTGCGCCGGCAGGGTGATTTTTCGGTTGTCTCCACCGGTACCTGGGTGGTGAATTTCGCCATCGGCGGCACGGCGGATGCGCTCGACCCCGCCCGCGACACACTATTGAATGTCGATGCCCTCGGACGTCCGGTTCCCTCTTCCCGCTTCATGGGCGGCAGGGAATATGAAACGCTGACGCAGCAATTCGGGATAGCACCTGCTGAAGACATCGAAGCAGCCCTTGGCAGCGTGCTGACCAAAGGCATGATGCTGCTGCCCAGCGTCGTCAGCGGTTCCGGCCCCTTCCCCGGCAAAACAGCGCGTTGGGTTGCCGACGACAATGCGACGGTTGCGGAACGGCACGCGGCAGCGGCGCTTTATCTCGCCCTGATGACGGAGTTCAGCCTGTCGCTTATCGGGCGGAAAGGTCCGATACTGGTCGAAGGGCCATTCGCCAGCAACGGGCTTTATCTCAAGGCACTCGCCGGTTTTGCCGATACTGACGTCATCGCCGTCAGCGGTTCCACCGGCACCAGCGCCGGTGCCGCACTCCTCACCGGCATCAAGCCGCTTGCCGGCCACGAGCGTCATTTCGCGCCTGATACCATTGCCGGGCTTCGTGCCTATCGCAGCGACTGGCAAGCCCGTCTGGCTTGACGCAAAACGGCGAAATGCGGCCAGGTATCCGGCCGCATTCCAGTTTTCTCGAGGGATCAAGCCTTGATGAAGGCCAGGAGATCGGCATTCAGCACATCGGCGTTGAGGGTCAGCATGCCGTGCGAGAAGCCGGGATAGGTCTTCAGCGTGCCGTTCTTCAACAGCTTCACCGATTTCAGCGCAGCATCCGCAATCGGCACGATCTGGTCGTCTTCACCGTGCAGCACGAGTGTGGGAACGCTGATTGCCTTCAGGTCTTCGTTCTGGTCGGTTTCCGAGAAGGCCTTGATGCCATCGTAATGCGCCTTGGCACTGCCCATCATGCCCTGCCGCCACCAGTTCTGGATCACGCCTTCCTGAACGGTCGCACCATCACGGTTGAAGCCGTAGAACGGGCCGGCCGGCACATCGCGGAAGAACTGCGCGCGGTTTGCGGCAAGTGCTGAGCGGAAGCCGTCGAAAACCTCAATCGGCAGGCCTTCCGGATTGGCTTCGGTCTTCAGCATCAGCGGCGGCACGGCGGAAACCAGAACGGCCTTGGCAACGCGGCCTGCGGGTTCGCCATGTTTGGCAACATAACGCGCCACTTCGCCACCGCCGGTGGAATGGCCGATATGCACGGCATTTTTCAGGTCCAGCGCCTCGACGACGGCAAAGGCGTCGGCGGCATAGTGGTCCATGTCATGACCTTCGGCCACCTGCGCAGAGCGGCCGTGACCACGGCGATCATGGGCGACGACGCGATACCCTTGCGCGAGGAAGAACAGCATCTGCCCATCCCAGTCGTCGGCGCTCAGCGGCCAGCCGTGGTGAAACACGATCGGCTGAGCATCCTTCGGGCCCCAGTCCTTGTAGAAGATGTCCGTTCCATCTGTCGTCTTAACAAAGCCCATGATCGTTCTCCTTCGGTTGCGTTGGCGTTTTCCGGTGCGATCTTTGTTGTGCGCCGGTTTGATGGAGGGATGATGACGCAGGAACACAGCCGCAACAATTGCAATAATAATTCGTAATGAATTGCCGCTTTCGCAATAATGGCTTTACGCTCCGGCATCGGCCCTAAACGGCACCGAAACCTGAAGGTCGCGACAGAGGACGCGAACCGGATAAGGTGCGTTCCTGTTTATCATCAATCACGCGCGAGCGCTCCTCCGGAAAACCAACCCCGCCAAAGGCGCTCGGGCTTTCAATCCACCTCGGGATCGTATTCCCTCGGGCTATCGTCCCTGGAAAACAACACGCAAGGGCCGCGTGAACCGCGCGGATCGTAAGCATATCCCTTGGCTGTCAGTGCCTGCATGATATCGCGAACCCCGGCAAGACCGTAAAGGTGATCGTGCAGCTCGACGAATATCCGCTCCACGCCGGCAAGCTCGGCATTGCCCAGCAGATCGCGTTCCGCGCCCTCGATATCCATCACCAGCGCGGTGATGCCCCGGCTGGCGACAAACGCATCGATATTCTCGGACGAGATTTCGATGCGACTTTCATAAGGACCCTGATTTTCGTCCATCGACGACATCCAGAGATCCTTGCGGACATAAAACGGATAGGTGCGCGGCTCGTCGGCGGTGAGAAGCCCCTGGGAAAACACGACATTGCCCCGGCAATTGGCCTTGATCACCCGCTCCGCCAGTGCTGCCGTGGACGGATTGGCCTCGAATGCCCATACCGAAACATCCTTTATGCCGGCAATGATCGAGGTAATGATGCCGATGCCGGAGCCCAATTCCAGCACGCGGTCGCCGGGCTTGATGGCTTTCAGGACGCTGCGGGCCTCTTTCGCCTCATAGCTGCCGTCGGTCAGCGCCTGCCATATGACAGGCGAGACCTCATCGGAAGAGAGAGGCAGGGCCACTCCATGCACGTCCAGTATTTCCATGTTTTCGAAGCCCTTTCTCAAAACCCGGTCGCGTCGCTACAACGATCCCGGATCGACTGCGACTGCTCTATAGTATCGGTGCGGCAACCGGTATCGGTTTTCGCAGACGACGATCTATCCTTCTGCAAATCTGCCACGCCTTGGCCTGTTCGCAAGCAAAGGCGTTCAAACCGAACTCCAGGCCACCAGCTCCTTGGCCGGCAACGGCCTGCTGATCAGATAGCCCTGCACCAGATCGCATCCCAGACGTTTGACGCATTCATATTGCTCCTCCGTCTCGATGCCTTCGGCGATGGTGGTCATTCGCAGGCTGCGCCCGACCCCAACCACGAATTCGACGATCGCGAGTGCATCGCGGTCGCTGGTGATATCGCGCAGGAATGACCGGTCGATCTTGATCTTGTCGAAGGGCACGCCGCGCAAATTCGCAAGTGAGGAATAACCGGTGCCGAAATCGTCCATGGCGATCTGGATGCCGACGGCCTTCAGCCGCGTCAGCGTGTTGATCGTCTGGTCGCTTTTGTTCAGCAGGATCGATTCGGTGATCTCAAGCTCGAGCCGGCTGGGCTCCAACCCGCTTTTCTCCAGCGCACCCATCACGTTCTGGATGAGGTTGGTGCTGTGGAACTGAACCGGCGAGAGATTGACCGCCACCTTCATGTCCTCATCCCATCTCATCGCCTCGCGGCAGGCGGTTTCCATCACCCATTTTCCGAGCGAATGGATAAGGCCTGTTCTTTCCGCAACGGGAATGAACACGCTGGGCGGCACATCGCCCCGCACCGGATGCTTCCAGCGCAACAGCGCCTCGAAGCCGCACAGCTTGCGGGTCTGCGTGGCCACCTGCGGCTGGTAATAGACCTCCATCTCGTCGTTCTGCAGCGCCGTCTGCAGATCCGCCTCGAAGGATTTCTTCTCAGTCAGCTGCTTCTGCATGCGGACCTTGAAAACGCTCGCCCGGCCGGGGCCGATGGCCTTGGCTTCGTAGAGAGCCAGATCGGCGCGCTTGAACAATTCATCCGCATCGACGGTACCGTGCGATATGGCGATGCCGATGCAGGTGCCGATTTTGACTTCCTGCTCGCCCAGCTGGTAGGTGCGGCTGATCTGCTCGATAAGCTTGGAAGCGAGACGGCGCGCCGTGTCCTCGTTGAGATCATCGGAGACCACGGCAAACTCGTCGCCGCCAAGCCGGCAGACCATGTCGTAGTCACCGCCGATGCCTGAAAGGCGCTGCGCCACGGCCTGAAGCAGGGCATCGCCCGAATCGTGGCCGAGCGTGTCGTTGACGTCCTTGAACCCGTCGAGATCGAGCAGAAGAATGGCCGTCGTCCCGTTGCCGCCGAAGGAGCGGCGCAACCGCTCGATCAGTTCCTGCCGGAACAGCGAGCGGTTCGGCAGACCCGTCAGCGCATCATGATAGGCATCATGCTCCAGCCGGACATTCTTCGCCTGCAATTCAAGCGTGGCGGCGCGCAGGTCGTCCGTCAGCCCGCGCATGCTTTTTTGCGCCCGGTTCAAAAGATCGTTCTGGCGCAGCAGCAAGATGACCAGCGCGATACCGCACAGGATCAAGCCGCCCGCGAGTGCGGTGTAGACGATATGCAGCTTGCGCACGTCCTCATGGGCCGTATCGATCAGATTGACGTCAAAGGCGACCGAAGACGATGCCAGCGTCGTCATCGGCGCATCGAGCGCGCTCATCTCGGAGAGCAGATCCGGGACATTCTTTGGCTCCAGCGTGCTTATCTGCTGTTCCAGACGTGCCAGAACGGCGTCAAGGCGGGTTACCAGATCCCGCCATTGCTGTTTTTCATTGATGAAGGCGCCAAGATTGCCCTGCTTCAAAAGCTCCAGGCGGCTGAGCATGATGTCCATACGCAGCTGCAATTCGTCCCGGTCGATATAACCGGGGCTGAGCGCAAACACGGCCAGTTTGTTCTGAAGCCGAAGATATTCCGCCACGGTCTGGCTGACCGCCCACGAGTCATTATAGCGGGCAAATTTCTGCAAAGCGGTCTGACGCTCGGCAATGACGAAAGCGATATAGCCTGTTGCCAGGACGAAGCAACAGATGATCACCGCCACAAGTTTTCGCAAACGGCACCTTTATTCCACTATCAATTTGGCGACTTGCCATGCGGACCGTGAATAATAGGTCTGCTTTTGTAATTCCGGGTCGCTATCATAGGGGTAGATGACAAACAGCGGACCCTTTTCGCGAACGGTCATATAGTTGCCATTCAGTTTGATCGCGAGGATGACGTTGAATTTCTTGAAATCCTCAACCGGTATCGTGCTCACATAATCATTGAGCGCAACGGCGGTGACGCTCGTACCCTTTGCGCCGACGATATCCATCAATTTTGCCATGGAGACGCCGTCAAAACGAACGCGGCCATCGTGCCAGGGCGTCGTGGTCTCCACCGTCGCCATGCCGAGCGCTTCCAGCATGTCGCGGTCGAATTGCGCGGCGCCATCCGCATTGGTGTTGGTGATGTTTCCGGAGATGGTCAATATCGGCTTGCCTTGCGGCTTGGCAAGCGTTCCGGCCTCGGCACAGGAAAGCCACGCGAGCGACAGGAACGCACTGAGAAGTACCCGGACGAAACTCATACTCTTTCTCCATCGATAGCGTTCAGGTCGAGGGGTATTCGCCAACCTTTGAGGGGGCATGGGAACCGACGCTCGCAATATATATCAGGAATGAATGTTATATCCTCAGTGATATTTTATCCGTGTTTTCTCTAGGTTTTCAGTAAACCGTTTGGATAATTTTTCCGTCTTATTGTATTTTTTTACACTTCACGCACTGTTATGACGCAAGGCAACGCCACAAGCTGCCGCCTCTTGCCCGACCGTTGGCAGCGACAAAGGCCGAATTGTGGCATTTGCGTTCCTGCGCACAAACAGAAACGCATGATTCGCGCTTGTCAGACAAGACCAGCGGACCTTGGCCATCCGCCTGCCTGCCGGAAAGGAATGCCGGAAGGCAGCTTCCGCCTTACAGAAAAAATCATGGCGATTGCCGGAGCGGACGGTTGAAACACGGAGCCCGCAACTTAATATAAGCACTGTCAATTCCGTTTCCGGCGCTCCCAGTACCTCTCGCCGGAAATGCCCCGACACCCGTTCCGCGCAGCGAAAGCGGCGATGCCGGATATAGTCCGGTCAGGAAAATTCTGTTCACGTCTCCGGGCTGGACGGCACATTGCCGTATTGGCCGCATCATGAAGGTAGCCCCTATGCACACCTATCCCGACATCAAACTTCTCATTGATGGCGAATGGCGCGACGCCGTTTCCGGCAAGACGATCGCCGTTTCCGACCCTGCGACCGACGAGATCATCGGCGCGATTGCCCATGCCGAAAAGCCGGACCTCGATCTGGCGCTCGCCGCCGCAGAGCGTGGCTTCAAGGTCTGGCGCGACACCTCGCCGTTCGAGCGTTCCAAGATCATGCGCAAGGCAGCCGACATACTGCGCGAGCGCAAGGACAAGATCGCCTATATAATGACCCGCGAGCAGGGCAAGCCGCTGTCGCAATCGGCAACCGAGATCATGGGCGCTGCCGACACCATCGACTGGTTTGCCGAAGAAGCCCGCCGCACCTATGGCCAGGTCATTCCGGCCCGCGCAACCGGTGTTTCCCAGCTTGCCATCAAGCTGCCGGTCGGCCCCGTCGCCGCCTTCACGCCTTGGAACTTCCCGATCAACCAGATCGTCCGCAAGCTTTCGGCGGCGCTTGCCACCGGCTGCTCGATCATCGTCAAGGCGCCGGAAGAAACACCGGCATCGCCGGCGGAACTCATCCGCGCCTTCGTGGATGCGGGTGTGCCGGCTGGTGTCATCGGCCTTGTTTATGGCGTTCCGTCCGAGATTTCGGAATATCTGATCCCGCATCCGGTCATCCGCAAGATTTCCTTCACCGGTTCGACGCCGATCGGCAAACATCTGGCAGCCCTTGCCGGCAAGCACATGAAGCGCGCCACGATGGAACTGGGCGGCCATGCGCCGGTGATGATCTTTGACGATGCCGATATCGAAAAGGCGATCGAGGTGACCTCGCTTGCCAAGTTCCGCAATGCCGGCCAGGTCTGCGTCGCCCCCACCCGCTTCCTCGTACAGGACGGCGTGGCGGATCGCTTCCTTGAAGGTTTCGTGGAAGCCACGAAGGCGATCAAGGTCGGCAACGGCCTGGAAGACGGCGTCATCATGGGGCCGCTCGCCAATGAGCGCCGCATACCGGCGCTGGAAGGTCTCATCAACGATGCCGTTTCCCACGGCGCGGAACTGAAGACCGGCGGCCGCCGCATCGGCAACAAGGGTAACTTCTTCGAGCCGACGGTTCTCGCCAACGTGCCGGTGACCGCCAAGATCATGAACGACGAGCCCTTCGGTCCCGTCGCCATCATCAACCGCTTCTCGACCTTCGACGATGCCATCACCGAGGCGAACCGCCTGCCGTTCGGCCTTGCATCCTACGCCTTCACCAGCTCGGTCAAGACAGCGCATGCACTTGGCCATCAGGTCGAGGCCGGTATGCTGACCATCAACCATAACGGCCTTGCGCTTCCCGAAGTCCCCTTCGGCGGCGTCAAGGATTCCGGTTATGGCACGGAAGGCGGCTCGGAAGCGGTTCAGGCCTATCTGGAGACGAAATTCGTCAGCCAGATGAGCTGAGGCTTTGGACGCGAGTTCAGGGCGGATGGCAATATCCGCCCTGAGCTTGAATTTGGCGAACCCGGAATCTCCGCGCGTCGTCATACCGGACTGGATCCGGGGTCCAGCGCGATCAAGTCCTTGATCGCAAAAGACTCTTCCACGAGCAGACACGCCGTGGCTGGATGCCGGATCTAGTCCGGCATGACGGAGTGAAAGGCCTTCGTCGATCTGCGAAGAAGCAAAATTTGGTATGTGTTTTTTTGCGGTCGTACTACCTTCCCTTGCCTCCAGCCTCATCCTGCCCTAAAAGAACAAAAAGTGAACTTTGAGGGCAACATGAGCGACACGACGGCACCGGCATTGAAGGAAATCTTCAACCGCGAAAAACTGCGACACATTGCCGATCAGACCAAGGCCGTTCATGCGCCGTTCGATGTTGCCGCCTTCATGGCGCTTGCCACCGAAAATCTCGAGGCTCTCGGCATCATGCAGCGCATGCGGCAGGTGGCGACCAGCCTGCATGCCACGCTTCCCGGCGACTATGCCCGCAATATCGAAATTCTGACCGCCGCAGCGCCTGGTATCGGCAACGGTTTCGCATCCATTTCTCTGCCGGAATATGTCGCACTTTACGGTCTCGACGATTTCGATCTTTCCATGCAGGCGCTGCCCTATTTCACCCGCTTCGGCTCCTCGGAATTCGCCATCCGCCATTTCCTGCAAAAAGACATGGCCCGCACGCTTGCCGTGATGGAAACATGGTCGCGGCACGAAAACGAGCATGTGCGGCGGCTTTCGAGCGAGGGCTGCCGGCCGCGCCTGCCATGGTCGTTCCAGCTCAAACCCCTGATCGACGACCCGTCGCCGGTCACCGCAATCCTCGATGCGATGAAGGCAGACGAGGCGCTTTACGTGCGCAAATCCGTCGCCAACCATCTGAACGACATCACCAAGGACAATCCCGCTTTCGTGCTGGCGCTGATCGACACATGGCCAAAGGAGAACCCGCATACACGCTGGATCGTGCGGCAGGCCTTGCGCACGCTGATCAAGAAAGGCGACGCTGCCGCACTTTCCCATTTCGGCGCCCATGAGGAAGCCCGGATCGCGCTCTCGACGTTTCAGGTCTCTCCTGAGAAGGTCGCTCTTGGCAATCCGGTGCGGATTTCAGCTTCCTTCACCTCGACGGCAAAAGGTCCGCAGAAGCTGGTGATCGATTATGCCGTGCATTACGTCAAGAAAAGCGGTGACGCCTCCGCGAAAGTCTTCAAGTGGAAAGAAATCGAGTTGCCGCCGGGCGAAACATGCGCGCTGTCAATCAGCCGCGCCATACGCGATTTCACCACCCGCAAGCACTATGCGGGTGTTCACAAGGTTGATCTGCTGGTCAATGGCAGGCTGGTGGCCGAGGCCTCTTTCGAGCTGCTGATCTGATACCAGCGAGGGCGCCCCTCACCCGGCCGGGAAAATCTTCGCCCGGCGGATGATGACGGAACCGCGATCGCCCGCCGCAACATCGTTTTCCGGCGGCACGTCGAATTCCAGGAGATCGCCGCCGTCGGTGCTGGCGATCACCCGCCGTTCGCCTGCCCGGTCGAGAACCCGCGCCACCGAGGCCGGAATGCCCTCGTGCAGATCTTCCCATTCCAGATCAGAGGGGCGGGCATAGATTTCGACAGCGCCATCAGCCTGACCGTAGGAGAAAGGCAGTTCGTTGTCGCCGACATAGACCTTGCCGCCGCGCGCCACTCCAGACACCCGGTTGGCATCGCCGAGAAAACGCATGACGAAGGCGCTGTTCGGCTGGCGGCAGACTTCCTTTGGCGTGCCCTGCTGGACGATTTCGCCCTGATTGAGGATGACGACACGGTCGGCGAGATCGAGTGCCTCTTCCTGGTCATGCGTCACGAAAATCGTGGTGATGCCCAGTGCGCCATGAATTTCGCGCAGCCAGCGGCGCAGATCACGGCGCACATTGGCGTCCAGGGCACCAAAAGGCTCATCCAGCAGAAGCACTTTGGGATCGACCGAAAGCGCACGCGCCAGCGCCACACGCTGCCGCTGCCCGCCGGATATCTGCGCCGGGAAACGGTCGTCCAGACCATCGAGCTTGACCAGGTTCAGCAGTTCCTTCACCCGCGCATCGATCGCCGCCTTGTCGCGCTTGACCTTCGATACCTTCATGCCGAAGGCAATGTTTTCGTAGAGCGTCATATGCGGGAACAGCGCGTAATGCTGGAAGACGAAACCGACGCCGCGATCGCGCACCGGAATATTGGTGGCGTCCTCATCCCCGAAAAAGATGCGGCCGCCATCGCTGTATTCGAGACCCGCGACCATGCGCAAAATCGTCGTCTTGCCGGAACCGGAAGGGCCGAGCAGCGCCAGAAGCTCGCCGCTTTCAATATCCAGCGAAACATCGCGCACCGCGCGGAACGTATCGAAGGTCTTCACCACATTTTCGAGGCGGATTTTCATGGGATCAGGTCTCCGTGGCGATGGCGGCATCGCCGTTGGTCTTTTTGGCTCCGCGCCCCGCACCACGCCCTTCCAGCGCCACCTTGGCGATGATGGTGACGACGGCGAGCAGGGCGAGAATGGAGGCCGACGCAAACGCGCCCGCCGTCTGGTAATCGTGATAAAGCAGCTCGATATGCAGCGGCAGCGTGTTGGTCTGGCCGCGAATATTGCCTGACACGACCGACACCGCGCCGAATTCACCCATGACGCGGGCGTTGCACAGCACCACGCCGTAAAGCAGAGCCCATTTGATGTTCGGCAGCGTTACCGAAAAGAAGGTGCGCCAGCCGGATGCGCCAAGCGAGGTCGCCGCCTCCTCCAGATCGCGGCCCTGCGCCTGCATCAGCGGGATCAGTTCGCGCGCTACAAACGGGGCCGTGACGAACATCGACGCGATGACGATACCGGGAAGTGCAAAGAGTATCTTGATGTTGTGCGCATCGAGGAACGGCCCGAACAGCCCCTGCAATCCGTAAACGAAGAGATAGGCGACACCGGCGACGATCGGCGAGATCGAGAAAGGTATCTCGATCAGCACCAGCAGGAAACGCCGGCCGGGAAAATCGAATTTGGTGATCGACCATGCGGCCGCGACGCCGAAGGCCGTGTTGATCGGCACGGCAATCAGCGCCGTCAACACCGTCAGCATGATGGCATGGCGGGTATCGGGATGCATGATGGTGGCGGAATAGACCTTCCAGCCCTGCGAAAAAGCCTCGACCCCGATGATGGTGAGAGGAGCGACGACCAGAAACGCGCCGATGACGAGCACGAAGGCGATCAGGCTGCGGCGAACCCAGGGCGTGTCACCGACCCGCGGCGGTTTGCGGTGCGAGGAAATGGCGCTCATGTCTCAGCTCCTCACCGTGTAACGCAGCGCACGCGCCTGCAGGTAGTTGGTCAAGGCCAGCATCACGAAAGCCGCGATGAGCAGCACGGATGCGATGGCGGCTGCAGCCTGATAATCATATTCCTCCAGCCGGATGAAGATCAGCAATGCGGTAATCTCCGTCGAGAAAGGCTGATTGCCAGCGATGAAGATGATGGCGCCGAATTCACCGAGGCTGCGGGCGAAAGAGAGCGAAAGACCGGCCAGTAGCGCAGGCGTCAAAAGCGGCAGGATGACCTTGCGGAAGATTTCGAAATCGGAACCGCCGAGCGATTGCGCCGCTTCTTCCAGCGCCGGATCGAGGTCTTCCAGCACCGGCTGCACGGTGCGCACGATGAAGGGGAGACTGGTAAAGGCCATCGCCACCATGATGCCGAGCGGCGTATAGGCCACCTTGATGCCGAATTGCGCAAGCACGGAGCCGAACCAGCCGTTACCCGCAAACAGCGTCGTCAATGCAATGCCGGCAACGGCGGTGGGAAGCGCAAAAGGCAGATCGACGATGGCATCGACGAGCCGCCAGCCGGGAAACCGATAGCGCGTCAGCACCCAGGCGAGCGTTTAACGATGCAGAGGCGGCGTTGTTGTGCTGATTTTGCTGACCCTGTTGTTGGCTATGCGGCTTATATTGATGTGGATTCTGCGGTTAATTACTACATTATCAATGAGGATATTTAAAAATGTTGATGGTGCGGTGGCCAGTGCATTCCTTCATAAAAAGCGTGATGGAAAATTGTTTTTTGGTCCTATCTGGGATTTTGATTTAGGCTTGGGTAATGCCGGTTATGATGATGTAGATAAAACCTATGGCTGGCATATTCGCAAGGCTCCTTGGTTTGACCGCTTGTTCAAGACCCTGCGTTTGATGCAAAAGTGAAAGCGCGCTGGCAGGAGCTAAAAACAGAAGGAAAGTTAGAGCAGATTTTTCAATATGCAGAAGCGCGTGCATTGTGGCTTGATCAGCAGCAGGAGAAAAATTTCTATTTATCTATAGCGAATATTTTATTGGCAAGACTTGTAGTATACCCGTGTGATTCTTGGGTCGTATGATGCCGAAGTTGCTGAAATGATTCGTTGGCAGCGTGAACGTATGCAGTGGATGGATGGGCAGTTAAGCATTGCGCGCCTTAAATGAAATGTTACTGCAACCAGGTTAATGGACTTGCCTCTCCTGGATTAACTAAGAGAGGTTTCATGAAGTGTTTGGAGTCGAGTTCGCCGTGAAAAAAAGTGTTTTGTTATTTTTAATGGTCACGCTATTGTTCAGTAGCGGGCAGGTTTATGCGAAAAATGATTTTCCGGTTTTTTCACAAAAAGTCAGTCGGTAGCATTCAAGTTTCCTCCTGGGTGTGGTACAAAAATACGGAAGACCATCCGTATGATTTGCAGTGTTTCTCCAAGAGTAGGGGGGGGGGGGGGGGGGGGGGGGGGGGGGGGGGGGGGGGGGGGGGGGGGTATGGCCGAAAATACTGGGGTTTTTGAGTTTTTAGCGGAAGACCTTGCGGAAGGATTTCAGGGGAGAGATATTCTTGAATTGCAAATAGCGGATATTCAAGGAAAGCGGAAAAATTTTAAACTCTATGCCGATGAAAAAGTGTTTGATGTTAAGGATAAAATTGTCACGACCCGAGTGTATTCGGCGGAAAAGGATCACTCGCGGTTTTTATATACGTTTTCGCTAATTGAGTTTAAACAAAGCGGCACGGTAGTGGTGGTTTTGCAAACCTCTTTTCCCAGTGCGTGGAAGAACAATAAGGGAACCTTGCAAAAAATTGTTATGAGCGCAAAATCGCGCTAATGGCCAGTGACAATAAGTTGTTTTTCCATTTTAGGGGCGCTTATGGAAAAAAATAGATCTTAAAAAAAGCCTTAAAAACTTCTATAAAGCTTCTGTCAAAGAGGTTGTAGCGGTTGATGTTCCCGCATTCAATTATTTGATGATTGATGGTCAAGGCGAACCGGGAGTGTCCTTGGCTTATACGCAAGCTATAGAGGCATTATTTTCTGTTGCTTACACTGCAAAGTTTATGCTCAAAAAGGGTGTTGAAGCCATTGATTATGCGGTTATGCCACTTGAGGGGCTTTGGTGGGCAGATGATATGGATGCCTTTGTTCATCAAGACAAGTCGCAGTGGAAATGGACGATGATGATTCATCAGCCGGATTTTGTGTCGCAAGCCGTTATTGCGAGCGCAATAGATGCAGTGAAAGTTAAAAAAGGTTTGCCTGCTTTGGATAAATTACGCTTCGAATCTTTTGTTGAGGGACGCTGCGCGCAAATTTTACATGTAGGTCCTTTTTCTGAAGAGGGGCCGACGGTTGAGCGGGTTCATCAATTTATTGCCGCGCATGGAAAACTAACAGGCAAGCACCATGAAATATATTTAAGTGATATTCGTCGCGCAGCGCCGGAAAAATGGAAAACGATTATTCGCCAGCCGATGATGTAAGCGGGATTTAGGTGTTGGAGTGCCTGTATCCACACCTACTGATTCAAGTCTCAATTATTCGCTTGCGCTAAATACATCCCCGCTGCAGAAAAGCAAATATTGCTCAATACACCAAAATTTTCACTCAAACCATTCATTGTTGCGGCGATAACTAGCTCATATTCCGGAAATATCACCAAAAATGCAGAGCTACCCTGAGCGGTACCGCCGTGATGAACAATGCGTACATCAACTTCCCCTTTTTTGATTTGCTCAATTTTCTTTTGCTCGACGCGCCAACCGAGGGCGTAAGACTGTGGATTGATATCCCCATTCGCCAATGTTTGTGGTGTGAAAAATAGTTGTCGTGTTTCATCTGAAAATAGCTTTAATGTAATCCAGCTATTGCCTAATTTAACCAAATCAGTCGGCGTGGACATAAATCCCCCTGAGGCCCATTTATAACTACTGTTTACCGGCGCGGTAAGACTAGCTTTTCCATCACTGCGTAACTGATACCACTGGGTTCCCTTTGGGTTGCTCTCTTTTTCGCCATAAGTGTGAGTCATGTCCAGCGGGTCAAATATCTCTTGCCGCATTAATTGCAAAAAAGTGCGATTAGCTGCCTGCTCCGTAACGGCGCTGGCGAGATTGATACCATAGGAGCTGTAGTGAAATTCCTCACCTGGAGTAGCGATTCGTGGGTCGTCTTTGAACAGCAGCAATCCCTCTTCAACGGTGAGAAAGGGCTTATTAAGCAAGTATTCATTGAATGGTGGCAGCCAAAGCGGTCGATAGTGACGAACCCCCGCTTGGTGCGACATGAGGTTGGCGTAGGGTTGTTGGTTTTTCACTGGCGGGATAATTCGGCAAATAATCTTGTATGGGGGCGTCGAGCGATAATTGCCCTTGAGTCGTAAAGCCTTGCTAAGCCCGTCGCAGTTAACGCTTTTGATGTACTACCGATGCGATAGCGCGTATCCAGTTGCGCAGGTATTTTGCGCGCAAGATCTTTATAGCCAATAGCTCCAGCCCAGATAAGTTCTCCGCCGTGGCCTACTGCAATAGAGAGCGAGGGTGCGTGAGATTGTTGCCGCCATAAGGGTAGCTGTCTATCCCATATTTGTGCAATCGGTTGATGTTTCAGTGCAAAGGTTCGTGACTCGCGCTGTAAATCTACATCGGCTGGAATAGATTCGGCGCTTACCCAGGGACGCGTTTGATAAAGCACGACGATTAGAATATATATCAGAGCAAATGCGGCGATAATGCCAAGTGTTTTTAGCAGGCGTTTCATGGGGTATCCTTTGGGGATAGGTTTGCATGGGTTGATTTGCGTGTTGAACAGTGAGCAATATGCTGCAGCTAAGGTGTGCGGGTCTTGAGTGGGTAGTGAATAACTTGTGAGAAAGTTGTGATTCCTATTAAATCAATAAGATAGAAGTTTTTCGTTAACCTATTGGCTGAAAAAATTAATGACGATCACCTCAACCGATAAGATTTTACTCAATAACATTCTTGTCGACTTTACCAATCAGCTTATTTTTCGTAATGAAAAATCTGAACCTATTGATGCGCAAGGGTTAAAAGTGTTGGCTAGTCTGCTGGCGCATTACCCAGAGACGGTAACGCGAGAGCAGTTATTGAATGATGCGTGGAAGGGCTTGGTTGTTAGTGATAACAGTTTGAGTCAGTGTATTACCTTGTTGCGAAAGAGTTTGGGTGATGATCCTAAATCGACGATATTTATTCGAACCGTGCCGCGTAAAGGTTATCAATTAATTGCTGAGATAAGTGCGCCAATACAACAAGCAAGGGTACCGAAAACGGTGTATCTGGCGTATCAAAAAAAGCTTGCAGGGTTGGCATTAGGAGTTTTTACGGTTGCTGTTCTGGTCGTGGGAATATGGCTTTGGCTGTTCGAGCAGAATAATCGTTCTACTATAAATGACATGGCTGAGTAGGCGCTACCCTCTGGCGAGCTGTATATTCCATCTCGATATCTAAGCTCAAAATCCTGGTGTAGAGGTGCATTTTTAAAGTTTTCACCATCAGGTAATAGCCTAGCTTACAGCGAAACGTCAAGCGAGCAAGGTTATAACTTGGTGTTGGTTAATTTCTTAGCAACAATCACCAAGTTGTTCTCAATTCAGTAGCGGATGAATATATTGCTGACTGGTCGCCAGATGAGCGGTGGTTGGTATATACGCAGCAGACAAAAGATCAGTGTGAGATGCGGATAAAAGTTTCTTAGCGGGAATGAGCAGAAAAACAAACTTTGTCGATGATCAGCCATTAATTATCTGTCCGCGCACGGATTTTCCACCGAGTGTTGGCTGGTCTAAAAATAATGAGTTGTACCTAACAAGAGAAGAAGATGGAGAAAGAAGCCTAATAAAGTTGTCGTTACAATTTGATTCAGTCACGGGTCGCTTTACTGGTACTCATGAGCAAGCTATTGCCGGTTTTTATCCTGATATGATTGATTTGTCAGCGGATAATCAATTTTTGTTGATGAGTGAAATCAATCATCAAGAATATCGTTTTACCTTGTCGCGTTTAAATCTTGAGAACCGGAGTTGTTGAGCGTATCGCTGAGCGGAAAAATGCATTTTGGGGGATGAGTTGGTACAACACTAACGCTACCATGCTACATGGTGGTCAACTAACAGCGCTTGACCTTTCGGGGGACTGCGGCAGTGCGCTCTATCACTCGCCGAGTTATATTGTTGATTTGGATTATCATCCATCAGGAAAACTAGTCGTCAGCGAAGCGCTACCTAATTTTAATTTGCATCGTGTGAGTTTGAATGGTGTTTTATCTGCTGAGTCTAATTCAACCGTTATTGCACCCTCTCACAAGTGGATTATTTGCCTGCCTTAACGGATGAGGAGGGATCAGCTAGCCTTTATTTCGAGTCGCAATGCACGTGGACACTTGGGATTGTGGCTCACTGAATTGCCCAATGTGTATCCGGTATTGCTTCAGTCGTTGCCTGCGGGGTTTTTGCCTATCAGTTTGCAGTGGGCGCCAGATGCGAAATCATTGTTGATAGTATCCAACCAGCGGCAAATTTATCGTTTCTCTATTCTCACGCGCGAATTGACTGCACTTGGGCACCAGCACGATCGCGCCTTTTATCCGCATTGGTTAAGCGATGGTCAGCATATTCGCTATAACCGTCAGCAAGGTGAGGAGTGGGAGTGGGTAACAATTAACATTCACATGGAGGAAGAACAGATATCTCTTGCAAAAACAGCGGTGTTGTATCAATTGAGCGATGGACGGAGCATTGAGTTTGATCGGAGTAGGGGTGCGCTTTTTATAAGAAAATAACCACTCCACTGAACACTTGTTTGACTACAGAAATCCAGACGAGTTAAGTTTTTCTGAGTAAGGGATTTATTATTTCGTTGATACTGTGAATGCTGCCGATATTTATTTTTATGAATTTGAATCTGGGCGGTCGAAAAATAACTACAACTAACGCCTCGGTAGATTTTGCTGGAACGCCACGTGTAATATTGCTGTCTCAAAAACGAGTATTATTGTTTCTAGAGCTGGGCAGCATCAGGCTGATTTAGTGCTTTTGGAGCGAAAGCAAATTCAATAAGTGCGTCTTATCGATTCATTGAATCCAAATATTGAGTTTCTGTTGCGTCTTATGTGTTCATGATTTGTTAGGCTGAAAAGAGCCGCTTTCTACTATTGAGATATAGATTAGGGAGTCGATAATGAAAAATACACTGGTTGTAAAACTAATTTTTCTGATGGGTGTGTTAGGGGTCTCGTCACTAAGTGCTGCGCAGAAGCTAACTTGGCCTAAAGGGGCAGCAAGCTGCGGTTAGTTTGTCCTACGATGATGCGCTTAATAGCCAGCTGGATAATGCGGTGCCGGTATTGAACGCAAATGACATTAAAGCCTCATTTTATTTGATGCTATGTCACCGGTTGTCCCTGCGCGGTTAGCCGAGTGGCGCAGTCGCGAAGCAGGGGCACGAACTGGGCAACCACACCCTGTATCATGCGTGCAGCAAATTCCAGCCGGGCACCGATTGGGTGAAAGCCTTTAATGATATGGATAAGCGTGTAGTAGAACAAATGCATGATGAGATTGTTGTTGCTAATGCATTTTTGCATGCTATTGATGGTGTTGGCGCGTACCACGACGCCGCCATGTGGCCATACTAAACGCTAGATGGAGACTATCTGCCGGCAATCGAAGCTGAGTTTGTGGCGATAAAAGTAATGAAAAGAATTTTCCGGAAGGCTTTATCAGTTACGCATTACCCGATGGTCAGAGGGGCGGAGTTGATTAAGCACGTCAAGCAGGCTGCAAAAAATGGTGGCGTAGTGAATATTATTTTTCATGGTATTGGTGGCGATCACATTGCGGTGTCAAGTACAGCCCATCAGGAGTTGGTTGAGTTCTTGGCGGCCAATCGTGATAAATATTGGACCGATACCTACCTTAATATTATGACCTATGTGAATAATCAATCGCAGTAGTTGGAAAGTTTTAAAATATAATAACGGTTTTCGCGCACCAACAATGTTTAGAGAACCTCTGATTAACTACCTCAATTTCACCATAATCAGAGGTTCCGCTATTATCTGTGCGCGCGTAACCTTAAAAAATTGTTTTTTAAAATTTCCCCAGAAAATAAAATGCCAATGCAAAAACGATGGTGGTGACAAAGGCGAATCGAAACACGTTGGCAATTAACAGTTTTTGCATGGCGCTCTGTTCTTCCGCGCTGACGGTATGCCCGCAGCTTTGGCACACTTGGAATCCGTGGTTAATAACATGATGACATTCAGGACATTCTGCATAAGTCCCCGAGCTGCCTTTTGCTTCAATTCCCATCGTATTTTTCCTCTCTATATAAAATGGGTAATTTATAGGTGACGAAATCGCATGACTAGAGTTTTACTCGTAGCCCGACCCTCGTTAATAGTGCTCCCATTGCCATAATAGTACAAGCAAAACCTAGGCTCCAAATGATGCCAGGTATGCCACTATTAAACATATCTGGACGTAGCGAAAAGCCGAATACCCCAAAGAGAGAAAGAAGGATGTAAGGCAAAATATAAACCAATAAGGGGTTTTAAATTTTGGTTCAAAAAGCTGGCCTGGCAGACTGCTGCTTGATATCAACCAACCAGTAGATCGCACCAAAAATAAAACAACAAAATAAGATGCTAAATAGTGCCCAGCTAGGGGTTGCCCAAATTTTTGAAATAGGAGATAGCTGCCATGAGCCAAAAGCCAAGAATGCGGCAACAGTAGAAAGGGCAAAGTAATTCAGGATTTATGAGCCGCCAGTATGGGGGAGTACATCAACTGAGAAAGAATAATACCGGCCAATACAATGGCTGCATGGGTATGATTGCGGTTATTGTCGATCAACCATTGAAGAATAGGGCGCTCTGTTAGTGCCAATTGATTTAAACCATAAAATAAAGCGATAAGTGCAAGTGCTGCCGCTATTAATAAGTTGAGTTGATGCTTATTGCGGAGAACTGACGAATTAATAAAAAAGTACTCCCGCGATTAAATACGCCCAACCAATCAAGCCAAGAATGCCCCACCACTGTGGCGTCATCCCCGTACTTTCCGAGCCTTGGTACAGCCACCAAAGAGTCACTAGAATAGTAACCCCCAATAGTTTTGCAGCGATAGCGAGCGCTGACGAAAGCCGTTTGCTGTAATGAGAGAAAATTAACAATATTGCTATATACATTGTGAAAGTCCACAGTGATATCGAAATTTTCATGGCCATTTCATTATACCCGTATTCGGCATTGACCATAAAAACACCGATAACCAACAAACCAAGACCGCGCAGCATCAGGTGTTGAAAAATCGTCAACCCGGAATCGCCTTTGTCGGCTCGAGCCTGAATAGCAAAGGGAATAGACATCCCGACAATAAATAGAAATGCTGGAAAGACAGATCAACAAATGTCATGCCATCCGCATCTGTGCAGGTAAATGTTTCATCCAGAGCGGTATATCAATAATGCCGGATAGCTCATTCACAAACACCATCGTAAAAATAACAATACCGCGAAATACATCGATTGAGCGGGCGCGATTGGTGCTGAGCGTAGAGTGGATCATAGGAAAGGCCTGTCTGAGAGGAGCTATTGATGTGCAGTGATCGTGTACACATCGGCTACCTGTAAGTATTAAAACGTTAGCGAGCATGAGGTTTGGTTGAATAGCCATGCGCTGAAAATCTTATCGATTTCTTTTGGGTAAAAATAATACTAATCTATCGCCATCTACTAAGTTAGCTATTTAGTTATTGTAAGTAACAGTTACGTGCTGTCAGGTAGCGTATATGAAACCTATGTATGAAAAAATTTTACCTACCGAGAATTCGTCATGGCGATACTGGCTTTATGCTCTCCCAGAAACTCTTTAATTGGCACTATCATCCGAGTACGAAATTTGTCTTACCCTGAACAGCGTCGAGGGCAGCGTGCTATATCGGTGACCATATTGCAAGTTATGATCATCAGGATTTGGTGTTGCTCTCGGCCCCCAGCCGCCTCATACCTGGTGCTCTAGCGATACTTTAGTGCCGGGTCTACATCTCACCTATGTTGCGCAGTTGCCGACGCAATGGATTGAAGCAATGGCGCATCAACCAGAGTTAAAGCCTTTGCAGGATTTGTTAGCAAAAAGTCGGCATGGTGTGGAATTTGGTCGTACTATCGCTGCACAGTGTCAACTACATTTTGAGGCAATGGCTAATGCCGCCTTCCCGCTACGGCGCTTAGTTGGGTTGTTGGAAATATTGATGATCATGTTGGCAGATAAACAGGCCAAATTAATTTGTGATACTCGCTATGCGCCGCAGGTGATACCGGATAGCGCATCAGAAAAAATTGATCGGATTATTGGTTTACATTCATCGGCATTACACTTGTGACTTAAGTGCGGAAGAGTTGGCCGCGCAAGTGCATATGAGTACCAATCATTTTCACCGGTTTTTTAAATAAAGCGAACAGAGCAGACGCTTACCGAGCTGATTAATAAATTGCGTATCGCCAAGGCTTGCTCATTGCTATTAACTAGCGGCTTATCGATTTCGTTAATTGCTGAACGTTGTGGTTCTATAACACATCTAATTTTAATCGACGATTTTTGCAATTTAAACAGTGTACTCCACGAGAGTTTCGCAAGGAATTTAAAGCGGAAAGAATCACTGCCTATGCAGTTCGTTGATTTTATAATGAGAAAAATAACTCAATCGGTTCAATTATGAGACGCATCGATGCACATCAACATTTTTGGCAATTAGCGCGAGGGGACTACGCCTGGCTAACAGATGCCTTGGCACCTATTTATAAGAATTTTCTCCCCGTCGGACCAGCGCCTTTGTTGGTGGAAAGCGGCATTGATCAAACCGTGTTAGTGCAAGCGGCACCAACGATAGACGAAACCCGTTTTCTGTTGTCACTTGCCGAGCAGACTCCTTTGTTGCCGGTGTTGTGGGCTGGGTAGATATGGCCGGAGAGCAAGGTATGACACAGCTTGCGGAAATATCTCAGCATCCTAAGTTGTTGGGCATTCGCCCAATCATTCAAGATATTGTTGATGTGGATTGGATGTTGCAACCAGTACTTGAGCCATTGTTTCGCGAATTGGCTGCTAAAAATTTGACCTTTGATGCTTTAGTAAAACAAAAACATTTGACAAATTTGGCGGTGATCGCCAATCGTTACCTAAAGTTAAAAATTGTTATTGATCACGCAGCAAGCCAAACATAAAAGGTAATGGTTATGATGAATGGTGCGGACATAGCGGCTCTGGCGGTGTTTCCAAATGTATTGCAAGCTTAACAGCCCTTCTTACTGAAGCACCACCTAATGCAGATGAACAATGTTTAAAGCCATATGTTGAGCATCATTGGCACACTTTGGTTGTGCGCGTTTGCTATGGGGGAGTGATTGGCCGGTACTTAATTATGCGCAGCCAATTACAACCGTTGGCATGAACTGGCATTAATGCTGTGTGGCAAGCTTTCTCCAGCTGAAATCATGCTGTATTCGGCGGCAATGCGATTTCTTTCTATGGCCTTTAGTTGCAATGTTGTTTGGTGAGTCCACTTCCGTGCTGAAGTGAGCTCTGGATTAGACCAAATTCTCTCCAAGACTAAAAATGGGAAGATACATGGCAATATGGAGGTTAAAAAACAACTATTGCAAGCCATAAATTTGTTCGCTGATTTTATAACAATGTATTGAATTTTGTTTCTGAAAATAAGTTAAGCCAAATTAGAAAAAGGTAGTAGGCATGGGTATGATAATTTGGGCATTACTAATATAA